>JAUIIJ010000083.1 GCA_030431825.1 Alphaproteobacteria bacterium
GGTATCTGCCGAGACCAGAACGATCTGTTCGCCCATCACGCCGCCATTTGCGTTGAGCTCTTCAATCGCAATCTCGGCCCCGCGCAGCGTTGACAATCCGGTGTCCGAGGAAAGCGACCCAATGAATCCTACCTTGATTTCCGCTCCGGCCGCCGAGGCCATGAGCGCGATGCATGTTCCGCTAAGCAGCGCTGTCTTGATCATCACATTAGCTCCCTGTGTCTCATTATGCCTTCTTGTATTCTGTATACAGTACACAAGAAGATGGTTCGATCAATTCCTTTCTTGAAGACTCATGTTCAGAATCCGCTGATTTCGCCGTTTTCATCGTGGATCACGGCATCTACGTCGATTTCCACCATCAGCCCCGGCTGGGTGAGTCCTGCCTGAACGGCGGTCAGAACCGGATCGATCCCCTTGAAAACGTCGCCATGCGCCTGAGCGAACGCGCCCGCTTGGGACAGATCGGTCAGATAGGCGCGCACCCGCCCCACATGTCGCAGTTCGGCGCCAACCTCTTTCAGTGCGTCCTCGATGCGTGACAGGATGTAAAAGGTCTGCGCACCAACGTCCCCGGGCGCGTGGATGCGGCCCGTCGGCTCGATGGCCGTTGTTCCCGCAACCCAGACAAAGGGGCCGATGCGCTTGGCCCGAGAGTACGAGGCCACCTCTTCAAACCGTCCGCCGGATTTCCAAAAACGCAGGGTCACAGGCCCAGCCTCACCCGGATCGCTTCGGCCGCGTTTTGCAATGCCGCGTTTTCTTCGGCGGTCAGCCGCAGCTCCTCGACCTCAACCAATCCGCCTGCACCCAGATGGGCTGGCACGCCCAGCACGACACCGTCGATGCCGTATTCCCCGTGCAGCATGACCGAGACCGGAACCGGGCCTGTACGCGCGCCCCGAATGTGATCAATCAATTCGATCGAGGCATGAGCCGGAGCTATCGTTGCAGAGCCTGACTTCCGAAGCGCGACCACCTGACCGCCCCCGGTGATCGCATCCTGAACACAGGCTTCGATCTGTTCGCGGGTCAGAAATACATCCAGCGGACGGCCTTTGATCCTGGCGCGGCTGGGGATCGGGGCCATTTCGTCCCCATGACTGCCAAGCGTGAAGGCTTCGACGTCCGCAGGCGTGACACCCGCGGCCATCGCCAGCGCGTTGCGAAACCGGCTGCTATCCAGCGTTCCTGCCATACCCAAAACCTGTTCGCGGGGGAAACCTGTTGCACGCAGCATCTCGACCGTCATTTCGTCCAGCGGGTTGGTCACCACGATCACGATGGCATCAGGCGCGGCTGACCGGATCGCTTCGGCCGACTGTCGGATCACGCGGGCATTCACATCGATCAGATCGGCACGTGTCATGCCCGGACGGCGGGCTCGTCCGGCCGTGACGACGACCACATCCGCCCCGGCCACCAGATCCATCGCTTCGCCACCGACACATCGGGCCCGCGCACCGGTGATACCGGAGGTATGATTGAGATCCAGCGCAGTCGAAGCCGCCAATCCCGGAGTGATGTCGATCAGCGCGATTTCATCCGCCATGTCCGCCATCGCCGCCAGATGCGCGACATTGCCGCCAACACCCCCCGCCCCGATCAAGGCAAGCTTGCCCAGCCTGCGGGCTTTGCGCGGCGCACGCGAAGGGGCAACCCATTTGGGTGAACGGCGGTACAGCACCCGGCGCATGGAAACAGCACCATCCGTACGCGGCGGCTTCGGTCGCTCCAGCGGGCCATCCACCAAGGCGATACCAACACGCTCTGCGGTTTCACGCGCAAGGGCCGTCACGATGTCACCCGGCAAAACCTCGAATACGATCCTGCCGCGGCGGCGCGCATCCTCGACCGCATCCGAGCCTATGACGCGAGGGGTCGCCATCAGCCGTCCTGCCCGTCCACCGCCTCGATTGCACGCGTCGCGGCCTCGACGGCGGTTTTGACCGAATTTTCAGACCCCGAGATGAACAAGCGGCCAAACCGCCCCACCGCGCGCACCTCGACGATGTCAATCTCGGCGGCCTTTTCGGCCTCATTCGCGGCAATCGAGATATAGGCGGCCGGCGCGCATTCCACGATCCCCAACGTCTGCCCCGGCACGATCAACGCGCCCTTGCGCCATTTGTTCAAAAGCTGCGCCTGATAGGGTTCGACACTTGTGATGATTTGCGTGGAACTGATCGCAGGCTTCAACCGGTCTGTCATGGAA
>JAUIIJ010000024.1 GCA_030431825.1 Alphaproteobacteria bacterium
CACTGCCCGGACTGCTGACCCGGTTGCAGGACCGGATCGCACCGATCCTGACCGGCCCGCCGATCCTGGCATTCCTGCCGGCGATCACGCTCGCGGCGTTCTGGTTTGGTGGCGAACTGGCGCTGCTCCTCGTCTCGCTCGGCAAGACCGGTGCCGAACTGCTGTTCGAACTGATCTCCCAGAGATACGAGCGCGGCTCCATCCTGATCACCTCGAACCTGCCGTTCGATGAATGGACGAAAACCTTCGGATCAGAGCGCCTTCCAGCCGCTCTTCACCTTCCTCGAGGTCGCCATATCACGTCCAGTCGTAATTCAGACGTGATTGAAACCACAATTCAACGTCACAAAGCAACGTGAACAAAAGGGGGCTGAAGCCTAATGTGCCTGTAAATGTTGATTATTGGTGGTTTCCTGACGTTGTGGCGTCGTGGTGATGGTGCGGTCGAGAAGACTCGAACTTCCACGGGTGTTACCCCACAGCGACCTCAACGCTGCGCGTCTACCAATTCCGCCACGACCGCACGTCAGGGCTGGTGGGCGGGCTATAGACCAAGCACGACACCTTGTGAAGAGGCAAATTCACTCTTTGTGACGGTTCGCCGATCGACGCCCCCTTCCCTCCCGGTCGGCACCGCGCTAAAGCGGCACAATGGTGGACTGGATCACATCCGACTCGCGCGTCAACTACCACGATGCCGTGGCCTTCATGGAGCAGCGCGCGGCCGATATTGCTGCCGGAACGGCGCCCGAATGCGTCTGGCTGCTGGAACACCCGCCGCTATACACGGCGGGAACCAGCGCGCGCCCACAAGACCTGACCGACCCCGACCGCTTCCCGGTGTATCCGACCAAACGCGGCGGGCAATACACTTATCACGGTCCGGGCCAGCGCGTGATCTACGTCATGCTCGACGTCGGGAAACGCGGCCACGACGTGCGCCGGTTTGTACAGCAGCTCGAAGCCTGGGTGATCGCGGCGCTTGCCGAATTCAATGTCACCGGTCACATCCGTGAGGGGCGCGTCGGCGTCTGGGTCGTTCGTGACGACAAACCGCTGACCGCCACCGGCACCAGGGCCGAAGACAAGATTGCGGCGATCGGCATCCGCTTGCGCAAATGGATCAGCTTTCACGGAATTTCGATCAACGTCGAACCGGATCTCGATCACTTCAGCGGGATCGTTCCCTGCGGCATCACCGAACACGGCGTCACCAGCCTGGTCGACCTCGGGCACCCCGTGACGATGCATGACGTCGACGCCGCTCTCAGACGCAGCTTTGACGACATCTTCGGCGCATCGAACCCGCCGCCCCGCTCCGCGTGAACGCCAGGGGATATGCGGCTTCCGATTTCATCTTTGTGAAAATACTCCGGGGGAGACGCCCGCAAGGCGGCGGGGGCAGCGCCCCTAACCGGCAAGCACCTCGCGAATCCTGTCGGCATGTGCCTGGATCGCGTCCATGTCACCCATCTGGCCCGGCGGGCGCAGGCTGACATCCGATTGACGCGGCAGCACATGAAAATGCAGGTGGAAAACCTCCTGCCCCCCATCCGCTTCATTGAATTGCTGAATTGTCACCCCGGTCGCATCGAACGCGGCCATCACCGCACGCGCCAGCTTCTGGACAGTCCGCATGACCGCTGCCAATTCGGCCTCGCCGGCATCGAGGATGTTGCGGCACGCAGCCTTGGGGATGACAAGGCAATGGCCGTCGGCACGCGGCATGATGTCCATGAAGACCAGCGTCTCGTCGTCCTCATAGACCCGGATCGACGGGATCTCATCCCGCAGGATCTTTGCAAAGATGTTATCGTCATCATAGGTCATCGGCCTGCTCCCGTATCTTACAATGCCTGCCGCTTTGTGCGAAGTCAGGCGCAGCAGGTCAACCCGCACACGTCTCCGGAGGCGGGCGCCGCCCATTGCATCGGCACGGAAAACAAGGGGGGCGCGGCAATTTATCTTGATCCAAATCAAACTCCACCATTGAAGCCGTTCTGTAGGCATTCTAAAACCTGAGAGGAATTTCGCACGCGCCAGACACTCCGCGCGTGTTCATCTGTTACAGGAGGCGCCAAATGGCCGACGCAGCCATTCATGGTCACGAGCACGCGGACGAGCGCAGTTTCTTCACGCGCTGGTTCATGTCCACCAACCACAAGGACATCGGGATACTCTACCTGATCGTGTCCGCATTTGCCGGTTTGATCTCTGTCGCGTTCACCGTCTACATGCGGATCGAACTGATGGAGCCCGGCGTTCAGCACATGTGCATGGAAGGCGCGCGGCTCTTCGCCGATTCGTCGCAGCCCTGTACGCCGAACGGCCATCTCTGGAACGTGCTGATCACCGGCCACGGCATCCTGATGATGTTCTTCGTCGTCATCCCGGCGTTGTTCGGCGGATTCGGCAACTATTTCATGCCGTTGCAGATCGGCGCGCCGGACATGGCCTTCCCGCGCATGAACAACCTGTCCTTCTGGCTGTATGTCTTCGGCACCACCCTGGCAGTCTGCTCGGTGCTGGCCCCAGGCGGCAACGACCAGGCGGGTTCCGGGGTCGGCTGGGTGCTCTACCCGCCGCTTTCGGTCAAAGAGGGCGGCATGTCCATGGACTTCGCGATCTTCGCGGTACACGTCTCCGGTGCCTCGTCGATCCTCGGTGCCATCAACATGATCACTACATTCCTGAACATGCGCGCCCCGGGCATGACGCTGTTCAAGGTGCCGTTGTTCGCCTGGTCGATCTTCGTCACCGCGTGGCTGATCCTGCTGTCGCTGCCCGTCCTCGCCGGTGCGATCACCATGCTGCTGATGGACCGCAACTTCGGGTTCACCTTCTTCGACCCCGCCGGCGGCGGCGATCCGATCCTGTACCAGCACATCCTCTGGTTCTTTGGCCACCCGGAAGTGTACATCGTGATCCTGCCCGGCTTCGGCCTGATCAGCCACGTCATCGGGACCTTCGCGCGCAAGCCGATCTTCGGCTACCTGCCGATGGTCTGGGCGCTGATCGCCATCGGCTTCCTCGGCTTCGTCGTGTGGGCGCACCACATGTACACGGTCGGCATGACCCTGAACCAGCAGGCCTATTTCATGCTGGCGACCATGACCATCGCGGTGCCTACGGGCGTCAAGGTGTTCAGCTGGATCGCGACCATGTGGCGGGGCTCGATCGAGTTCAAGACGCCGATGCTCTGGGCCTTCGGCTTCCTGTTCCTGTTCACCATCGGTGGCGTGACCGGGATCGTCCTTTCGCAGGCCGCAGTGGACCGCTACTACCACGATACCTACTACGTGGTTGCGCATTTCCACTACGTGATGAGCCTTGGTGCGGTCTTCACCATCTTCGCGGGTATCTACTTCTACCTGCCCAAGATGACCGGGCGCATGTATCCTGAAACCATGGGCAAGCTGCATTTCTGGTTGATGTTCATCGGCGCGAACCTGACATTCTTCCCGCAGCACTTCCTGGGCCGTCAGGGCATGCCGCGCCGTTACATCGACTATCCCGAGGCCTTCGCCTACTGGAACTGGTGGTCGAGCATCGGTGCCTTCCTGTCCTTCGCCTCGTTCCTGCTGTTCTTCGGGATCATCTGGTACACGCTCACCCGCGGCGCCAAGGTGACCGAAAACAACCCCTGGAACGAATACGCGGATACGCTGGAATGGACCCTGCCCAGCCCGCCGCCCGAGCACACGTTCGAAACCCTGCCCAAGCAGGAAGACTGGGACAAGCGCCACGCGCACTAGCGCTCTCAGGCAGATACAGAGCAAGAGACCCCGGAAAACACTTCCGGGGTCTTTTTTGTTGCGCCGTCCGCCGCTCATTTGTGGTGCTCCGTGCAACCGTCTTGCGCGAACCCGATCAGCGCCCTACCAATTATGCATGCACCGCAACGGAGGTTTCCGATGATTACCGTTTCGCCCCTGACGCCCCAAGGCGTGCTGGAGGTTCAAATATCCGGCAAGCTGACCGCAGAAGAATATGCCAGCACCCTCACTCCCGCGATGGATGAGGCTGCCGCGCGTGAAGATCGCTTGCGATTGTTACTGCGCGTAGGGCCCGATTTTTCCGGCTTTACGCCCAAGGCCGCCTGGGCGGATGCCAAGCTCGGCCTGCGTCACTGGGCCGGTTTCGAACGCATCGCCGTTGTCACCGATGTCGACTGGATCGAGAATACGATGCAGTTCATGGGCTTTGCCCTGCCCGGTGCCGTCGAGACCTTTGATCTGGACGAGGTGGACGATGCCCGGCGCTGGCTTACCGAATCTCTCGGCAGCCTGCACATGCGTGATATCGGGGATCAGATCCTGCATGTTCAACTGCTCGGCAAGCTCGACACCGCCGCCTACGCCCGCGCCGAAGACGATATGGATGCCTATGTCCGCGATCACGGCCGGTTCAAACTGCTGCTGGATCTGCGCGAGTTCGATGGCTGGCAGGGGCTCGCCGCCCTTGGAGATCACCTGAAACTGATCCGCGATCACCGCCATATCCCAACCAAGGTGGCCGTTCTGGGCGATGAATCCTGGCAGAAACTGGCACAGAAACTCATGCGCTACTTCATTTCAGCCGAGAGCCGGTATTTCGACGAGGACGATATCGAAAACGCCAAAGCCTGGCTTGCATGATCGCTCGCCACAGGAACGACAGGGTGGGCCAAGGTTTGGGATCGGCCGCCCTGTCGCGCTTGCCGGCTCATGACACATCACCAAATCCAACCTCGCGATGCCCTATAGCTGGTCACATACCGACGCCACCACCCGGGAGTTGCAGCTCTGGCCGCATCAGTCCTTGCCGCCAAAGGGCTTTGCCGGGTTCATTCTTGCCACGTTCCTGCTGATCCTGCTGCCGCTCCTGCCGGTTTTGGGGAGCGTCGTGCTATGGGGCCTGCTGCCGTTTCTGATGCTGGCCGTCGCCGGTCTCTGGTATGCGCTTGGACGCAACCGTCGCGACGCGCAGATCCTCGAGATCCTGACACTCACCGAAAGCCACGCCCATCTTGTCCGGCACAACCCGCGCAGCGCGGCGCAGGAATGGCAGTGCAATCGCTATTGGGCGACCACGCAAATGCACGAAACCGACGGTCCGGTGCCACACTATGTGACGCTCAAGGGCGGCGGTCGCGAGGTCGAGATCGGCGCGTTCCTGTCGGAAGACGAACGGATCACCCTGTTCGAAGAACTGGACAGGGCGCTGCGTCCCTGAACAGCGTATCCGCCATCGCCATGGTGACGATTCGCGCGAATCACGGCGACCCGCGCGCTGCCGCACCTGGGCAGCAATGGTTTGCATGACGCGAAACAGGCGCCGTTGCGGGGTCAGCCCGCGCAGAGACTGTCCTTGACCAGCGGCCCGACCTTGCCAAAGTCCATCTGCCCGGTATAGCGCCCCTTGAGCTCGGCCATCACCTTGCCCATGTCGCGGATCGACGTTGCACCGGTTGTCTCGACAGCCGAGCGCACCGCCTTGGCAATCTCATCCTCGCCCATTTGCTTGGGCAGGAATTCCTGAATTATTTCAATCTCCTGCCGCTCTCTTTCGGCCAGGTCGATGCGCCCGCCCTCTTCGTAGGCGCGGGCACTTTCCTGTCTCTGCTTGGTCATCTTGCTCAGGATCGCCAGCACGTCAGCGTCACGGACGCCGCCCTCGGCTCCTTCGCCACGCGCTGCAATGTCCTGATCCTTGATCGCCGCACAGATCAATCGCAATGTCGACAGGCGCATCGTGGCCTTGTCCCGCATTGCCTGTTTGAGGGCATCATTTACCCGCGTTCGCATGTTCATATTGAGTGTTCCATCCCCATGGAGTTCGAAACACCGACAGTACAGAAGTAAAATGCGCGATTCAACCGTGGGGCCGCGACGTAACCTGTTGATAATACGCGATGTCCCAAATTGTGACCGGACTTGACCTGTGTCCGCGCGCCGCTTAGGTATCCGTGAATTCAGCCCATAAGAGAGTCGCACCATGGCCCAATCCGCCTTGCCAAAGCCCACCGCCTGCCTGGCGCTTGCCGACGGGTCCGTGTTTTATGGCGTCGGTTTCGGTGCAACCGGGCAGACCACCGCGGAGCTGTGCTTCAACACGGCCATGACCGGCTATCAGGAAATCATGACCGACCCCTCCTATGCCGGGCAGGTCATCACCTTTACCTTCCCGCATATCGGCAATGTCGGCGTCAACCCGGACGATGACGAGACCGCCGATCCGGTCGCGTCGGGCATGGTGGTCAAGTGGGACCCGACCGCGCCGAGCAACTGGCGCGCCACCGAGCATCTGCAAGAGTGGCTGGCGCGGCGCGGCCGCATCGCCATCGGCGGTGTCGACACGCGTCGGCTGACCCGTGCGATCCGCCAACAGGGTGCGCCGCATGTGGCGCTCGCGCATGATCCGGAGGGCAGGTTCGACCTCGAGGCCCTGGTCGCTGCGGCACGCGGTTTCGCCGGTCTCGAAGGGATGGATCTCGCCAAGGAAGTGACCTGCGCGCAATCCTACCGCTGGGACGAGATGCGGTGGGCCTGGCCCGAAGGCTATGCGCCCCAGACCGCCGCGAAACACAAGGTTGTCGCCATCGATTACGGTGCCAAGCGCAACATTCTGCGCTGTCTCGCAAGTGCCGGGTGCGATGTCACGGTGCTGCCCGCGACCGCATCCTCGGAAGAGGTTCTCGCGCACCAGCCAGACGGCTTGTTCCTGTCCAACGGTCCCGGCGACCCGGCCGCCACCGGCAGCTATGCGGTGCCGATGATCCGCGATGTGCTGGACAAGACGGACATCCCGGTTTTCGGCATCTGCCTTGGGCATCAGATGCTGGCGCTCGCGCTCGGAGCCAAGACCGTCAAGATGAACCACGGGCACCACGGGGCCAACCATCCGGTCAAGGACATGGAGACCGGCAAGGTTGAGATCACCTCGATGAACCACGGGTTTGCGGTGGATGCCCAGACCTTGCCCGAAGGCATCGTCGAGACACACCGGTCGCTGTTTGACGGCTCCAACTGCGGTATCCGGATGACAGAACGTCCGGTATATTCGGTACAACATCACCCCGAAGCCAGCCCCGGCCCGCAGGACAGTTTCTATCTCTTCGAGCGTTTCGCCGAAGCGATGAGTACGAGAAAATCCTAGCGGAAGCCCGGTATTTTAGGCGTATTGTCGATAAATACCAGCAACTTAATCTGTTGTTAACATACCCCGCTTCACGCTGATGCCCGACTTCAACTGCTCGTCGGGCAACCGGGATGAACACACAGAACCTGCGACTACTGGCGCCCCGGCCGGCGGTGATCGCACCGGCGCGCAGGCGGTTGCCGCTTGGGCAGTACCTCGTCGAGCGCGGAGCCATCACCTCGAACCAACTGGTGCGCGCGTTGCAACTGCAACTGACGCTTGGCGCGCCGATCGGCGAAATCCTGGTGTCAGAAGGATGGGCCAGCCCCGCCGATATTCGCGATGCCCTGGCGCAACAACACCAGATTCGCGAAGTTGACCTGACGCTTGAGCCACCGGACGAAGACCTGTGCCATCGCATGCCGCACGGCTTCTGGCTCAGTCATCGTGTGATCCCCTGGCGGCGCGAGGACGGTACGGTGCTGATTGCCACGGATCG
This sequence comes from Alphaproteobacteria bacterium, assembly GCA_030431825.1. GTDB lineage: Bacteria > Pseudomonadota > Alphaproteobacteria > Rhodobacterales > Rhodobacteraceae > Sedimentitalea. The sequence goes on from JAUIIJ010000024.1 coordinate 7,619, forward strand.
TCCCGATTGCTTCGAAGGCGTGCGCGCCGCGCTTGGCGATGTCTATGCCGCGACGCTGCCGATACTGGCCAGCGGCGCGCAGATCGAGGCCTCTATCGCCGAACGGTTCACCCTGCCGATGGCCAAGGCCGCGGGCGCCCGGGTTCCCGCGCGCTACAGTTGCCGCACCTGGCAATCGCGGCACCCCGCAACGCTCCCGCTGCTGTTTCTTCTTTTTGCGATCCCGGTGGGCGTCGCGCCTGTTGCCGTACTCGCCGTACTCAGCCTTCTGGCCATCGCGACCCTGTTGATGTTCTCTGCTCTCAAGCTGCTGGCCTTCGTCGCCTATCTGCTGGAAAACACAGGCAGCGATCTGCCGGAAAGATCGCCGATCGCCCCTCGCGCACGCCCACGCCGCCCCAAGATTTCGGTGCTTGTGCCGCTGTTTCGCGAAAAGGAAATTGCCGGTGCGCTGATCCGCCGGCTTGAGAAGCTGACCTATCCCAAGGCGCTTCTGGATGTCGTTCTGGTGCTTGAGGAACAGGATGATGTCACGCGCCAGACCCTCGCGCAGACCCGACTGCCCGCCTGGATGCGTGTCATCAGCGTCCCGGCCCATGACGGCCTGACGACCAAACCCCGCGCGATGAACTACGCGCTGGACTTCTGCCGGGGCGAGATCATCGGGGTCTGGGATGCCGAGGATGCACCGATGCCCGATCAGCTCGAAACCGTCGCGGCACGCTTTGCCGAGGCACCGGACGACGTGGTCTGCCTGCAAGGTATTCTCGACTACTACAACCCGCGCACCAACTGGCTTGCGCGATGCTTTACCATCGAATACGCGAGCTGGTTCCGCGTGGTGCTGCCGGGGATCGCGCGGCTGGGTCTGGTCATCCCGCTGGGCGGAACAACGCTGTTCTTTCGACGCGACAAGCTTGCGGAGCTGGGAGGCTGGGATGCTCACAATGTGACCGAGGATGCCGATCTGGGCGTCCGCCTGTGCCGGGCGGGGTATCGCACCGAATTGATCCCCACCGTCACCTTCGAAGAGGCGAATTGCCGCTGCTGGCCCTGGATCAAGCAGCGGTCGCGTTGGCTCAAGGGCTTCATGGTCACCTATCTCGTGCATATGCGAGCCCCCCGCCAGTTGCTTTCCGATCTCGGCCTCGCGCGGTTTCTGAGCCTGCAGGCCTTTTTCGTCGGCACCCTGAGCCAGTTCCTGCTGGCGCCGATCCTCTGGTCGTTCTGGCTGGTCCTGCTGGGCTGGCAACATCCGATTCACATGCTGGTTTCCGCTTCGACCGCCACGGCGATCACGGGGCTGTTCGTCAGCGCGGAATTTCTCTTGTTCTGCATCGGTGTCGCAGCGGTTATTGCCCCCGAGCGGCGCTTCCTGCTACGATGGGTGCCAACCATGATCTGCTACTTCCCGCTCGCCGCGATCGCCGCCTACAAGGCGCTCTACGAACTGATCCTGCGCCCCTATTACTGGGACAAGACACAGCATGGTCACGCCCCGTCAGAGCTTGGCGTGGACTAGCGCCGTCATCGGGAGAACCGAATTCACGCAAACGGATCAAATGGCCGTGCCATCAAACGCTTCGGCCAGAGAAAAGGGCCACCACGATGCCGTGAGCTTGAGATAGAGGTCGCAGGCGAACTGGGCGGGTCACCGTGTCCCTTGCACTGTCAACTTGCTGATCCGGGCTCGGCCCTGTAATCCGGCGGGCCAGACACCGCGCGTGAATTTGACCGCAGCCACGCCACGTTGGATCGAAATTCCCCGCCCTTCCCCTTGCCCTTGCCTGCCGAATGTTGCACCACACGCTGGTTCGGCCCCCAATCGGGGCGACAGAGGATGAGGACAACGGGCATGGCCGACGGCACGATTGAGATGAATGCAAAACCGACCGAGGAGATCTCGGTTCGCGAGGTGTTCGGGATTGATACCCCGATGACGGTCAAGGCATTTGCCGATCGGACCGATCGTGTGCCCGAACTCGACGCCACCTACAAGTTCGACCCCGATACCACGTTGGCGATCCTGGCGGGCTTTTCCCACAACCGCCGGGTCATGGTGCAAGGCTATCACGGCACGGGCAAGTCGACCCATATCGAACAGGTTGCGGCGCGACTGAACTGGCCGACCGTGCGGGTCAACCTGGACAGCCATATCAGCCGGATCGACCTGATCGGCAAGGACGCGATCAAGCTGCGCGATGGCAAACAGGTCACCGAGTTCCACGAAGGCATCCTGCCCTGGGCCCTGCGCAACCCGACCGCGATCGTATTCGACGAATACGACGCCGGGCGCGCCGACGTTATGTTCGTGATCCAGCGGGTCCTTGAACATGACGGCAAGCTGACCTTGCTGGACCAGAACGAAATCATCACGCCGAACCCGTATTTCCGTTTGTTCGCGACCTCGAACACGGTTGGCCTGGGCGATACGACGGGTCTCTACCACGGCACCCAGCAGATCAACCAGGCGCAGATGGACCGCTGGTCGCTGGTGGCGACGCTGAACTACCTCAGCCATGACGCCGAAAGCGCCATCGTTCTGACCAAGGCGCCGCATTACAACACCGAGAAGGGCCGCAAGACCATCAGCCAGATGGTAACCGTCGCCGATCTGACCCGGACGGCGTTCATGAACGGGGATCTCTCTACCGTGATGAGCCCACGAACGGTGATCACATGGGCACAGAACGCCGAGATTTTCCGCAATGTCGGCTATGCCTTCCGCCTGTCCTTCCTCAACAAATGCGACGAACTGGAGCGGCAGACCGTCGCCGAATTCTATCAGCGTTGCTTTGACGAGGAACTGCCCGAGAGCGCCGCGAGCACGGCACTGGGATAATCGGGTGCAATTGGACGCGCGGAAAAGCGTGTTCATCCACGTACCGAAAACCGGCGGAAACTTCTTTGCGCGCTGTTTCCTTCGGTTCTCGGACGACACCATCGTCACCAGCGGCCACCAGGACGTCACGAACCGGTTCTAACCAACGTCTGGACCCGCAGTTTACAGTCAGGATGGCACACGCACCCCTCCGGGGCGCCCCATGATTTTACCTTGGGGCACGCTCTGGTTTCATGCGAAATCGGGGTTGGCCCTATGGTCAAGGACCTGAATTGGCACTAGGTTGCCCGGACAGAACAAGACCGGACTGCTGCCGATGAGCAAACCCAACGACAACCCCGCTGATCCGTTCAAGAAGGCACTGGCCGAAGCGACCAAGGTGATGGCCGACGACCCGGAACTGTCGATCAGCTACACGGTCGATCCTTCGGGCCTGTCCGGCGATGCGATGCGCCTGCCCCAGGTCAGCCGCCGCATGACCCGCGAAGAGGTGTTGCTGGCGCGGGGTACGGCCGATGCGCTGGCGCTGCACCGCAAGTACCACGATGCCGCCACACACGCGCGGTACGCGCCTCCGGGGGACATGGCGCGTGAGCTTTACGAAGCCATGGAAACCGCCCGATGCGAAGCGATGGGTGCGCGGGACATGCCCGGAACCGCGGGCAATATCGACGCCAAGATCGGCAACGAAGCGCTGCGCCGCGGCTATGACCAGATTACAGAGGCATCCGAAGCACCGCTATCGGTTGCCGCCGGATACCTGATCCGCCATCTCGCAACCGGACGCGACATGCCGCGCGGCGCGCAGAACGTCATGGACCTGTGGCGCGGATTCATCGAGGAACAGGCTGGCGGGACGCTGGAAAACCTTCAGGATCGGCTTGCCGACCAGTCGGAGTTCGCAAGGTTTGCGCGACAGATCATTGCCGATCTGGGCTATGGAGACCAGCTTGGCGAGGATCCCGACAGCGAGGACGAGGACCAGGAAGACCAGGCCGAGGACGATCCAGAAGAGGATCAGGACCCCGACAGCACCGGGCAGGACGACGATGATGACAGCGCCGATGCCGATCCCGAGCAGACGCAGGAAGATCAGCAGGATCAGTCCCAGGCACAGGTGAGCGCCGACGATCTTGCCGATCAGGAACTGGCGGAAGATGCCGAGATGCCCGACGGCGAGGCGCCGCTGGAACCCCCTGCTCCGCAGCCGATCTCGGACGCCGACCCGGATTACAAGGTTTACAAGAACGAGCATGACGAGGAAATCGCCGCCGAAGACCTCGCCGAACCGGTCGAGCTTGAACGCCTGCGTGCCTATCTCGACCAGCAGCTCGAACCGCTCAAGGGGGCGGTGTCGCGACTGGCCAACAAGCTGCAGCGCCGCCTGCAGGCACAGCAGAACCGCTCGTGGGAATTTGACCGCGAGGAAGGCATCCTCGATGCCGGGCGGCTGGCGCGGGTCGTGGCCAACCCCACCACCCCGCTCAGCTTCAAGGTCGAAAAAGACACCGAGTTTCGCGACACCATCGTGACGCTGCTTCTGGACAATTCCGGCTCCATGCGGGGTCGCCCGATCTCGATCGCCGCGATCTGTGCCGACGTTCTGGCGCGGACGCTGGAGCGGTGCAACGTCAAGGTCGAAATCCTCGGGTTCACGACGCGGGCCTGGAAAGGCGGACTGGCGCGGGAAGCGTGGCTGAACGATGGCCGCCCGCAACAGCCCGGACGCCTGAACGATTTGCGTCACATCATCTACAAGCGCGCCGACGCCCCCTGGCGCCGCTCGCGCGACAATCTCGGCCTGATGATGAAAGAGGGTCTGCTCAAGGAAAACATCGACGGCGAGGCGCTGGAATGGGCGCATCGGCGCATGGTGAACCGCCGCGAGGCGCGCAAGATCCTGATGGTCATTTCCGACGGTGCACCGGTCGACGATTCCACCCTGTCGGTCAATCCCGCCAGCTACCTTGAAAAGCACCTGCGCGACGTGATCGAGATGGTCGAGCGGCGAAAGGCGGTCGAACTTTTGGCCATCGGCATCGGGCACGACGTCACCCGCTATTATGAACGCGCGGTGACGATCACCGATGTCGAGCAACTGGCCGGTGCCATGACCGAACAGCTTGCCGCCCTGTTCGACGCGGATCCGCGCGCACGCGCGCGGGTGATGGGGATCAGAAAGGCGGGGTGATCGGCCGGGGATCTTCTGCGGGGCGGCTCGCAGTGCATGGCGTACCAGCGGGTCAGTCTGCCGGAAGCAGACCAATCCGTCAGTATTTCTTGTATCGGGCGCTATAGCAGTTGCTGTTCAGCCCGGTCACATTGCGCATCCGTTCCACTTCCGAGCCGTCGGCGTTGAAGGTGAATTCCCAATAGGTCAGCCCGACGAAATTTCCGGAACTGTTATAGGCATTGGTGGTGCCGCACATCGTTTTGCCGCCGTTGCGACTCGGGACCGCGCGAGACAATTCCAGCCCCCGAACGCCCCGTTTCGATCCTGCCTTCTCGACCAGAGCATCCGCAGCAAGGTCGGGCAGTTCGACTTTCTCTTCGGTGCCTTCTGCGCCAGCTGCCATTGGCAACAGGAGGAGGGTGGCAATCAGCCGTTTCATCGCCCGTATACTCCCGCAACACTCACACGCAGCCTAGCGCCGGTTCCGCCCGGTCCGCAAGCCGCTCAGCGATTTTCGCACGCACGTTACACGGGCTGGACATTTTGCGCCGACCCGCTCAGGTTTCGCCCGGACACAGGAAGCAGGCAGATCAGACATGTTCCAGAGTTTCGAAGTGACGTCCCGCCCCGAACAAGGCCCCCCGCGCCTCGCCCGGCTGCGCACTGAAATGAAATCCCGCGCGCTTGACGGGTTCCTTGTGCCGCGCGCAGATGCACATCAGGGAGAATATGTTGCGGATCACGACGCGAGGCTGGCCTGGCTTACCGGTTTCACCGGATCCGCCGGTTTCTGTGCGGCATTGCAGGACGTGGCCGGCGTCTTTGTCGATGGGCGCTATCGCACCCAGGTCAAGGCCCAGGTCGCGCAGGACTTCACGCCCGTACCCTGGCCCGATACCAACCTGCCCGAGTGGCTGATCCGGCACCTTCCGGAGGGCGGTCGCGTGGGGTTCGATCCGTGGTTGCACACCATCGCCGAGGTGGAACGCTGGACGGATGCGCTCTCGGGCAGCGGGATCGTCATGGTGCAAAGCGAAAACCTCGTCGACGCGATCTGGCCGGATCAACCGCCCCCTCCGATGCGACCTGTCAAGGCACACCCGATTGAATTTGCCGGGGAAACCGCGGAATCCAAATCGACCCGACTGGCGGCGGAACTGCGCAGCGCAGGCCATCGCGCGGCTGTGATAACCCTGCCTGACTCGATCATGTGGCTGTTGAACATTCGCGGGTCCGACATCGCCCGCAACCCTGTCGCGCACGGGTTTGCGGTTTTGCATGATGATGCGCGCGTCGATCTGTTCATGCACGCCGACAAGCTGCGATCCGTAGGTGACCATCTGGATGACTCGGTCTGCATCCTGCCGCCGGACAGTTTCCTTGAGAGCATAGCCGCGCTGCCCGGCCCGGTGCGGGTCGAAAAGTCGTCGGCGCCGCAAAAGCTCGCCGACGTGCTCGCCGAGTCGATCGTCTTTGGCGACGATCCGTGTTCCCTGCCCAAGGCACGCAAGAACCGCGCCGAGATCGACGGAAGCGCGGCGGCGCATCTGCGCGATGGTGCGGCGATGGTGGAATTGCTGGCCTGGCTCGATGCGCAGCCCAGAGGCAGCCTGACCGAAATCGCGGTGGTCAAGAAACTGGAAGAGATCCGGCGCAGGGACAATGCCTTGCAGGACATCAGCTTTGACACCATCTCGGGCACCGGCCCGAACGGGGCGATCATGCACTATCGGGTCAGCGAGGAAACCGACAGCGTCCTGGAGGACGGGCATCTGCTGGTTCTGGACAGCGGCGGACAATATCTGGACGGCACAACCGACATCACCCGCACCATTGCAATCGGCCCGCCCGGCGAGTTGGAACGCGCCGCCTTTACGCGCGTCTTGCAGGGCATGATCGCCATGTCGCGCCTGCGCTGGCCACAGGGGCTGGCCGGACGCGATATCGAGGCGATCGGACGGATGCCGCTTTGGCTGGCCGGACAGGATTTCAATCACGGGCTGGGCCATGGGGTGGGCGCCTATCTGAGCGTTCACGAAGGTCCCCAGCGGCTGAGCAGGATGAGCACGGTGCCACTGGAAACGGGGATGATACTGTCCAACGAACCGGGATATTACCGCGAGGGGGCCTTTGGCATCCGGATCGAGAACCTTCTGGTGGCCGAGAACGCAACGACGCCGGCGGACGGCGACACCGAGCGCGAAATGCTGTGCTGGAAAACCCTGACTTTCGTGCCGATCGACCGGCGGCTCATCGACACCGACATGCTGTCACCGGATGAGCGGAAGTGGCTGAACACCTACCATTGCGAAGTCCGCGAAAAGATCGCACCTCGGGTAGGCAAGTCAGCACAGATGTGGTTGGATGCGGCAACCGCGCCGATCTGAGGATGCGGCATCATGTTTCGCGCGGGCAAAACGGGCCGGACGCATAGTTCCAAGGGGAAACCAGATGGCAGATCACATTCGTATTCGCAAGAAGCACGGCACCTGGACTGTGCGTTCGGGCGGCGCGGTACTGGGCGAAACCACTGCGGCGCTTGAGTTGAGCGAAGGCGATCTTGCGCCGGTCATCTATTTTCCGCGTCAGGACATCGCCATGGCGTTCCTTGACCGGACCGACAAGACAACCCATTGCCCGCACAAGGGTGACGCGAATTATTATTCGATCGTCAATAAATCCTCGGTCGATGAAAACGCGGTCTGGACCTACGAGAATCCGCTCGAGGCGGTGGCCGAGATCAAGGACCATCTAGCCTTTGCCACTGGCGACACGATCAAGGTCGAACAGGTCTGAACAGCGTGCATGAGTGAAAAAACCGGGGCAAGCGCCCCGGTTCCCAATTTTTACAATTTCGCGAATAACCAGTTCGTCAGGAAATTTGCCAACTCTTTAAAATGAATATGTTTACGCGGATGCCTGCTTGCGTTTGACGAAAGCCAGACCGCCAATAGCGCTGGCCATCAACAGAAACCCGGCGGGCAGCGGAACCGGCGACGGCACGGTGTTTTCGACAAGACTGCCATTCAGCGTGCCGGTCACACCGCCGGTGATCGAACCATTGACGATTTCGAACTCGTCGTCGACGTACCGGAAGGTCATGAACAGGGTCTCGACCGAACCGGCAACCTCGATTTGGGGCGACATGCCGGAACTGACATTGCTGATCGCAAAATTGAACGGGTTGGTAAAGGTACGGCTTCCGATGTCGGAGCCACCCAGTGTGGTTCCGAAATCGAGCTGAAAGCTGGCACCGGATGCGAACAGGTCTTCGCCGCTGCATCCATTACAATTGTAAGCAAAACTGTAGAAGCTTGCGTCACCGACACCCGACAAATCGAACTGAAACGAAACGTCGTTGCTCGCATCGACAGTTGCGGCGCTTGCCGGTGAAATCAGGCTGGCCACGATGACAAATGCAGCCGCAGCCAACCCTGAAAGTTTGAAAGTCATGCGATTACCTCCGCTTGCTGATTACCTCACTACAGGCTTTATCACCCGGCTTGATGGTCAAATGAGGACCCAATTGCGTCAACTTTCGGACAATTGTCACTATAGCGTTTCGCGATAAACCTGAATCACCTAACGCTGCCTGAAATAAAAGATTTCAACGCGTTAGTTGACGCGGGATGTTTCAAGTCAATCGCGAAACACTTTATCGATCAAAAAAACTGTCGCGCGGTCAGGAATGCTCTTCCGCCGCGGTCGCGGCGAGCGCCCGGTTATACGCCTTGAGCGCATCGACATAAAACAAAGCACCCACCAGTCGCGGTCCGGTATCATCGCCCTCCAGCACAACCACCGGCAGGAACCCGTCCTCGCCCCGCTCCAGCATAGGCATCGCGGATTCGAGCGTGCTGGATGGCGTGATGCATGTGCCCTCGTCAATCATCTCGGCGCAGCGGTCGGGATCGGCGGCGCGCGCGTGATCGGGGGGGCGCATCACCGCCCCCGCCCGCAACAGCGACAGCACATAAGCCTGTGGTCCGGCGGCGAGGCCAATGCCACGTCTCTGCAACTGCGTGAGAAAGAACGAACGATCCACGATGCGCGACGCCAGGGCGGTCGACAGGCTGACCGAAACCATGACGGCGAGGCCGATCTGCCAATCCCCGGTGAGTTCGAACACGATCAGGGTGGTCGAGATCGGCGCGCCCAGCACCGCCGCCGCCACCGCCCCCATGCCCGCAAAGGCATAGAGCGCGTGTGTTCCCGACACTTCGGGCAGCACGTTGGTGGCGATGATTCCAAAGGACAATCCGGTCAGCGCGCCAACCATCAGCGACGGAGAAAACACTCCGCCCCCCATCCGCCCGCCTATGGTTATCGCCACCGCAGCAACCTTGACCACGGTGAACAGGATCGCGGTGACCAGAACCAGTTCACCCGACAGCGCGATCCGCGTGGTTTCGTATCCGACACCGATGATATGTGGAAACCAGATCGCGATTGCGCCCAGCATCGCTCCGGCGATGGCCGGCCGGCTCCACCCGGGAAACCCGAGCCGCACCTGCAGATGGTCCGCGATGTTCTCGGTCCAGAAAATCGCCCGCATCAGCACCGCGGCCACAACCCCGCAGACAAGCCCCAGCAACAGGAAAGCCGGAAGCTCGACATAGAATTGCAGGGCTCCGGGCGTGATCAGATTGAACTCGGCCACATCTCCGAGGTGAAGCCGGTTGATGACGGTCCCTGCAACGCTGGCAATGGCAATCGGTGCAAAGGAATGCACCGCAAAGTGGCGCAGCACCACCTCAAGCGCAAAGATCGCCCCGGCGATGGGCGCGTTGAAACTGGCCGATACGGCGGCGGCCACCGCGCAGCCCAGAAGATCGCGACCGGTAATGCCGTCGGCATGAATCCGGTCGCTCACCCAGGTGGAGATCACCCCCGCCATGTGCACCACCGGACCTTCCCGGCCGGACGAGCCACCGGAACTGAGCGTGATGAAAGACGCGGCCAGCGATGCCAGGCCGGCGCGGGTCTCGACCCGCCCGTCGCGCAGCGCGGCGCCCTCGATCACATCGGCAACCGCCCGCACCCGGCCATCCGGGGTGAACCGGTTGAGGATCACGCCGACAACCAGCCCACCGACGATCGGAATCACGAGGATCCAGTACCATGGCAATTTTTCCGCATGGCTGTGCAGCAGGCGGACATCCTCGGTGCCGTAAAGCGCGGCCTGCAATGCCGCGATCCCGAGACGAAAACCAAGTGCCGCAAACCCCGCTGCGATACCGATGAGCAGCGCGATGAACCAGAACTGGATATGGCTCGGGCCGCGCTGGCGCATGAGCACCAGGCCGTTGCGCAGCGCGTGACCGGCTTGCGCCAGTTGCCTGGCAAGGATCGAGCGGGTGGTGTCTGCCATCTGGATACCGGTGTCTGGGCCTTTCCTGTCTAATGCGGCTTCACGTCGGCGTGAAATTTCGAACTCAAGGGCGACCTGTCCTGAACCCGCCTCACCCGGCAAGCAAGGCGCGCGCCGCCGCACGGGCCTCATTCGTCACCGTATCTCCGGCAAGCATTCGGGCGATTTCATCGGCACGCTCGGCCTCGGCGAGGGGTACGACACGCGACAGGGTCTTCCCGTCGATCACCTGCTTCTCCACGCGCCAGTGATGCGACCCGCGCGCGGCAACCTGCGGCGAATGGGTCACGACCAGGATCTGGCCATCCTCCGCGAGCCGGGCCAGCCGCCTCCCGACCGCGTCGGCGGTCGCACCGCCCACACCGCGATCGATTTCATCAAATATCATGGTCAATCCATCGTCACGCGCCGACAGGCACACCTTGAGCGCCAGCAGGAACCGACTGAGTTCACCCCCCGACGCAATCTTGTTCAGCGCGCCCGCCGGTGCGCCCGGGTTGGTTGCGACGGTAAAGGTGGCCGTGTCCTTGCCCTCGGGCCCCGCCTCTGCCGTATCGAGGATCGTGCGGAACACCGCGCGCTCCATCCGCAGCGGTGCCAGTTCCGCCATCACCGCCGCATCAAGCCGCTCGGCGGCAGCGCTCCGTTCGGCGGAAAGCGCAGCGGCGGCGGCATCATAGGCACCTTGCGCTGACCGGAGTTCTGCCTCCTGCTGCGCAAGGTCCGCATCGCCAGCGTCCAGCGTCGCCAGACGGTCGCGCAAGGACGACCCGATCTCGGGCAACGCGTCGGGTGTGCAATCGTGCTTGCGCGCCAGTGCGCGGAGGGCAAACAGGCGCTCTTCCGTTGACAGCAGCTCGTGCTCATCAAAGTCCAGCATGTCGAGGCTGGATTCGATCCCGGCCTGTGCCTCACCCAGTTCGACCAGCGCCCGGTTCAGCGCCGCAAGCGGCCCTTCAAGCGTACCATCGGCCTGATCGGCAACCCCATCGAGCCATCGCAGGGCATCCGACATCGCACCTTCGGCACCATCCCCGCCCAGCAGGCCAAGCGCGCGGGCCACGTCCTCGCGGATACGGGCGGCCGCCTGCATCCGGCGCCGGCGCACGTCGAGTTCCGCATCTTCGTCGGCCTGCGGGTCCAGCGCGTCGAATTCTGCGACCGCGTGGCGCAGGAACTCTTCCTCTTCGCGGATCGCATCCAGGGCGGCACGCGTGTCATTCACGCGCTTTCGTGCCTGCGACAGGGCGGTCCACGCCGTTCTGGTTGCAGCCCGGGCCGGTGCCAGCGCTCCGAACGCATCGAGCATGTCACGATGCCCACGCGGGTCGAGCAAGCCGCGATCATCATGCTGGCCGTGCAGTTCGACGAGCGTCTGGGAAAGCGCGCGCAACACGTCCCCGGAACAGCGGCGATCATTCACCCATGCGGTCTTGCGCCCGTCAGGCCGGTTGATGCGGCGCAGGATGAGCTCATCGCCCCCCGGCAATCCCGCCGCCTCCAGCACGGCATGGGCCGCATGAGCGGGAGGCAGGTCGAATACCGCGACGACCTCGCCCTGTTCGGCCCCCTGTCGCACCAGTTCGGCACGCCCGCGCCAGCCCAGCACGAAACCCAGTGCATCCAGCAGGATCGACTTGCCGGCGCCGGTCTCTCCGGTCAGAACGTTGAGACCGGGCTCGAAAGCAAGCTCCAGCCGGTCGATGATCAGCATGTCACGAATATCAAGCGCGCGAAGCATTCCACCTATCCCGCGTGCGAAGCCGCCCCAGTTCCGGGCCGCCGGCCCATGTCACGATTGCATCATTTTCGGCTGTGCGCCCTGAACGATTGCAAAATGCGCTCCGGACCGGCACCGGTTCAGAGCCACTGCCCCTTGACCGACTGTCGGTAGATTTGACTGAGCCAGTTGTTGCCACGGCTCTTCATCTTGAGGCCACGGCTGGTCAACAGTTTATAGGCGTCCTCGTACCACTCGGACGAGCGATAGTTGTAACCAAGGATCGCGCCGGCGGTCTGTGCTTCGTCCAACAGCCCCAGAGACAGATAGGCTTCAATCACCCGAAACAGCGCTTCGGCAGTGTGGCTGGTGGTCTGGAAATCCTCGATCACCACCCGGAAACGGTTGATCGCGGCGGTGTAATGGCTGCGGCGCAGATAATAGCGCCCGATTTCCATTTCCTTGCCCGCGAGGTGGTCGAACGCCAGATCGAACTTCAGGATCGCTGACGTCGCATACTCGCTGTCGGGATATTGCTCGATGACGGTGCGCAGGGCTTGCAGCGCCTGAAAGGTCAGTCCCTGGTCGCGGCCGACCTCGTCGATCTGGTCGTAATAGCTGAGCGCGAGCAGATACTGCGCATAGGCGGCATCCTGATCCGCAGGGTAGAAATCGATGAACCGCTGCGCGGCGGCGCGGCTGTTGGGGTAATCCTTGCCCTGATGGAAGGAGTAGGCCTGCATGATCAGCGCGCGTTTTGCCCAGGATGAATAGGGGTAAAGCCGTTCTATCTCGGAAAAATACCAGGCTGCATCGTCAGTGCGGTCCCGCGCGAGGTCGAACTCGCCGCGTTCGAATATCTGTTCCGGGGTATAGCTTTCGAGCGACTCGGTCCGGTCCGCCCTCTGACTGCCGGAACAAGCGGCGAGAAATGCCGCGAGAACAACCGCGCCGATGACCTTGGCCCTGTACTTGCCACCCAACATTCTAGATTACCCTTGTCGCCTGATCCGGGGTGTAGCCCCGATTGCGGTTGGGTCTAGCACAATAATTTCGGGTGCAAAACGCCTTAAAGACATATGGACGTGATCGTGTCGGTTGCGGAGTTCCCAAGTCAGGCGACCTGCGGGATCTCCGCCCAGACCAGCCCCTGCCCCGGCAGGCGCGCGGCTTCCGCGCCATCGCAGATCACCATCCGGAAGGCGCCCGGCGTGTCGAACAGCGCCCGCAGCAGCGTATTGGTCAGCGAGTGACCGGCCCGTTCACCCACGTAACGGCCAAGAATCGGACCACCGGCAAGCGCCAGATCTCCGAGTGCGTCCAGCATCTTGTGGCGTACCGCTTCGTCCGCATGGCGGAAGCCGCCCGGGCTGAGCACATCGTCGCCATCAACGACAACCGCATTATCCAGCGTTCCGCCAAGCGCAAGGCCCTGCGCGTGCATCGCATCCACATCGGCCTGGCGGCAGAAGGTGCGGCTGTCGCATAGTTCGCGCGCGAAGGCACCGTTGCGCATGTCCAGAACCTTGCTCTGGCGCCCGATCGCCTTGTCGGCGAAATCTATGTGAAATTCGATCTCGAATCCATCCGCCGGCAACAGCGTCGCGCGCGCGCCGTCTTTCTCGACCGTGACCGGCTGCAGAATCTCGACCGCCACGACCGGCGCACCCTGCACCCGCACACCGCGCGCCATGATGCCCCGCACGAACGGCGCGGAAGAGCCGTCGAGGATCGGAACCTCGGGACCATCAATGTCGATCAGCGCATTGTTGACACCGCAACCGGACAGCGCCGCCATCACATGTTCGATCGTCGAGACGGACACACCCGCCTCGTTCACAAGCCGGGTGCATAGCGGGCTGCGTTCCACGCGATCCCAGAGCGCCGGGATGACGGAATTGCCAAGCTCGATATCGGTTCGACGAAAGCGGATGCCAAATCCGGCCTGGGCCGGACGCAACACCATGCGCGCCGGCGCACCGCTGTGCAGACCGACACCTTCAAATGTTACCGGGGCTTTGAGCGTATTTTGCAAGACAGGCCTCTAACCGTTTCTCCAACCACGTCCGGGTCGGCGTATCATCAGTTAAGCGGCTGTCATTTGTCGCTCAACTCAATCTTTGTAACCGAATGAAACATGCATGTAACAGATCGGCAGAACCCCGCCACACCAAACGCAATCCATTGAATCAAAAAAGAAAAAGACCGCCCCGGGGCGGTCTCTTTACGGCCTATTGTGACAGGATCAGTTGGCCTGTCTGCGCAGGAATGCCGGAACTTCAATCCGATCCTGCTCGTGCTCGGGCTCGTCATGGTAGGGTTCCGCGACGTCACGCTGATGCATCGGCGGTTGCTGACGGACCGTCTGCGCGCCGCGTTCCGCAGGCGTGTCCGCCGCGTGGCCCGTCATCCGGTTGATCAGCGAATTGACACTGAACCGGGGCTTGTCACCCGCATCGACCGGAGCCGCGGCCGCAGGCCGGCGTGATTGTGCGGCCGTGCCGCGCTGTGCCGAGTTGGGCACGTTCTGGACCGCACGTTGCAGGCGGGCCAACGCCTCGGGCGACGGGGTGCCAGGTGCGCGCGGCGCCACGAATTTCTCGACCTCCGCCTGCTCGGCGCGCGGTTCGAACGCGGCGACACGGGGCTCATAGGCGGGTGGCGGCAAGCCGTCATCCTCCTCTTCGCGGTCGTCGGCCGCCGGGGGATAGAACTCTTGCTGTTCATCCTCGACCACCGCCTCTGCCGGCTCGACGGTTTCAAACAGCGTGCGTTCCTGGGGCGCCTCGGGAGCAGCCGCCACTACCGGCGCGTCTTCCTTTTGCGGTTCGGACCGCTCTTCTTCGGTGCTGACACTGGTGCGCAGCGGGGCCGACATCGAGCGGCGCGGAACCGGGACATCGGTGTTGACTTCGACCGCGTCGATACCGGTGGCAACGACGCTGACACGCATCACGCCTTCCATGTCGGTATCGAGTGTCGAACCGACGATGATGTTCGCCTCGGGGTCCACTTCCTCGCGGATGCGGTTGGCGGCTTCGTCCAGTTCGAACAGCGTCAGATCGTGGCTGCCGGTGATGTTGATCAGAACACCCTTGGCACCGCGCAGGCTGATTTCGTCGAGCAGCGGGTTGGCGATCGCCTTTTCCGCCGCCTGGATGGCGCGATCTTCGCCCTCGGCCTCGCCCGTGCCCATCATCGCCTTGCCCATCTCGTCCATGACGGCGCGAACATCCGCGAAATCGAGGTTGATGAGACCCGGACGCACCATCAGGTCGGTCACGCCCTTGACACCCTGGTACAGAACGTCGTCCGCCATCGAAAAGGCTTCGGTGAACGTGGTTTTCTCATTTGCCAGCCGGAACAGGTTCTGGTTGGGAATGATGATCAGGGTATCGACAACCTTTTGCAGGCTGTCGACGCCATCTTCGGCCTGGCGCATCCGCTTGGCGCCTTCGAACTGGAACGGCTTGGTAACGACGCCGACCGTCAGAACACCCAGTTCACGCGCCGCCTGCGCGATGATCGGCGCGGCACCGGTTCCCGTTCCGCCGCCCATGCCGGCGGTGATGAAACACATATGCGCACCCGCCAGATGATCGACGATCTGTTCGATGCTTTCCTCGGCGGCCGCGGCCCCGACGCTGGGTCGGGCGCCCGCGCCCAGACCTTCGGTGACCTTGACGCCGAGTTGCACCCGGTTCTGCGACGCGCTCTGCTGCAGCGCCTGTGCATCGGTATTGGCCACAACGAACTCGACGCCGTCGAGCTGTTTTTCGATCATGTTGTTCACGGCGTTACCGCCAGCCCCGCCAACACCAAACACGGTGATCCGGGGTTTCAAATCGTCCTGTCCGGGCATCGAGAGATTCAATGTCATTTGAGTTCCGCCTGTTCTGCCGACCCACGTTCGCGGGTATTTTTTCGTCCAATTGTCACGACCTTAGCTGCCATAGGGCCTGACGTCACCACAAAAACGCAAAAACGCCCCAAAATATGGACCATTTCGCGCGTGTTTCCGCCCAATGTCGCGTGTCTGGCAATATCTAGCGGTCACCAATTGTCCCGGAACCACTTCACGGCGCGCCGAAACGACCTTGCCGGATAGCGATCAACGGGAATCTCGAAATCCCACCACTCGTCCTGCGGGTGCGCCGCGAACAGGGCCAGCCCCACCGCGCTGGCGAATCCGGGGCCGGTGGCGGCCTGCGGCAGGCCATGCACACGCAGCGGCCGCCCCAGCCGCACCTGCTGGCCGAGAATGCGGCTGGCCAGCCCGTCAAGCCCCGGTATCTGGCTTCCACCGCCCGTCAGCACGATCTGCTGACTGGGCAGATGCTCGAACCCCGCCGCGTCCAGCCGCACGCGGACCTCTTCGAGGATTTCCTCGACTCGCGGACGCATGATACCGATCAGTTCGGCGCGGCTGACGGTGCGACGATCATGTTCGTAGTCGCCGGTATCGCCACCGATTTCGATCAGTTCGCGATCATCCATTCCGGTGGCGTGAACCCCGCCATAAAAGGTCTTGATACGCTCGGCATTGCTCGCCGGGATGCCAAGCCCCATGGAAATGTCAGCGGTGACATGATCCCCCCCCATGCGGACACTGTCGGCATAGATCATGTGTTTCTTCATGAAGATGGAAACCCCGGTCGATCCGCCCCCCATGTCGACACAGGCGGCGCCAAGCTCCTGCTCGTCTTCGACGAGCGCCGAGATGCCGCTGGCGTAGGCCGAACTGGCGATACCGGCAAGCTCGAGATCACAGCGCTTGACGCAATGCACAAGGTTCTGCACCGCGTCGGCATCCACCGTCAGCATGTGCATATCGACCGACAGGGCTTGCCCCAGCTGCCCCCGCGGATCGATCAGACCCGAGCGGTGATCCAGCGCGAAATTGACCGGCTGCGCATGCAGCACCTCGCGCCCGGAACCGTATTCCGGCACGTCACAGGCGGCGAGGACGCGGGCGACCTCGGCCTCGGTCACGACTTGCCCTTCGAGTTCGATCTGCGCATCGAGCCCATAGCTGCGCGGGCTCGCCCCCGAGAAACAGGCGATGACATGATCCACCCGGATATCCGCCATCTTCTGTGCCGCCTGCACCGCCGTGCGGATCGCACGCTCGGTTTCCTGCATCGCGGTGATTTCACCAAATTGCACCCCGCGCGCGCGCGTCGTCGCGGCCCCGATCACGCGGAAGGCGGACTGCCCCGCCAGCGAGCCGATGGAATTGTCCTCGCTCAACTGCTCCGGCCCGTCGAACCGCAACACGAGGCAGGCCGTCTTGGAGCTTCCGACGTCCAGAATGGCGATCACGCCACGTTGCAGCGCCTGTCGCCGCATTTGCCGCATCGCCCGCTGTGTGTGATAGAAATCCGCCATTGGTTACTGCCCGCTTCCGTTGATTTCCCGAATGCGCCACCAGTTCTCGACGGCGTCCGATGTCATTCTCAGGGTCGGCCGCGACTCGAGCCGCAGATCGACCACGGCGACGTCGCGCTCGAGCATGTCCTGCGCCTCGCTCAGCGCGATCACCCGTTCAAGCGCCCGCACCGGGCGATCGGGGGGCAACAGGATGCGTTGATCGCGGTCGAGCACCACGTCCCAGCGGCGTTCGCCAACCCGCACCAGCCCGCGAAGACGATCGCCCAACGGTTCCGCAGCCTGGATCAGCGCCAGCGCCTCTGGCACCACCTGATCCGCACCCTCGCCCGCGATCACCGCAAGATCGGGATATTCAAGGCGACTGCCGATCGTGTCGATATGCGCCCCCGTCCGGTCCAGCAGTTCGACGCCGTTGCGGGTCCGCCAGATGATCGCCGGCTTGCGCGCGATCACATCGACCTGGAGCACGCCTCCGGGACGAATGCGGACGCTGGCGTTCCTGACCGGATCGAGTCCGGCGATTTCGGTGCGGATCTGTTCGAGATCGAGATCGAAGGAACTGACCGGGAAATCCAGCGGCACGGCTTCCCGGATGTCGTCCGAGAGGCCCGGCGAAGCGCCGTCGATGGCCATCAGCCCGACCATGAACTCCGGACGCTCCTCGATACTGGTGCGCAACTCGCTGAACTTTTGCATCAGCCCGTCGCGACGCGTCTGATCGGCCAGGAATCCCCCCGCGGTCCCGAGCACGACGACCAGAGGAACCCCGATGCGCAACGCGGTCCGGATGCCCGGTGTCAGCATCCAGCGCTGCATGCGGTAGCGCATGCGCGATGGCGCCGGATCGCGCGGTGTCGGCGCTACCGGTTGCATGATGCGTCCTCGACCAGCCAGCGGCACAGCGCGCCGAAGCCCATCCCCGCCGCCTCGGCCTGCTCCGGGCTCAGCGATGTCGGCGTCATGCCCGGCTGCGTATTGGTCTCGAGCAATACCAGACCCTGCGCGCCGCGCGCTTCATCCCATCGGAAATCGGTGCGGCTGATTCCCTTGCAGCCAAGCGCCGTGTGCGCACGCACGGCGTAGTCCGTGCAGAGATCGAAAATCTCGGACGGAATGTCGGCAGGCACAACATGCCGCGATCCACCGGGCTTGTACTTGGCGTCATAATCATACCAGCCATCGGTGAGAATGTCGGTCACGCTCAGCGCCCGATCCCCCATCACCGTGGTCGTCAGTTCGCGCCCCGGCACGAATGTTTCGACCATCACCTCGGCCGGCATGTCGTCGGAGAGCTGCGGCGGGCCATTGGACACATCATGCACCAGATAGACCCCGACCGAAGATCCTTCGTTGTTGGGTTTGACCACGTAGGGCGGCGCCATCACATGGCGCGCCCGCACTTCGTCACGGGCACAGATCAGGCTTTCGACAACGGGCAGCCCGGCGGCGCGGAAATATTCCTTGCTGCGCTGCTTGTCCATCGCCAGCGCCGAGGCCAGAACGCCGGAATGCGTATAGGGTTGCCCCAGCCATTCTAGCAGACCCTGCACACAGCCGTCCTCGCCCCAGCGGCCATGCAGCGCATTGAACACGACATCGGGCGACAGGGCGCGCAGACGCTCGCACAGGTCCGCGCCCGCATCGAGTTCGGTAACTTCAAATCCTTCGTCCCGCAGAGCGGTTGCGCATTCGCGCCCGGTGGACAACGACACCTCGCGCTCGGCAGAGGGTCCGCCCATCAATACCGCAACTGTCCGGGGTGTCCTGCTCGACTGACCCACGACTAGCGCCTCGATTTCCCGTGCCTTTGGCGGCCGGTGTTTTTTCACTTTACCCGATTATTCCACACCCGTGTTCTTGCCTGTCCGGATATGTTCGGGGTCTTCAACTCGCTGCAGGTTCACCGACCCGCATGATTTCCCACTCTAGCGTGATCCCGCTGGAATCGTAAACCTTTTTTCGCACCTCTTCACCCAAACCTTCGAGGTCGGCGGCACTGGCCCCGCCCGCATTGATCAGGAAATTCGAGTGCTTCTCGCTCATCTGTGCGCCACCACGCCGCGCACCGCGCATCCCCGCGTCGTCGATCACCTTCCAGGCCTTCAGGTCATGCACGTCGTCGGCCCGCCCGGTGCTGGAAAACCCGGCGGGGTTGCGAAAGGTCGATCCGGCACTGCGGTCCCTGGTCGGTTGCGTTTCATCGCGTTTGCGCAGCTGCGCCGCCATGCGGGCATGCAGTTCGGCGGAATCCCCGGCCCCGGCCCGCAATGTCGCATCGATCAGAACCGCGCCCTCGGGCAGATCGGTCTGCCGATAGCGCGGATTCAGTTGATCCGGTGTCAGGGTCGCAATCGTGCCGTCGCGCAGCACCACGCGCGCGGACACCAGATGATCGGCGACATAGCTGCCATAGCATCCGGCATTCATCCGCACCGCCCCCCCGATGCTGCCGGGGATGGTCCGCAGAAAGGTCAGGTCGAGCCCGGCATCCGCCGCCTTGCGCGCCACATGGGCATCCAGCGCCGCAGCGCCGGCGGTCACCAGATCGCCCGTGATCCCGATGCCGTTGAACCCGCGACCAAGCCGGACCACCACCGCGCGAATCCCCCCGTCGCGAACGATCAGGTTCGAGCCGACCCCCATCGGGAACACGACCACATCCGGGTCGAGCCATGCCAGAAACGCAGACAGGTCCTCGGCATCCGCCGGCTGAAACAGCCAGTCCGCAGGCCCGCCGACGCGCAGCCATGTCAGTTCGGCCAGCGGCCGGTCCGCCGTCAGCCGTCCGCGTATCGGTGCAGTGGCAAGGTCAACCATGATCACGCATCCCAAACGATTTGCGCCGGACCCAGCGGATCAGGCAGATCACCGGCCAGCGCAGCACGGACATGCCCGCCACCAGCGCGACCAGTCCGGCCCAGGGGCCATTCTCATAGGTGACCAGACCCAGGATCGGAATACCGGCCGCGATCAGCACATAGGCCCGCCGCCAGTGGTTGTCGCGACTGGGCAACAGCGCCAGCACATTTGCAACCAGCACCCAGAATGCCGCAAGCGTCAGGGACAGTGGCATTTTCCAGTCCTCAATCGCCTCACCGCCGGGAACCCCGCGACATGCGTGGCAGGCCCGGCAAGACATGGACACCCTATTGCCGCCTGCATTTGCAAAGTGCAATCCTGCATGGCGCGAAATACGATGCAGATGCGGCCACTTTCCGAAACGTCACCCGCGCAGACGATCCGGCAGGTTGTTGGCCCATGCGCTGATTGTACCGGCACCGAGGCAGACAACCATGTCTCCGGGACGTGCCTGCTCGCGGACAAGCCGTTCGAGATCCGGCTCATCCATCAACGCCCGCGCATGCCGGTGTCCGTGACGGATCAGCCCCGCAACCAGATCATCCCGGCTCGCCCCCTCGACCGGATCTTCACCGGCGGCAAAAACCTCGGCGATCGCAACGACATCCGCATCGTTGAAGCAGCCGCAGAAATCCTCGAACAGGTCACGCAGGCGGCTGTAGCGGTGCGGCTGGTGCACCGCGATGACGCGCCCTTCGGTGGCCTGCCGCGCGGCCTTCAGGACCGCGGCGATTTCGACCGGATGATGGCCATAATCGTCAATGATGGTCACCCCATCCACTTCGTCCACCTTGGTGAAGCGGCGGTTGACGCCGCCAAACGCGGCAAGGGCGGCCCGGATTTCATCGGTCTTCATTCCCAGGTGACGGGCAACCGCAACGGCGGCAAGCGCATTGGACACGTTGTGATCGCCCGGCATCGGCAACGTGCAGCCCTCGATCACCTTGTCCTCGCCCTGAAGCTGGATGTCGAAATGGGCGACACCACCCTTGTAGCCCAGGTTCACCGCACGTACGTCGGCCTGGGTGTTGAACCCGTATGTCACCACGCGGCGGTCGGTGATGCGCCCCACCAGCGCCTGAACCTCCGGGTGATCGGTACAGCACACGGCGACGCCGTAGAACGGAATGTTGGACACGAATTCGTTGAACCCGTCGCGCAGCTTTTCGAAGTCGCCCCAATGTTCCATGTGCTCGGGGTCGATGTTGGTCACGATGGCAATGGTCGCGGGCAGCCGGTTGAAGGTGCCGTCACTTTCATCGGCCTCGACCACCATCCATTCGCCCTGCCCCATCCGCGCGTTCGAGCCATAGGCATGGATGATGCCGCCATTGATCACCGTCGGGTCGAAATGCCCGGCGACCATCAGTTCGGCCATCATCGTGGTGGTCGTGGTCTTGCCGTGGGTCCCGGCGACAGCGATATTGGATTTCAGCCGCATCAGTTCGGCCAGCATCTCGGCACGGCGCACCACCGGCAGGCCGCGCTTGCGCGCCTCGTCCAGTTCGGCATTGCCCGGCTTGATCGCCGACGAGATGACCACCACCTCGGCCGCGCCGAGGTTCTCGGCCCGTTGCCCGATGCTGACCTCGGCCCCGAGCTGTGCCAGCCGGTCGGTGATCCTGGACGCCTTGAGATCCGACCCCTGCACCCGATACCCGTGATTCAGCAGGACCTCGGCAATACCCGACATGCCGATGCCGCCGATGCCGACAAAGTGAATCGGCCCGACATCGAGGGGGAGTTTGGTGGCTGCATTCATAACCGGGCTTCCATCCATCATGAGTTCACTCTGTCCTTTGTGCCAATTCGCTGACCAGCGCAACAAGACGCTCTGTCGCGTCCGGCGCACCCGCGCCCAGTGCCGCCTGCGTCATCTGTGTCGCCGCGCGCGGGTTTTCCAGGATCGCCGTCATCTGCTCGGCGAGGCTCTGCACCGCAAGCGCGCGTTCGGGGATCATGATCGCGGCGCCCGCCTCGACCAGCCCGCGCGCATTCGCGGTCTGGTGATCCCCTGCCGCCGCCGCGAACGGGATCAGGATCGAGGGCCGTCCAATCACCGTGAGATCGGCAATCGACGACGCCCCGGCGCGACTTATCACCAGTTGGGCTTCGCTCATCCGGCGCGGAACATCCTGAAAAAACGGCTGCACGTCCGCATCAATTCCATTGGCCGCATAGCGCGCCGCCACCCGGTCGATATCCTCGGGGCGCGCCTGATGGCTGACCCGCAGATGCCTGCGGATCGGATCGGGCAGCGCAACGATGGCATCCGGCACCACATCCGAGAGAATGCGCGCGCCCTGACTGCCCCCCATCACCAGCAGCGACATGGGATAGTCACCCGGCGGAATATAGGATGCCCCCGCCCGGTTGAGCACCGCCGCCCGCACCGGATTGCCCACATGTATGCCATTGGCCCCGTCCGGCAGTTCGGTGGGCCAGACACCGCAGCCGACACAGGCCACGCGCGTCGAAAACAACTGGTTGACCCGTCCCAGAACACCGTTCTGCTCGTGGATCATCCGCGGCAGCCCGAGCAACAGCGCCGCCCCGAGCGCCGGAATCGACGGATAGCCGCCAAATCCCACCACAACGTCGGGGCGATCACGCCGCATCTGCAACATCGCGCCGGCGACACCGGACGCGATCCGCGGCGCGACCATCGCCTTGGCGGCAAGACCGCCGCGCGCGAATGTGGCACTGTTCACCTCGGTGATCTCGGTCGAGTGCGGAAAGCCGCCGGTATAGCGCGCGCCCCGCGCATCGGTCGACAGCTTGACCCGCCAGCCCCGCTGCAACATCGCCTCGGCCAGCGCCTGCGCCGGAAACATGTGTCCCCCGGTGCCTCCCGCCGCCATCATCAGAAGCGGCTGGCTCATCTGCCGCGCCCCCGCAACAGGTCGGCAAACTCACCCTGTGGCCGGGTGCGGGTAAACGCCAGTAACATGCCGACCGCAATCCCTCCGGCGATCAGCGACGAGCCGCCATAGCTAACGAAGGGCAGGGTCATCCCCTTGGCCGGAAGCAAGCGCACCGCAACCCCCATGTTGATCATCGCCTGCACGCCAAAGATGCAGGCCAGCCCGGTTCCCGCCAGCCGGATGAAAGGATCCCTCTCGCGCATCAGCCGCAGCAGCGAGCGCACGACGATGCTTGCATAGAGGGCAATGATGATCAGCACGAGCACCAGCCCGTATTCCTCGGCAGCCACGGCCACGATGAAATCCGTATGGGCATCGGGCAGCGACCACTTCACCTGACCCTCGCCCACCCCGACGCCGAACAATCCCCCTTCGCGGATCGCATTGGTGGCATAACCAAGCTGTGTCGTCGGATCGACGTCCGGATTCAGGAAGCCGTCGATGCGCCGGGCGAAATGTTCGGAATTGGAATAGGCAAGCGTGCCGCCCAATATGACCAGCCCGGCCATGCCCACCAGCAGGACCATCGGCGCACCGGCCACGAAATACATGACGCCCCAGCCGAACAGCACCAGGCAGGCCTGCCCGAAATCCGGCTGCAACGCCAGCATCAGGACGATCGCGACGCACAGGGCAAAGGACCAGGCCGTGCCCGGTGGCCCGTTGATCTCCTGGCTCGCGGCAAGCATCCAGGCACCGACCACGATAAAGCCGGGCTTGAGAAACTCGGACGGTTGCACACTGGCAAAGCCAAGGCTGTACCAGCGCACCGCGCCCTTGCCGAAATCCGTCCCCAGAAACGGCAGGAACGCCAGCCCGACAAAGGCCGCAAGAAAGCCCAGCACCGCCAGCCGCCGCACAACCGTCGGCGACATCATCGAGGTCAGCAACATCGCGATCAGCGCAAGCCCGCCGAACACCGCCTGCCGGCTGACATAGTGGAACGGTTCGAACCCGTTGCGCGCCGCGAGCGGAGGCGAGGCCGCAAGCCCCAGCAACAACCCGATCACGAACAGGATCAGAACACAGGACATCGACCATTTGTCGATGGTCCGCCACCACTTTGGAAGAATAGGATCACCGGCCCGCTCGGGGACCGCGCCATACACCATCTCGGTCATGGATTACCGCCGTTTCTGCCTCGTTACGCCCCTTTGCGGGGTCTGTGCCGCAAGGCTACAGCAAAAACAGGCATCAGGCCAGTCTCTTCCTCTTGCCTTTGGCGGCAATCCGCGCCAACCGGCGGGTATGGAATTTGAAACCGTGATCCTCGGGGCCGGTGCCGCCGGTCTGATGTGTGCGGCCCATGCCGGCCCCAATGTGCTGCTCGTCGATCACGCCCGCGCACCGGGCGAAAAAATCCGCATTTCTGGCGGCGGGCGCTGCAACTTCACCAATCTTCACGCGGGGCCGGAAAACTTCCTGTCGGACAACCCGCATTTCGCGAAATCCGCCCTCGCGCGCTATACCCAGTGGGATTTTCTCGATCTCGTGCAACGACACGACATCGCGTGGCATGAAAAGACATTGGGACAATTGTTCTGCGACGGATCCGCCAGGCAGATCATCGCCATGCTGCTGGCGGAAATCGAACGATCCGGTGCGACGCTCTGGTTGCAGACCACACTCCGGCAGCTGCGCAAGACGGAAACCGGCTTCGCGATGTCGCTTGATCGCGAGGGCATCCGGCACGACATCCGCTGCAGGACCATCGTGCTCGCCACCGGCGGCAGGTCGATCCCGAAGATGGGGGCCACCGGCCTGGCCTACGACATCGCCGCGCAATTCGACCTGCCGGTCACCGCAACCCGCCCCGCCCTCGTACCGTTGACCTTTCCGGACGGCCGCTTCGCCGATCTCTCGGGGGTCTCCCTGCCGGCCCGCCTGTCCAACCACCGCACCAGCTTTGACGAGGCGCTGCTCTTCACCCATCGCGGCCTCTCGGGTCCCGCCATTCTGCAACTTTCCTCCTACTGGCGCGAAGGCGAAGACATCATCGTGAACCTCGTTCCCGACCTCCCGCTGCTCGACATCCTGCGGCGACAGCGTCAGACCGAAGGCCGCCGGCAGCTCGGCACGGAACTGTCACGCCATATCCCCGCACGGCTGGTACAACACCTGTCCAGCCGCCTGAACCTGTCCGAACGCCTCGCCGATCAATCGGACAAGGCGCTCGAAACCCTGGTTGCCGCCCTCGCCGGCTGGCGGCTCACCCCCGCGGGCAGCGAGGGCTACCGCACCGCCGAAGTCACCCTGGGCGGCATCGACACCGCCGCGCTGTCCTCGAAAACGTTGCAGGCCCGAACCGTTCCGGGCCTCTACGCCATCGGCGAAGCCGTGGACGTGACCGGCTGGCTCGGCGGATACAACTTCCAGTGGGCCTGGTCCTCGGGCCACGCCGCCGGCACGGCCATCGCCGCAAGCCGCTGAGCGTCCCGTCGCTTCATCTTTGTCAAAATACTCCGGGGGAGCCGCCCGGCGGGCGGCGGGGGCAGCGCCCCCCTTATACGCGTTGCGACCGGCCTGAAGCACCCTGCGTCGCCCGATACGTCGGGCTCCCCTGTCGAGCAACCGTCAGGTCTCGCGTGACGCGCTCTCACCCGCCAGCCGCTGGCGCACCTGCGCGATGAAATCCTCACCGCGCCGCTCGAAATTGTCATATTGATCGAAACTGGCCGCCGCCGGCGCGAGCAACACCGTGTCACCGGCCTCGGCCTCCGCCATGGCGCGCGCAACCGCCTCCGCCATCGTGGTGCAAATCTCGGTCTCCACATCCAGCTGCATCGCGAAATTCGCCGCTTCGCGCCCGATCACATAGGCCTTGACCACCGCGCCGCTCGCCGCGTTCACACCGGCAAGCCCGCCTTCCTTTTCCAGGCCGCCACAGATCCAGCGGATACGCGCAAAGGCACTGAGCGCCTTGGCCGCGCTGTCAACATTGGTTGCCTTGCTGTCATTCACATAGGTCACACCATCCGCTTCGGCGATGATCTGGCTGCGATGCGGCAGGCCCGGATAGCTTTGCAATGCCCGTTCGATCACCCGCGGCGCCAGCCCCACGGCGCGACAGGCGGCATAGGCCGCACAGGCATTCTGGTGGTTATGCGCTCCCGGCAGGCCAGCGATCCCGCGCAGGTCGATGGACCCCGCCTGCCGCCCCTTGCGAAACTCCGACAGGAATCCCCTGCGCGCGGCGACCTGCCAGCCCGGGCCGGCCGGCTTGCGCGTCACCGACACCCGGATCACCCGGTCATCCGCAGGCCCCTCGGACAATTGCCCGGCGAGATAGGCACCCTCGGGTTCGTCAACCCCCACCACGGCGCGATCCGGCCCGCCCTCCGCGAACAGCCTGCGCTTGGCAGCAAAATAACCGCCAAGCCCGGCATGCCGATCCAGGTGATCCGGCGACAGGTTGGTAAAGACAGCGATATCCGGCGTCAGTGCCCGCGCGAGATCGGTCTGGTAGCTGCTCAGTTCAAGCACCACCAGTTCGCCATCCCCCGGTGGATCGATATCCAGAACACCGCGACCGATATTCCCGGCAAGCTGCGACACGCGTCCGCTCTCGGTCAGGATATGATGGATGAGCGCCGCCGTAGTCGATTTCCCGTTCGATCCGGTGACGGCCACAACACGCGGCGGGCTGTCGAACCTGTCCCATTCGGGCGTCGCGAAAGAGCGAAAGAAAAGGCCTATATCATTGTCCACCGGGACGCCCGCACGCAGCGCGGCGGCAACCACCGGATTCGGCGCGGGATAGAGATGCGGAATGCCGGGGCTGACGATCAGCCTGGCAATATCCTCGAACGCATCGTTGCGCGACAGGTCGCGACAGGTGAACCCCTCGGCCTCGGCAGTTGCACGCGCCGCCGGGTTGTCATCCCAGCAGATCGCGATCGCCCCGCCCGCCCGGATCGCCCGCGCCGCGCTCAGCCCGGACCGGCCAAGACCCAGAACCGCGACCTGCCGGTCGGCCATACCCGTCACTGGGATCATTCCGGTCTACTCCCATGTTTTTTCCACCACCGCAGCCCCGACACCATCGCCAGCAACCCGATCAGGAAAATCGCCGCAGCGAGCCCAAGGTGCAAGTGCAATTGCACATGTCCGAAGACAGATCTTATGGAACTGCCGACCCCAAAGCCCAGACCGCACATCGTCAGCGCCCAGAGCAACGTCCCCACCATGTCCAGCACCGCGAAACGCACCCAGGCAACCGGGGTCATACCGATCAGGATCGCGCCGACCGTCTTCATCCCGTACACGAACCGGAAGCCCAGTATCGCCGCCACGGGATGGCGCCCGATCCGGGTGCGCAGCACGGGAACCGGCCCTCGCGCCAACTGTTTCTGCACAAAGTCACGTTGGCCGGCATGCCGCCCGAGCAGGAACATGGCATTGTCGATCAACCATCCGCCAAGCGCCGCGGCGAGCACGACGCCGGAAAAAGGCAAAACTCCGCGATGCGCCAGAACACCCCCCCAGAAATGCCACGGTGCCGCCCTCGATCACCGTACCGGCGACGATCCCCGGCAAACCGACGGCCTGAACGAATGCCTCAAGCGACACCCGATCCGTCCCGTTCTGTCGCGGGGGATGCGCACCGATGAGCCGCCCGCGTCATCGTGAAACCGTCACCATCTGTCACCCGTCCTCCCCGTCGCACGGCACGCACCGCAATCCGCCACGAGACGCCGGCGCAGGCCGGAACCGGAACGGTCAGCGCACCTTCAGCGTCGCGAGGCCGATCATGGCAAGGATCAGCGAGATGATCCAGAACCGGATGACGATGGTTGGCTCTGCCCATCCCTTCTTTTCATAGTGGTGGTGGATGGGCGCCATCAGGAAGACGCGCTTGCCGGTTTTCTTGAAATACAGCACCTGGATGATGACGCTGAGCGCCTCGACCACGAACAGCCCCCCGACAATCGCCAGCACCAGTTCGTGCTTGGTGGCGACGGCAATTGCCCCGAGCGCCCCGCCAAGGGCGAGCGAGCCGGTATCACCCATGAAAACCGCCGCGGGCGGCGCATTGTACCACAGGAATCCGAGCCCGCCGCCGAAGAGCGCAGAGCTGAAGATCAGGATCTCGCCGGTTCCGGGCACATAGTGCACGTCGAGATATTCGGTAAAGTCGACGCGCCCGACCGCATAGGCGATCACGCCCAGCGTCGAGGCGGCGATCATCACCGGCATGATCGCCAGACCGTCCAGCCCGTCGGTCAGGTTCACCGCATTGGCCGCACCGACGATCACGATGACCCCGAACGGTACATAGAACCAGCCAAGATTGATCAGGGTATCCTTGAACACGGGCAATGCCAGTTGTCCTTGCAGGTTCGCGGGATGGTACTGCGCCGCCCAGCATGACGCGATCACCGCAATCAGGATTCCCAGCAGCAGGCGCAATTTGCCCGGCACGCCCGAGGTATTCTGTTTGCTGACCTTGGCGTAGTCGTCGGCAAACCCGATCGCCGCAAAGCTGGTGGTGACGAACAGCACCAGCCAGACAAACGGATTGTCCAGCCGCGCCCAGAGCAGGGTGGCCGTGATCAGGGCTCCGACAATCAGCAATCCGCCCATCGTGGGGGTTCCGGCCTTGACGAAGTGGCCTTCGGGGCCGTCATCGCGGATCGGCTGGCCCTTGCCCTGCCGTCTGCGCAGCACCGCGATCAGGGGCTTGCCAAACAGGAAGCCAAAGATCAGCGCGGTAAGGAACGCGCCGCCGGCGCGAAAGGTGATGTACCGGAAAAGGTTGAAAAAATCTCCACCATCGGAAAGCGCCGTCAACCAATAGAGCATCTTAACGCCCCCTACTCATTATCTTGTGTCGCGAAGTCCGGCTCGCCATGACCCATTTTGCGGATCGCGTCAACGATCTCGCTCAGCTTCATGCTGAGCGATCCCTTGACCAGAACCACGTCACCGCCATGCACCAGCTTGCGCAATCCCGAGAGCATGGCCGCGCCGGTGTCTTCATGGCGACCGCGTTTGGCAGAGGGCAGCGCCGCGTGCAGGCTTGCCATCAGCGGGCCGACACAATGCACCGTGTCGATCCGCGCCATTGCAGGCAGTTCCGCCAGCGCCGCATGCATCGCGGGCCCCTGCGGACCCAGTTCCTTCATGTCTCCGAGAATGGCGACGCGCCGGCCCCGCCCGGTTTCCGTCGCGGCCAACACCTCAAGCGCGGCCGCCACCGACGTCGGGTTGGCGTTATAGGCATCGTCCAGCAGCGTCAGGTCGTGATCGGTTTCGACCGGGTCCATGCGGATGATCTCGCGCACGCCGCGCCCCTGATAGGGGCTCCAGCGTCCGAGGCTGAGCACCGCAAGCGCCGCATCCGCACCAAGCGCAGTGGTCGCGGCCAACGCACCCAGCCCGTTCATGGCAAAATGCCGCCCGGACGTGGCGATCTTGAACAGCAGCGGCTCGCCCTGCACGTTGGCCCTGGCGATCGTCCTGTCGCCGTTCACCGTGACGTCGAGCAAGCGGTATCGGGTCGCACGGGTGCCGAAATCGATACTTTCGGCCCCGATCGCGTCCGCCTTGGCGCGCAGCAGATCGGCGGTGTCGATATCGGCATTCAGGATCGCCGTGCCTCCGGGTTCCAGCCCGTCGAGGATCGCCGCTTTCTCGGCGGCAATTTCGGCCACATCTGCAAATGCCTCGAGATGCACGGCGGCCACCGTGGTGATCATTGCCACATGCGGGCGGGCCATGCGGGCGAGCGGTTCGATCTCGCCCGGGTGGTTCATGCCGATCTCGATCACCGCAAATTCGGTATCGCGCGGCATCCGCGCCAAAGTCAGGGGCACGCCCCAATGGTTGTTGTAGCTTGCCACGCTGGCATGGGTGCGCCCCTGATCGCCCAGCATCCGGGCCAGCATCTCCTTGGTCGAGGTCTTGCCGACGCTGCCGGTCACCGCGACCACGCGCGCCGGGGTGCGGGCACGCGCGGCGCGGCCAAGAGCTTCCAACGCCTGCTGCACATCCTCGACGACAAGCAGCGGTGCATCTGCCGCGACGCCATCGGGCACATGCGTGACAAGCGCGGCTGACGCCCCCTTGTCCAGCGCCTGCGCCACAAAGTCATGTCCGTCCCGCGCGGCCCTGAGCGCGACAAACAGATCGCCGGGCTGCAGGCTGCGGGTATCGATGGAAACGCCGGTGGCTGCCCAATCCCCTTGCGCCCGCCCGTTTGTGGCGGCGGCGGCTTCGCCAGCGGTCCAGAGCGTCATGCCAGTCCCCCATCCAGCGCCGCCACCGCGACACTGGCCTGTTCCACATCGTCGAACGGCAACACGTCATCCCCCACGACCTGCCCGGTCTCGTGCCCCTTGCCCGCGATCAGCAGGGCGTCGCCGGCACCCAGTTCGTCAATGCCGCGCAGGATTGCCTCGGCGCGGTCGCCCACCTCGGTCGCGTCCGGCGCGCCCGCGAGCACCGCCTTGCGGATCAGGGCCGGGTCCTCGCTACGCGGATTGTCGTCGGTCACGATCACGAGGTCCGCGTTCTCCGCGGCTGCACGGCCCATCAGCGGGCGCTTGGTCGCATCACGATCACCACCCGCGCCGACAATGGCGATCAAGCGACCGAGCACATGCGGCCGCAGGGCGGCAAGCGCGGTCTCCACCGCATCGGGCGTATGCGCGTAATCAACGAACACCGTGGCCCCGTTCGACCGGGTCGCCGCCAGTTGCATCCGCCCCCGCACCGTGCTCAGCCGTGGCAAGGTGTCGAACACATCCCCCGGCGCATCGCCGCAGGCAATCGCAAGCCCGCAGGCCAGAAGCACGTTCTGCGCCTGAAACCCGCCAATCAGGTTCAGCCGCACCTGGTGCGGTCTGTCCCGAAAGGAAAACCGGATGTCCTGACCGGTGGAATCAAAGCGCTGTGACAACAGGTTTATGTCACCCAGACCCCGGCCGGTTGTGACGATCTGCTGCCCCTTGGCGGCGGCGATCGCACGCATTTCCGGACCCCGGTCATCGTCCAGGTTGATGACCGCCGTGCCCTCGGCTGGCAGCACGCGGCGGAACAGGCCGGCCTTGGCCGCGAAATAGGCCTCGAACGTATCGTGATAATCCAGATGATCCTGAGTGAAATTCGTGAACCCCGCCGCTGTCAGGTGCACACCGTCAAGGCGGCGCTGCTCAAGCCCGTGGCTCGACGCCTCCATCGCCGCATGGGTGATCTCATTTGCGGCCGCGGCGGCCAGGGTGCGGTGCAGGGTAATGGGTTCGGGCGTGGTGTGGGCAAGCGGCGCGGTCCAGGCGCCTTCGACCCCGGTGGTGCCAAGATTGATCGCCGCGTGCCCGAGTTCGGTCCAGATTTGCCGCACGAATGTCGCGACCGAGGTCTTTCCATTCGTGCCCGTGACCGCGACAACGGTCTTGGGCTGCGCGGCGAACCAGAGCGCCGCGGTAAAGGCAAGCGTCTGGCGCGGATCATCGGCGACGATCAGCGCAGCATCGGATGCGGCCAGTTCGATCTCGGCCAGCGCCGCCCCCTCCGCGTCGGTGAGGATCGCCGCCGCGCCCATGCGCAGCGCGTATTTGATGAATTCGCCGCCATGCACGCGGCTTCCCGGCAGGGCGGCGAACAGGAAACCATCCCTGACCTCGCGGCTGTCGACGGCAAGACCGGTGATCTGCGGGTCCCGCCCGCCGCGCGCCGTCAGCGCCAGTTGGCTCAGCGATTTGACCGGCGGTGTTTCGGCTGTGCTCATGTGCCCGGCTCCCCAAGGCTAGTTTGAAGTCAGCCTTATACCAGCGGACTGTCCCGGTTCAACGTCGGGACGCACGCCCAGAAGGGGCGCGATGCGGCCGATCATTTCCGCCGCGACCGGAACCGCTGTCCAGCCGGCGGTACGCCGCGGCTCGCTGCCGGAATTCTCGGACGGTTCATCCAGCGTGACGATCAGTACGTATTTCGGATCCTGCACCGGGAACAGGGTGGCAAAGGTCGCGATGACCTTGTCTTCGTAATACCCGCCACGCGGTTTGGGTTTGTCCGCCGTTCCGGTCTTGCCGGCCACACCGTATCCCGGCACCTCGCCCAGGCTCGCGGTGCCATCGGTCACCACCCGGCGCAGCATGTAGCGCGACGCCGCCGCCGCCCGGTCGGACATCACCCTTGGTCCGTATTGCGGGCCGTCCTGACGCAGGATCGTCGGCTTGACGTAGAAACCGCCATTGGCAATCGCCGCATAGCCCGCCGCCAGATGCATCGGGCTGATCGACAGGCCATGACCGTAAGAGATCGTCATCGTGCTGAGCTCGGACCAGTTTTTCGGCAGGAGCGGCTCGGCGCCGCTGGCCTCGACAACTTCGAACGGGGTCACCGACAACATGCCGAGCGCGCCCAGGAATTGCTTCTGACGCGCGGCGCCGACCTGTTGCGCCAGCCGGGCGGTGCCGATATTCGAAGATTTCTCGATGATCTTGGACACCGACAGCTCTTTGCCATAGTTCCTGAAATCCGAGATCCGGAACTTGCCCCAACGCAGCGGCCCGCGAATGTCGATCATGGTGTCCGGACCGACAAGGCCGAGGTCCATCGCCTGGGCCGCGGTAAAAATCTTGAAGGTCGACCCAAGCTCGTACACGCCCTGTACCGCGCGGTTGAACAACGGGCTGGCCGACGGATCAAACCCCGAGGTGGGGGGACGCGGGCGTTCGTTCGGATCGAAATCGGGCAAAGATACGACCGAGATCACCTCGCCCGTATGCACATCCATCAGGATCGACGTGGCGCCGCGCGCGTTCATCAGCTTCATGCCGCCATAAAGCACCCGTTCGGCGGCTGCCTGCACCGTCAGGTCCAGCGACAATTGCAACGGTTTCGTGCCGTTGGCCGGGTCGCGCAAATAGTCGTCGAACTGCTTTTCGACCCCGGCAACCCCGATCACCTCGGCGGCGTTCACACCCTCCTTGCCGAAACGCGTCCCACCGAGCACATGCGCCGCGAGGGTGCCGTTCGGATAGAGCCGCATCTCGCGCGGACCGAACAACAGCCCCGGATCGCCAAGATCATGCACCGCCTGCTTCTGCTCGGGGCTGATCTTTTTCTTGATCCAGACGAATTTGCGCTTGCCGGTAAAGTCCTTGAGCAGACGGTCCGGGTCGAGATCGGGGAAAATCCGCGCCAGCCCCTCGGCCGCGGCCACCGGATCGATCAGCCTGGGCGGCTGCGCATAGAGCGAATGTGTCTCCAGATTGGTTGCCAGAATGCGGCCCCTGCGATCGACGATATCCGCTCGCTGTGTGGCGATGGTCGTATCCCCGCCGCTGGCGACGGGTTCCTTGGCTTCGGACGTCGCAAGAAACCCCATGCGCAGGCCGACCACGGCAAACGCGCAGAAAAAGAAGAAACCGAGAACCAGCAACCGCCCCTCGGCGCGGGCGCGGGTGCGATCGCGCATTTCCTCGTGGCGGCGGCGGATATTCTCGCGTTCGATGACGTCGGGGTTTTCTCCCTTGGCCCGCGCGGACAGGATACGTGCGAGCGGACGGAGCGGGGTGCGGATCACAGCGGTTCCTCCACGGCCAGCGTGGAAATGTCGATCGGGTTCATCAGGGACAACGCCTCTGGCACCGGATAGCTGACTTCGTCGACACGACCGAACTGATCCGGGCGCAACGGCAAAAGGCCCAGCCTGTCGAAATTGATGTTGGCCAGCTCACGAATGCGGTTGGGACGGTTCAGATAGGCCCATTCCGCGCGCAACACGCTCAGCCGCGCCTGCGCCGCGCCGATTTCGCGCTGCAATTGCCGGGTCTCGCCCAGAACCCGCTGCGTGGCATAGTTTTCGCGATAGGCCCAGAAGGCCAGCCCAAACACCGCAAGGGCGGCCAGAACATAAGCGATGCTGCGCATCAGCGTCCTCCTTTCAGCTGTGGCATTCCGATGGCCTGCGCGTCGAGCTCGCCCGCAGGGGCGTCGGTGCGGATCGCCACCCGCAGCTTGGCCGACCGCGCCCGGGGATTCTCGGCAAGCTCGATCTCGTCAGGTCCGATCGCCTTGCGTGACTTGAGGGTGAATTGCGGCGGTGCCTGTTCGGTTTCGGGCGCATAACGATTGGCCCGCCCGCCCTGCCCGGCGCGCGCCGCCAGAAACCGTTTGACCATGCGATCCTCGATGGAATGAAAGCTGACCACCGCAAGCTGCCCGCCGGGCCGCAGCGCCCGCTCGGCCGCCATGAGGCCGCGATAAAGCTCGTCATATTCTTCGTTGACGGCGATACGCAGCGCCTGAAAACTGCGCGTGGCCGGATGAGATTGCCCCGGCTTGGCGCGCGGCAGGCAGGATTCGATGATCTCGGCGAGCTGCAGGGTGCGCGTGATGGGCGCGTCGCTGCGCGCGCGGATGATGGCCCGTGCGATGCGCCGGCTTGCCCGCTCCTCGCCATAGTGGAACAGGATGTCGGCAAGCACGCTTTCGCCCGCTTCGTTCACCAGATCCGCCGCGGACGGCCCGGTTTGCGACATGCGCATGTCCAGCGGTCCGTCCTGCATGAAGGAAAAGCCGCGCGCGGCCTGGTCGAGCTGCATCGAGGACACGCCCAGATCGAGCACCACGCCATCGAGATCGCTGGCATACTCGTCCATGCGCGAGAACACGCCCTGCTGCATCAGCAGCCGATCACCGTATTGCGCGGCCCATCCGCGCGCCATCTCGAAGGCCAGCGGATCGCGATCGACCGCCACCACCCTCTCGGCCCCCGCGTCCAGCAACCCGCGAGTATAGCCACCCGCGCCGAATGTGCCATCCAGCCAGACGCCGCCAACCGGCGCAACGGCCGCAAGCAACGGGCGCAGCAGGACCGGAACGTGGGCGTCAGACCTGTCCGCGCTGCCCGTGACCGTCATCGGATCAGCCCCCCGAACCGCCGGACGGTGCGGCACCGTCCAGGTAGACAAGGGGATCGAAATCGTCGGGAAGATCGTCCAGCCAGGCCTCGGTCTTGGCCAATTCCTCGGTATCATAGGTCTCGGGCTTCCATATCTGGAATGTGTC
Source organism: Alphaproteobacteria bacterium (assembly GCA_030431825.1). Taxonomy (GTDB): domain Bacteria; phylum Pseudomonadota; class Alphaproteobacteria; order Rhodobacterales; family Rhodobacteraceae; genus Sedimentitalea. The sequence continues at coordinate 42,917 of JAUIIJ010000024.1, forward strand.
GCCGGCAGCGATAAAGAACGCTTCACCCTCCAGCCCGATCTTGTTTCGCAGCTTGGCGGGCAGAACCAGGCGCCCGGTCTCGTCAACATTGGTCGGAAAGGACTGGCCGTGGAACAGGCGCTGCAGCATCTTGCGCTCCATCGAGCCACGGGGCATCGCGTCGATCTTGGCATCGACCTCGTCGATGGCCTCCATCGTATAACACTCAAGGTAGCTTCGCCGGTGATCACCGTAGACGATCACAAGCTCGGGGTTGCCGCCGGGATTACAGCTGGGGTCACCGGCCTCGAGAACGCGGCGAAAAGAGGCCGGGATCGTCACCCTGCCCTTCGTGTCCACCTTGTGGTGGCCTTCGCCTCTGAACCTGCGGCCCAAGTTCTCTGCCTTTCCTTGCGCGTCCCGACGCCCGTCCGTTCACCCCCTGAATGAGAAACGGCGGGTTGATCCGCTGCCACCGATCAACCCGCCGCCATCGTCCCGCTTTGCGGGTGTCCAGTCGCGCGCGCCACCTGGGGGGATGTCTGCTCGCTTGCGCGCCGGATCTCTTGGTCTGATGAAGCCGAAGCCTGTATGAAACCTGCTTATCGTTGGTTTGGGGTCGTTTGGTGCCCCTGCTGTCTTCTTCATCCGATGAACTAGGGATGCCACGGGAATTCATGGGACGCAATAGTTTTCTACGGGAAAATACCAGTCAGGCAGTGCGATGCGGATCAAGACGATCCTTGAAATTCACGGAATCTGTGGAATTTTTGTCACAAATTGGGATGTTGTTCGGACCAACCACAACATGTGGTATAATTGAGGCATCCGAAAAATTTCCCACGATTTCCCGAAAAATATTGGTCCTGTGTCATTCCGGACTCGAATGTTCGCTATAAGTTCCAGATTTCACTCAAAAACCCGGGCCGATGCGACGGCTGCTCTCTGCTTGATTCTGACCGGTTCGAACGATCTGCGACCCCGTCCCATGATTTCCCAGATCAGGTCTTTGCAATCGCGGCGCGCGCATGAGGGCGTCATCCTTGCCGCCGTCATACATTATAATAGCAGCCGAATACCGACCGGGCCCACTGCGCGAACCGGACATTCCGAAACACTACCTGTCGGCAGTGCGGCGCGGGCTGGCTCACGCCATCCCGCCGTCGACAAGTCGCCGTGCCCGGCCCGGGCGAACGCCACCGCGAGTTTCAAGGATACAGTGGATTTGCCGACACCCCCTTTTCCCGACGCGATCGAGGTGATGCGATCGACACCGCCGCGCCTTCTCGACGCCCCCCCATATTCAGGACGGCGGTTTCTGCAGCGCGGCGAAGCTGCTCCACCTGTTCGGACATCGCGGGTGACGGGACTTCAAACACGACACACACGGATTTTCAGTCAATCGTGATGGCACACACTATTTCACGACTCACAAGAGCGCCGCCATCGGCAAGAATCAGGGCCGAAAGTGCTGATTTAACATGACCTTGCGTCAATTTCATGAGGCGCCTCCTTGCCTGATACTGGTAGATGCACACTCCGTTTCACCCAACGCGGGAATTCTGATCGCTTTCTGGGCATATATGAGGCAAGTGCCTGCCAAACATACATTTACTCCATGCAATTGCTGCATAGCAGCATTGATCAGACTTCTATTGTGCATCCGCAGCATTCGCCTATCTTGTCTTCAAGTTGAGGCGCTAACGAACAACAGCGCATCTGAGGTAAAGAACAATGAGCACACTTGTACTTAAGAAATCAAACGCCGCCCCGATTGCATCCAATTGGTTGCAGCGGCTCAAAATCCGGTTTCACAACTACCGTGTGTATCGCAATACGCTGAACGAACTGTCTGCTCTGTCGGATCGCGAACTCGCAGACCTGGGCTTGCATCAGTCGATGCTGCAACGCGTTGCATATCAGGCCGCCTACAAGGCGCACTGACCGCGAGGCCAAACCAGTTAACCCGATCAGGCTCTCCTCTCCTCCTCCCTGGAGCGTCTGTTTCTCGCGGCGGCACCCCTCCTCCTCCCTGGTGTCGCCGCACCTTTTTGCCGGTCCAGCAGACCGGCCCTGATACACCGGGCGTTCTCCTCCTCCCTGCGCCCTGGTGTTGTAAGAGCGGCGGCACCTCTCCTCCTCCCTGGTGTCGCCGCACCTTCCATTCCGGTCCAGCAGACCGGCCCTGATACACCGGGCGCTCTCCTCCTCCCTGCGCCCTGGTGTTGTAAGAGCGGCGGCACCTCTCCTCCTCCCTGGTGTCGCCGCATCTCTTTTTCATCCAGCATGTTGCAAAGGCGGCCAGACCCGTTGCCAAACCGGCGCGGATCATTTCTGTTGTCGACGAACCGTATCCGCATCCCCCCACAGGAAAACCCAACGCATGATTGCCCTGTCTCTCCACATCCTGGTTGTCATCGCACTCAGCATCCGGCTGCTGCTGCGTGAGGACCTCGGCGCCACCACGCGCCTTGCCTGGTTCATGGTGATCAGCGTCCTGCCGGTCGTCGGCTCGGTGCTCTATTTCCTCTTCGGCGAGATCGACCTGGGCCACACCGCGAGCAAACGCATTGCCACCGTCACCCGAGAGGTACATGCGGTGGGGCGCGATTTGCAGCCACGGGAACATGACCCCATCGATCAGATACCCGACCGATTTGCCCCGGCTTTTTCCTACAGTCATTCGATCAATGGTTTCCCGGCGGTTTCGGGCAATGCTGTCGAACTGATGCCCGACGCCCGAACCGCGCGCGAGCGGTTGATCGCGGATATCGACGCGGCACAGCACCAGGTCCATGTTCTCTATTACATCTGGCTTGATGACGAGACCGGCACCAATACGGCCCGCGCGCTTATCCGCGCCGCGCGGCGTGGTGTCACGTGCCGGGCGATGGCCGATGGTCTGGGTTCGCGGGTTCTGGTGAAATCCGCGCTCTGGGCCGAGATGCGCGCCGCCGGCGTCCAGGTTGCGGTGGCCCTGCCCATCAACAACCCGGTCGCAACCATTCTCAAGAGCCGGCTCGACCTGCGCAATCACCGAAAGATCACGGTGATCGACGGAAAAATCACCTATTGCGGCAGCCAGAACTGCGCCGACCCCGAATTCCGGGTCAAGGCGCGCTACGCCCCCTGGGTCGACATCATGCTGCGGGTCGAGGGTCCGGTGGTGGCGCAGAACCAGTTGCTTTTCGCCGGAGACTGGATCGCCCATTCCGGCGGGTCACTGTCCGATTTCCTGCTGACTCCGGACCGGCACCAACCCGGTTGCATCGCCCAGATCATGGGCGACGGTCCGACCGAACGCCGCCTGGCCACGCCGCACCTGTTCTCGGCCCTGATGAATGGCGCCCGGCAACGCGTGACCATATCAACGCCCTATTTCGTACCCAATTCCATCGTGCTCGAAGCGATCTGCGCCGCCGCCTTTCGCGGGGTCGCGGTCACGATGATATTCCCCGAACGGAACGATTCGTGGATCGTCGCCGCCGCCAGCCAATCAAGCTATCGCAACCTGCTCGACGCCGGCGTGGAAATCCACGAATACCGGGGCGGATTGTTGCACGCAAAAACGCTCACCATCGATGACGAGGTCAGCCTGATCGGGTCTTCCAACCTCGACCTGCGCAGCTTTGACCTGAATTTCGAGAACAACCTGTTGCTCTGTGACCGGGCGATCACCGCCGACATCACCGCGCGACAAGCCGAGTACCTCGCCGATTCGGATCGCGTGACACTTGCCGAAGTCGATGGCTGGAGCCGTCCCCGGCGCATCTGGAACAACGCGGTATCCAGCCTTGGCCCGATCCTCTGAGCCGACCGCGAAACACCCATAGCATTTCACGATAGACCTGAAACACCTGACGCTGCCTGAAATCAATAATTTCAACGCGTTAGGTGATCCCAAATGTTTCAGTTCAATCGCGAAACGCCTTAGAACGGAATATCGTCGCTGCTGCTGACGAAACGGGCCACGACCTTTTTGGACCCTGCCTTTTCGAAATCGATCTCGAGCTTGTCTCCCTCGATCCCGGTGATCGCGCCATAGCCGAACTTCTGGTGAAAAACACGTTCGCCGATGGTAAAGCTGCTGACCGCGCTCAGGTCGATCACCGTGTTGCGGCTTTCCCTGGGTTGCGACAACCCGCGCTCGCCGGCCCGCGCCTGCAGGCGTTTCCAGCCCGGCGAATTATAGCCATCCGCATTCGCCACCCGCTCGGCGATCTCAGACTGGCCGGATTGCCGTGCCATGCCCGCCGCACCGTAACCGCCACCATACAGCCCCGGCGGGGTCAGTACCTCGACATGCTCCTCGGGAAGCTCATCGATGAACCGCGACGGAAGCTGCGACTGCCATTGCCCGAAGACACGGCGGTTTCCCGCGAAGGAGATCGTGCACAATTCCTCGGCCCGCGTGATACCGACATAGGCCAGCCGCCGCTCTTCCTCGAGCCCCTTCAAACCGCTTTCATCCATGCTTCGCTGGGATGGAAACAGGCCGTCTTCCCAACCGGGCAGGAACACGGCGGGAAACTCCAGGCCCTTGGCCGCGTGCAGCGTCATGATGCTGACCTTTTCGCCGGCATCGTCCTTTTCATTGTCCATGATCAGACTGACATGTTCGAGAAACCCTTGCAGGTTCTCGAAGCCTTCCAATGCCTTGACCAGTTCCTTGAGGTTTTCGAGCCGCCCTGGCGCTTCGGGGGTCTTGTCGTTCTGCCAATGCGCGGTGTAGCCGCTTTCGTCCAGGATGATCTCGGCCAGTTCCGTATGGGTCATCTCCGGCTCGCCCGCCATGCGGCCCCAGCGCGCGATACCCTCGACCAGTTGCGACAGCGCCGCGCCGCCCTTGCCCTTGATCAGCCCGCCCTGCACCGCCAGCCGGGCCCCTTCCACCAGCGACACGCCATTGGCCCGCGCGCTGGTCTGGATGGTCTGCTGCGCCTTGTCGCCCAAACCGCGCTTGGGCGTGTTGACGATGCGCTCGAAGGCAAGGTCATCGTCAGGGCTGACCACGACGCGGAAATAGGCCATCGCATCGCGAATCTCCATGCGCTCGTAGAATCGCGGGCCACCGATCACCCGATAGGGCAGTCCGATGGTCAGAAAGCGATCTTCAAAGGCGCGCATCTGGTGGCTGGCGCGAACGAGAATCGCCATCTGGTCGAGCCCGATGGCCCGCATCCCGCGTGCACCCTGCTGCATCGCCTCGATTTCCTCGCCGATCCAGCGCGCCTCTTCCTCGCCGTCCCAATGCCCGATGAGCCGGACCTTTTCACCATCCTCGGCCTCGGTCCACAATTCCTTGCCCAGTCGCCCCTCGTTGCCGCGAATGACCCCCGAAGCCGCCGCGAGGATATGCGGGGTCGAGCGATAGTTCTGCTCCAGCCGCACCACATGCGCACCGGGAAAATCCTTCTCGAACCGCAGGATGTTGCCCACCTCGGCCCCGCGCCAGCCATAGATCGACTGATCGTCGTCCCCGACACAGCAGATGTTGCGATGCGATGCCGCAAGCAGCCGCAGCCACATGTATTGCGCCACGTTGGTATCCTGATACTCGTCCACCAGAATATAACGGAACCAGCGCTGGTATTTTTCGAGCACATCGGCATGGGTCTGGAAAATCGTCACCATGTGCAACAACAGGTCACCGAAATCGACCGCGTTCAATTCCTTGAGCCGCGCCTGGTATTGCGCATACATCTCCACGCCCCGATGGTTGTAGGCACCGGCATCCGCCGCCGATACCTTGGCCGGCGGCAGCGCGCGGTTCTTCCAGTCATCGATGACCCCGGCCAACTGCCGGGCGGGCCAGCGTTTTTCGTCGATACCGGCGGCGGAAATCAGTTGTTTCAGCAGCCTGATCTGATCGTCAGTGTCGAGAATGGTGAAGTTCGACTTGAGCCCGGCGAGTTCCGCATGACGGCGCAGCAGCTTGACACAGATCGAGTGAAAGGTGCCCAGCCAGGGCATCCCCTCGATCGACTGGCCCAGCATATCGCCCACGCGCTCTTTCATCTCGCGCGCGGCCTTGTTGGTAAAGGTCACGGCCAGAATCTCGTTCGGGCGGGCCGCCCCGGTGTTCATAAGGTGCACGATCCGCGCGGTCAGCGCCCTGGTCTTGCCCGTGCCCGCGCCTGCCAGCATGAGAACCGGGCCGTCCAGTTGCTCGACCGCCGTACGCTGCGCCGGGTTCAGGCCGTCAAGATAGGGCTGTGGACGCGCCGCCATTGCGCGCGCCGAAAGCGATCCGCCCTCAAAGGCGTCGATGTCGTCAAAGCTGCTCATGCGGGCAATGTAGACCATGCCGCCGGGCAGGAAAAGGGATGTTCGCGGCTTGTTCCCGGCTTAGTCGATACCGCGCAGAACCTCGAGCAATCCCTCGCCGCTGACGCCGAAATGCGCCTCGGCGGCCTCCTGAGCGGCCTTGGTCCTGGCCCCGAACAGCCCGTCGATCGGTCCCGGGTTGAACCCGGCATTCAGCAGGAGCGACTGCCATTCGGCGGTGCTGGCATCCCCGGTCAATTCCGCGTGCGCCCTGCCGGTCAGCACCACGCGATCCGACAAGCCGTGTGTGCCGCCATTGATGGCCTTGGTCACCATGATGATGTCGGGCACGTCGGACCATTCCAGCACGTTCCGCCCCGATCTCCGCGTCCGTGCGAAATACTCCGCCGCGATCAGCCAGCAAATGTCGGGATCGGCCGCGCGGTCCGGGTTGGCCACCAGATCCTCGCCAATCGCGTCCCCGTAGCGGGCGTAATTGTCCCTGCCGGTCAGCTGCAGAAACCCGCGGCCGCGATACCGCCAGCCATCGCCGGAGGCCGGGTTGCCGTTGCCCATGCGGTTGGCATAGACCCGGTTGGCAATCTTTTCGGGTTGGCGGGCAAAGGAGTTGGTCTCGGCCTGCGAAGCAAAGTGGCGACGGAAAATCTTCCACAGTCCGGCGGCAGAGTAGTTGAGGTTCTCGAACCTCGTCCTGAACTTCGCACTTTCATGGGCGCATTGCCCGATCAGGCTGGCGCGGCGCCGATTGGTGTTGACACCGATCTCTTCCATTTTCGATTCAATGGCTTGCCAGGCAGAAAATGCCGCTGTAGCCGTGACGGATGAGGACGCGCAAACGCGAATTGCGGTTTCAATGGTCATTGGAAACTCCAAAAAATCTTTTAAATAAATAATGACAACTTTAACATGAAATCGCATTTCCATCCAGTCCGGCGATTCTTAGCGCTTGCGCTGCGGCGCGGCACAACGGAAAAGACAGTATGGATTTGCACAGCAGCTATCCCGGCCTGATCGACCTGAAATGGCGCGCCCGCCGTCGCCTGCCCAAATTCGTCTGGGAATTTCTGGACAGCGGCACGGGCACCGAGGCGACCAAGTCGCGCAACCGCGCGGCGCTTGACCGGATCGGTTTCACACCGTCCATCCTGCACGGTCCGATCGAACCGGATGTCAGCACAAGCTTCCTGAACGAGAGCTATCCGAAACCCTTTGGCATCTCGCCCATCGGCATGTCCGGCATGGTCTGGCCCGATGCCGAGGCCCGTCTGGCGCAGGCCGCGGCGATGGCAGGATTGCCCTACTGCATGTCCACCGTGGCCAGCGCCAGCCCCGAAGATATCGCCCCGCATCTGGGCCGGCACGCGTGGTTCCAGCTCTATCCGCCAAAGGATCACGAGATACGGCGCGATCTGCTCAGACGCGCGCGTGATGCCGGGTTCGGCACCCTGGTCTTGACCGTGGATGTACCGGTCGCCTCGCGTCGAGAGAGACAAACCCGCTCCGGGCTGACGCATCCTCCGCGTTTGACGCCGCGCCTGATGGCCCAGGTCTGCATGCGCCCGACCTGGGCCATTGGCATGGCCCGCAAGGGGATGCCGCACATGCGCACGCTCGACAAGTACATCAGCGGCGCGCAGGCCAACCTTCCGCCGACGGCGCATGTCGGCTATCTCCTGCGCACCTCGCCGGATATGGATTACGTCCGCTGGTTGCGTGACAATTGGGACGGGCCATTCCTGATCAAGGGCGTCCTGCGCCCCGAAGACGCCGCGCCGCTGGAACAGGCGGGTGTCGATGCGATCTGGGTCTCCAACCATGCCGGACGTCAATTCGACGGGTCTCTTGCCAGTATCGAGGTGCTTCCGGCCATTCGGGCGGCAACGTCGCTGCCCCTGGTCTTTGACAGCGGGATCGAGAGTGGTCTCGATATCCTGCGCGCCCTGGCGCTCGGAGCGGATTTCGTGATGCTTGGCCGTGGCTTTCACTACGCGCTCGCGGCGCTCGGCGCGGACGGACCGGCGCATCTGATCGACCTGCTTGCCAGGGACATGCAAGCCAATATGGGGCAGATCGGAGCCCATGACCTGAAAAGCCTGCCAACCCCGATAGATTTGCCGCTGCTCTGTTGATGCGGCCATTACAGAACGACATCGCGCGGCGCGATACCGATTCAAGTAGACGTTTACGTCAGGTAACAAGCTGCATAGAAGAGCCGAAACGCTACGGCACCAGGAGACCAGAATGCCCGATTTCCAGAAAATCCTAGTCGCGAACCGTGGGGAGATCGCGATACGCGTGATGCGTGCGGCGAATGAGATGGGCAAGCGCACGGTCGCCGTGTATGCGGAAGAGGACAAGCTGGGCCTGCACCGCTTCAAGGCGGACGAGGCCTATCGGATCGGTGAGGGGCTGGGTCCTGTGGCGGCCTACCTGTCGATCCCCGAAATCATCCGCGTGGCGCGGGAATGCGGGGCCGACGCGATTCATCCGGGCTATGGGCTGCTGTCGGAAAACCCCGATTTCGTGGATGCCTGCGATGCGGCCGGGATCACCTTTATCGGGCCGCGCGCCGACACGATGCGCGCCCTTGGCGACAAGGCAAGCGCGCGCAAGGTGGCGATTGCAGCCGGAGTTCCGGTCATTCCGGCGACCGAGGTGCTGGGCGATGACATGGACGCGATCCGCGCCGAGGCGGCAGAGATCGGCTATCCCCTGATGCTCAAGGCGTCCTGGGGCGGCGGCGGGCGTGGCATGCGCCCGATCCAGAAGCCCGAGGAACTTGAAGAGAAGGTGCGCGAGGGCCGCCGCGAGGCCGAAGCTGCCTTTGGCAATGGCGAAGGCTATCTGGAAAAGATGATCACCCGCGCCCGTCATGTCGAGGTACAGATCCTCGGCGACAAACAGGGCGGAATGTATCACCTGTACGAGCGCGACTGCTCGGTGCAGCGGCGCAACCAGAAGGTCGTCGAGCGTGCCCCCGCCCCCTATCTGACCGAGGCGCAGCGGGCCGAGATATGTGACCTGGGCTATCGCATCTGCAAGCATGTGGATTATGAATGCGCCGGCACTGTCGAGTTCCTGATGGATATGGAAAGCGGCAAGTTCTACTTCATCGAGGTCAACCCGCGCGTGCAGGTCGAGCATACCGTCACCGAAGAGGTTACCGGCATCGACATCGTGCGCGCGCAGATCCTGATCGCCGAAGGCAAGACCATCGCCGAGGCCACCGGCAAGCCGGCGCAGGAGGACGTGCAGCTGAACGGTCACGCGCTGCAGACCCGTGTCACCACCGAGGATCCGCAGAACAATTTCATTCCCGATTACGGGCGCATCACCGCGTTTCGGTCGGCTACGGGCATGGGCATCCGTCTGGATGGCGGCACCGCCTATGCCGGAGGCTTCATCACGCGCTATTACGACAGCCTGCTCACCAAGGTGACCGCCTGGGCCCCGACGCCCGAGATGGCGATCGCGCGGATGGACCGGGCGTTGCGCGAATTCCGCGTGCGCGGGGTCAGCACCAATATCGCCTTTGTCGAAAACCTGCTGAAGCACCCGACGTTCCTGGACAACACCTATACCACCAAATTCATCGACGAGACGCCGGACCTGTTCCAGTTCAAGCGACGCCGCGACCGGGGGACCAAGGTTCTGACCTATATCGCCGACATCACGGTGAACGGGCATCCCGAGGTCAAGGACCGCCCGCGCCCGCGCGCCGACCTGAAGTTGCCCCGCGCCCCCGAACAGCGCGGCGAACCGATGATGGGCACGCGCAATCTCCTCGAACAGAAGGGTCCGCAGGCGGTTGCCGACTGGATGAAGGCGCAGTCGCAGCTCCTGATCACAGACACCACGATGCGCGACAGTCACCAGTCGCTGCTCGCCACCCGGATGCGCTCGATCGACATGATCCGGGTTGCACCGGCCTATGCCACCAACCTTCCGGGCCTGTTCTCGGTCGAGTGCTGGGGCGGGGCAACCTTTGACGTGGCCTATCGCTTCCTGCAGGAATGCCCGTGGCAACGCCTGCGCGACCTGCGGGCGGCGATGCCCAACGTGATGACCCAGATGCTGCTGCGCGGCTCCAACGGGGTCGGATATACCAATTATCCCGACAACGTTGTGCAGAAATTCGTGTATCAGGCGGCGGAAACCGGGGTCGACCTGTTCCGGGTCTTTGACGCGCTGAACTGGGTCGAGAACATGCGCGTGGCGATGGATGCCGTGCTTGAAGCGAACAAGCTCTGCGAGGGTTCCATCTGCTACACCGGCGACATCAACGACCCCGACCGTGCCAAGTACAACCTGAAATACTATGTCGAGGCCGGCAAGGAACTGCGCGATGCGGGGGCGCATATCCTCGGCCTCAAGGACATGGGCGGCTTGCTGAAACCCACCGCCGCCAAGGCATTGGTCAAGGCGCTCAAGGAAGAGGTCGGCCTGCCGATCCACTTCCACACCCATGACACCGCAGGTGTCGGTTGCGCCACCATCCTCGCCGCCTCGGAGGCGGGCGTGGATGCGGTGGATTGCGCAATGGACGCCCTGTCCGGCAACACCAGCCAGCCGACGCTGGGGTCGGTGGTCGAGGCGCTGCGCCGCACCGACCGCGATACCGGACTCGACATCACCGCGATCCGCGAGATCAGCGAATACTGGGAGGCGGTGCGCGGGCAATATGCGGCGTTCGAATCCGGGTTGCAGGCGCCCAACTCCGAGGTCTACCTGCATGAAATGCCCGGTGGCCAGTTCACCAACCTCAAGGCACAGGCGCGCAGCCTCGGACTCGAGGAACGCTGGCACGAGGTGGCCCAGACCTATGCCGACGTGAACCAGATGTTCGGCGATATTCCAAAGGTCACGCCATCGTCCAAGGTGGTGGGCGACATGGCGCTGATGATGGTCAGCCAGGGCCTGACACGCGCCGATGTGGAAAATCCCGATGTGGATGTGTCCTTTCCGGACTCGGTCATCGGCATGATGCGCGGCGACCTTGGCCACCCGCCCGGCGGCTTTCCCGAGGTGATAACCGGCAAGGTGCTCAAGGGCGCGGCGCCGAATATGGAACGTCCGGGCAAGCACCTGCCCGCCGTCGATCTCGAGGAGGAGCGCGCCAGGGTCAGCACCGAACTCGAAGGCAAGGCGGTCGATGACGAGGATCTCTGCGGCTACCTGATGTATCCCAAGGTGTTCATGGACTACATGGGCCGCCATCGGACCTATGGGCCGGTGCGGACCCTGCCGACCACCACGTTCTTTTACGGCATGGAGCCGGGCGACGAGATCAGCGCCGAAATCGACCCCGGCAAGACGCTCGAGATCCGCATGCAGGCGGTGGGAGAGACCAATGACGAGGGCGAGGTCAAGGTGTTCTTCGAACTCAACGGCCAGCCCCGCGTGATCCGTGTGCCAAACCGGATGGTCAAGTCCACCACCGAAAAACGCCCCAAGGCCGAGGCCGGCAACGCCAATCACGTCGGCGCCCCCATGCCCGGGGTGATTGCCACCGTCGCGGTCACCGCCGGTCAGACCGTCAAGGAAGGCGACCTGCTTTTGACCATCGAGGCCATGAAGATGGAAACCGGCCTGCACGCGGAACGCGACGCAACCATCAAGACGGTACACGTAGCGCCCGCAAGCCAGATCGACGCCAAGGACCTGCTGATCGAACTGGAATAGGGCGGCTGCCACGTCTCACAAGAGCACAGGGGCGCATCCGGACGTGCGCCTCTGCGACACGCTGATCTGGCCGCACGGACGTCGGGCACGAGACGCGGCGTCGGACGCAGGCGTTGCGCTACAATCCGAGTTCGGCGCGCTTTTTCCTGCTCAGCTTTGCAACGATCATGGCGTAGGAATCCGATATGTGGCGTTCAAGTTCCGCATCCGAAAGCCCCGGTTCCGCGTAGTGTTGCAACCATTTCAGTCCGCGTGACGCAAGATAGGGCGCCGGCCGGACACCGGGCATATCCGACAGCACCTCGAACGCGATGTCGGATGCCTTGAAGGTATAGGCATCCTCGCCCTCGGCCCATCCGCAAATGGCAAAAACCTTGCCGCCGACCTTCCAGACATCCGAATTTCCCCATTGAACAACATGGGTCGCGCCGGTGAAGGTTGCGCAGAACCGATTGAATTCGTCCCTGACCATCTCGCACTCCCTGACAAGCCCGTTTCAAGAGCCGGCAGGTCCGGAGCCTAGACCGTGTGGTCCGTCCCTGAAAGAGGGTCGTTGCAGATGATGGAACGGGCGGGCCGATCCCCCCGTGGCGGTTCAGCTGACCGCCAGGCAGCCATGATGCGCCGGGCCGTCGACATGCATCGCTTCGGCCATGCGCCCGTTGACGGCAAGACCCAGAAGGATTGCCCCGCTCAACACTGCGATCCTGCATTTTTCACCAAAGTTCATCGCCGCGCCTTTCTTCTGATTTGTATCATCTACCCGTTGTTACGCAGAGGCGTCGCGGTTCCGTCGCGTTGAGCTGAATTTTTTTGCCGAACTCCCGATTTTCCTCTTGCGGGTCCCGTCAGTTGTTTATATCTCACGCCTCACTCAAGGACGCGGGCGTAGCTCAGGGGTAGAGCATAACCTTGCCAAGGTTAGGGTCGTGAGTTCGAATCTCATCGCCCGCTCCATTGAGACAATCACAAAATGCGAAAAACGCGATGCCCCGGCGGGGCAATGTCTTCAAGGCATATCTGCGGGCCAATGCTGGATTTCTCGTCGCCGCTTGCTAGGGTCGGCACAGGAAAATGGAGAGATCAATGAACATCATCTGGCTTGGACATGGCAGCTTTCGCATCGAGACCGGCGATCTGGTATTGCTCATCGACCCCTGGCTGACGGGCAACCCGATGCTGGCCGAAGACCAGCACGAAGCCGCGGTCAAAGGGGCAACGCACATCATCCTGACCCATGCGCATTTCGACCATGTGATCGACGTTCTGTCATTGTGCCGGAAACTGAGCGTACCGGCGGTCGGGCAGTACGACATCATGGGATACTGGAACGAAGTGGAAAAGATCGAGACGGTCGGCTTCAACAAGGGCGGCACGGTTGACCTTGGCGGGGCCACGTTGTCGATGGTCACGGCCCAGCATTCATCCACCTTCGCAACCGAAGACGGTCTGCGCACCGGCGGGTCCGAGGTGGGCTACATGCTGAGCGCGGAAGGACGCACGGTCTATATCAGCGGCGACACCGATATCATGGCCGACATGGAGTGGTTCGCGGATTACTACAAACCGGATATCGGCATCATGTCTGCGGGCGGGCATTTCACCATGGACATGGCCAAGGTCGCCTATGCGGCCAACCGGTATTTTGATTTCAAGACCCTGATTCCCTGCCATTACCGCACTTTCCCGATCCTCGAACAATCCGCCGACGCGCTGGCCAAGGCGTTGCCCGACGTGGACGTGATCGAGCCGCAGGTGCTGCAACCCATTGCGCTTTGACACAATCGCGCGCCCCCGGTTCGCCCACGCGGTCGGGGGGTGCGGATCATCATTGTTGGTGATGGTTCAAGGATCAAACATTCATTTAACTAATACGCGGGTCCGACCTATATCCTCGGTACAAGATCACATCGTCAGGATAGGAGACCATCGTGACACATACTGCAGACAGCATCTCATCGTCGAACGCGCGCCCCGTCAGCCGGAATCCGGACCGCACCCGCCTGTGGATCGCCCTGGCACTGGCGGCAGCCGTTATCGGCTTTCTCACGATTGAAGAAACCGGCGCGCGCGCGTTTCTTGCTGGCCTGAATCTCGAAACCGGCAGCATCCCGGGCGAGGATTGGCACGGAAATGTCCGTCGCTCGACGCCGTCGAACTGACGGGTGAAGCCCGCCGCTTCAAGCGGCGCATCACGCCGCCGACCGCTTCAGGCCAGCGTCGAATCCCGGTCAGCGCCATTGCGCCGGTTTGCGAAGAACCGGCGCAGTATCTCCGCACACTCCGCCTCGGCCAGCCCGTCATAGACCTCGGGTACGTGATGGGTCTGGTCATGTTCGTAGACCCGTGCCCCATGCGCCACCCCGCCCGACTTGGGGTCGGATGCGCCGTAATACAGCCGTCCGATCCGCGCAAAGGCAATGGCGGCGGCACACATCGGACAAGGCTCCAGTGTGACATAGAGGTCATGCCCTAGCAGACGCTCGCTCCCCGTGCTCGCGCAGGCCGCGCGTATCGCCAGTATCTCGGCGTGCGCCGTCGGATCGTTCAATTCGCGCGTGCGGTTTCCCTCGGCCGCGACCACCCGGCCATCCGGCGCGACAATCACCGCCCCGACAGGCACCTCGCCCCGCCCTGCCGCCAGACGAGCCTGTACAAGCGCCTGAGTCATCTGGGATCTGAAAACCATGGCGCACCCTGCCCCGCATTCCCTTCTTTCGCAAGGGCGTGGAATGGGTTAAGCCCCGCCTCATGAGCGACAAACCCACCCAACCCGGCGACCGGATCGCCAAGATCCTCGCCCGCGCGGGACTCGCCAGCCGCCGCGAGGCCGAACGGATGATCGAGGCCGGACGCGTGACGGTGAACGGGCGCAAGATCGACAGCCCCGCGCTGAACGTGACCGCAAAGGACCGGATCACGGTGGACGGCGCGCCGCTGGCCGAACCGGAGCCCGAGCGCATGTGGCTCTATCACAAGCCGGTGGGGCTGGTTACCACGACCAGCGACGAGAAGGGCCGCAAGACCATTTTTGACGAGCTCCCCGACGACATGCCGCGCGTGATGAGCGTTGGGCGGCTGGATCTCAATTCCGAAGGCCTGCTGCTTCTGACCAATGACGGCGCGATCAAGCGCAAGCTGGAATTGCCCAGCACCGGCTGGCTGCGCAAATATCGCGTGCGGATCAACGGCCGTCCATCTGATGAAGATTTCGCGCCTCTGCGCGCGGGGCTGGTGATCGAGGGCGAGCGTTTCCAGCCGATGCAGGTGACACTGGACCGACAACAGGGCGCCAACGCCTGGCTGACCATCGCCATTCGCGAGGGCAGGAATCGCGAAATTCGGCGGGCAATCGCCGATATCGGGCTGACAGTGAACCGGTTGATCCGGGTGTCCTATGGTCCTTTTCAACTGGGCACGCTGAAGCCCGGTGAGGTGCAGGAGCTCAAGCGGCGCGTGTTGCGCGAGCAGCTGGGACTGGACAGCGCGCCCCCTGTCGGGACCGCCCGCCGCAGCAACCGGCGCGGAAAAAAGACACCCCATCGCAAGACCTGAGCCAAACAGCGCACAGTTCCCCCTAGCAAGCGGTCAAAGCATGACCTACCTTCCACCCCATGGAACGGTCTGGGATTTGACATGTCGCACGCAGGACTTCGCAAGATGGCCTATGTCGTCTTGATTATCGTGATGTTCGGTGTGTGCACCGGATGGCTGGGAGGGCTCTAGACCATGGCGAAACGCTATGGCGGCAAGTACAGCCCCGAGGGGCAGACGGACGAACAGACCGCAAAATCCCGTGGCAGGTTTGACGGAGCGCGCGTGGATCCCGCAGGCGCCAGGTCGAACACATTGTTCATTCCGGCGATTCCACTGGTTTTCATGTCTCTGGACGACGGCGCGCTCGGACTGACCCTCGCGCTTGTTGCCGCGGGTGTGCTGACACTTGCGGCCTGGCTGCTGCGTGAGGGGCTGCGCGCCGAGGCGGCCTATGATGCACGCAAGGTTGCAAGACGCCCTGCCTTTCCCCGCAAGATGGCGGCGAGCCTGCTGACCGGTATCGGTATCGCGCTGGCGGCCTACAAAGTCGAACCCGGCGTTGTCGCACCGATCCTCTACGGCGGTGTTGCGACCGTGCTGCACAGTCTCGCGTTCGGCCTGGATCCGCTGAAAGACAAGGGAATGGAAGGCGTCGACACATTCCAGCAGGATCGGGTTGCCCGCGTCATCGAAGAGGCGGAGGCCCGGTTGTCCGAGATGAGCGATGCCGTCCGCCGCGCCGGAGATCGCAGGATCGAAGCCCGCGTCGAGCGTTTTCAGGCCACCGCCCGCGACCTGTTCCGGACGGTCGAGGAGGACCCCCGTGACCTGACCGCCGCCCGCAAGTACCTGACGGTCTACCTGCAGGGCGCGCGCGACGCGACGATCAAATACGCCGACATCCATGCGCGTACACGTGACGCACAGGCGCGGGAAGATTATCTCGCCCTGCTTGACGATCTCGAAAAGAACTTTGCCGCCCGGACCCGCAGGATGCTGCTGGACGATCGCGGCGACCTGACCGTTGAAATCGAAGTGCTGCGCGAGCGGTTGCAGCGCGAAGGTGTCCGTACCGACGCCCCGTGACATAACAAGGAGCCCATCCATGTCCGACACAACCCGCAAGAAGGCGCAGGAAACCCTGACCGAGGTCGAAGAGATCACCGCCGTTGTTCTTCCCGATCCGGCAGCGGAAATCGTGCCGCTCGAACAGGCGGATGCGCCGGCCAGCGCCGAAATCACCCGGCGGATGAACGAAATCGACATGAGCGACACCAACTCGATCGTCGCTTTCGGCTCGGGCGCTCAGACCGAGTTGCAGGAAATCAGCCAGGCCATGCTGGCGGATGTGCGCAACAAGGATGTCGGCCCTGCCGGAGACTCCCTGCGCAACATCGTGACGACGATCCGCGGTTTCTCGGTCAGCGAACTTGACGTGCGCCGCGAACGCAGCTGGTGGGAAAAGCTGTTGGGGCGCGCCGCTCCCTTTGCCAAGTTTACCGCACGCTTCGAAGAGGTTCAGGACCAGATCGACCGCGTCACCGACGAGCTGCTCGGCCACGAACACGCCCTGCTCAAGGACATCAAGTCTCTGGACAAGCTCTATGAAAAGACACTGAATTTCTACGACGAACTGGCACTTTACATCGCCGCCGGAGAAGCCAGGCTGGCACAGCTGGATGCCACCGACATCCCCGAAAAGGAAGCCGCCGTGGCCGCCGCGCCCGAGCAACAGCAGGTCATGGCCGCGCAAGAGTTGCGCGACCTGCGCGCGGCGCGCGATGATCTGGAACGCCGGGTCCATGACCTCAAGCTGACGCGGCAGGTCACGATGCAGTCGCTCCCCTCGATCCGCCTCGTACAGGAAAATGACAAGAGCCTCGTGACCAAGATCAACTCGACGCTCGTCAACACCGTTCCCCTGTGGGAAACCCAACTGGCGCAGGCCGTCACCATCCAGCGCAGCTCCGAGGCCGCCTCGGCAGTGCGCGATGCCAATGACCTGACCAACGACCTGCTGACCGCCAACGCCGCGAACCTGCGCGAAAGCAACAAGATGATCCGCCAGGAAATGGAACGGGGCGTTTTCGACATCGAAGCGGTGAAACAGGCGAATGCCGATCTGATCGGCACCATCAACGAAAGTCTCGCCATCGCCGACGAGGGCAAGGCCCGGCGCGCCGCTGCCGAGGACGAGCTGAAGAAGATGGAGGCCGAACTGCGCGACACGCTCGCCTCTGCCAAGGCGCGCCGCGACGGGGTTGGCGACAACGCCGGCACCGCCGTACCGACCTGAGCCGCCGCATGTGGACGGGGAGGCAAAGATCCGGGGCCTTGCTGGCCATGGGCGTCACCCTGTTGCTTGCCTGCTGCGACCAGATGGGCCTGAAATCCTCGCCCAGCCCGCAGGCACGCCCGGCCAGCCTGCGCGTTGCGCCGCCCGCGCCCGTCGGACCTTCTGCGCGCAGCGTCGATCTCGCCCGGTATTACCAGAAAGTCCAGAATGGTCTGCTGACCCGCGGATTGCTGCGCACCGACGGTGGCGGCCCCGACACGCCCTATTCCGCCGAAGATCTGGCCCGCAACTTCGAGAACATTGTTTTCTACAACGAATATTCCAGCGGCGACGGGCTCAGCCCCGCGCAACGCCGCCAGAGTGGCCGGCTCAGCCGCTGGAGCGGCCCCGTGCGCATCGGTACCGAGTTCGGCGCCAGCGTCCCCCCCGACCAGCGCCGCCACGACCAGGTCCAGATCGACCGCTACGCGGAACGGCTGGGGCGCATCACCGGTCATGCCATCGCACCGGTCCGGACCGGCGCGAATTTCAACGTCCTCGTGGTTGGCGAGGACGACAACGATTTCCTGCGCCGCCGGCTCCGGCAGATCATTCCGGGCATCGGCCCGACAGAGCTGGATCTCTTTTCCAACCTGCCGCGTTCCTATTATTGCCTGGTGATCGCCGTATCCGGAGCGGGCAACCCCAACGACTATACCCGCGCCGTCGCGCTGATCCGGACGGAACACCCCGACCTGGTGCGCCTGTCCTGCATCCACGAAGAACTCGCCCAGGGGCTCGGCCTGTCCAACGACAGCCCCTATGCCCGCCCGTCGATTTTCAACGACGATGACGAATTCGCGCTCCTGACGAGCCACGACGAACTCCTGCTCAAGATGCTCTACGATCCGCGCCTGAAACAGGGCATGACCGCCGATGAGGCGCGTCCGCTCGCCGGCGCGATCGCCCGCGAGCTCCTGGGCGAACAACCACAAGACCCGATCTGAAAGGAACCTCACAATGGGCATCTTCGATTTCCTGAGCGGTGAATTCATCGACGTGATCCACTGGGTCGACGACACGCGCGACACGATGGTCTGGCGGTTCGAACGTCAGGGCCATGCCATCAAGTATGGCGCCAAGCTGACGGTGCGCGAGGGGCAGGCCGCTGTGTTCGTGCACGAAGGCCAGCTCGCCGACGTGTTCACGCCGGGGCTCTACATGCTCGAAACCAACAACATGCCGATCCTGACCACGCTGAACCACTGGGACCACGGCTTCAAGAGCCCCTTCGTCTCCGAGATCTACTATGTCAACACCACCCGGTTCACCGACCTGAAATGGGGCACCAAGAACCCGATCATCTGCCGCGACCCCGAATTCGGCCCGGTGCGCATCCGCGCCTACGGAACCTACTCGGTCCGCGTGACCGATCCCGCCCGGTTCATGACCGAAATCGTCGGCACCGACGGCGAATTCACGATGGACGAGATCAGCTTCCAGGTCCGCAACATCATCGTGCAGGAATTTTCGCGCGTCATTGCCGGCTCGGGTATCCCGGTTCTCGACATGGCCGCCAACACCGCCGATCTCGGCAAGCTGATCGCGACCGAGATTTCACCCACGCTGGAAGACTACGGGATGTCGATCCCGGAACTCTATATCGAGAACATCTCGATGCCCCCGGCCGTCGAAGCAGCGCTCGACAAGAGGACCTCCATGGGCCTCGCCGGCGATCTGGGCAAATTCACCCAGTACTCCGCCGCCGAGGCCATGACCGCCGCCGCCAGCAACCCGGCGGGCGGCGGCATGGCCGCAGGCCTCGGTGCCGGGATGGGCATGGCGATGGCCGGCCAGATGACCGGACAGGGCCCCTGGGGAGCGGCACCGCGCGCCGCGGCGCATCAGGCCGCGCCCCCGCCCCCGCCCCCGGCCGAGCATGTCTGGCATATCGCCGAGGCCGGTGAGACCAGGGGGCCTTTTTCCAAGGCGCGGCTGGGCCGGATGGCCAGCGAAGGCACTCTCACGCGCGACACCTATGTCTGGACCGCCGGACAGGATGGCTGGAAACGCGCCGAAGACGTCCAGGAACTGGCGCAACTCTTCACCATCCTGCCGCCGCCGCCGCCGGGCGCCTGATCCGCCCTTCATCTTTGTCAAAATACTCCCGCCGGAGGCGGACCATCACCGTGACCGAAACAGGCGCTGACACTCCCGTGACCGAGCATCGCTTTCCCTGCGAACAATGCGGTGCGGACTACCGGTTCGATCCTTCACGCGACGCGCTGGTCTGCGACCATTGCGGCGACACCCGTGCCATCGAACACGGGCCATGGTCCGGCGCGACCCTGCGGGAGCTCGATTTCGACGCGGCGGCGACCGAAGCCCTGCCGGAAGCCGAGATCGAGGAAACCCGCGTCCTGACCTGTCCCAATTGCGCGGCTCAGGTTGAATTCGACCCCGACACCCACGCGGCCGAATGCCCGTTCTGCGCCACGCCGGTGGTCACCGATACCGGCATCAACCGCCATATCAAACCGCGCGGGGTGCTGCCCTTCGTGCTCGATGAACGCCGCGCCCACGCGGCAATGACCGACTGGCTGGGGCGGCTGTGGTTTGCGCCGGGCGGGCTCAAGACCTATGCCCGCAAGGGGCGCAGGATGCAGGGCATCTATGTCCCCTACTGGACCTTTGACGCCCGGACGCGCTCCCGTTACCGGGGAGAACGCGGCACCATCTACTACACCACCCGCACCGTCGTGCAGGACGGCAAGCGCGTGCAGCAACGTGTCGCCAGGATACGCTGGACACGCGCTTCGGGTCGGGTGGCCCGCTTTTTCGACGATGTGCTTGTCCTGGCTTCGACCAGTCTGCCCAAGCGCTTTACCGATGCGCTGCAACCCTGGGACCTGGCGGCGCTCGCCCCCTATCAGCCGCAATATCTCGCCGGATTTCGTGCCGAGGCCTATTCGGTGTCGCTGCAACAGGGGCATGACGAGGCGCGTGGGCACATGGCGCGGGTGATCGAACGCGACGTGCGTTTTGACATCGGCGGCGATCAGCAGAGGATTCACGATATCGACACCGATGTCAGCGACGTGACCTTCAAGCACATCCTGCTGCCGGTCTGGCTGGCTGCCTACAAGTATCAGGGCCAGACCTATCGTTTCGTGGTCAACGGCCAGACCGGGCGCGTACAGGGCGAGCGCCCCTATTCGGCGATCAAGATCACGCTGGCGGTCGTCCTCGCGCTGCTGGTCGCGGCGGGGATCGGATATCTGGTGGCCACCGGCCAGTAGCGCGCCCAAACGCCCCTTGCGGAATGGGTGCGCCATCGTCATCCTACGCGCCAAACCACTCCGGGACCCGACCATGACTCCTTCCGATCTGGATGCCCTCCTTGCCGCCCGACATTCCTGCCGGGCGTTCCGTCCCGATCCAGTGCCCCGCAGCGTCATCGAAGGTATCATCTCCACCGCCCGCCGCGCACCGTCCTGGTGCAATGCGCAGCCCTGGCAACTGACGGTCACCAGCGGCACGGAAACCGAGCGGTTTCGCGCCGCCCTGCAAGCCGAGGCGAATGACGCGGCACCCGCTCCGGATCTCGACTGGCCGACACGATATTCCGGCATCTACCAGGAACGTCGCCGCACCTGCGGCTGGCAACTCTATGAAGCAGTCGGTGTCGCCCGTGGCGACCGCGCCGCCTCGGCGCGGCAGATGATGGAGAATTTCGCCCTCTTCGGTGCCCCGCATTGCGCCATCCTGTCGAGTCCCGCCGAGCTTGGCCCCTATGGGGCAATGGATTGCGGCGGCTTTGTCACCGCCTTTACCATCGCCGCTCAGGCATATGGGGTTGCCAGCATCGCACAGGCCGCAGTT
This sequence comes from Alphaproteobacteria bacterium, assembly GCA_030431825.1. Lineage (GTDB taxonomy): Bacteria > Pseudomonadota > Alphaproteobacteria > Rhodobacterales > Rhodobacteraceae > Sedimentitalea. The sequence continues at coordinate 64,560 of JAUIIJ010000024.1, forward strand.
GCGTCTTACGGTCCGTTGCTGCACCGCCACTTCGCGATACCCGAGGATCGGCTGATCCTGTGCGGGATCTCGTTCGGTTATGCGCAGGGCGACCACGAGGCCAACAGCTTTCGCACCGAACGCGCGGCGGTCTCCGATATCGTGGACTGGCGCGGGGTCGCCTGATGCGCGCGGTGATCCAGCGTGTCCGTTCGGCCAGCGTGACGGTCGACAGCCGTGTGATCGGAGAAATCGGACCCGGCCTGCTCATCCTCGTTTGCGCGATGCAGGGCGACGACGACAACACGGCGCAAAAACTCGCGGTCCGGATACCGAAACTGCGCATCTTCGGCGATGACGCGGGCAAGATGAACCGCTCGCTTCTCGATACCGGCGGCAGTGCCCTGGTCGTCAGCCAGTTCACGCTTGCCGCCGATACCTCACGCGGCAATCGCCCCGGTTTTTCGGCGGCCGCGCCGCCACGGGACGGCGAACGGCTTTACCGGATGTTCGCCAGGGAATTGACAGCGCAGGGCATCACGGTCGAAACAGGCGAATTTGGGGCGGACATGGCGGTGGCGCTGGTCAATGACGGCCCTGTAACAATCTGGATGGAGAATTGAATGGACACCCGAGCGATCAAAATCTGGCGGGCCGGCGTTGACGCGGTTGGCGGTTATCAGGCCACGCGCACGGCACTTGCCGGCGCGGATCAGCAGCCGCCGGACCAGGTGATCGCGGTCGGCAAGGCCGCGGGTGACATGGCCCGTGCCGCGCTGGATCATTTCGGGTCGCTGCCTACGCTTGTCGTCACCAAGGACGGTCACGCCGAGGGGCTGCCCGAAGACGTGCATGTCATCGAATCCTCGCATCCCGTGCCGGATTCGCGCAGCCTTGCGGCGGGGCGCGCCCTGCGCACGTGCGTTCAGGGCATGAAGGAGGGCACGACCCTGCTGCTGCTGGTATCGGGCGGAGCGTCGTCGCTGGCCGAAGACCCGGTCGAAGGCAAGACTCTGGCCGACCTCCAGGCGCTGAATTCCCGGCTTCTGGCCGAGGGGCTCGACATCACAGCCATGAATATCGAAAGACGCAAAATCTCGCGCATCAAGGGCGGCGGCCTGCTGGCGGCCTTCGCGGGGAAATCCGCACGGGTTCTGGCGATTTCCGATGTGCCCGGCGATGATTTGTCCGTCGTCGGATCGGGCATCGGCGCGCCACCGGAATCCTGCGAGTTTGACTGTGACACCCGGATCATCGCCAGCAACACGATCGCCCGCGACGCCGCCTGTGACGCGGCCGATACTCTGGGTCTTCCGGTGATCGACAATGCCGAGGCGCTGCATGACGACCTTCCGACGCTGGCCCGGCAGATCGGCACGCGCCTGCGCGACATGCCGCGCGGCGTCCTGGTGCTTGGCGGTGAGCCGACGGTGGTTCTGCCCCCCAATCCGGGTCGTGGCGGGCGCAACCAGGCCCTGGCGCTTGCGCTGGCAAGGGAAATTGCCGGCATCGAAGGGCTGTCGGTGATCGTCGGCGGCACCGATGGCAGCGACGGCCCCACCGACGCGGCCGGCGGGGTGGTCGATGGAGCCACGTGGCGACCTGAGGCGGAACAGGCGTTGCGGGCCGCCGACAGCGGCAGTTTTCTCGAGCGGCATGGCGCGCTGTTCACCACCGGCCCCACTGGAACCAATGTCATGGACCTGCTGATCGCGGTGCGCGATTGATGCGCGCAACAACAGACAGGCCCCTGCACCGATGAATCACACCGCCAACAGTCTGCGCGAGATCGAAGAACTGCCCGACATGGGAATCACGCTGTCCGACGGGTGCCGCCTATCTGCCCGTGTCTGGCGCCCGGTCGATGCCGCGCGCGATCCTGTGCCCGCGATCCTCGAATACCTGCCCTATCGCAAACGCGACGGCACATGCGCGCGCGATGCCCTGACCCACCCGTGGTTCGCGCGGCGCGGCTATGCCTGTATCCGCGTGGACATTCGCGGCAATGGCGACAGCGACGGGCTGATGTCAGACGAATACACGCCACAGGAGCTGTCCGACGCGGTCGAGGTGATCCGCTGGCTGGCCCGGCAGGACTGGTGTTCCGGCAGCGTGGGCATGATGGGGATCAGCTGGGGCGGCTTCAATTCCCTTCAGGTGGCGGCGCTCGAACCCGAACCTCTCAAGGCGATCATCACCCTGTGCTCGACGGTCGACAGGTTCGCCGACGACATCCATTACAAGGGCGGCTGCCTGCTCAATGAAAATCTCGGCTGGGGCGCGACGATGTGGTCCTATTCCAGTCGCGCTCCGGATCCGGCGCTGCGCGGGAACTGGCGGGACATGTGGCTGGACCGGCTCGAGAACGAGCCGTTTCTGCCCTCTCTCTGGTTGCGTCACCAGCGGCGCGACGCCTACTGGCGGCACGGGTCGGTCTGCGAATCCTATGACACGATCAGGGCGAGCGTGCTTGCCATAGGTGGCTGGGGCGATGCTTACAAGAACGCGGTTCCGCAACTGATCGAGGCCGTGCCCGGCAGCAAGGGCATCGTCGGCCCCTGGGTCCACAAATACCCGCATTTCGCTGTGCCGGAACCGCGTATCGGATTCCTGCAGGAGGCGCTGCGGTGGTGGGACCGCTGGCTCAAAAATGTGGACACGGGAGTCGAGGACGACCCGGATTACCGGGCGTTCCTGATGGATGGCGTGCGTCCTGCAACCTGGTACACCGAGCGTCCCGGACGCTGGCTCAGCGAGGGAAAAGGAGCGACCTCGCACCTGCCCCTGCGGACCCTGCACCTGACCGACTCGGGACTTGGCGGTCAGGGTGGCGGGTTGTCCGCAACCGTACGCTCACCGCATCACTGCGGCATGATGGCCGGCGAATATTGCGCCATCTGGCTGGGTCCCGAGCTTCCGGGAGACCAGCGCGCCGATGACGCCCTTTCGGTGTGTTTCGACAGCCGCCCGCTTGAGGAGGACATGGATATCGTCGGTGCGCCCTCGCTGCGCCTGACGCTGAGCGCGGATCGCCCGCAGGCACAGATCGCCATCCGCCTGAACCACATCCACCCGGACGGGGCGAGTACGCGCATCACCTACGGCGTGCTCAATCTCTGCCACCGCGACGGATCGGAACATCCCGCGCCTCTTTCCCCCGGCAAGGCGGTGGATATCGTCCTTTCGCTTGACCATATCGCCTATCGTGTCCCGAAGGGCCACCGCTTGCGCGTCGCGGTATCGAGCGCCTACTGGCCGTTGATCTGGCCCAGCCCGGAAACCGCGACCCTGACCCTGACACGGGGCGCGCTGGAACTACCGATACGTGACAGGGCCGCGGGCGATGAATGGCAATTCCCTCCGCCCGACGCGGATGATCCGTGGGACATCGAGCAACTGCGCCCCGAGGCACATGTACGACGGCAGGAAACCGACCTGACCACCGGCGAGGTGCATCTCGTGATCGAGGACGATTTCGGCAAGGTGCGCGACGCCGATCATGGGCTGATCAACGGTTCGATCGCCCGCGAACGCTGGTCGATACATCCTGACGATCCGCTGTCGGCGCGTGGCTCTTGCCACTGGACCGAAGAGCTGGAACGCGACGGCATCCAATTGCGCACCGAGACAAGTTGCGAGATGTGGTCCGACGCCACGCAGTTTCATCTGAAGGCCCGTCTGCAGGCTTTTCAGAATGGTTCGCTCGTTCTGGATCGCGACCTGAGCGACAGCGTCCCGCGCGACCTGCTGTAACGTTGGCGCGACACGACCGGACTTCCCCCTTGCGAGCAAGCCGGAAATGCGCAAACCTTGACCCGTCAATCAATAAAAGCCGTGCAAGAAAAGCGCGGCACGGAAACGGGAGCGATAGATGAACGATCAACTAGACCACATGGCCGGACAGGTGTCGGCAGGACGAATGACCCGTCGCGAATTCATGGGCAGGGCCGCCGCGCTTGGCGTGAGTACGGTGGTCGCAACCTCGATGTACGCGAGCGCGGCACGCGCGGCTGAACCGGTACGTGGCGGCACGATCAAGCTCGGCTCGTCCGGCGGTGAAAGCACCAACACGATGGATCCGGCGCTGACCGCCTCCGAAGTGCCGTTGTCCAACATCCGCCACTGGGGTGAAACGCTGGTCGATGTGAACCCGGACGGCTCGCTCGATTTCCGCATGGCCGAGAGCGTCGAGGCCTCGGCCGACGCCAAGACCTGGACATTCAAGATCCGGCCCGGCATCGAATTCACCAACGGCAAGACGATGACCGCCGAAGACGTGCTCAAGACGATGCAGCGCCACTCCAACGAAGACAGCCAGTCCGGGGCACTTGGAATCGTCAAGGGCATTGAGGCGATGCGCGCGGATGGCGACAATTTCATCGTCGAGCTTGGCACGGGCAATGCCGACCTGCCCTATCTCATGGCGGACTATCACCTGATGATCCAGCCCGATGGCGGCATGGATGATCCCGCGGCCGGCATCGGCACCGGCCCCTATACGATCGAATTCGACGAACCGGGCGTGCGCCACGGCTTCAAACGCAATCCGAACTACTGGGATCCCGAGAACCGCGGCTTTGCCGAGTTCAGCGAAGTTCTGGTGCTGAACGATGCCACCGCGCGCGCCGCCGCGTTGCAATCCGGGCAGGTTCACGGGATCAACCGGGTGGATCCCAAGGTCGCCTCGCTGCTGAACCGCGCCCCCAACCTCACCGTCGAGAGCGCCTCGGGTCGCGGCCATTACGTGTTCATCATGCATATCGATACCGCGCCCTTCGATACGAACGAATTGCGGCTGGCCCTGAAATACGCGATCAATCGCCAGGAAATGGTCGACAAGATCCTGCGCGGCTATGGCAGCATCGGCAACGACTTTCCGATCAATGGCGCCTATCCGCTGTTTGATACCACGATCCCGCAGCGGGAATTCGATCTTGAAAAGGCCGCCGAGCATTACAAGGCCTCGGGCCACGATGGCAGCCCGATCATCCTTCGCACATCCGACGGAGCGTTTCCGGGTGCGGTCGACGCCGCCGCGCTGTTCCAGCAATCGGCACAGGCCGCGGGTATCCCGCTCGAAATCAAGCGCGAACCGAATGACGGATACTGGTCCGAAGTCTGGAACAAGCAGCCGTTCTGTGCCTCTTACTGGGGTGGCCGTCCGGTTCAGGACCAGATGTATTCGACCGCCTACCTCTCGACGGCCGACTGGAACGATACCCGTTGGAAGCGTGACGATTTCGACGCCATGCTGCTGTCGGCGCGCGCCGAGCTGGACGAAGCCAAGCGCAAGGAAATCTATTCCAAGATGGCTCAGCTGCTGCGCGAGGAAGGCGGCCTGATCCTGCCGATGTTCAACGACTTTGTCAGCGGCGTGTCCAATTCCGTCGGCGGCTGGATCGACGACCCGAACGGCGAGATGATGAACAACAAGTTCAACATCAAATGCTGGGTCGAAGCCTGATCAGATGCATCCGGTCCTGAAACTTGTGGCCCAGCGATTGACGCTGGGTCTCGTCCTCCTCTTCTTCGCCTCGATCCTGATATTCGTTGGCACGATGATTTTGCCAGGGGACGTGGCCCAGTCCATTCTGGGCCAGTCCGCCACCCCCGAGGCCATCGCGAACCTGCGCGCGGAGCTCGGGATGAACGATCCTCCGATAACACGCTATTTCGACTGGCTCGGCGGCGTGTTGCAGGGCGATCTGGGCACCGCCCTCACAAATGGCCGCGACATCGCCGAGAGCCTCGGCGTGCGTTTCAAGAACACGATTTTCCTTGCCTTCTGGGCCGCCGTCATCGCGGTGCCTCTTGCGATCTTTCTCGGACTGCTCTCGGTGCGCTACCGCGACCGCTGGCCGGACAAGCTGATTTCGGCGATTTCGCTGACTTCGATCTCGATACCCGAATTCCTGATCGGTTATGTCCTGATGTATTTCATCTCGGTCAAGCTGGGCTGGTTCCCGTCGGTTTCGATGGTCAACGACACCATGTCGCTGGGTCAGAAGCTCAACGCCATCGCCCTGCCGGTCATGGTGCTGACGCTGGTGGTGCTGGCGCATATGATGCGCATGACCCGCGCCGCGATTCTGAACGTGATGCAATCCGCCTATATCGAAACCGCCGAACTGAAGGGGCTGTCCGGTTTCGACGTGATCCGCAAACACGCCTTTCCCAACGCCATCGCACCGATCGTGAACGTGGTGATGCTCAACCTCGCCTATCTCGTGGTCGGCGTCGTGGTG
>JAUIIJ010000025.1 GCA_030431825.1 Alphaproteobacteria bacterium
GACAACGTGTCCTTTGGCGTCGAACTGATCGCGCCGATCGCCATGGAACAGGGCCTGCGCTTCGCCATCCGCGAAGGCGGCCGCACCGTCGGCGCAGGCGTCGTCTCCAAGATCGTCGAGTAAGGGCTTGATGATCGCTCCGGGGCGGGTTATGCGCCCCGGATCGCACATACGATTTGACCTACGGGCGGGAATCATTCCCGCCCTTCGGGTTCGAAGAGGGCCGATGGAATGAGCCAGCGGTCGTCCTATCAACTCCAAAAGCCTTGAAAGGCTGACGAAATGCAAAGCCAAAACATTCGCATTCGGCTGAAAGCGTTCGATTACCGCGTCCTGGATGCCAGCACGCAGGAAATCGTCAACACAGCCAAGCGGACCGGCGCCAATGTCCGTGGCCCGATCCCGCTGCCCAACAAGATCGAGAAATTCACCGTTCTGCGTGGCCCCCACGTCGACAAGAAATCTCGTGACCAGTTCGAGATCCGCACGCACAAGCGTCTGCTGGACATCGTCGATCCGACCCCCCAGACCGTGGACGCGCTGATGAAGCTCGACCTCGCCGCTGGCGTGGATGTCGAGATCAAGCTGCAATCGTAATCGGAGGGTATTGAAGATGCGCTCTGGTATTATCGCAAAGAAAGTCGGCATGACCCGGCTTTTCATGGAAGACGGCAAGCAGATTCCCGTGACCGTTCTTCAACTGGATCAACTGCAGGTCGTCGCACAGCGCACCACCGACAAGGACGGCTATACCGCCGTGCAGCTGGGCGCCGGAACCTCCAAGGTCAAACGCGTCAGCAAGGCCATGCGCGGGCATTTTGCGGCCGCCAAGGTCGAGCCCAAGCGCAAGGTTGCCGAGTTCCGCGTGAGCGAGGACAACCTGATCGGCGTGGGTGAGGAGCTCTCGGCAGAGCACTTTCTGGAAGGCCAGAAAGTCGATGTCAGCGGCACCTCGATCGGTAAGGGTTTCGCCGGTGGCATGAAGCGCCACAATTTCGGCGGCCTGCGCGCCACGCACGGTGTGTCGATCAGCCACCGCTCGCACGGTTCGACCGGTCAGTGTCAGGATCCCGGCAAGGTTTTCAAAGGCAAGAAAATGGCGGGCCACATGGGTGCTGCCCGCGTGACCACGCAGAACCTGGAAGTCGTCAAGACCGACGCCGATCGCGGCCTCGTGTTCATCAAGGGGGCGGTTCCCGGCTCCAAGGGTGGCTGGGTCACGGTCAAGGACGCGGTCAAGAAAAAGCTGCCCGATGGCGTGCCGTTTCCGGCCGGCCTGAAGAAAGCCGCAACCGAAGCACCTGCGGAAGAAGCGCCCGCGGAAGGTGGTGAAGCATGAAACTTGACGTGATCAAACTGGACGGCGCCAAGGCCGGCGACATCGAACTGGACGCTGATCTGTTCGGTCTGGAGCCGCGCGCGGATATCCTGCACCGTGTCGTGCGCTGGCAGCGCAACAATGCGCAGGCCGGGACCCACAAGGTCAAGACCCGCAGCGAAACCAGCTATTCGACCAAGAAGATCTATCGCCAGAAGGGCACCGGTGGCGCACGTCACGGTGACCGCAACGCGCCGATCTTCCGTGGTGGCGGCATCTACAAGGGTCCCGTCGTGCGCAGCCACGGCCACGACCTGACCAAGAAGTTCCGCAAGCTGGGCCTGCGCCATGCGCTGTCGGCCAAGGCAAAGGCGGGTGAACTGGTCATCATCGAGGACGCAACCGCAGAGGGCAAGACCGCCGCTCTGGCCAAGCAGGTCAAGAACTTGGGCTGGAAACGCGCGCTTGTCATCGATGGCGCCGCCGTCAACGAAGGCTTTGCCAAGGCCGCCCGCAACATCGAGGGGCTGGATGTCCTGCCGTCGATGGGCGCAAACGTATATGACATCCTCAAGCGTGACACTCTGGTGATCACCAAGGCGGGTGTCGAAGCACTGGAGGCTCGTCTGAAATGAGCGCGAAAGCAGAACATTACGACGTGATCCGCAAGCCGGTCATCACCGAAAAGTCCACCATGGCGTCCGAAAGCGGCGCAGTGGTTTTCGAGGTGGCGATCGACAGCAACAAGCCGCAGATCAAGGAAGCGGTCGAAGCTTTGTTCGGCGTCAAGGTGAAGGCGGTCAACACCACCATCACCAAGGGCAAGGCCAAGCGTTTCCGCGGCCAGCTGGGCAAGCGCAAGGACGTCAAGAAAGCCTATGTGACCCTCGAAGAGGGCAACACGATCGACGTGACCACCGGTCTTTGATCGGTTGACACTATGGAATGGTGGACCCCGGGCTGGAAACAGGCCGGGGTTCTTTCGTTCAGAGCATGTGAACAGAATGGAAGTGCCCGTTTTGCGTCATGACTGACGGATGCCGCCGGCCGGTGAAATCAGCCGGTCATCGTTCAGCGCGAAACGGTTTCACATACCGAATGCTTGTTTTTGAGGTGCCGCGCGATCAGATTTTTCTGACGCTTGTTTGACGGGATGAAAAAAGCGGGCTCTGCATTGCGCCCGGAAGTCTCAAGTTGCGGGAATAGGTTCAGAATCTCTGCCCGGCAGTCGGCGGGGACGGATTTGAGCGCTTCGGGCCCCACGAAGAAGCTCTCCGAAGGCGCGCCTTCTGCAAAGACGACCTCGTGCTGATCAAAGAGCAGATGAAAATACTCGACTTCCGACAGGTCGTGTTCAACGAAGATGCCTGGCATCTCTGTCAATCTGATCGCCGAGACCAGGACATTCTTCTTGCCGAACATCCGTTCGCATACTTTCGATGAGACCAGCATGCGATGCTGCCGCGACACGCGGAGATCGCGGCGCGGAAGCCCGTTGCCAAGCGAACCCCGCGTTATCCGTACGGGCGCAAGTTTGGTGTTGCGGCGCAGGTGATGCGCATTCAGTTTCCGGCTCAGGGCACTGCGCAGGGTTTTGTAACTGCCATCGGCGGTCAGCACCCGGCTCCCGCCACGCAGGGTTTCGACCGGTGTCGGCCCGCGATCCGTTTCAATCAGGGTTCCCCGCAGAAAGCACGTGATCGTGGCATAGGGGGTCGGGGTTGTGGTGTGGCTCTGGTAACTGCCCAGCGTCGCCCCGGTCGTAAACTCCGAACCCGGCCCGGGAATGAAATACCAGGCCCCCCCGGTATTGAAGAAATAGAATGTCTCGACATGCGGATTTCCGCTGGTATCCGTGAACGAGACATCAATGTCGTAGGGCGGACCCGCTGTCGAACGAAAGGTGCCACCGTTGATGCTGACGGTTTCATTTGCGTCCGAACCACCATTCAGGTTCGGATCATCGTCATCGAAGGTCGCCGTATAAGATGTGTTGTACTGGGAATTGTACCCGGTTCCCGTCCACCTGAACGCTGTCACCGTATACTGGGGCACGATCGGAACCCTTTTCTGTTCGTTCGATTGTCTTGCGTTGACGCCGATCAATCCACGTCATTTGTATTAATGCAAGTACAACAGGAAAAAACGATACAATTCACTGGCGGGTCTGCGGCCATTTGCGTGGTTCGTGTACCACATCCGGCGACCGGGTCGGCGAACCCCGACAGCCCCTGGAACGGCCGTGACCGCCGGCGGATGCCCGCCTGGTCCCGCATTCCGGTCTTTCCGATGTGTTTCTCCTTGCAGGTGCTTGACGTCATCTCCTGTGTTGACTAATGGAACCCATCGCTTCCGCCCCGGATTCGTCCGGGGCGGTTGTTCTTTTGCCGTCAGGCAAGTTAACCGGGGACCTTCGGGGCCCTACAACACTGGCACCTGCGGGGGCCTCAAACATAGCGGCGGGCAAACCTGCTGCATTGCTAAACGGAAGACAGAAAGCATGGCACTCAAGTCGTATAAGCCGACGACGCCGGGCCAGCGCGGGCTGGTGCTGATCGACCGTTCGGAGCTGTACAAAGGACGTCCGGTCAAATCCCTTACCCAGGGTCTGACCAAATCGGGCGGCCGGAACAACACCGGGCGGATTACAATGCGTCGCACGGGCGGCGGGGCAAAGCGCCTCTACCGGATCGTCGATTTCAAGCGCAACAAACTGGACGTGGCGGCAACCGTCGAACGGATCGAATATGACCCGAACCGGACCGCATTCATCGCCCTGATCAACTATGCCGATGGCGAGCGCGCCTATATCCTGGCCCCGCAGCGTCTGGCTGTCGGTGATCAGGTCATCGCCTCTGCAAAGGCCGATATCAAACCGGGCAACGCGATGCCGTTCTCGGGCATGCCGATCGGTACAATCGTGCACAACATCGAGATGAAGCCCGGCAAGGGCGGCCAGATCGCGCGCGCCGCGGGCACCTATGCCCAGTTCGTCGGTCGTGACGGCGGCTATGCCCAGATTCGCCTGTCTTCGGGTGAACTGCGTCTTGTGCGTCAGGAATGCATGGCGACCATCGGTGCCGTGTCGAACCCCGACAACAGCAACCAGAACTTTGGTAAAGCCGGTCGCATGCGCCACAAGGGCGTACGCCCCTCTGTGCGTGGTGTCGTCATGAACCCGATCGACCACCCGCATGGTGGTGGTGAAGGCCGGACCTCGGGTGGTCGTCACCCGGTGACGCCCTGGGGCAAGCCGACGAAGGGTGCAAAAACCCGTAACAAGAACAAAGCGTCCAGCAAGCTGATCATCCGCTCGCGGCACGCCAAGAAGAAGGGACGCTGATAGATGTCTCGCTCTGTTTGGAAAGGTCCTTTTGTCGACGCATATGTGTTGAAAAAGGCCGAGGCGGCCCGCGAAAGCGGTCGCAACGAAGTTATCAAGATCTGGTCGCGCCGCTCGACGATCCTGCCCCAGTTCGTGGGCCTGACGTTTGGCGTCTACAACGGCAAGAAGCACATTCCAGTCAACGTCAGCGAAGACATGATCGGTCAGAAGTTCGGTGAGTATTCCCCGACCCGGACCTATTATGGTCATGCCGCGGACAAGAAAGCGAAGCGGAAGTAAGTCATGGGCAAGGAAAAGAACCCCCGCCGCGTGGCAGACAACGAAGCAATGGCAAAACTGCGCATGCTTCGCACCAGCCCGCAGAAACTGAACCTGGTTGCCGCAATGATCCGTGGCAAGAAAGTCGATCGTGCGCTGACCGATCTGACCTTCTCGAACAAGCGGATCGCCGAGGACGTGAAGAAATGCCTTCAGTCCGCGATTGCGAATGCCGAGAACAACCACAACCTGGACGTCGATGAACTGATCGTCGCCGAGGCCTATGTCGGCAAGAACATGACACTCAAGCGCGGACGCCCACGGGCCCGTGGCCGGTTCGGCAAGATCATGAAGCCGTTCTCGGAACTGACCATCAAAGTTCGCCAAGTCGAGGAGCAAGCCTAATGGGTAACAAAGTCAATCCGATTGGCATGCGCCTTCAGGTGAACCGCACCTGGGACAGTCGCTGGTATGCGGACACCAAGGATTATGGTGACCTGCTGCTGGAAGACCTGAAAATCCGCGAGTTCATCAAGGAAGAGTGCAAGCAGGCCGGCGTCAGCCGCGTGATCATCGAGCGTCCGCACAAGAAGTGCCGCGTCACGATTCATACCGCGCGTCCGGGCGTCATCATCGGCAAGAAAGGCGCGGATATCGAAACGCTGCGCAAGAAAATTGCCAACATGACCGACAGCGAACTGCACCTGAACATCGTGGAAGTGCGCAAGCCGGAGCTTGATGCCGCGCTGGTTGGCGAGTCCATCGCCCAGCAGCTCGAGCGCCGGGTGTCGTTCCGTCGCGCGATGAAACGGGCCGTTCAGAACGCCATGCGCATGGGCGCCCTGGGTATCCGGGTGAACCTTGCCGGTCGTCTGGGTGGTGCCGAGATCGCACGGACCGAATGGTATCGTGAAGGTCGCGTTCCGCTGCACACGCTGCGTGCCGACATCGATTACGCACATGTAGAGGCCTCGACCGCCTACGGGATCATCGGGATCAAGACCTGGATCTTCAAGGGCGAGATCATGGAACACGACCCCTCTGCACGTGACCGTAAAGCTCAGGAACTCCAGGATGGTCCCGCACCCCGTGGTGCCGGCGGCCGCCGCTAAGGAGATACGACAATGCTTCAACCAAAACGTACAAAATTCCGCAAGATGCACAAAGGCCGGATCAGCGGTCTCGCAAAAGGCGGAAGCGATCTGAACTTTGGCACCTACGGCCTCAAGGCTCTTCAGCCCGAGCGCGTCACCGCCCGTCAGATCGAAGCTGCGCGTCGTGCCATGACCCGTCACATGAAACGTCAGGGCCGTGTCTGGATCCGTATCTTCCCGGATACCCCGGTCACCTCCAAGCCCACTGAAGTCCGGATGGGTAAGGGTAAGGGTTCGGTCGATTTCTGGGCGGCCAAGGTCAAGCCGGGCCGCGTGATGTTCGAACTTGACGGCGTCAATGACGATGTCGCGCGCGAGGCCCTTCGCCTTGCCGCGATGAAACTGCCGATCAAGACCCGGATCGTGGTGCGCGAAGACTGGTAAGTGCCAGCTCTGCCACATCAAGACATGACAAGGCCCCCTTCGTTGGATCGGAGGGGGCCTTTTCCGTCAGGGTCTGTCCGGCGGTCAGAGTGCCGGAAATTCGGGCCAGGGCGTGGTGGCAAGATCCTTGGCATAGGGCATGGGATCATATGTGATTTCATGTGCCGACGCGCGCCAGGCCTGCACGGACGGGTCGGCCAGCAGAGCGTGACAATAGGCAAGGGCGCCGTCCGACACAGGCAGCCCATAACCAATAATGCGCGCCGCGACGGGAACAAAGAAGACGTCGGCAAGCGAGTAATCGCCAAAGAGCCAGCCGGAGTCGCACCCCGATACCGTGCGCGCGTGACTCCACAGGGTCTCGATCCGCTTTACATCTGACAGGACGGCGGACGAGGGGGCAAATCCGCGATAGCAGTGCATCAATTGCATGGGGCAATCCGCCCTGAGCGCTGCAAACCCGCTGGCCATTTCGGCGCAGAGCCAGCGTGCGGTGGCCCGGTCTGCGGCTCTGGCGGGCCAATGCCCCGCGCCGGGATGGCGCTCGGCCAGCGTTTCGCCGATGGCCACGCTCTCGCCGATGACGATGCCATCCGGCGTCCGCAGCGCCGGTACCAGCCGCGCTGGCGCGAGATCGGCCATGTCGCGTGCCATCGTGCCGGAATACAATCCGACCATGTGGGTTTTGCAGGGAATGCCGAACTTCTCGAACATCAGCCAGCCGCGCATCGACCAGCTGGAAAACATCCGGTCGCCGATAAACAGATCATAGGTCATGATCCGAGCCTAGAGGCGCCGCCGGGACCGGTAAAATGGCGAATTGTGGCCGCGTCCATCACGGAAGATGATTGATGCGCCGGACCTGCCATTGCGCATCCGCAAGGTGCAATTCCGTGACCGAGAGATTGTCGATCCGGTTGCCGATCACCTCGCGTGCCGATTGGCCGGTGGCGCGTTCGATCTGGGTCATGATGACGCCGATATGGGCCACGGCGACGATGTGCCGGCCGCGGTATCGTTCGATCAGCCCGTCTACTGCCGGACGAATACGCTGTGCTGCCATGTTCCAGCTTTCGCCACCCGGCGGCGCGGCATCGCCCGGGGTTTCCCAGTAGGCGCGGCTCAGGTCGGGGTCGGTCTCGGCAACCTCGGAAAAATGGCGCCCGTCCCAGTCGCCAAAATCAAACTCCCGCAGTTCCGGCAGGTCCGGCAGGCGCGTTCGTCCCGTGCTGAGCACATCGGCGGTGGCAGAGGCGCGGACCAGATCGGACGCCACCACGATCGCGTCGTCGGGCAGGAACCGGTTCAGCCGCCCGATCCGAGCCGTGTCGGACAGATCGGCCGGCACGTCGCGCCAGCCGACAAAGGCACGCTCATGCGTCGGCCCATGACGGATCCAATGGAACGTGGTCATTCAAGCGCCCCCTTCAGTACGCGCGGCAGCCCGGCGATGACCTGCACCACCCCGTGGCACGCGCCTGCGAGCCTGATGTTGAGCCGCCCCTGCGCGTCGCGAAACCGGCGGGCGAGCGGGTTTTCCGGCACGATGCCCTGACCGACCTCGTTGGTAACGATCACCAGATCGGCGGCGCAGGCCCGGATCGCGTCAAGCAGAGCGGCCTCGGCCTCGGGAATATCGCGCTCTGCCAGCATCTGGTTGCTGAGCCACATGGTTGCGCAGTCGAGCAGGCAGATCTGATGCGACGACAGCGACCGGATCGCGCCGGCAACATCCAGCGGCGCCTCGATCGTGGTCCAGGCATCGCCGCGCCGCGCCACGTGCAGGTCAATCCTGTCACGCATCTCGGTATCAAAGGCCTGCGCGGTGGCAATGTAGATCATCGGTTTGCCCGCGCGCCCGACAAGCTGCTCGGCAAAGGCCGACTTGCCGGATGCTGCGCCGCCCAGAACGAGTGTGTGGGTTGGTTGCACGCCTGTACTACCCATGATTGATCCAAACTTCTCTGTCCTGCGTATCTGTCATGAAAACGCAAAACAACCCGCCGAAAATCGGGTGACAGACCGGGGGAGGAGACCGGGGGGTAACGATGGCTTTGGATACACGGAACGACACGTCCCTGACGCGAAGCGCCATGAAGGCCGAGATGCTGGATGCAGAAACCGAACTGCAACTGGCCTACGCCTGGCGTGATGATCGTGACGAAGCGGCGCTGCACCGCCTGATCAACGCATATATGCGGCTCGCGATCTCGATGGCTGCACGGTATCGCCGCTATGGCGCGCCGATGAACGACCTGGTGCAAGAGGCCGGGCTTGGCCTGATGAAGGCGGCGGACAAGTTCGATCCGGACCGGGGCGTGCGGTTTTCGACCTATGCGGTCTGGTGGATCAAGGCCTCGATCCAGGATTACGTGATGCGCAACTGGTCGATGGTGCGGACGGGCTCGACCAGCAACCAGAAATCCCTGTTCTTCAACATGCGCCGGATCCAGGCACGGCTGGAGCGCGAAGCCGCGGCGCAGGGCGCGCGACTGGACCGGCACCAGCTGAACCAACTGATTTCAACCGAGGCCGGTGTGCCGCTCCGGGATGTCGAGTTGATGGACGGCCGTCTGTCGGGTGCGGATTTCTCGCTCAATGCGACACAGTCGACAGAGGATGAGGGCCGTGAATGGATCGATGCTCTCGAGGATGAGGGGGCGCAGGCCGCCGAGGTGGTGGAGGACCGCCACGACCGGGCGCAATTGAGGGAATGGCTGATGATCGCGCTGAACGAGCTGCCCGAGCGCGAGCGTTTCATCGTGCGCGAGCGCAAACTGCGCGACAAACCCCGCACGCTGGAAAATCTGGGCGAGGAGTTGGGCCTGTCGAAAGAACGTGTTCGCCAGCTTGAGGCGTCGGCCTTCCAGAAGATGCGCAAGAGCCTTGAAACCCGCTCCGACGAGGTGCAACACTTCTTCGCATGAAGATGCTGCAGATTTTTATTCTGGCAATGCTGGCCGTTCCCGTGCGGGCGGAAGGTCTGCTGGAAAACGTGGTTCCCCGGATGCAGGGAGCCGATGTGGTGATCGTGGGAGAGGTGCATGACAACCCTGACCATCACGTCAACCAGTATACGGTGCTCAAGGCGCTGAAACCCAAGGCCGTCGTCTGGGAAATGCTCACCAGTGAAGAGGCGGGGCGGATCACGTCAGAGATGATCTATGCGCCCGAGCGTCTGGCCTCGGCGGTGGAATGGTCGCAATCCGGCTGGCCGGCATTTTCCATGTATCATCAGGTTTTTCTGGCCGCACCCGATGCGCGAATCTTCGGCGGCGAAGTGCCTCGCGAAGCGGCGCTTGCCACAGTTCAGAGCGGACCGGCGACCGCCTTCGGGTCCGAGGCCGCGCGGTATGGCTTGACCGAACCCCTGCCAAAATCCGAGGGGGACATTCGCGAAGCTTTGCAATTTGCCGCGCATTGCGAGGCGATGCCACGGGATCGGATGCGGGTCATGGTCGATATACAGCGCCTGCGCGATGCGGTTCTGGCGCGCGAAGTCATCAGGGCGATGGATGAAACCGGCGGGCCGGTTGCCGTCATCACCGGCAACGGGCACGCCCGTCGCGACTGGGGCGTGCCGGTCTATCTGGATAGGGTACAGCCGGACCTGAAGGTGTTTGTTGTGGGCCAGTCCGAGGATGGGCAGATCGACGGGGCGTTTGACGCGATCATCGACAGTGACGCGCCGGCGCGCGAAGATCCGTGCAACGCATTCCGCGACAGCGGATGACATGCCCTGGGGATGAATTGCGCTGGCAGATCGTGATCTGCATGCCTATGGTCGGGATGATCTGAACCAGGGGGCACGCGATGCTGGCGTCAAAACGCATTTTGCTGATCATCGGTGGCGGGATGGCGGCCTACAAGTCGCTGGACCTGATCCGGCGCCTGCAGGATCGCGGCGCAAGCGTAACCCCGGTTCTGACCCGCGCGGGCGAGGAATTTGTCACGCCGCTGGCGGTGTCGGGGTTGGCGGGGCAAAAACTCTATCGGGATCTGTTCGATCTGGGGGATGAGGCCGAAATGGGCCATATCCAGTTGTCGCGCAGCGCCGATCTGATCGTGGTGGCCCCTGCGACCGCTGATCTGATGGCCAAGATGGCCGGCGGGCTTGCCGATGATCTGGCCTCGACCCTGCTTCTGGCGACGGACACGCCGGTCCTGATCGCGCCGGCGATGAACGTGCGGATGTGGGAGCACCCGGCGACGCGCCGCAACCATGCCCGGCTCATCGCGGACGGTATCCGTTGCATCGGGCCGAACGACGGTGGCATGGCCTGTGGCGAATTCGGGCCGGGGCGGATGTCGGAACCGCTGGAGATCGTCGCGGCCATCGAAACGGCGCTTGCCGACGGGCCGCTGCGGGGCAAGCGCATTCTGGTGACATCCGGACCAACACACGAGCCGATAGACCCGGTGCGCTATATCGCGAACCGGTCGTCCGGTGCGCAGGGCACGGCGGTTGCGCGGGCCCTGGCCGGGTTGGGGGCCGAGGTGGTGTTCGTCACCGGGCCCGCCGATGTGCCACCACCCGAGGGCGTCGAGGTCGTACGCGTGCAAACCGCGTTGCAGATGGCCGAGGCGGTCGAGGCCGCGCTGCCGGTCGATGCGGGGGTTTTCGCTGCGGCGGTTGCGGATTGGCGCATGGCGCAGGCCAGTGATCGCAAGCTCAAGAAGAGCCGCGATGGATTGCCGGTGCTCGAATTCGCGGAAAATCCCGACATACTCGCCACGGTTTCTCGGATGACCGAGGGGCGGCCGCGGTTGGTGGTGGGCTTTGCCGCCGAAACCGACGACGTGGTGGAAAACGCGACAGCCAAGCGAAAGCGCAAGGGCTGTGACTGGATCGTGGCGAATGACGTCAGCCCCGCGACCGGGATCATGGGCGGCAGCGAAAACGCCGTTGTCCTGATCAGCGCGGACGGTGCCGAGACATGGCCGCGCATGGGCAAGGACGCCGTGGCGCAACAGCTTGCCCAGCGGATCGCAGCCTCGCTGACGGATTGAATGAGCGTCCGGGGACAGGACGGAAGACCAACAAGGGCCAGGTGAAATGGTATCAATTCGCGTAACATTTGAAGACGGAGCCGACCGGGACGTGCCGCTGCCCTCTTACGAAACAGTGGGGGCGGCGGGTGCGGACCTGCGTGCGAATTTTTCCGATCGCGGAACCGTCACGCTGGCACCGGGGGCGCGGGCTCTGGTGCCGACCGGACTGCGCATCGAGATACCGGACGGTTACGAGGCGCAGATCCGGCCCCGTTCGGGGCTGGCGCTGAAAAACGGCATCACGCTGCCCAATGCGCCGGGCACCATCGACAGCGATTATCGCGGACCGCTCGGGGTAATCGTGATGAACGCGGGCGAAGCGCCTTTCGTGATCGCCCACGGCGACCGGATCGCACAGATGGTTGTCGCGCCGGTGGTTCAGGCGCGGTTCGATCTGGCCGATGGGCTGGGAAATACGGCGCGCGGCTCGGGCGGCTTTGGATCGACCGGGCGGGGCTGATGCTGCTGGTTCTGGGAATTGCGGCGCTGATCTGGTGGGGTGGCGGTTGGATGGGGGTGTCGCGACAGGCGCGGCTGGCCCTGTTGGCCACCTTGTTCGCCGTGGTTCTGCTGGTGCAGCTGATCCTGCCGGACGGGCACCCGGTCCGGGCGGCAACCGGTGGCTCGCCGGCTCTGTGGTTGTTGCTCGCCGGGTTTGCCGTGATTGTCGCCCTGTACCGGCGTGGCCTGTCGGCGCTGCGCAAGCGGGCGCAGGCCAGGCAGGCACCGCAAACCACCGCGAAACCGGGCGGTGCGTTTACCGAAACCGAACTGGATCGCTATGCCCGCCACATCGTGCTGCGCGAAATCGGCGGACCGGGGCAGAAGCGGATGAAACAGGCGCGCGTGCTGGTCATTGGTGCCGGTGGGCTGGGTGCGCCGGCGTTGCAGTACCTCGCCGCCGCCGGGATCGGCACAATCGGCGTGATCGACGATGACGTGGTGGAAAACGCCAACCTGCAACGGCAGGTCATCCACCGCGACGCCGATATCGGCATGCCCAAGGTGTTTTCCGCGCAACAGGCGATGCTGGCCCAGAACCCGGCCGTGATGGTACGGCCGTATCATCGCAGGCTGACGCCGGACATCGCGGCAGAGCTGTTTGCGGAATACGATCTGATCCTTGACGGGACCGACAATTTCGACACGCGCTACCTGTCGAATGCCACCGCGGTTGCCGCTGGCAAACCGCTTGTCTCCGGGGCGTTGTCGCAGTGGGAGGGGCAGCTTTCGGTCTTTGATCCGTCCCACACCGGCCCCTGCTATCAGTGCATTTTCCCCGAGGCCCCGGCGCCCGGGCTGGCCCCCTCCTGTGCCGAGGCGGGGGTGATCGGCCCGCTGCCCGGCGTGGTTGGCGCGATGATGGCGGTCGAGGCGATCAAGGTAGTGACGGATGCCGGCATGCCGCTGCGGGGGCAGATGCTGATCTATGATGCGCTGTATGGCGAGACACGAACCATCCGGCTGTCCCCGCGCGAGGGATGCCCGGTCTGTGGTGGCAAGGGGCGGGCCGCTTGAGCCGTGGGGCGGAAATCTCGCCTCGACCTCTGGACCCTCGGGCAGTGCGCTCATAGCTTGCGCTTCAAAAGGAGATTGCCATGACCAACCCGATCCTGACCGACTGGAACACGCCGTTTCAGATTGCCCCGTTTGATGCGATCTCGGACAGCGATTTCGCACCGGCGCTCGACAGTGCGCTGGAGCAGCACAGGGCCGAGATCGCGGCGATCGCGGAAAATCCGGAGCCGGCCAGCTTTGCCAATACGGTCGAGGCACTGGAAGCGGCGGGAGAGGCGCTGGACAAGGTCCTGTCGGTGTTCTTCACGGTAGCAGGGGCCGACAGCAACCCGGATCGCGAGGCGTTGCAGCGGGAGTTCTCGCCAAGGCTGGCGGCGCATTTCTCGGATATCTCGTCCAACAAGGCGCTGTTTCGACGGGTCGCCGATCTTTGGGCGCGCAAGGATGAGTTGGCCCTGACCCCCGAGCAGGCACGGGTGCTGATGCTGACCCATCGCGGTCTGGTGCGGGCCGGTGCGGCGCTTGAGGGCGATGCCGACGCGCGGATGAAAGAGATCAAGTCGCGCCTTGCCACACTCGGAACCGAGTTCACGCAGAACCTGCTCGCGGATGAGCGGGAGTGGTACATGGAGCTGGCCCGGGCCGATCTGGACGGGCTGCCGAAATTCGTCGTCGATGCGGCGCTGGAGGCTGGCAGGGAAAAGGGTGTCGAGGGGCCGGTTGTCACCTTGTCGCGATCCGTCATCGTGCCGTTCCTGCAATTCTCGCCGCGCCGTGATCTGCGCGAACGGGCCTTTGAGGCCTGGGCGGCGCGGGGAGCGAATGGCGGCGCGACGGACAACCGCGACATTGCCGCCGAAATCCTGGCCCTGCGGCAGGAGCGGGCGGCTTTGCTGGGTTATGACAGCTTCGCGGATTACAAGCTGGAGACCGAAATGGCACGCACGCCGGACAGGGTGCGTGATCTACTGATGGCTGTCTGGGAACCAGCCAGGGCACGGGCGGACGCGGATGCCGAAGTACTCAGCCAGATGATGCATGACGACGGCATAAACGGTGCGCTGGAGCCATGGGACTGGCGATACTATGCGGAGCGGCGGCGCAAGGCCGAACATGATCTGGATGAGGCCGCACTGAAGCCCTATCTGCAACTGGACCGGATGATCGATGCCGCGTTCTCCTGCGCCAACCGCCTGTTCGGGCTCGAATTCAGGGCGGTGGACTTGCCGCTTTATCATCCGGACTGCCGGGCATGGGAGGTGACGCGCGAGGGCGAGCATGTGGCGCTGTTCATCGGAGACTATTTCGCGCGCGGCTCGAAACGGTCAGGGGCCTGGTGCTCGGCGATGCGGTCGCAGGCCAGGTTCCCGCGTGAGCAGGCACCGATCGTCATCAATGTATGCAACTTTGCCAAGGGCGAGCCGGCGCTGCTGTCCTATGACGATGCGCGCACGCTGTTTCACGAATTCGGCCACGCGCTGCATCAGATGTTGTCGGATGTCACCTATGAGAGCATCTCGGGCACCTCGGTTGCCCGCGATTTCGTGGAACTGCCCAGCCAGCTTTACGAACACTGGCTGGAGGTGCCCGAGGTGTTGCGCGAGTTTGCGGTGCATGCCGAAACCGGTGAACCGATGCCGGCGGAGATGCTCGACAGGGTTTTGGGGGCTGCGACATTCGACATGGGGTTCCAGACGGTGGAATATGTTGCCTCGGCGCTGGTCGATCTTGCGTTTCACGAGGGCGACGCGCCAGCCGATCCGATGGCGCGACAGTCCGAGATCCTGCAAGATCTCGGGATGCCACACGCGATCAGGATGCGCCATGCGACGCCGCATTTCGCACATGTCTTTGCCGGTGACGGGTATTCCAGCGGCTATTACAGCTACATGTGGTCCGAGGTGATGGATGCCGATGCCTTTGCCGCCTTCGAAGAAGCGGGCGGTGCGTTCGATCCCGAACGTGCACAGGCGTTGGAAGAGCATATCCTGTCTGCCGGAGGGTCGCAGGAACCGGATGTTCTTTATACGGCATTCCGGGGGCGCCTGCCCGAGGTCGGTGCGCTGTTGAAAGGGCGCGGGTTGGCGGCGTGAAGGAGAGCGGGATGGACGAGCAAGCGACGGCACAGGGCGAATCCGCACCGGCGGCAGATCTGCAAAAGGTATCCGTGTCCGATCCGGGCTTCGAGATGTATGTGGATCTCATGGCCAGGTGTCTGACGGACATGATCTATGGCGCCGATCGCCCGATCGTGAGACGTGGTAAAACGGTTTCGTTCGACAAGAAGAAGCGTTTTCAGGGCCGCGACTGGCCTGTTGTCGGGCACAGCATGGCCGGGATCAAGCGGTTGCAGAACGTCGCACACCTGACCGACCGGGTCATTGCCGAGGACGTACCGGGCGATTTCATCGAAACCGGTGTCTGGCGCGGCGGCGCATCGGCGATGGTGCGCGGTGTGCTGAAATTTCGCGGAGTAGAGGATCGCCGGGTCTATCTCGCCGACAGTTTCGAGGGTTTGCCACCGCCAAACGAAGAGGACTATCCGGCGGACAAGGGAAGCCGTTTTCATATGCGGGGTCGTCTGGCGGTGGGCGTCGATGCAGTCAAGAAGACCTTCGAGGCCTATGACCTGCTGGATGACCGGGTCGAGTTCGTGGTGGGCTGGTTCAAGGATACGCTGCACGCGCTTGACGTGCCGCAATTTTCTTTGATCCGGCTGGACGGCGATATGTACGAGTCGACCATTCAGGCGATTTCGGCGCTCTATCCCCGTCTGGCACCGGGCGGATTTCTCATCGTCGACGACTATGGCGGGATCAAGGCCTGCCGGCAGGCGATCCATGATTACCGGGACGAACACGGAATCACCGAAGAGATCCACAAGATCGACCACACCGGAGTCTGGTGGCAAAAGACCTGAAGCGTCCTGCGGCGTCAGTAGCCGAGCGCACGATCCACGACGTGCAGGAACGGTTCGCCGGCTTCGCCCCGGCGGATGTTCTCGGCGATGGTCTGGCTTGCCGTGCCTTCGCGCGTTGCCGAGGCGATATGCGGCGTCACGGTGATCTTGGGATGCGCCCAGAACGGATGATCTGCGGGCAACGGCTCGACGCGGAACACATCCAGTGTCGCATGTGCCAGCTGTCCGCTGTCCAGCGCAGCGATCAGGGCGTTGTCGTCGATCAGCGGGCCACGTCCGGGATTGATCACAATTGCACCACGCGGCAGTTCCGCAAGCGTGTCGGCATTCAGGATATCGGTCGTGACCGGCGTGTCCGGCAGCAGCAATACGAGGATCTGCGCGGTCGAGAGCGCGGTCTGCAAGCCGTCATAGCCGTGATAGGTGGCGACCTGGGGCACCGTCTTGGCGCTCCGGCTCCAGCCGCTGACGGGAAATCCGAGCCCGGTCAGGGCGGCGGCGCAGGCCTGTCCGAGCGCGCCCATGCCCAGAATGGTGACCGGGCGATCCTCGGCCAGCGGGGGGACCGCAGTGCGCCATTGACCGTCCTGACCGAGGATGTGGGCATCCATTCCAAGATGATGGCGCAGCACGTGTCCGGTCACCCATTCGACCATGCCCCGTGTCAGCCCGTGATCGACCATGCGGGTCAGAGGCACCTTCAGCGTTTCGTTCTGCACCACGTCCTCGACGCCGGCCCAGAGATTCAGAACCGCCTTGAGCCGCGTGTAGGGGCGGAAGTCCTGAAGCGAGCTGTTGGGGGCATAGATGATATAGTCGACCTCGGCGGGCGGAAAATCCGGGCGCAGTTCAAATTCGAGTCCGGCCTGCGACAATGCCCGGCTCATCGGGGCCTCGTATGTGGCCCAGCGTTCGGATTTGGCGGCGAAGAGAATGTTGATGGTCAAGGTATTACCGTCTTTGTTGGCGTGGGCGATGGATGTGCGCGCTGTGAACCAGACCGAAGGCGACCATCAGGACCAGCATGGCCGATCCGCCATAGCTGACCATCGGCAGGGGCACGCCGACAACCGGCGCGAGCCCCATCACCATCGACATGTTCACCGCGAAGAACAGGAAGAAGTTGAGCCCGATCCCGAGTGTCACGAGCGATGAAAACCGGTCACGCGTCGCAAGCGCCGTGTAGACGCAGAACACGATGATCAGGGCATAGAGCGTCAGCAGGGAAAACCCGCCGACGAAACCGAATTCCTCGGCCAGTGTGGTAAAGATGAAATCGGTGTGCTTTTCCGGCAGGAAGTTCAGGCGCGATTGCGTGCCCTGCATGAATCCCCGACCGGTCCAGCCGCCGGACCCCAGAGCGATCTTGGATTGCGTGATGTGATAGCCCGCACCGAGCGGATCGCTCGAAGGATCGAGGAATGTGTCTATGCGCCGGTACTGGTAGTTCTTGAGCAATTGCCATTCGGTGCCGCGGCTTTCGAATACGGCGGTAATCAGGCCGGCCCCAGCGGCGATCACGGCGGCGAAATAGGCCCAATGCACGCCGGCAAGGAACATCAGACCGCCACCCGCCGCCAGCAGCAGGATCGAGGTGCCGAGATCGGGTTGTTTCAGAACCAGCGCAGTGGGCAACAGGATCAGCGCCACCGGGATCATCACCCAGAACGGGTGCGATGTCCGTTTCGCGGGGAGCCAGTCGTAATAGGCCGCGAGCACCATCACCAGCGCGATTTTCATGAGCTCTGACGGTTGCAGGCGCATGAACCCGAGATTGATCCAGCGTTGCGCGCCCTTGCCCTCTTCGCCGATCGTCGCCACCAGCACCAGCAGGACGACGCCGACGAGATAGGCGAGAACCGACATGTTGCGCCAGAACCAGATCGGCACCATCGCAACGACCACCATCGCCGCGAACCCGACGGCAAAGCGCTTGATCTGCGGTTCCGCCCAGGGCTGAAAAGACCCTCCGGCAACCGAATAGAGCATCAGGAATCCGACGCTCGCCACGCTGATCAGGAGCAGCGTCAGAGGCCAGTTCATGTGCAGCATCTTGCGCGGCCCGGTCGGGGTCGATTTGACGTTATGCTCAAGATAACTCATGCGCGGTCGCTCACCGGCGCACTGACGCCGGGGTAATCCCGGTGCAGGCGCTCTTGCTGGGCCTTGATCTTGCTGCGATCCGCTGCGGGATAGGCCGACAGGGGCGGGGTATCGCCATACAGGGCCTGCAACATGACATCGCGTGCGATCGGGGCCGCTGCGGTTGATCCGCCGCCACCATGTTCGACGATCACGGACACCGCGTAGCGCGGATTGTCGTAGGGCGCGAAGCACACGAAAAGCGCATGATCGCGCCGTTCCCACGGCAGGTCGCTGTTGCGTATGACACCTGCCGCACGTTCGGCCTTGGTGATGTTGCGCACCTGGCTGGTGCCGGTCTTTCCCGCCATGCGATAGCTGTCTTCGATGATGCGGCTGCGATAGGCGGTGCCGCGGCGGTCGTTGCAGACGTCATACATGCCCCTGCGTACCTGCCGCAGATGGTTTTCGTTCATGCCAAGCGATTCACCGGCACCGCTGGGTTGTTCGATGCCGTTGATCTTCTTGACAAGGCGCGGGGTGACCTCGCGTCCGGTCGCGAGCCGGGCGGACATGACCGCGAGCTGAAGTGGCGAGGCCAGCATGTAACCCTGACCGATGGAGGAGTTCGCGGTGTCACCGATCCGCCAGACATCGTTGTGAACGCGCTGTTTCCAGGCCCGGTCGGGGGCCAGCCCTTCGGCAACGGCCGACATCGGGATGTCGTGCCGAACGCCCAGTCCGAACCGCTTGGCCATGGCGGAGATCTTGTCGATCCCGACCTTGATGGCGACGTCATAATAATAGACATCGCAACTCCGCTTGAGCGAGGCATTCAGGTCCACGTGACCATGCCCGCCGCGTTTCCAGCAATGGAACCGGCGGCCGGACACCTCGAGAGAGCCGGGGCACCATACGGTTTCTCCGGCACCTATCGTCCCTTCTTCGAGCGCAGCCATTGCCGTGATCATCTTGAAGGTCGATCCGGGCGGATATGTGCCTTGCACCGTCTTGTTGGCAAGCGGGCGATAGGGATCCTCGGTGAGGCTGCGATAATCGGCGACCGATATGCCGCGCACGAACAGGTTCGGGTCAAAGCTCGGAGACGAGCAGATCGCCCGCAGATCGCCATTTTCGCAGTCGATGACCACGGCGGCGGCGCTTTCCTCGCCCAGCCGTGCCTGTACATATCCTTGCAGGTCGGCATCGACGGTGAGTTGCAGATCGGCACCCGACTGGCCCTCGCGCCGGTCCAGTTCGCGCATCACCCGGCCCGTGGCATTGACCTCGACCCGCTTGGCACCGGCCTTGCCACGCAACACGTCTTCGCGCTTGGCTTCCAGCCCGACCTTGCCGATCTGGAACCGCGGGATCCGCAATACCGGTTCCGGGTCGTCGATCTGCTTGAGGTCGTAATCGCTCACCGGGCCGACATAGCCGATCACATGCGCGAGATCCGCGCGGCGGGGATAGACGCGCGTCAGGCCGACCTCGGGCGTGATGCCGGGCAGGGCGGGCGCGTTTACGGCGATCTTGCTGATGTCTTCCCAACTGACCTGATCGGCGAGGGTGATCGGCAGGAAGGGCGGGCTGCGGCGCATTTCGGTCAGCGCCTTGTTCAGGTCTTCTTCGTCCAGTTCCACGAGGCGGGACAGGTCCGCAATGACCTTGTCGACGTCGCCCGCATCTTCGGGAACGATGATGATCCGGTAACTCGGCGAGTTATGCGCCAGTTGCTCGCCATTGCGGTCGAACAATTCGCCCCGCGCGGGCGGCAGCAGGCGGATGTTGACCCGGTTCTCTTCCGCGAGCAGGCGAAACTGGTCGGCCTGATCCACCTGCATATAGCGCATGCGCATGCCCAATGCACCGATCAACGCCAGTTGTGCACCCCCCAGAAGCAGCGTTCTGCGGCTCATCTGGCGATGGGTCGAGTCGAGTTCCCTCGGGTTGCGTCGCATCAGCGGTTCCCCAATGCATCGGAGTTGCCGGGCGATAGCCTGCGCACGCCCAGAAGGGTCTGGGTCACGAAGGCCGCGAGCGGATATATGGCCATGGTGAGCACCATTTGAATAAGATGCAGCGAGAGCGGCGCCCTGTCCACCAACGTCATCGTCAGGATGAGCCGGTCGAGAACCGTGATGCCCGCGATGACCACGCAGACATTGAACCATTCCACGATAAAGCTCGTTTCGCCATGGCTGTTGGCGCGGCTTTTGAGGAATTCGCATCCCAGTACCACCAGCAACGCCATGAGGCCCGGAGGGCGCTGAAACAGCAGGTCCGCCATCAGGATGATCGCGGCCACGCTGAGGGCGGGCACGTAATCGGGACGGCGCAGGGCCCAGGCGAGGATGAAGGCGATCAGCAGATCAGGAGGCGCCCAGTTGCGCGGCGTGGTCTCCAGCGGGATCAGGTGAAAAAAAATGATCACCGCGCACAGGACCAGAAACCACAGGCGCATCGCCCAGGTATGTGACAGCGACATCTCACTCATCACCCGGCACCCCTGATTGGGCCGTGTTGCGCGGTGCAATCGGTGTCACGATGCTTCCGGGGTCCGAAATCATCTCGGTTCCGTGGTGCCGCAGGACCCGCAGGAATTCGAGTCGTTCGTAATCCGCCGCCAGACGGACGCGCAGCCGCCCGGACGGGTCGGCGGCGACCTGGCCGATCAACAGACCTGCGGGAAACACCCCGCCATCGCCGGAACTGATCACCCGGTCGCCGGGCCGCACCAGATCGGTATTTTCAAGGAAATCCAGTATCGGTGCGGCGGAATTGTCACCGGCAACCAGCGCGCCCTGACCCGAGGGCTGAATGGTTGCGGGGACCGAGCTTGCCGCATCCGTCAGCAGGATGACCCGCGATGTCGTTTCCCCGGTGCCCGAAATGCGTCCGACAAGCCCGATGCCATCCATTGCCGCCCAGCCGTCGACGATGCCATCCCGGGCGCCGACATTCAGCAAGACCGATTGCCGGAACGGCGATCCGGAATCGGCCATCACCACGCCGGTGATATAGGTCAGGCGGGGATCGAGCCGTACGTTGCTGAGATCGAGGAGGCGGGCGTTTTCCTGTTCCAGTTGCAGCGCCGCTTCCTTCCAGGCCTGCATCTGGCGCAACTCGTCCCGCAGGTCGCGATTCTGCTCAGCCAGTCGTTGATAGCTCTGGAAATCGCGGATCAGGTTGATGGCGCCTGTTACCGGGACCATCGCCCAACTCATGTTGGGCACGACCTTGTCGGTGACCTGCGCACGAAATCGCTCGACGCGGGGGCTGTCGATCCGCCAGACGAGAAAGATCGCAAGCAGGCACAGGCACAGGATCCCCAGCAGAAGGCGGCGCAGCGGGGTCGTGTAGTCATCGCGTTGTGAACGGTCCTTGGCCAACGGAACCTCTTTTGCGGCGCGCGGGGACACCTGCGGTCGATGCTAGGAAAAGGTGGGTGCCCTAGCTGTCGTAGTCAATCGCGTGTCGCAGTTGTTTTTCGAATTCCAGCGCTTTGCCGGTGCCCAGGGCGACACAATTCAGGCTTTCATCGGCGATCGAAACCGCCAGTCCGGTCTGCTCGCGCAGCGCCAGATCCAGATCGCCGAGCAACGCGCCGCCACCGGTCAGCATCACGCCCCGGTCAACGATATCGGCGGCCAGATCCGGCGGTGTCGTTTCCAGCGCGGTCATCACCGCTTCGCAGATTTGCTGTACCGGTTCGGACAGGGCTTCTGCAACCTGTGCCTGACTGACCTCAAGCTCGCGCGGCACACCGTTCAGCAGGTCGCGGCCACGAATCTGCATCGAGGCGCCACGCCCGTCATCCGGCATCCGGGCGCTTCCGATGCTGGTCTTGATCCTTTCGGCGGTGCTCTCGCCGATGAGCAGGTTCTGCTGGCGGCGCAGATAGGAAATGATCGCTTCGTCCATACGGTCGCCACCCACCCGTATCGAACGGGCATAAACGATGTCGCCAAGGCTCAGCACCGCAACCTCTGTGGTGCCACCGCCGATATCCACCACCATGTTGCCGGTCGGATCGGTGATCGGCATACCCGCCCCGATGGCGGCCGCAATCGGTTCCGCGATCAGCCCCGCCTTGCGCGCCCCGGCGCTCAGCACCGAGGTACGGATCGCGCGCTTTTCCACCGGGGTCGCACCGTGCGGAACACAGACGATGACCTTGGGTTTGGAAAAGGTCGAGCGGCGGTGAACCTTGCGGATGAAATGCTTGATCATTTCTTCGGCGGTGTCGAAATCCGCGATGACCCCTTCACGCATCGGACGGATCGCTTCGATGGAACCGGGGGTGCGGCCCAGCATCAGCTTGGCATCTTCACCGACAGCGAGGACGCGCTTGACGCCATCCTTGACGTGATACGCAACAACCGAGGGTTCGCTCAGGATTATGCCTTTCCCCTTTACATAGACCAGCGTGTTGGCCGTTCCGAGGTCGATCGCCATATCCGAGGCAAAGATGCCGCCAAAATTCCCGAAGATCGACATGCACGTGGTCCTGTAGGTTACTGCAAATTGGGCCTGCGACTCGTACCGAGCCAAGCCGTGCATCTTATATGCCCGTGCCGGGATGTGCGAAAGGTCCGAATTCCCACCGATCAGCGCATTATTGCCCGTTTCGGCAAAGCAGGGGGACGTCAGACGGGCCGTGCGCGGCGCGCAACGCGCGGGGTCTTCCGGCATATCGCGGGATTTGACGCGGCGGCATGCGATTTTGCGGATGCAATCTCGGGCTTGTCGCAACCAAGTGGCGGCTCTAGTGTTGCGGTCAAAAGCGGACAGGGCAAGCGACCCGTGCCGATAACAAGGAGATCACCATGCTCAGATTTCTGATCGGCACGACATTCGTGCTGGGAGTGTTCTGTACGGCGGCGGTTGCCGAACCGTTGAAGTTGACACCTGCCAATCCGCAACCTGCGTCGGTCAAGAGCGGGCTTGATGTGAGCTATGGCTACTCGGAAACCAAGTTCAAGACATTGTCGCGGGCCAAGCAGATCTATGCGGCGAATCCGCAGCCCGGACAACCGTTGCGGGGCCTCGACTATCGCGAAAAGGAGTTTGGCGAACTCAATCTCACCGCCACGCAGCCGTGGTACTTCGCTGCCAGGATCAAGGGGTATTACCGGTTCGACGCGCCCGGCGTCTACGACATCGAGATGTTCACCAATGACGGACTGGATGCCAGCATCGGCGGTCAGCAGGTCGGCTATTTCTCGGGCATCCAGGGATGTGAAGGAACGGTCGTGACCCAGGTCGAGGCACCGGTCGCCGGCTGGTACGATCTCGACATTCTCTACTATCAGAACGCCGGCACGTCCTGTCTGATGATGAAGGCCGGCCCCACCGGGCAGAAACGCAACTGGGTGCCGAACAGCGCCTTTGGCCGGTGATCAAAGGTAAACGCGCGCGATCGGCTCGCGCGCGCATTTTCCTGCGGTCGCTTCTGACGTCTTGCGTCAGGAGACGTCCTTGTAGCTGATCTCGCGGATGTCGCTGCCCGGGGCGGATTTCTCGCGCCGGGTGATCAGCCGGTTGAGCGCATTGACATAGGCCTTGGCGCTCGCGACCACGGTGTCGGTATTGGCCGATTGTCCGGTCGAGATCATCCCGTCTTCTTCCAGCCGGACCGAGACCGTTGCCTGCGCGTCGGTGCCCGCGGTGACCGCGTGTACCTGGTAAAGCTGCAGGTGCGCGGCATTCGGGTAAAGCTCGCGAATGGCTTTGAACGACGCATCGACCGGACCATCGCCATGGGCGGTCGCGGTCGAATCCTTGCCGTCGATTTCCATCTCTATCGTCGCCTCCGCCGGGCCGCCGGTGCCACAGACGACCTTCATCGACACGATTTGCAGATGGTCGTTTTCGGGGTCTTCGCCCGCCCGCATCAATGCGACGATGTCATCGTCGAACACTTCTTTCTTGCGGTCGGCCAGTTCCTTGAACCGCACGAACAAATCCTTGAGCTGGTTGTCGCCGATCTCAAAGCCCAGCTGTTCGAGCTTGTCACGCAGCGCGGCGCGGCCCGAATGCTTGCCCATGACGAGATTGGATTCGGTCAGCCCCACATCCTCGGGGCGCATGATCTCGAAATTTTCGGGATTCTTGAGCATCCCGTCCTGGTGGATACCGGATTCATGTGCAAAGGCGTTCTTGCCGACGATGGCTTTGTTGTACTGCACCGGAAAGCCGCTGACCGTGGCGACCCGGCGGCTGATGTTCATGATCCTGGAGGTGTCGATGCCGGTGTGCCAGGGCATGATGTCGTGGCGCACCTTCAATGCCATCACCACTTCTTCAAGGGCGGTGTTGCCAGCGCGTTCGCCAAGGCCGTTGATCGTGCACTCGATCTGGCGGGCGCCGCCTGCCACGGCCGCAAGGCTGTTGGCGGTCGCCATGCCAAGGTCGTTGTGGCAATGGGTGGCGAAAATCACCGCGTCGGCACCGGGTACTTCGGCAATCAGCCGCTTGATCAGATCGGCGCTCTCGGCCGGGGCGGTATATCCCACTGTGTCCGGAATGTTGATCGTGCTGGCGCCGGCCTTGATCGCGATTTCGACGACGCGTTTGAGGTAATCCCATTCGGTGCGCGTGGCGTCCATCGGTGACCATTGCACGTTGTCACAGAGATTGCGCGCATGGGTCACGGTTTCATGGATCCGATCGGCCATTTCATCCTGTGTGAGATTCGGGATCGCGCGGTGCAGCGGTGACGTGCCGATGAAGGTATGGATACGTGGCTGCGCGGCGTTCCTGATCGCCTCCCAGCAGCGGTCGATATCGCCGATATTGGCGCGTGCGAGGCCGCAGATCACGCTGTTACGGGAATTCGCGGCAATTTCGCTGACCGCCTTGAAATCGCCTTCGGAGGCGATGGGAAACCCGGCCTCGATGATGTCTACGCCCATCTCGTCAAGCAAACCGGCGATTTCGAGCTTTTCCGCGTGGGTCATCGTCGCGCCGGGGCTCTGTTCGCCATCGCGCAACGTGGTATCGAAGATCAAGACGCGATCTTTGTCAGTTGTCTGTGTCATGTCGGGTTCTTTCGTATCTGTCCTAAAGCCAATGGCGCGCAGGCTGCATCCTCTGAGCGGGCGCGCCGGTTGGCACGCTCAGAGGCGCGATAGGATCAGTAGGCCGCACAGCGACGCGCCGCCAGAGGCGGCTGCGAAACGGATATGTGCGTCATGTGTCATGGCAAAAGCTTATATCCGCCCGGTCGGAAATGAAAAGGCCGTTTTTGTGCCGCCGGTCGTGACCGCCTCAGACCCGCCGCGTCACTCCTGGGCCGCGGGTTCCGGTTTCAGGGCCCCGTTTTCCCATTCTCCGCTTTCCTGCTGACCGCTGGCATAGCGCATCGTACCCTCGCCGTGACGCTTGCCGTCGATGAATTCGCCCTCGTAGACGT
This sequence comes from Alphaproteobacteria bacterium, assembly GCA_030431825.1. Taxonomy (GTDB): domain Bacteria; phylum Pseudomonadota; class Alphaproteobacteria; order Rhodobacterales; family Rhodobacteraceae; genus Sedimentitalea. Next base: position 25,450 of record JAUIIJ010000025.1, read on the forward strand.
CACCGTTGGAATAGGTTGCGCGCCCGTTGCCGGTGATCTTGCCAGAGGTCCATTCACCTTCGTAGGTAAAACCGTTCTGCATCACGATCTTGCCGGTGCCGTGGCGTGCGCCCTTGTCGAATGTGCCTTCGTAGACGGATCCGTCCGCATAGGTCGCCTTGCCGCTGCCCTGTCGCTGGCCATCCACCCAGTCGCCTTCATAGCGATAGCCGTCCGAATAGGTCATGACGCCCTTGCCGTGGTTCTGCGCGTTTCTGAATTCGCCCTCGTAGACAACGCCGTTGGGGTAGGTTGCGGTGCCGGTTCCCTCGATGACCCCGGCGACCCAGGTGCCCTCGTAGGACGCCCCGTCGGGATAGGTGATCTTGCCGGTGCCATTCGCGAGATCGTCGCTGAACTCGCCGACATAGATCGATCCGTCCGGATAGGTCACCCTTCCGTTGCCAGCGATCTTGCCGGCCACCCAGGTGCCGGAATAGACATACCCGTCCGAGCCCGTGAACGTACCTGTCCCGTCCCGGTGATCCTCGGAAAAATCGCCCTCGTAGCTGTCACCGTTGGCATAGTCGACGCGCCCGGTGCCCTGCCGGCGTCCGCCGACGAACTGACCGGTATAGGTGTCTCCGTTGGGTTGCACGAGCGTGCCTGTGCCGTCGAATTGTCCGTTCTTCCACTCGCCTTCGTAAACCAGCCCGTCCGTCAGAGTCAGCTTGCCCTTGCCAGACCGTTTGCCGGCAACAAGCTCCCCGTCATAAACCGCGCCATCCGCATAGGTGATGACGGCCTTGCCCTGTTTGACGCCTTCCACCCAGTCTCCGACATATTCGTATCCATCCGGATCCTGCATCGTGCCGGTGCCGTGATGCTGCGCGTCCTTGAATTCGCCTTCGTAGCGCACGCCGTTCGCATAGGTCGCGACCCCGCGGCCATTGATCTTGCCATCGGCCCATTCACCCTCGTAGGTGCCGCCATCGGCAAAGACGATCTTGCCCTTGCCCTGGGGCTTTCCCTTGGCGAATTCACCTTCATAGATCGAGCCGTTGGGGAACTTTGCAACGCCGTTGCCGGTGATCTCGCCATCCACCCAGTCGCCGCTGTATTCGTAGCCGTTGGGCAGGGTATAGGTGCCGGTGCCATGTTGCAGCCCACCGCGAAACGTGCCTTCGTAGACGCCGCCGATATCGTCCTGCTTGGTCAGGATCTGTTCGGTCTGTGCCAGCGCCGGGCCGGCCACGGACATAACCAGCAATACGGATGTGGTCGCTGAGAGTCGGCGAAGTACGGTTGGAACTGTCATGAGATGCCCTGTTGCCCGATGTTCTGGCGGCTTCTGCGCCCTGTGGTGCGAAATTATGCGAGCGTTCCGGATTGAGCAATGTCTTTTGCCGCTGCTCTCTTTTACTCGGGCGGTGATCTGCTAAATGGCAGGGGATGGTTCTGGGTACGGGGGCAGCATGGCTGACCGATTTCGCATAACTCTGGCGCAACTCAACCCGGTTGTCGGTGATCTGACCGGCAACGCGGACAAGGCCCGCGCGGCGTGGGAGCAGGGGCGCAAGGCCGGCGCGGACCTCGTGGCGCTGCCGGAAATGTTCATCACCGGCTATAATGCGCAGGACCTTGTGATGAAGCCGGCCTTTCATACGGCGGCGATTGACGCGGTTCGCAAGCTGGCTGCCGATTGCGCTGACGGGCCGGCGATGGCCATCGGCGGTCCGTGGCTCGAGGGGACGGAGCTTTATAACTGCTACATGATCCTCAGGGGCGGGCAGATTGTCAGCACGGTGTTCAAGCACCACCTGCCGAATGAAACCGTATTCGACGAGATGCGCATCTTCGATACTGGGCCGCTTGGCGGACCTTATGCGGTGGGGGATGTGCGCATCGGGTCGCCCATCTGCGAGGATGCGTGGCACGAGGATGTCGCGGAAACGCTGGCGGAGACCGGGGCAGATTTCCTGCTGATTCCCAATGGATCGCCCTATTACCGCGACAAATTCGAAACCCGGCTGAACCATATGGTGGCGCGGGTTGTCGAAACCGGCTTGCCATTGATCTATCTCAACATGGTGGGCGGGCAGGATGACCAGGTCTTTGACGGAGGCAGTTTCGCGCTGAACCCCGGTGGCGAACTCGCCCTGCAAATGCCGCTGTTTGACGAGGCGATCCAGCATCTGGATCTTGAGCGTGGCGATACCGGTTGGCGCATCCTGCCCGGTGTCGAGCATTCCCATCCCGACGCATATGAACAGGATTATCGCGTGATGGTGACGGGATTGCGCGACTACATGGCAAAGTCGGGTTTTTCCAGGGTCCTGCTGGGTCTCTCTGGGGGCGTTGACAGTGCCATCGTCGCGACCATTGCGGCGGATGCGCTGGGGCCGGAGAACGTGCGATGCGTGATGCTGCCGTCGGAATACACCAGCGATGAGAGCCTTGCCGATGCCGAAGCCGTCGCCGAGGCGCTCGGTTGCCGGTACGATTACGTCCCGATCAGCGAGGGGCGCGCCGCGATCACCAGGACGCTTGCGCCGCTCTTTGCGGGCACCGAGCCGGGGCTGACCGAGGAAAACATCCAGTCTCGGCTGCGCGGGCTGCTCCTCATGGCGATGAGCAACAAGTTTGGCGAGATGTTGCTGACGACCGGCAACAAATCCGAGGTCGCGGTGGGTTATGCCACCATCTACGGCGACATGGCGGGCGGCTATAATCCGATCAAGGACCTTTACAAGACGCGGGTATTTGAAACCTGCCGCTGGCGCAATGCCAACCATCGCGACTGGATGATGGGGCCTGCGGGCGAGGTGATCCGCCCCAACGTGATCGACAAGCCACCGTCGGCGGAACTGCGGGAAGACCAGAAAGACAGCGACAGTCTGCCGGACTATCCGGAGCTCGATGCGATGCTGGAGATCCTCGTGGACAGGGACGGGTCGATTGCGGATTGCGTTGCGGCAGGGTTTGACCGGGCAACCGCGCAAAAGGTCGAGCGGCTGATCTACATGAGCGAATACAAGCGGTTTCAGTCGGCTCCCGGGCCGCGTCTGACCAAGGCGGCGTTCTGGCTTGACCGGCGCTATCCGATCGTCAATCGCTGGCGCGACCCAAGCTGATCATTCCCACCAGCGGTCGATCCGGGCGATGTCGTCGTCGGACCAGCCGAAATGATGGGCAAATTCATGGATCGTGACATGCGCGATCAGATCCGCGAGCGCGACACCGCGCCGTGCGCGCCATTCCGCGAGGATCGGCTCGCGGAACAACCACACCATATCGGGCTGCTCCGGCTGATCCCAGACCGATTTCAGTGTCATGGGTGTGCCGTCATACAGCCCGGTCAGGTGCAGAGGATCACTGATCCCGAGTTCGCGCAGCATCTGTCGTGACGGCCAGTCGGCAACGCAAACCGCCACATCGCGCGCCGGGCCGCGAAACGGCTCGGGCAGCGTGTTGACCGTGTGGCGGGCCATGGTTTCGAACTCGTCAAGGGATGGGGGCTCGGGCATGCGCGCTTTATGACGCAGGCTCGCCATGACCGGAAGACACCGGGCGCATGGTCACAACATCAGTTGATAGCTGTGAGGTACGTAATGAAAGCCATCGCCGCGTGTTTCGACATAGCCGACCGCCGGCCATGGCATATGATAGCCGATCATGGGGATCCCGTCGGTGGCCAGCATCCCGAGGATCTTGCGTCGGGTCCGGGCGGCCATCTCCTTGTCCATGTCGAATTTCACTTCCCAGTCGGGATAGGCGAGCGACCAGACATAGTGATTGGTGAAATCAGCACCGATCAGCAATTGCCGGCCCCCACTGTCCAGCAGGTAGGCCATGTGCCCCGGCGTGTGACCGAAAGCCTCCATCGCGGTGATGCCGCCAGTCACGTCGGCACCGTCGGCGATGAACGTGGTTTGTTCGGCCAGAGGTTTCATCCTGGCATCGAAGGTGTCGTTGCCCATGGCGCTCCAGGCGTCGAACTCGGCCGATCCGGTGACATAGCGGGCATTGGGAAAGGTGGGCGCGTCGCCGTTCATCACGCCGCCGATATGATCGCCATGCATATGCGTGATGACCACGACATCGACCATGTCGGGCGTGTATCCGGCGGCAGCCAGCGCGGCGGTGGTGCCCTCAGCCGACAGACCGGTATCGAACAGCACAAGCTCGGCTCCGGTGTTGACGATCGTGGGGGTGAAAAAGAACTGCGCCTGGTCCGTCGGAATATGCGCCGCGTCCGAGGCCTCCTTGAACGCTTCGGGGGACACGTTCATGCCGAATATGTTCTGCGGGTCCCCGACCGTGCGGGTGCCGGCGAGGATCGTGGAGACCTCGAACTCTCCCAGTCTGAAACGGTTGTAGGGCGGATTTGACGCGCTCATCATCGGGGCGGCGGCACGGGTGCGGGCCGCGGCGGTGGCGAGCGGCAGGGCAGCAGCCCCCGCCAATGCGGCGCGACGGGTGAGTCTGGTCATCGGGCGGTCTCCTGTGTTCGGTGCATGATGTTCATGATAGAGCCGTTCCGGCATTTGGCCACGTGTTGTTCGGCCCCTGGTGCGGCGTGCACCGAGATGTGATAGGGTGATGCCGTGAGCGCGAACAAGACCCAGCCGAACGATGCAAATGTGAGCGATTTTCTCGCTGGCGTCGAGCCGCGCCGCCGCGCGGAAGAGGGCGCGCGTCTGGATCGGCTGTTTCGCAAGGTCACGGGGTTTGAGCCGCGGATGTGGGGCGGCAGCATCGTGGGGTACGGGCGCTATCACTATGTCTATGACAGCGGGCGCGAGGGCGATTTCCTCGCCACCGGGTTTTCCCCGCGCAAGGCGGCGCTGTCGATCTATATCATGCCCGGCTACGGGGATTTCGCGGATATTCTCGGGCGCTTGGGCAAACATCGGATCGGCAAGTCCTGCCTTTATGTCAACAAGCTGGCGGATATCGACATGGGGGTGCTGGGCGGGTTGATCCGCGCCGGGCTTGACGATCTTGGAACGCGTTGGCCGGTGCACCGCGAATGATGCGCCAGTTGGCGCTCTGGCTGGACAATGGTGCATCCCTGTGACAACAGGTCGCCGAACAGGAGACACCGATGACAACCACCCGCTTTGCCCCTTCGCCTACCGGCTATATCCACGTCGGAAACCTGCGCACGGCGCTGATGAACTACATGATCGCGCGCAAGGCGGGTGGCACGTTCATCCTGCGCATCGACGACACCGATCCCGACCGCTCCAGGGAATCCTATGTGGACGCGATCAAGGAAGATCTGGACTGGCTCGGGCTGCACTGGGATCGTATCGAGCGGCAATCGGCGCGGTTGGACCGCTATGCGGAGGCCGCCGATCGGTTGCGCGAGATGGGACGCTTTTACGAGGCGTTCGAGACACCGACCGAACTCGACCTCAAGCGCAAGAAACAGCTGAACATGGGGAAACCGCCGGTCTATGATCGCGCGGCGCTGAGCCTGAGCGATGCGGAAAAGGACGCGCTGCGCGCCGAGCGCGGGGATGGCGTCTGGCGATTCAAGCTTGACCACGAACGGATCGAGTGGGCTGACGGTATCCTTGGCGATATCTCGATCGACGCGGCCAGCGTCAGCGATCCGGTGCTGATCCGGGGTGACGGGCAGGTGCTCTATACGATCGCGTCGGTGGTCGATGACACCGAGATGGGCGTGACCGACGTGGTGCGGGGCTCGGATCACGTGACCAATACCGCGACACAGATCCAGATCATGCGCGCGCTTGGTTTCGAACCGCCGCGCTTTGCCCATCATTCCCTGCTGACCGGTCCGCAGGGCGAGGCGTTGAGCAAGCGGTTGGGGACACTGGCGCTGCGTGACCTGCGCGAACGCGGGGTGCAGCCGATGGCGCTCCTGAGCCTGCTGGCGCGGCTGGGGTCGAGCGATCCGGTGGAACTGCGCGGCAGCATCGACGAACTTGTCGATGGGTTTGACATCTCGCGCTTCGGCAGCGCGCCGACCAAGTTCGATGTCGATGACCTGTTTCCGCTGACCGGTCACTACCTGCAGGGCCTGCCGCTGTCGGACGTGCGCGAGGCGGTGGCGGCGGCGGGCGTGCCGGATGAGCTCGCCGAGGCCTTCTGGCTGATGGCGCGCGACAACATAACGACGCTGGGCGATCTTGAGCCCTGGTGGATCCTGTGCCGGGACGGCGCCGAGCCGCTGATCGCCGAGGAAGATCGCGCATTTGTCGCAGAGGCGATGTCGCTGTTGCCCGATGCGCCCTATGACGGCGAAACGTGGAAAAGCTGGACCGACGCGGTCAAGGCGGCGACCGGGCGCAAGGGGAAGGGTCTGTTCATGCCCCTGCGCAAGGCGGTCACAGGGTTGGAGCGCGGACCAGAAATGGCGGCGCTGATGCCGCTGATGCAGGTCGTGCGCGCGCGCCTGAAAACCTGAAAAGGCGTCGGCTCCCGTGGAAGCTGCGGGAGCCTCCGGCGGGAGTATTTGTCCAAAGCTGAAGCGGTGATGGATCAGTGACCCGATGTGGTCACGATGCGGGCCTTCATCGCGGCGAGCCGGTCGTCGACATAGGCGATCTGTCGCGCGGTCAATTGCTGATGGCGCGGATAGCGCGGGGCGTCGCGGTCATCGAGGATCGGGGTTTCCCAGCCCTGTGTCGTTTGAAAGAAGCGGTCGGCGCCGCCTGTGCCGAATTCCCTCAGATAGCCCTGAATTACCACGTCGAGATAGCTGAGCAGGATCGGATGGCGATCTGTCGGCGTGGTGTGGTGCGTCTGCGGCACGCTGTAGACAGCGATTTCGACCGGTTTGGTCACCGGGTGGGTGACGGACGAGGTTGCCGGTATGCGATCATAGGCCCATTCGCGCTGATCCAGGGCCTGCCAGTCGTCATTCGGAACATGGGCGATCACACCGTCGATCGTGGTGCCCGGCGCCGGTATCACGGTGAGGAAGGCAGCCGGGCGCAGATCGGTGTGCCGCCAGGCGCGGCACCAGCCGGTCAGCCGCGCCGGTTGCGGATTCGTGAAGTCGTGGGTCGCGCGGTTCACGAGGCTGCCGTAGCCGAAAAAGTATGGGTCCGCCGTCATGCGTGCCTGTGCTGTTGCTATTGATGTATGTCAAACCGCTTTTTCGCGCGATGTGCGACAAGTTGCAATGCGAACGATGCGGGGGGCATGGGCGTGAGAATCACCAAGAGAACCAATATCGCGGTGCGGTTGCTGATGTATTGCGCGGCCAATGGCGGTCGACTCGTCACCAAGGCGGAGATCGCGGAGTGTTGCAACGTGTCCGAGAACCATCTGGCGCAGGTGATAAACCAGTTGAGCCAACTGGGCTATTTGCGCACACAGCGCGGACGAAACGGCGGAATGGCGCTGGCGCGTACACCGGCGACCATCCGGATCGGCGATGTCTTTCGGGACGTCGAGGGCAAGCCGCCGATCACGGAATGTTTTGCGGATGCGGATAACAGCTGCCCGTTTGTTGCGTCCTGCCGCTTGCGTCTGGCGCTGATGGATGCGGTATCCGCGTTCTACGCGAGCCTCGACGATATCACGCTGGATGCGCTGGTATGTGAGAACACCGACCTGTTGCGGATCCTGCAACCGGTTGCCTGCGCGCGCTGATCATTCTCGTCCGCGAAGGACGCGCGCGGGGCGGCTGGCCAGTGGACGCCACGAAAAGCCCATCCCGGCGAGCAATGTCGCCAGGATGCCTCCGGCCACGATGCCCAGGGCGGAGGGCCAGATCACGGTGAAATCGGTATCCATGATGAAGTGGCTGACGGCCCAGCCGCCGGCGATGCCGGCGGTGAGCGCCACGCTGCCTGCGGCGGCGCCCAAGAGGGCCGCGCGCAATGCGAAGCTGGTCAGGATGCGTGCGCGCGCGGCGCCGAGGGTCTTGAGCAGGGCGGCCTCGTATGTGCGGGCCTGTTCGCCGGCTGCGGCTGCTCCTATCAGCACGAGAAAGCCGGTCAGCAGCGTCGCCGCGGCGCCATAGGAGGTGGCCGCGGCCAGCCCGGCAAGTACGTCGGAAGCGCGGTCGATGGCATCGCGCACGCGAATGGCGGTGATGTTCGGGTAGGCATTCGCCAGTTCCCGCAGGATCCGGCTTTCGGCGGTGTCCTCGGCATAGACCGTTGCGATGAAACTGTGCGGGGCCCCGGCCAGCGCAGAGGGATTCATCGACATGACGAAACCCAGCCCGCCGGTGGAAAAATCGACTTCGCGAAAGCTGGCGATCGTGGCAGTTATGTCGCGTCCCAGAATGTTGATGGTGAGCGTGTCGCCAAGGTTGAGACCCAGTTCCGCGGCTTCTTCGGCGGCGAAGCTGATCAGCGGCGGGCCGTCATAATCGGCGGGCCACCATTTCCCGGCGAGCAGACGCGTGCTGTCCGGCATCTCGGCGGAATAGGTCAGGCCCCGATCGCCTTCGACGACCCAGTGACCGCCGGCGACATCCTGGGCGGGGCGACCATTGATGCGGGTCACGATGCCGCGCAACATCGGGGCGGTTTCCACCCGGCTGACGGCAGGGTCGGTCGAGAGCCGCCGGGTGAAGCCGTCGATCTGGTCCTGCTGGATGTCGACAAAGAAATACGAGGGAGCGATGTCGGGCAGGTTTCCGGAAATCGCGTTGCGCAGGTTGCCATCGATCTGACCGACTGCCGCGAGAACCGACAGGCCGAGGCCGAGAGACAGGACAACCGAAGTCGCGCCTTCGCCCGGTCCGGAAATCGCCGACAATGCCCATCGCAGGGCAGGGCGCCCGCGCGCGAGAGTGCCGCCACGCCGCGCAATGGCGCGGATGAGGAAGGCGGACATTGCCAGCAGGGCGAGCGCAAAGGCGATGCCGCCGGTGGTCCAAAGGGTCAGCCGCGCGGTTCCGCTGAACCAGGTTGCAAGGCCGACAAGCGTGGCAACGCCGATCGCGAGGGTGGCGAGGTAGCGCAGCGGCGGAATGAGGCGCGCGCCGGCGAGCGCATCGCGAAACAGGCTCGCGGGGCGCACGTCTTCGGTGCGCGCGAGTGGCCAGAGTGTGAAGATCAGCGCCGTAAGCAAACCATAGATCGCCGCTTCGGCAAGCGGAGCGGGGTAGATGGTAAAGGCAGCCGGAATCGGGAGTTGGGCCTCGATCAATGGCGCGACGAGAATTGGCACCATCGCACCGAGGATCACGCCGAGCGCAATACCCGCCAGTGACAAGAGGCCGATTTGCAGGAAATAGGTCTGAAAGATTGTCGTGCGATCGGCGCCAAGAGTGCGCAGGATTGCGATGACATTGGTCTTGTCCGCGAGATAGGCGCGCACGGCTGCGGACACGCCGACACCCCCCACCGCAAGCCCCGACAGGCCGACAAGAACCAGGAACGATCCGAGCCGGTTCACGAATTCGGCCACGCCGGGTGCCCCGTTGCGGGAATCGGACCAGCGCAGCCCGGAGTTTTCGAACCGTGCGCGCGCTTCGGCGGCCAGCCGGTCAAGGTCGGTGTCCGGCGGGAGGGTGAGACGGTATTTGGTGGAGAAGAGCGATCCGGGCGATAGTAGGCCAGAGTCGGCCAATGCCGTGGTCGCGACCAGCGTGCGGGGGCCGAGACCGAAGCCCTCGGAGGCTCCGTCAGGTTCGTGCACCAGCGTAGCCATCAGAATGAAATCCTGGGTGCCCAGCCGGAAGGTATCGCCGGCAGTGAGACCAAGGCGATCCATCAGGACCCGATCCATCACCGCGCCGGGTTGACCATCACGCCCCTTGAGCGCCTCGTGCAGCGGCATGTCGGGGTCCAGCTGTGCCTTGCCGATGAGGGGATAGGCGTCATCGACCGCCTTGACCTGCGTCAGTCCGCGTTCTGTTTCGCCGTCACGCGCGACCACGGCCATCGAGCGGAAATCGACGATTTCCGAGATCTCCGTGGCGGTGTCGCGCATCCACAGGCGTTCATTCTCGGACGCAAAGCGATAGGTGAACCTCATCTGGGCGTCACCGCCCAGCAAGGCCGCCCCTTCACGGGTCAGGCCGGACTCGATCGAAGCGCGGATCGTGCCGATTGCGGCGATGGCGGCAACGCCGAGTGTCAGGCAGGCGAGGAAGATGCGAAACCCGCGCAGCCCGCCACGCAACTCGCGCCGGGCAAAGCGCGACGCGAGGCGCAGGCTCATTCCGCTGCCTCACGTTCGATCTCCGGCGCGATCGTGCCGTCGCGCAGGCGGATCACCCGGTCGCAGCGGGCGGCGAGTTCGCTGGAATGGGTGACCAGAACCAGCGTCGCGCCATGCCGGTCGCGCAGGCCGAAGAGCAGGTCCATGATCGCGGTGCCGTTTGCCTCGTCAAGGTTGCCGGTGGGCTCGTCCGCCAGCAGGATGTGCGGACGTGGTGCCGAGGCGCGGGCCAGCGCCACGCGTTGCTGTTCACCCCCGGACATCTGTGTCGGATAGTGATTGGCGCGACTGGCCAGCCCCACGGTCTCCAGTTCGGCGGCGGCCCGGTCAAACGCATCCCTTGCCCCGGCAAGTTCCAGCGGTGTCGCCACGTTTTCAAGCGCCGTCATCGTCGGGATCAGGTGAAAGGACTGAAAGACAACGCCCATGTGATCGCGGCGGAACCGGGCCAGCGCGTCTTCGTCCATTGTGGTCAGGTCATGGCCAAGGGCGGTGATCGACCCGGATGTGGCCTGTTCCAGCCCGCCCATCAACATCAGCAGCGACGATTTGCCTGAGCCCGACGGGCCGATCAGCCCGAGGGTCTCGCCACGGTTCACGTCCAATGTGACCGAGTGCAGGATATCGACAGGCCCGGCATTGCCATTCAGCGACAAAGAGGCATCTTTGAGGGAGAGGATCGGCTCGGACATGGGCCCCGGTTCATTAGGTGTGACAGATGGCATATGGAGCGATTGACGGAATGCGCAAGGTGTTGGGCGGCATTGTCTTATCGGTTTACGGGCTGATCGCCAATGCAGAACAGGTGACGATCGCCGCTTTGGGCGACAGCCTGACCCGGGGCTATGGGTTGCTGCAACAGGACGGTTTCGTGCCGCGATTGCAGGATTGGTTGCGCGGGCAGGGTGCCGATGTCACCATCATCAACGCGGGCGTATCGGGCGATACCACGGCGGGCGGTGCCGCTCGTGTCGCATGGACGCTGACGCCCGAGGTAGATGGCATGATCGTTGCGCTTGGCGGCAATGACCTGCTGCGCGGAATAGCGCCCGAGGTCAGCCGCAGCAACCTCGATGAGATCCTTGCGGTGGCATCGCAGGCCGATGTCGATGTCCTGCTTGTCGGGATGCAGGCTCCGGGAAACTACGGGCCCGAGTACAAGGCGGCGTTCGACGCGCTCTATCCGGAGCTCGCGGCGCAATACGGTGCGCTTTATGAAGAGAACTTCTTTGCCGGTATCACCGGTGAAACATCCGACCCCGCCGGTATGCGCAAATTCATGCAGGAGGACGGGATCCATCCCAATCCCGAAGGCGTGCGCAAGATCGTGGAGGTGATCGGTCCGCGCGTTCTGGACCTGGTCAGGCAGATCGAAGCGGCGAAATAGATCATGCCGGGCGGCGCAATCCGTCGGCTGGACCGCAGGATGCCCGCCGCAGCGTGCTGGCGCGCGGTGAGCCCGTGATTGTCCGCGCCGCTCAGATCAGAGAACGGTGACCACCGTGCCGATGGGAACACGATTATAGAGATCGATCACGTGTTCGTTCAGCATCCGGATACAGCCGTTGGAGGCCGACTGCCCGATGGTTTCCGGCTGGGTGGTGCCATGAATGCGGAAGTAGGTATCGACGCCGTTCTGAAAGAGGTAGAGCGCCCGCGCCCCGAGCGGATTGTCCGGCCCGCCCGGCTGCACGTATGTGTTGCCCTTGAAGCGGCCATAGGTTTGCGGGCTGCGCTCGATCATCTCGTCGGTAGGGCGCCAGCTTGGCCATTCCTTCTTGACGTCGATCGTTGCGGTGCCGGTAAATTCCAGCCCCGCCTTGCCGACGCCGACACCATAGCGGATCGCCTTGCGCGGCTCGGTCACGAAGTAGAGATAATAGGAACGCGGAAGAATCAACATTTGACCGGGTTGATAATCCTTCTTGATCCTGACGTATTGCGGTGTCGGATCAAACGCTTCGCCCTGAGCAGAGGCGAGGCCCGGGACGACAGCCGCGGATGCGGCGGTTGCAATGAAGGTTCGGCGTGAAATCATGACGGTTCCCTGATCGTGGCGCGGCTTACATTACCATTTATACGTGGATTTGTGAACGTCAGGTCAATGGTCTCGCGGCGGCGGACGGCCTATTGTCGCAAGGGCTGAGGCCACGAAGGCACAGGTCGCAATCCAGCCGAAATACCAGAACCGGCCCGCGAACGCGCTCTCTGCATAGGATGCTGCGAAGGCTTCCTTGGCGGCATGGGCAAGCATGAACGAGGTTCCCGCCAGCAGCAGGCAAAGCACCGTGGTCGCGAGTTGTCCGAAGCGCAGAAAAGCCGCGAACCACGCCATGGCTATGCCAAGCGGCAAGCCGATCCAGATGACTTTATCGGCCCAGAACGGATGGGCACCCAGCGTCTGTGTGACGCTGGTATATTGCGCGGCAAGAGCGGCAATCAGCGGGAGGGCGAGGAAAACGATCCAGTGCATGTCTTTGACTGTGAAGCAGGGCGAACTCGTTTCCGAGCGATGTAAAAAAGGCGGGCACCGAGCCCGCCTCTCTCAAATTCCGTCCGGTGAATGACCGGGATCAGGCAAGCGCCAGGTTGGTCGCGCTTTCGCGACCGTCACGGCCCGCTTCGATGTCGAACGTCACTTTCTGGTTGTCCGCCAGACCGGTGAGGCCTGCGCGCTCAACGGCGGAAATGTGTACGAAAACGTCTTTGCTGCCGCCATCGGGCGCAATAAAGCCGTAGCCTTTGGTTGAGTTGAACCATTTCACGGTGCCAGTGGCCATATCCGTGGTCTCCTGTTTTGGTTTGCTGTCCGCGGAAGTGCGACAGCCCGGCGTGGTTGGTCTGGATCGAAGACTGGCCGGCCTTGGAAAGGAGACAGTAGGTCGAAAAAGATAACGTTAGCCCTCTGGGCTATCGCATTTCGCACATTCCCGCGCAAGACAATTTTGTCGCACCCAATGGTATAGGGGTGCGGGGAATGTCTGTGTGGATGCGGGCGCTGTCTAGGCGCGAATAGTGGAACCCTGTCAATCTAGTCCGAAAAAGTGTATGGTTGCAAGATGATATCGGCAAGAAGGAGGGGACGATGACCTGTATCACGATCACCACCTGGGAGATTTCCGACGGGACGAACTATGATGTGGCGTTGCAGAACATCCGTGACAAGCGAATGCCTGCGCTCAAAGAGCTCGGGGCCTCGCGCGTCTGCATCATACGCACCAGCGACCGAACCAGCGCGGCCATCACGGAATGGCCCGACACCGCGACGCGCGACGCCGCGGATCACGCCATCGAGGCCGTTCGAAGCAAGATTCACGCCGAAGACTTTTCACGAATGACCGGCGAGATGCGAGGGCAGGTCGTCGCGGAACTGTAACGTCGTCAGGCGGGCGGCCGGCAAGCCAACCGACCCGGCCAGTGTAACATTCCAGGCAAATTTCCGGACGGCATGTTGATTGCCATCCGGCAGGTGGTTTTGCGCAGGATCAGGCCAGTTCGCCGGCCAGCGCCTTGTCGATCAGTGCCACGGTTTCATCGACACCGTAAAGCGCGATGAACCCGCCGAAACGCGGGCCCTGGCTCGCGCCGAGCAACACCTCGTAGAGCGCCGTGAACCAGCCGCGCAGCGGATCGAACCGATCGCGGCCAACCGCGTAGACGATGGATTGCAGGGCTTCGTCCTCGACGCGCCCGTCATATGCCGTCAACTGTGCCCGCAGTTCGAGCAATGCGTCGCGCTCGGCCTCGGTCGGTTCACGGAATTGCCGCGTCGGCTTGACGAAGTCATTGAAATACCTGACCGCAAACCCCGCGGCCGCGTCCAGATCCGGGTGGCTTTCGGCGCTCGCCTCGGGCGCATAGCGACGGATGAATCCCCAGAGTTGGTCCTTGTCCTCCGCGCCCGAGACCGAAGCAAGGTTCAGCAGCATCGAGAACGGTACGATCAGCGTGCTTTCCGGCACATCGCCGCCGTGAATGTGCCAGACCGGGTTGTTCACCTGTGCCTTGGTATCCTGCGTCGGAAATGCGCGCAGTTGCTGGTGATACTCGTCCACGGCCTTGGGGATGACGTCGAAATACATCCGCTTGGCCGTCTTGGGCTTCTGGTACATGAAATAGGCCAGCGACTCGGTGCTGGCATAGGTCAGCCACTCGTCGATGCTGACGCCGTTGCCGGAAGATTTCGAGATCTTCTGGCCGTTCTCGTCCAGGAACAGTTCGTAGGTGAAATGCTCGGGCGGACGGACGCCCAGTACACGACAGATCCCGTCATAGATCGGCGTGTTGGTCGAATGGTCCTTGCCATACATCTCGAAATCGACCTCGAGCGCCGCCCAGCGGGCTCCGAAGTCGGGCTTCCATTGCAATTTGACGTTGCCGCCGGTCACCGGCAGGGTCCACTCCTTGCCGTCCTCGTCGTCAAAGGTGATGGTGCCGTCCCTGGCATTCACCTCTTTCATCGGCACGTAGAGCACACGACCGGTTTCCGGGTGGATCGGCAGGAAGATCGAATATGTCTGCTGGCGCTCGTCGCGCAGCGACTTCAGCATGATCTTCATGATGTCGTCATAACGCTCGGCGGCGCGCAGCAGCACGGTGTCGAACTGCCCGGAGTTGTAGAATTCGGTGGCGCTGATGAATTCATAGTCGAAACCGAAGGTATCGAGGAACCGTCGCAGCATCGCGTTGTTATGCGCACCAAAACTCTCGAACTCTCCGAACGGGTCGGGCACGCTGGTCAACGGTTCCTGCAGGTGCTCCCTGAGCATCTCCTGGTTGGGGACGTTGCCCGGGACCTTGCGCATCCCGTCCAGATCGTCGGAAAAACAGATCAGACGCGTGGGAATGTCGCTGATGGTTTCAAAGGCCTTGCGGATCATCGTTGTGCGCGCGACCTCTCCGAAGGTGCCGATATGCGGCAACCCCGAGGGACCATAGCCCGTTTCAAACAGCACATAGCCCTTTTCCGGGGGCGCCTTCTGATAGCGTTTGACCAGCTTGCGGGCTTCTTCAAAAGGCCAGGCCTTGAACGCCAGTGCGGCTTCGCGCAATTCAGACATGTGACTCTCCGAAAACAGGGGCCGCACATCCCGCGCGGCAGTGGCGTCTCCCTATTGCGCTGCCGTGGTCTCGTCAACACGGCGCGCGCCGTCGTGGTATCCGTCGAAAGGCAAATGATCGCCGCTTGCTATTGTGCTGCGGTACCGTGGCCAATATCCTCGCGAAAATGCCATCGAACCCACAAGGAAACCGTGCAGTGCAAGAATCTTCGTCAAGCCAGCTCAGCCCCCAGGATTGTCTTGTCGCGCTGATGATCGCGGTTTCCGCGTCAGACGAGGAATTGCGCACGTCCGAACTCGTCAAGATTCAGTCGTCCATCAACATGCTGCCGGTTTTCGCAGAATACGATATCGACCGTCTCAAGCAGACGTCGCAGGTGGTGTTCGACCTGTTTGAACAGGAGGACGGGCTGGATGCGCTCTTTGGGCTCATTCGCGACAACCTGCCAGAACGGCTGTTTGAGACCGCCTATGCGCTGGCCTGTGATGTTGCCGCGGCGGATGGCACGCTGCACGAACCGGAGCTGCGCCTGCTCGAGGAAATCCGGTATGAGCTGAATATCGACCGGCTTCATGCCGCTGCGATCGAGCGGGGGGCGCGGGCGCGTCATCTGACCTGATGCCACGCGGGCATGATCACGTCCCGTAGAGCGCGCCCCAGCGTTCGATCAACTGCTGCTGCAATGTCTTGGCGCGCCGGTTCCAGCTGCGCGCGCCCCTGGGCCGCTCGCGGTCGGCACGGGGTATGCGGCTGCGGGCTTCAGTGTCGGCGGCAAAGATGGCAAAGGCCAGCTCGGTTCCGTCGGTGGCCGTCATGTAGCCGCCAAGCCCGGAGACAAAGTTCAGCGTCCCTGTCTTGGCATTCACCGTGATCGGATGCGCCTTGTTGGCCCGGCCTTCGGCATCGCGCAGCACGAAGGGTTTGAGCAGCGGACGCAGGATGTCGTCCTTGCGCGCGTTCACCAGGGCGGCGACCAGATCCTGCGGCGTCATGCGCGACGCGTCTCCGAGTCCTGAATGATCGACCAGAAGAGTGCCTGTCATTCCGAACCGCTCGGCGGCCCAGCGGCTCATCGTGGCGGCGGATGAGCGCAGGCTGTCCGGCCGGTTGCCGCGCGCGACACTGGCGCTCATGCCGACCATTTCCGCGGTGAGGTTGGTCGAGTATTTCAGCATCGCCTTGACGATCATAACCAGCCTCGTGCTCTCGTGCGTTGCCAGCACCTCGGTTCCTTGCGGCAGACCGCCGGCGATCCGCGCGGCCGGCAGCACGATCCCCTGTGCGCGGGCCATCGTGCGGAATACGTCACCGGCATAGAGGCCGGGCCGACGCACCGGCAGCCATCGCGCGCCACCGCCACCCAAGGCGCCCCGCGCGACAGTCCATTGATCGACGCTGCCTGCGTCTTCGTAGGTGTAGACGGGCAGGTTGCGCGACACGACCTTCATCTGCGCCATCGCCACTTCCGGGCGATAGCGCTCGGTGCGGGCATCCATCGCCACCCGATAGCTCTTGCCGGAGGCGCGCCACTCGAAATGCACGCGATTGAAATTCAAAGCGATGCCGCTGACCGCCGGGCTGTAGCCCACATGATCCGGCTGACCGGGATCGATGGTGTTCACAAAGGGCAGGGCGGCTTCATACACCTTGAACGCCCCGCGCACCTCGCGAATACCGACGCTTTTCAACGCGCTCGCCAGGGTGGCGAGGTCATCGGTCGTCAGGATCGGATCGCCGCCGCCTGCCAGGATCAGATCCCCGTCCAGTATGCCGTTGCTGACGGGGCCCGCCGCCAGCAGCCGCGTTTGGAAACGATGATCCGGACCGAGCGTTTCAAGGGCGTAGAGCGCGGTAAGCGCCTTGGCGACACTGGCGGGCGGCAATCCCGTGGTGCCGTTCGCCGCTTCCAGTTCGAGCCCGGTCTCGACATCCGCCACCGCACAGACCACATCCCCGCTCAGACCGAAACGGGCGATCAGCGCGTCAATGCCGCCTCCCGCCATGCGGGCGAAATCGGCAGTCCGGGCGTGTGGACGCAAAGAGGTCTCCGGCGGTGCGGCCCGAACAATCGCCGGAAGTGCGACGGCCGCGAGTCCGCCCAGGACAAAACGCCGGGATCTGATGGTTTTCATGGTCATGTCACGTTGTCTTGCCTGATCACGTCGTGTTCGGGGCCCGGATGTCGCGCCCGGCGAACAACTCCACGTTCAAGAGAGTAGCCGCCGTTCAATCAGAAACACAAGCGCCAACCGGCGGGTAAATCAACGGTTCACATCGCCGCGGACAGGCATGTGGACCGACGCCTGACGGCACGAGAGACCGCTGTCATGGTTCATCCCGAAGTATCGGCACCTGCTTGCGCCCGCTGTGCCCGGATCGCGGTTGAGCTCAGATCGACCATCGGGACATTGACGAAACACCAGGCCGGGGCCTCTGCGAATTTCAGCGTCTGGCTTGCCTGCCCGCGGATTCGATAGTGTTGATAGATGCGCGCCGCCGGCGACATCCGCGCCGAAATCCGGTCTCCGGGACGGGCGAGGATACCAAGCGGGACAGATTGCATGATGTCGCGCCAGTCGCGCCAGAGGTGAAACTGCGCCAGGTTGTCCGCCCCCATCAGCCAGACGAACCGAACGCCGGGGTAGAGCAGGCGCAGTTGCCTGATCGTGTCCGCCGTCGCGCGGGTCCCGAGGCGGGCCTCGATATCCGTGACCTGAACGCGGGGGTGGTCCATGATGTCACGCGCGGCACGGATGCGGGTTGCCATGGGAGCGGGTCCGCGCGCCTTGAGGAGATTGCCCGGAGAGACCAGCCACCAGACGCGGTCCAACCCGAACCGTTTCAGCGCCTCGCGGGTGACATGCACATGACCGGCATGGGGCGGGTCGAACGAACCGCCGAACAGGCCTATGCTTTGGCCCGCTCGGGCCTGGGGGTAATCACAACGCATCGGCAAAGTGATGGTCGCAAAACAATGCAAGTGTCAAACAGAAGCCGGACGATCCTGTCTCATCTCATGTTCCTCGTGAGGCGCATCGTGGCGTCGCGCGGGTGCAGGCGATTGCGCTTGCGACGCCGACTGTCTAAGTAGGCCCAACCCAATTTGCGACGCGGAGTTCCGACATGGCTGCCTATCAATTCGTCTATCACATGCAAGGGGTCTCCAAGACCTATCCCGGCGGCAAGAAGTGCTTTGAGAACATACATCTGAATTTCCTGCCCGGTGTGAAGATCGGTGTTGTCGGCGTCAACGGCGCAGGTAAATCCACGCTGATGAAGATCATGGCCGGGCTCGACAAGGATTTCTCGGGCGAGGCCTGGGCCGCCGAGGGAGCCAGGGTCGGTTATCTCCCGCAGGAGCCGCAACTCGACGAGAGCCTCTCGGTCCGCGAAAATGTCATGCTGGGTGTCGCCCCGAAAAAGGCGATCCTCGACCGCTACAACGAACTGGCGATGAACTACTCGGATGAAACCGCCGAGGAGATGGCCGAGTTGCAGGACAGGATCGACGCGGAAAACCTTTGGGATCTCGACAGCCAGATCGACGTTTCGATGGAAGCGCTGCGCTGCCCGCCGGATGATGCCGAAATCGCCAACCTTTCGGGCGGTGAAAAGCGCCGCGTGGCGCTGTGCAAGCTGCTGCTTGAAGCGCCCGATATGCTGCTCTTGGACGAACCCACCAACCATCTCGATGCGGAAACCATCGCCTGGCTGCAGCAGCATCTGATCGATTACAAGGGCACGATCCTGATCGTCACCCACGACCGCTATTTCCTTGATGACATCACCGGCTGGATTCTCGAACTCGACCGGGGCCGTGGCATCCCTTACGAGGGCAATTATTCCGCGTGGCTTGAGCAAAAGGCCAAGCGGCTGGAGCAGGAAGCCCGGGAAGACAAGTCCAAGCAAAAGACACTGGAGCGCGAACTGGAATGGATGCGGCAGGGCGCCAAGGCCCGTCAGGCGAAATCCAAGGCCCGGATCGCCGCCTATAATGAACTGGCCGGACAGTCCGAACGCGAGAAGATCACCCGCGCCCAGATCGTCATACCGAACGGGCCACGTCTTGGCTCCAAGGTGATCGAGGTCACCGGCCTCGCCAAGCACATGGGTGACAAGCAACTGATCGAAGACCTGTCCTTCTCGCTTCCTCCAGGGGGCATTGTCGGCGTCATCGGTCCCAACGGCGCGGGTAAATCGACCCTGTTCAAGATGTTGACGGGTCAGGAAAAACCCGACTCCGGCACCGTCGAATACGGCGACACGGTCGACCTGTCCTATGTCGATCAGTCCCGCGATGACCTGAACGCCGATGACACCGTGTGGGAGGCGATAACAGGGGGTGCGGAGATCATCGAACTGGGTGACGCGCAGGTCAATTCGCGCGCCTACTGTTCGTCCTTCAACTTCAAGGGCGGTGATCAGCAGAAAAAGGTCGGTCTGCTCTCGGGCGGGGAACGCAACCGCGTGCACATGGCCCGTCTGCTGAAAGAGGGCGGTAACGTGTTGCTGCTTGACGAACCGACCAACGATCTTGATGTCGAAACCCTGCGCGCGCTGGAAGATGCGCTTGTCGATTTCGCCGGCTGCGCCGTGGTCATCTCGCACGACCGGTTCTTTCTCGACCGCATCTGCACCCACATCCTCGCCTTTGAAGGCAACGCCCACGTGGAATGGTTCGAGGGCAATTTCGAGGATTACGAGGAAGACAAGAAACGCAGACTCGGAGACATCGAGCCCACGCGCATGAAGTTCAAGAAATTCACGCGGTAAAACATGGGCGAAATGCCATCTGGCGAAGATATTCCGTGCGCATCTGAAGGCTGTTGCGCGCGGCATATCATGATGTCTCTGGTCAAGGCACCGTGACGGTGGTGTGAGCGGGTCTTTACCGTTCTTCAATAGAGCCTTTCCTGTGCGTCCGGGGAGAGTCCGGACCTGACGGATTTTGCCGCGCGGCCGGATCTGCCGCGTGGTGGTCAATGGGAAAGGGATTTGGATGAACAAGGCAATAACCGACGGTGTCCTGCTTATGCCGCCTGCGTTCAGCAACGGTCTGGACATGTGGTCGAGCAGCAACGGTACGCCCGGATCGAACAGCTATGAAGGTGCCGCGAATGCCGCGCTGGTCGCCGCGGACCAGGATTTTGGCGGATGCCTGGAATTGCAGAAGGTCAATTCGGTGCAGATGTTGCGGTACAAGGGCGAGACGCCGCTGTTGCCGGGATGTTACCTGCAAATCCGGGCTCGCGTGAAGGCAATCGCGGGCGCTCTGCCTTCGGTGCGCATTGCCGGCTGGGCCGGCGGCGCGGGTGGCAGGCACATCAACGGCAAGATCGAGGTCGGCCCGACTGTGGAACTGGCCACTTATGGCGATGTGGTCGAGGTGGCCGCCATCGTCGGGCCGGGTGCGCGCGGTGGCGTGGACATGGCGTGGGGATCGGAGGCGCTGTACGGGCATTTCGGTCTGGATCTGACCGGCAGCAATGGCGGCGTGGTACGGATCGACGATATCGAAATCGAGGATGTCACGCGCTTTTTCCTGCGCGACATGATCAGCGTTGTCGACGTGCGGGATTATGGCGCCATTGGCGACGGGGTGACCGATGACTCGGATGCCTTCATTGCTGCAGATGCCGCGGCGGAGGGTCGGACGATCCTTGTTCCCGGAGGGGTGTTCTATCTGGGCGATGACGTGACCCTGAATGCGCCGGTTGCGTTCGAGGGCACCGTCACGATGCCTGTCGACAAGATGTTGTTGCTGACCAAAAGCTATGACCTGCCGACCTACATCGACGCCTTTGGCGATGAGGAACTCGCCTTTGGCAAGGCGTTTCAGGCGCTGCTGAACAACTCCGATCACGAATCCCTGGACATGTGCGGCCGCAAGATCAGCGTGACCAGGCCCCTGGACATGCAGGCCGTCGTTCCGAACAAGACGAGCTATGCAACCCGTCGCGTGATCCGCAACGGCCAGTTCGATGCGGTCGGCGGATCGGTCTGGGACACCGAGGTCGTCAGGTCCGAAGCGACCTATTCGGCGCGAAATGCCAGAATGCTGACCGAAGTCGCGAATATCGCAAATATCGCGGTTGGTGCGCTGGTGCAGGGTAACGGGGTCGGGCGCGAAATCTATGTCCGATCCAAGAATGTCGCAGCCCGGGAGCTGACACTGAGCGCACCGCTTTACGACGCGCAGGGAACACAGGTCTACACGTTCTCGGATTTCAAATACATGATGGATTTCAGCGGCTTTGCCGGTCTGAGCAAGTTCGTCCTGAGCGACATCGAGTTTCAGTGCGGCCGCCACGCGAGCGGGATCCGGCTGTCTCCGACCGGCAAGGCGTTTCACCTGCGGGATTGTTTCATCAGCCGGCCAAAGGATCGCGGCATGACCTCGATCGGAACGGGGTGTCAGGGGTTGCTGGTCGACAGGTGCCAGTTCCTGTCTTCCGAAGATCCCGAGGATGTGCCCGATCGCACGTCGATTGCGCTCAACGTCAACGCAAATGATGCCAAGCTGCGTAACAACCGGTCGACGCGGTTCAAGCACTTTGCCTTGCTGGGCGGGTCCAACAGTGTGGTGATCGGCAATCACTTCTTTCAGGGCGATGGCACGTCGGGGGGAGTGCGCACGGCCGGGCTGGTAATCGCGGACAACTACTGCAATGCGACCATCACCGGCAATTACGTCGACAATTGCACGATCGAATGGACCAATGAGCGCGATCCCGAGCCGGATTTCGTCAGCGGATTTTCGTTTGCGGCAATGTGCATCACGGACAACATCATGCTGTGTGGCAATGTCGCCCCGTGGTTCAGCTTTATCGTGGTCAAACCGCACGGGCGCGGGCATTTTCTGAATGGGGTCACCATCAGCGGAAACAGGTTCCACAGTATCAACGGCAATATCGACCGGGTCGAACGCGTCGATACCAGTTTCTCGGACCTGGACTTTACCCTGACCAAGAAATTGACATTCGAGGCGAACGCATTTCACGGAATCGCCAAGCAGGCTGCAAATCCCATACGGCTTCAGCACGAGGCCGCCAGTGCGTCTCAGGCCTGGACGATTGGCGTCAAGGGGAACCTGCCGTTTGGCGGACGTATCCTATCGGTCGATTCGGTGATGGCGCAGGGCCCCATCCGTAATGCCGTAGGGGGCGTTACCCATGTCATGCCTTATTCCCGCTCGCAACAGGGCGCGAACGGCGATCAGCTGGCCTTGATCTGGCCGACACCGGTTCGGGGCGACGTCAGCGTGATTGCGCGAATGGATCGCTAGCGGCCCTGCGCCAGGCCGGATCGCGGCAGGTTCGATATCTGCGGGGGTCAGTGTGGCAGCTTTGCCAAGACCTTCATTCAGGTGTCGACGCCTGACGCGGAAATCGATGAGTGAAATGCCAGGCTTTGGGATGGTCGCGCAGTCAATGCGCGGCCATTTTCCGTTGCGCGGGCGAGGGTCGATCAGGAAAGCTTGCCGTCGCTTGCAATACCCGGCGCGGACAGATCGAAGATCAGAGCTATCGCACTAAGTTCCAGGGAGAGGCGGTGTAGCATTGGGGCTGCAATCTGGCGCAAGTGCCGTCATGGCTGCTCAGAAACTGCGCCAGATGTTGAAGGTGAGGCCAATGGTCTTCTGCGTCGTGGATCGCCCCTCAATGCCGAGTACCCAGGTGCTCTTGCCGACATCGAACATGATACCCGGCGTGAAGGACCAGCTGAAGGGCTGATCGGCCACATAGGCGGTTTCGAGTTTGAGCAGGGGGCGGATACGCGGACCCGAGGACAGGCCAGCCACAAGATCAAGCTTCAGGCCTGGGTCTGGCAGCGCGCTGCGAACCTCGTAGGCAAGCTCCGCCCCCATCCATCCGTTTCCCCAGCGGCTCTCGAACCCGCGCCCGACGGCAAGCGTCGCCTTGTACATCGGGAACCACTGCATCTGCTGGCGGTGTTTGCCAACGCCGATTTCGACCGCATAGCGCATGCGTTTTTCGGTGTTGCCGATGGGAAAGCGGGCGAAGAGCAGCGCATGTGCCGCCTTGGCGCGCACGTCGTTGACGTCCACCCCGAGCGTCATCCGGGGGAACAACCCGTATTCCGCATAGAACTTGGTCTCGTAATCGGGGAGCGTGACCCTGTTGCCCCGAATTGTGGTGCCGAAGGACAGGAACGTCCGCTTGTGTTCGCGCAGCCAGGCTCCGGCGTGAACCGGGTGGACGCAAACCATGCCAACCAAAAACGCTGCAATCGCGAACCGCATCGCGCACCCTCCGCAGGCCAGCATCGGCAAGCTTGGTTAACAGCGGTTTAACCGGAGGCGGATCCGCGTTGGCGCAAGGTGAGGTCAAAGGTCAGGGGCACAAGTAAAAGACCCCGCGCAAGCGGGGCCTTTTGTCATTTGGAACAGGTGTCGCGATTATTGCGGAATGTCGCCTTCGATGCCTTCGACATAGAAATTCATGCCGGCCAGCGTGCCGTCATCGGCGGTTTCACCCTCGGCCAGCCAGGCACTGCCGTCCTGCTTGTTCAGTGGTCCGGTGAAAGGATGATGTTCGCCCGATGCGATTGCCTCCTTGAGCGCGAGCGCCTCGGCCTTGACTTCGGCGGGCACCGCATCGGTGATCTCGCCAATTCCGACCATGCCTTCGGCGATTCCGTCCCACGTGTTCACGGTTTCCCATGTTCCGTCCATCACTGCCTTGGTGCGGGCGATGTAGTAGGGGGCCCAGTTGTCGATGATCGAGCTGACCCGAGGGGACGGGGCGTATTCGCTCATGTCCGAGGCCTGACCGAAAGTGATGACGTTGCCGGCGGCCTTGGCGGCGGCTTGCGGTGCGGTGGAATCCGTGTGTTGCAGGATCACGTCCGCCCCCTGTTCGATCAGGACCTTGGCGGCATCCGCTTCCTTGGCCGGATCGAACCATGTGTAGGCCCAGACGATCTTGAACTGGACATCGGGATTGACCTTCTTGGCGTGGATATAGGCCGAGTTGATGCCCCGGATCACTTCGGGGATCGGGTAGGAGCCGATATAGCCGACGACGTTGGACTTGGTCATGCTGCCCGCGATATGGCCCTGCACCGCACGGCCTTCGTAGAAGCGGGCGGAATAGACCGAGACATTGGGCGCTGTCTTGTAGCCGGTCGCATGCTCGAATTTCACGTTCGGGAATTTCTTGGCGACGTTGATCGTCTGGTCCATGTAACCAAATGACGTGGCAAAGATCAGGTCGGCGCCGTTCAGCGCCATCTGCGTCATGACGCGTTCGGCATCCGGTCCTTCGGGCACGGATTCGACATAGGTGGTTTCCACCTTGTCGCCGAATTCGGCCACGACCGCCTGCCGGCCCTTGTCGTGTTCATAGGTCCAGCCGCCGTCGCCGACCGGCCCGACATAGACAAAGCCGATCTTGGTCTTGTCCTGCGCCATCGCGCCGGATGCCAGACCCAGCACCATCGCGGCGCTGGCAAGAAGTGTGGTGAGTTTCATCAGGTTCCCCCAGGTTGGTTTTGTTGGCCGCTCAGTGAGAGGCATGGAAGGTTCTGCCCAGCGATGCCGGTGCGTTGCTTTTGTCTTTTGACAGGATCACCAGCACAAGAATTGTGATGAGATAGGGCGACATTGCCAGATACTCGACCGGAATGGCAACGCCTGCTGCCTGAAGGTTGAGTTGCAGTACGGTAATTCCGCCAAACAGATAGGCACCCAGCAGGACGCGCCAGGGCTTCCAGCTCGCGAAGACCACCAGCGCCAGCGCGATCCAGCCGACACCGGCGGTCATGCCCTCGGTCCATTGGGGGACACGCACGAGGCTGATATAGGCACCGCCCAGCCCGGCGCAGGCGCCCCCGAACAGGATGGCGAGGATGCGGATACGCACCACCTTGTAGCCAAGCGCATGGGCGGCATCGTGGCTTTCCCCGACCGCGCGCAGGATCAGCCCGGCGCGGGTGAATTTCAGTGTCGCCCAGACCACCGCCACGAGCGCGATTCCCAGATACAGCACGATGTCGTGGTTGAAGAGCATCGGACCGATGACCGGTATGTCGCCGAGCAGCGGTATATCGAGCCGGCCCGTCGGGGGCGGTTTGATTCCCACATAGTTCTGGCCCATCAGCGCGCTGAGGCCCAGACCGAAGAGGGTAAGCGCCAGCCCGGATGCCACCTGGTTCGCGAGAGCCACCTGCGTCAGCAGGACGAACAGCAGTGACAGGGCGGCTCCTCCGATGGCGGCTGCGACAAAGCCGAGAAAGGGCGAGCCGGTTTCCACGGCAACGGCAAAGCCGCTGATCGCTCCGACGATCATCATGCCCTCGACCCCGAGGTTCAGGACACCGGATTTTTCGGCGACAAGTTCGCCGATGCCGGCCAGAAGGATCGGGGTGGCCGCCACCATCAGCGAGGCGATCAGCAGAACGGGATTGATTGCAGACAGGTCCATATCAGGCCACCTCGCTCTTGCGCAGTCGGATGCGGTAATTGGTCAGGATGTCCAGAGCCAGCAGAAAGAACAGCAGCATGCCCTGGAACACCTGGATTGCGGCGGCAGGCAGGCCAAGCTGGGACTGCGCGATTTCGCCACCGATATAGGTCAGCGCCATGAGCCCTCCGGCGAGCAGGATGCCCAGCGGGTGCAGCCGGCCGAGAAACGCGACGATGATCGCGGTAAAGCCATAGCCGACGTTGAAATCGATGGTGATCTGGCCCGCGGGTCCGGCCACCTCGAACAGCCCGGCCAGCCCGGCCAGGGCACCGGATGTGCCAAGACAGAACAGGATCAGCCGCGCGGGCTTGACCCCGGCAAACCGCGCCGCGCGCGGGGCCTCGCCGGTCAGACGGATGTGAAAGCCGAGCATGTGACGGTTGAGCAGCACATAGGCAAAGATCACTGCGATAAAGGCAAAGACGACGCCCCAGTGCATGCCGACATCCTGATTGATCCAGCTTGTCGCGCTGGCATATTCATTCAGGTTCCGGCTGCCCGGAAAGCCAAAGCCCTGCGGATTTTTCAGCAGTCCCAGCGACATCGAGGCCAGCATCTGTTCCGCGACATAGACCAGCATCAGCGATACCAGGATCTCGTTGGTGCCGAACCGCACCTTGAGCAGTGCCGGGATCATCGCCCAGGCCCAACCGCCCACGGCGCCGCCAAGGATCATCAGCGGAAACACGATGATCGAGTCCATCGGGTAGAAGGCGAGGCCGACACCGGCGCCGACAATCGCGCCCATGATGTACTGCCCCTCGGCCCCGATATTCCAGATCCCGGCCCGGAAACCGAGCGACAGGCCAATCGCGATCAGCACCAGCGGTGCCCCTTTGACCAGCAGTTGCGGGCGATAGTAGAACGCAAATTCACCGAACAGCGGATCCCAGAAAATGGTGCGGATGGCTTCGACCGGGTTCTTGCCGAGCACGGCAAACAGCACGCCGCCGAAGAACATGGTGGCCAGGACCGCGATCAGCGGCGTCGCAATCGACCAGTTGCGGGACGGCTGCGGTCTTTTTTCCAGCACGATCATGCGCCTCTCTCCGGTTTTGTGGGCTGTACTGGCTCAGACATGGGCCACCTCCATTCCGTGTGCGCCGCCCATCATCAGGCCGATTTCGTCTATGGTCAGGCCAGCCGTGTCGCGCGGCGTGCTCAGGCGGCCTTCGTTCAGAGCGGCGAAGCGGTCGCTGATTTCCATGAGTTCATCCAGATCCTGGCTGATGCAGACCACCGCCGCGCCGTTCGCGGCGAGATCGAGGATCGATTGCCGGATTGCGGCGGCGGCGCTGGCGTCCACGCCCCAGGTCGGCTGGTTCACCACCAGCACGTCCGGGCGCTGCAGCACCTCGCGGCCGATCACGAATTTCTGCAGGTTTCCCCCCGACAACGATCGTGCCGCGTTGTCCGGGCCGGGCGTGCGCACGTCGAAATCGGTGATGATCCGTTTTGCAAAATTCTCGGCATCGCGCCATTTCAGGAAACCGTTGCTTACCAGGTTCTCGCGTACCGATCCGGTCAGCATGGCGTTTTCCGTCAGGCTCATGTCCGGGGCCGCGGCGTGGCCCAGCCGTTCCTCGGGCGCGGTCAGCAGGCCCAGCCGCCGCCGCGCGGTCGGGCCCAGGTCACCCACCGGTCGTCCGGCCAGCTTGACCGCGTCCGCGGCAGTCGTCACTTCGCCCGAAAGCACCGACAGCAGTTCGTCCTGCCCGTTGCCCGCAACGCCGCCAATGCCCAGAACCTCACCCTGACGGACGGTCATGTGGATGTTCCTGAGCGCCGTGCCGAAATCCGAGGGCGATGGCACCGACAGCCCGCTGATGTCCAGCGCGACCTCGCCAAGCTCGCGGCCCGCGCGTTCCGGCGGTTTCAGCGCGCTGCCGACCATCAGTTCGGCCATGTCGCGCGCGCTGGTTTCGGCGGGGATGCACTCGCCGACATTTTCGCCCAGCCGCAGCACCGTGGCGTGATCGCACAGGGTGCGGATCTCTTCGAGCTTGTGGCTGATATAGAGGATCGCCGTGCCCTCGGATTTCAGCTTGCGCAGGGTCTGGAACAGGATGTCCACCTCTTGCGGCGTCAGCACGCTGGTCGGTTCGTCCATGATCAGGAGCTTGGGGTCCTGCAGCAGGCAGCGGATGATCTCGACCCTCTGGCGTTCACCGGCCGAGAGATCGCCCACCGTGCGATAGGGATCGAGTGGCAGCCCGTAGGTTTCGGAAACGTCGCGGATACGCGCCGCAAGATCCCGCATGGCCGGCGGGCTTTCCATGCCAAGCGCGATGTTCTCTGCCACGTTCAGCGCATCGAACAGCGAAAAATGCTGAAAAACCATTGCGATGCCATCCGCCCGCGCGGCGCGGGGTTCCGGCGGCGCATAGGTCCGGCCATTGAGCAGCATGGTGCCGCTGTCGGGTTTCACCAACCCGTAGATCATCTTGACCAGCGTCGATTTCCCGGCACCGTTTTCGCCCAGCAGGGCGTGGACCTGCCCGACGCCGATGTCGAAGGACACGTTGTTGTTGGCGATCACGCCGGGATAGGCCTTGGTCAGACCCTGAAGGCTCAGAAGGGGAACTGTCACGCGCTCACATCCTTTTTGGCATGTCTTGTTTGGTCGGGCCGCATCAGAGCCGCCGCGACGCCGATGGCAATCATCTGCGGGTGCTTGCCCAGCGACGGATCGCCGATCGGGCAGGTGATGTCGGCAATACGCCCGCCGGCATGGCCCAGGGCCGCCAGCCGCGACCGGAACCGCGCCCATTTGGTTTTCGATCCGATCAGCCCGGCAAAGGCAAATTCATGTCCCAGCAGCTGATGACACAACTCGAGATCGAGCGTGTGCGAATAGGTCAGGATCAGGTGCTCGGCATCCGTCGGGGCATGAGGCACAAGTGCGGCGGGCCTGGCGGCGGGTACGCTTGTCACGCCCGGCGCGAGGGTCTCGGGGAACCGGTTCTCGGCGGTGTCGACCCAGGTGATTGCAAGGTCCGGCAGCGGGGCCAGTACCTGCACCAGCGCCCGCCCCACGTGACCGGCGCCCCATATCCAGATCGGGCGCGTGGGCCGATGGACCGGTTCGATCATCCAGCCATCCAGCAGTTGCGGCGCGGGCGCCATGCCCTGCGCACGTGCGCCGGCCAAGACGCGGCGGACCGACATCGGCATGATTGCCGGACCATCGGTGGCGCGCGCGATCACGTCCGCGTCAAGCGCGGCAAGAGCGGCGGCGTCGTAGACCTCGGTCAACAGGGTCACCGCGCCGCCACAGCATTGGCCGAGATCGGGGCCAAGTGCGTGATGGCTCAGCCCCGTGCGGGGCGTGCTGCGGGCGGCCTCGGCGGCCTGGAATTCAAGTGTTCCACCGCCGATCGTGCCGGATTGCCCTGTCTTCCAGACCAGCATCGCGGCGCCGACTTCGCGTGGGGACGATCCGCGTATCGCGGCGATCACCACCCGCGTCACGCGACCATGCGCGGCCACGGCGGCGCGTAACTCCTCCAGATCAAATCCCATTGCGCACCCGCCGGATTGCCGTCCAGACCTGTTCGGCGGTCGCCGGCGCGTCCAGCGCCGGATACGCATCGCCACAGGAGGCTATGGCATTGCTGAGCGCGAGAAAGGCCGAGATTCCCAGCATGAAGGGCGGCTCACCCACCGCCTTGGAGCGATAGATCGTGTCTTCCCGGTTCCGCCCGTCCCACAGCGCGACGTTGAACACGTCCGGCCGGTCCGAACAGGCAGGGATCTTGTAGGTACTGGGCGCATGGGTGCGCAGGCGCCCCTTGTCATCCCAGACCAGTTCCTCGGTGGTCAACCATCCCGCGCCCTGCACGTAGCCGCCTTCGACCTGCCCGATATCCAGCGCGGGGTTCAGCGACGCGCCCGCGTCGTGCAGGATGTCGGCGCGCAGGATACGGTTTTCGCCGGTCAGCGTGTCGATGGCGACCTCGGTCACTGCCGCGCCGTGGGCAAAATAGAAGAACGGCCGCCCGCGCCCCTTGATCCGGTCCCATTCGAGCTTTGGTGTCTTGTAGAACCCGGTGGCGCTCAGGCTGACGCGCCCGGCATAGGCCAGCCCCGCAACCTCGGCAAATGTATAGCTCGCGTCGGCCACCTGCACCTGCCCGTCGGCAAACCGCACGGTTGTGGCATCGGCCTGATGCCGCTCGGCCAGGAACGCGGCGATACGGTCACGGATCGTGTCGCACGCCGCCTTGACCGCCATGCCGTTCAGGTCGCTGCCGGAGGAGGCCGCCGTGGCCGAGGTATTGGGCACCTTGGCCGTGTCGGTGGCGGTGATCTTGACCATCTCCAGCGGAATGCCGAACCGGCTCGCGGCAACCTGGGCAACCTTCTGGAACAGGCCCTGGCCCATCTCGGTTCCGCCGTGGTTCAGGTGAACCGAGCCGTCCTGATAGACATGCACCAGCGCACCCGCCTGATTGAGATGCGTGAGGGTGAAGGAAATCCCGAATTTCACAGGAGAGAACGCGATGCCCTTCTTGATGATGTCGTGGCTGGCATTCCATTCGGCAATCGCGGCGCGGCGGGCGGCATAATCGCTGCTCGCAAGCAGGGCCTCGGTCATGCCGTGCAGCTCGAAATCCTCGACCACCTGCCCATAGGGTGTGGTGTTGCCGGCATCCGCGTCCGGCGCTTCGGCATAATAGTTGCGCTTGCGCACCTCGACCGGGTCCAGACCCAGATCATGGGCGATGTGGTCGATGACCCGTTCGATTCCCACGACCCCCTGCGGTCCACCGAACCCGCGATAGGCGGTGGCGCTCTGCATGTTGGTTTTCAACCGATGGCTTTCGATCCGCGCATTTGGCAGCAGATAGGCGTTGTCCGCGTGCAGCATGGCCCGGTCGGCGACCGGCAGCGTCAGATCCTGCGCCCAGCCGCCACGGGTATACTGGGTGAATTCGACGCCGCTGATGCGGCCGGTATCGTCGAACCCCGCCCGATAGGTGATGCGGAAGTCGTGGCGTTTGCCGGTGATGACCATGTCGTCATCGCGGTCATAGCGCATCTTGCAGGCCTTGCCGGTCAGCCGTGCGGCCACGGCGCAGGCACAGGCCAGCGCATTGCCCTGGCTTTCCTTGCCGCCGAAACCACCGCCCATACGGCGGGTTTCCACCCGGACGCCATGCATCGGCACGCCGATGGCCTCGGCCACCTTGTGCTGGATCTCGGTCGGATGCTGGGTCGAGGAATGCACCAGCATGTCGCCGCCTTCCTGCGGTACCGCGAGCGCCGCCTGACCTTCGAGATAGAAGTGTTCCTGGCCGCCGATCTCGATGCTGCCTTCGATTACATGCGATGCGGCTGCGATTGCGGTGGCGGCGTCGCCCTTTTCATAGATGCGCGGCCCGTCTTCGAACCGGCTGTCGGCGTTGAGCGCCTGTTCGACGCTCAGCAGCGGTTCCGCTTCCTCGTAGGTGATCTCGCCCAGACGTGCCGCCTTGCGGGCGGCAAGGTGGCTGCGGGCGACCACCAGAAAAATCGCCTGGCCCACGTGATGCACGGTGCCATCCGACAACAGCGGTTCGTCATGGGCCGATGGCGACACATCATTGGCAAAGGGCAAATCGCCGGCGGTCAGGACCGCGACAACACCCTCTGCGGCGCGGACTGCGGCGAGATCCATCGCGGTGATCCGGCCACGCGCAATCCCGCTCTGGCCAAAGGCGAGATGCAGGGTACCGGCCGGCGTCGGGATGTCGTCGATATAGCGCGCTCCGCCCGTCACATGCAGGGGCGCGGCGTCATGGGGCAGGGGGGCGGTGACACTCATGCGCTGACCTCCAGAACCGAAACCGTCTGCCCGCCATCCTCTGCGAAATACCGCGCCAGCATTGCCCGCGCCGTTTCCAGCCGATAGCGTGCCGACGCCCGCATGTCGCTCATCGGGGTAAAGTCGGCGTCAAAGGCATCCTGGGCAGCGCCGATGCCGGTGGCGGTCCAGGGCTGTCCGATCAGGGCGGTTTCGACCGTTCTCGCGCGTGTCGGGGTTGCCGCCATGCCGCCAAATGCGATCCTGGCGGCGCGGACGATGCCGTCGTCCACGGTGATATTGAAACAGCCGCAGACGGCGGAAATGTCCTGATCGAACCGTTTGGACAGCTTGTAGCATCTGAGCCTGTCCGGCTGGCGGGCAAAGCTGACCGCCTCGACGAATTCACCGGGGGCGCGGTCCTGCTTGCCATAGGCGACAAAGAACTCTTCCAGCGGCAGGGTCCGTCGCGAACCGCCCTTGCGCAGGTGCAGGGTGGCCCCAAGCGCGATCAAGGCGGGCGGGTTGTCGCCGATGGGCGAGCCGTTGGCGATATTGCCGCCCACGGTCGCCGCATTTCGGACCTGCACGCTGGCATAGCGCCGGATCATCTCGGCATAGGATGGATGAAGATCGGCCATCGCCGCGCCCATCGCGTTCATATCGACCATCGCGCCAACCCGGATTTCG
This sequence comes from Alphaproteobacteria bacterium, assembly GCA_030431825.1. Taxonomy (GTDB): domain Bacteria; phylum Pseudomonadota; class Alphaproteobacteria; order Rhodobacterales; family Rhodobacteraceae; genus Sedimentitalea. The sequence goes on from JAUIIJ010000025.1 coordinate 57,613, forward strand.
GTTTCGCCGATCTCGATATGCCGCAGATCGTCGCAGCGGTTGAGAAAGATGACCGGATCGAGATCGCGCAGCTGCTTGGTCACCCAGAGCCCGACATCGGTTGCACCGGCGACGAGGGTAGCGTCGGGATGGCTGGCATAGATCTCGGCAAGCGCGTCGGCGTTTTCGGGGATGAAGGGCGCGGCGGGCGGAGCGGCGGGCGCATCGTCCCGCACCCATTGCGGCACCGGCTGCCCGGCGGCGGCCTCGGCGGCGCGGATGATCGGCGCATAGCCGGTACAGCGGCACAGATTCCCCGCCAGCTGGTCGTCATGATCGGTCGCGCCGTTCAGGTGGGCGGCGGTCATCGACATGACAAAGCCCGGCGTGCAAAATCCGCACTGGCTGCCATGATGGGTGATCATCGCCTCCTGCACCGGATGCAGCGTGCCGTCGGGGCCGCTCACACCTTCGACCGTGCGCACGGCCTTGCCCTGCAGCTGCGGAAGGAAGAGGATGCAGGCATTGAGCGCTCTCGCCCCGGTTCCGTCCGTCACCATCACCGTGCAGGCCCCGCAATCGCCTTCGTTGCAGCCCTCCTTGGTTCCCGTCAGATGCCGCTGCTCGCGCAACCAGTCGAGCAACGTCATCGTCGGTGAAACACCTGACAACGCTACGGTCTCTCCGTTCAGAAGAAACGTGATGTCCATGTCTGAAACCCGTCGCAGTACCCTGTTGTGACCCGTTTTGCAGGTTTTCGATGCGACGTAGAACACCTGCCGGTCGTTTATTGCATTCAGGTTAGAAAGGCAGACCGCGATCTGGCAAGAAAAACATATGCTGCGCTGCAACATGAATCCCGGAAATAACCTGTCGCCTCCCGGATTGCCTGCGGATTAATCGCGTTGAATCATGGATTTGGCCTTCGTCGGGATGGGCAGGGCGGAAAAGCACCTTCAAATTTTCCAGAACAATCAAGCGTCGCTTTCGCCCATCCCGACAACACCTGAAAAAGCCGCTTTCACGTCTGCGCCGGATCGGGGTAGCGTGCGGCATGACCACCGATCCCCGATTCATTCACCTGCGCGTTCACACCGAATATTCGTTGCTGGAAGGCGCTGTTCGGCTCAAGAAACTGCCGGACATGTGCAAGGCCAATGACATGCCCGCGGTGGCCGTCACCGACAGCAACAACATGTTTTCCGCGCTGGAATTTTCGGTTGCGGCAAGCGGCGCGGGCATCCAGCCGATCATCGGCTGCCAGGTCGACCTTGCCTATGTGATCGTCCAGCCCGGAGAGAAACCGCGCGCGCCGGCGCCGCTCGTGCTGCTGGCGCAGTCCGAGACCGGATATGAAAACCTGATGAAGCTGAATTCCTGCCTCTATCTCGACAAGGGCGGGCAGCTTCCACAGGTCACGCCCGAGGACCTGGAGCGGCATTCCGCCGGGCTGATCTGTCTGACCGGAGGTCCCAACGGGCCGCTCGGGATGTTGCTGCAGGCAGGGCAGCGCCCGGCAGCCCAAGACCTGCTCGGCCGGATGGCACGCGCATTCCCCGACCGTCTTTACGTGGAACTTCAGCGGCATCCCGGCGAGGGAGGGCAACCCGAAGCCGAACGGCTGACCGAACAGGGCCATGTCGAGATGGCCTATGCGATGAATTTGCCGCTGGTGGCGACCAATGATGTCTATTTCCCCGAAACCAGGATGTACGAGGCGCATGACGCACTGATCTGTATCAGCGAAGGCGCCTATGTGGACCAGCAGGAACCCCGGCGACGGTTGACCGCGCAGCATTATTTCAAGAGCCAGCAAGAGATGGCGACCCTGTTCGCCGACTTGCCCGAAGCGGTGGAAAACACCGTCGAGATCGCGCGCCGATGCGCCTTCATGGCCTATCGCCGCGATCCGATCCTGCCGAAATTCGCCGATGACGAGGTCGCCGAACTGCGCCGCATGGCAAACGAGGGCCTGCAGGCGCGCCTTGCGGTGATCCCGCACGCAGTCAGTGTCGAAGACTATCAGAAACGTCTGGATTTCGAGCTGGGCATCATCGAGGGGATGGGCTTTCCCGGCTATTTCCTGATCGTGGCCGATTTCATCCAGTGGGCCAAGGACAATGATATTCCCGTCGGACCCGGGCGCGGATCGGGTGCGGGCAGCCTGGTGGCCTATGCGCTGACCATTACCGACCTTGACCCGCTGCGCTATTCGCTGCTCTTCGAACGGTTCCTCAACCCCGAGCGGGTGTCGATGCCGGACTTCGATATCGACTTCTGCATGGACCGGCGTGAAGAGGTGATCCGCTATGTCCAGGAAAAGTACGGGCGCGACAAGGTGGGGCAGATCATCACCTTTGGCGCTTTGCTGTCCAAGGCGGCGGTTCGGGACATCGGTCGCGTGCTGCAGATGCCCTATGGTCAGGTCGATCGCCTGTCAAAGATGATTCCGGTCGAAGGGGTCAAGCCGGTCAGCATCGAAAAGGCGTTGGTCGACGAACCGCGCCTGCGCGAAGAGGCCAGGGCCGAAGAGGTGGTTGACCGGTTGCTGACCTACGGGCAGCAGGTCGAGGGGTTGTTGCGCAATGCCTCCACCCACGCCGCCGGCGTGGTGATCGGTGACAGACCACTGGACGCGCTGGTGCCGCTTTACCAGGATCCGCGCTCGGACATGCCGGCGACGCAGTTCAACATGAAGTGGGTGGAACAGGCCGGCCTGGTCAAGTTCGACTTTCTGGGATTGAAAACCCTGACGGTGATCCAGAACGCACTGGATCAGATTCTCGCCTCGGGCAGGCCGCTGCACGTGGCGGCGGACGGCACGCAGCTTTACGAGCCTGCGGAAGGCGCCGAGAACCAGATGAACCTGATTCCCCTGGATGACGAAAAGACCTACAAGCTCTACGCCGCCGCCAGGACCGTGGCGGTGTTCCAGGTTGAAAGTTCGGGCATGATGGATGCGCTCAAGCGCATGAAACCAACCTGTATCGAGGATATCGTCGCCCTGGTCGCGCTCTATCGTCCGGGGCCGATGGAAAACATCCCGACCTATTGCGAAGTCAAGAATGGCCAGCGCGAGATCACATCGGTTCATCCGCTGATCGACCATATCCTGGAAGAAACCCAGGGCATCATCGTCTATCAGGAGCAGGTGATGCAGATCGCCCAGGTCATGGCCGGCTACAGCCTCGGCGGCGCGGACCTGCTGCGCCGGGCGATGGGCAAGAAGATCAAGGAGGCGATGGACGCCGAACGCCCCAAATTCGAAAAGGGCGCGGCGGAAAACGGTGTCGGCAGGAAAAAGGCGACCGAGGTTTTCGACCTGCTGGAAAAATTCGCCAATTACGGGTTCAACAAATCACACGCGGCGGCCTATGCGGTGGTCAGCTACCAGACCGCCTGGCTCAAGGCGAACCATCCGGTCGAGTTCATGGCCGGGGTGATGAACTGCGACATTCACCTGACCGACAAGCTGGCGGTCTACTTCGAGGAGGTGAAAAAGGCGCTGGATCTGCCATGGGTGCCGCCATGCGTGAACCGCTCGGATGCGACCTTCAAGGTCGTGGATGGAGCGTTGGTCTACGCGCTCGGCGCGCTCAAGAATGTCGGGACCGAGGCGATGCGCCTTGTGACCGAGGGGCGCGGGCAGGATGGCGTCGACAAACCCTTTGTCACCCTGTTCGACCTGGCGCGACGCGTCGATCTGAAGCGGGTGGGTAAGCGTCCGATGGAGATGCTGGCCCGCGCCGGCGCGTTCGATCAACTCGATTCCAACCGGCGTCGCGTGTTTGACAGTCTGGATGCGCTGGTCGCCTATTCGGCGGCTGTACATGAGCAGAAGAATTCGAACCAGGTCTCGCTCTTTGGCGAGGCGGGCGAAGATCTCCCCGAACCACGCCTGTCTCAGGCCGATGACTGGCTGCCCGCTGAGCGTCTCGCCGAAGAGTTCAGGGCCGTCGGGTTCTACCTGTCCGGGCATCCGCTTGACGATTACGCAGCCTTTCTGAAACGCAAGGGTGTGATGACGCTGGAAGAGGTGCAGAAAAGGGCGGCGTCCTCGCCGCACGTGGCCAAACTGGCAGGGGTGGTTGCGGGGCGACAGGAACGCAAATCCGCGCGCGGCAACCGGTTTGCCTTTGTACAGCTTTCGGATGCGACCGGCGCCTATGAGGTGACGCTGTTCTCGGAAACCCTGGAAAAATCGCGCGGCTTTCTCGATGCCGGTTCAAAGGTGGTGATCACGGTCGAAGCCAACGTGGAAAGCGATCAGCTGAAGCTGCTGGCGCGCTCGGTCGTGCCGGTCGATGCGGCGATCGGTGAACTCGAGGCGGCTGGTCTGCGTGTGTTTATCGAAACTGTCGATGCGGTGGAGACCGTGGCGCGCGTCCTTGACGACGCCCGAACCGCTGCGCGCAACGCCGCGAGAGGCCCGATACAGGTCTGCCTGATGGACCCCGCGCTACCCGGTGAGGTCGAGATGGAACTTGGGCAGGAATTCGCCATCAATCCCCAGATCAAGGGCGCGCTCAAGAGCCTGCAGGGCGTATTGATGGTCGAGGATCTCTGATGCACATTGGGGGGCGCTGCCCCCGCTGCCCTGCGGGCATCTCCCCCGGAGTATTTGACCAAAGATGAAGCCGCGGGAACTGGTCCTTCATCTTTGTCCCAATACTCCGGGGAGTTTGAGGGGCAGCGCCCCTCATCGTCTTTCCGGTTCAGTAATGCGGCGGGCGTTCATCGCCGATAACCACCCCACCACCACGGTCGGCATCGCGTTCGCCTTCGCGTTGCATGAGCATGTGGACGCGCCGCGTCAGCGTGTCGATCTCTCTCTGCTGGCGCGCGACCACGTCGCTGAGTTCATCCACGCTGCGCAGCAGGTGGGCGATTTTCTCTTCGAGATGTTGCATGGTCGTACCTCGTTGCTACGGGGCGCTCATAGCGTGCCTCTGCGTCTTTTCCAACGGCTGCACCTGCGCTGGCTTGCTCCTGTGGTGACCTTGGGCTAGACCGCGCCGCAACCGGACTGCCCAAGGACGCCCGATATGGCAAAGACCAAGAAACAGCCCCGCCCCAGGGCCGAGACACCCAGGGGGTTCCGCGATTATTTCGGTGCGGAAGTCACGCAGCGCAGCGAGATGTTGCAGGCGATTGCGGCGGTCTACCATCGCTACGGGTTTGACGCCCTGGAGTCCTCGGCGGTCGAGACGGTAGAGGCGCTGGGCAAATTCCTGCCTGACGTGGACCGGCCGAATGAAGGTGTCTTTGCCTGGCAGGAGTCCGAAGAGAACGACCGGGGCGACTGGCTGGCCTTGCGATACGACCTGACGGCGCCGTTGGCGCGGGTCTACGCCCAGCACCGAAACGATCTGCCCATGCCATATCGCCGTTATGCGATGGGGCCGGTCTGGCGCAACGAGAAGCCGGGGCCGGGACGGTATCGCCAGTTCTATCAATGCGACGCCGACACGGTGGGTACGGCGAGCATGGCGGCGGATGCGGAGATTTGCGCGATGCTGTCCGATACGCTCGAGGCCGTCGGCATCGCGCGCGGAGATTACGTGATCCGTATCAACAACCGCAAGGTTCTGAATGGCGTGATGGAAGTGGCCGGTGTGCTCGACCCGCAAGATCCCGGCAAACACGCCGGGGCGCGCGGAATTGTGCTGCGCGCGATCGACAAGCTCGACCGGCTGGGGCCGGACGGGGTGCGGGCCCTGTTGGGCGATGGGCGCAAGGATGACAGCGGCGATTTCACCGAGGGCGCAGGCCTCGGGGATGCGCAGGCCGAGATTGTCATGGGGTTCATGGACGCACGGCGTGACACCGGCGCGCAAACGGTGGCCCGGCTGCGTGAACTGGTTCGGGGTTCGTCCATGGGCGAGGACGGTGTCGGTGAATTGCAGGAGATCGCCGACCTCCTGGCCGCGCAGGGCTATGGTGCCGACCGGATCATCATCGACCCCTCGGTGGTGCGTGGCCTCGGGTACTATACCGGGCCGGTCTATGAGGCCGAACTGACCTTCGAGATCTTTGACGACAAGGGCCGCAAACGGCAGTTCGGTTCGGTTGCCGGAGGCGGGCGTTATGACGACCTTGTCAAGCGTTTCACGGGGCAGGCCGTGCCGGCGACCGGGGTATCCATCGGCGTTGACCGTCTCTTGGCGGCATTGCGGGAAAAGGGGCGGATCAAGCCGGTTGCACATGGACCCGTCGTGGTCACCGTGATGGATCGGGATCGCATGGCGGATTACCAGGCGATGGTGGCGGAGTTGCGCAACGCGGGTCTGCGTGCCGAGGTGTATCTGGGAAATCCCAGAAATTTCGGGAACCAGTTGAAATATGCGGATAGGCGCAACAGCCCGGTGGCGATCATCGAAGGCGGCGACGAACGGGAACGTGGCGTGGTGCAGATCAAGGACCTGATCCTTGGCGCGCGGATTGCCGAAAACGCGACGCTGGAGGAATGGAAGGAACGCCCCAGCCAGTTCGAGGTGGCGCGCGACGGGATGCTGGCCAAGGTGCGCGAGATCCTTGCCCTGCACGAGATCGGGACGAATTGATGCCGACGCGGGCCGAGACGCTGGCGGAAGCCGCGCGCCTTCGCGCGCTGTTCCAGGCCGCCGGGGCATTGCCGATCGAAACGCCGATCCTGCAGCCTTCCGAAACGCTGCTGGATCTTTACGGCGAAGACATTCGCGCCCGGGCCTATGTGACCAGCGATGCCTTGCATGGCGAACAGATGCTGCGCCCGGATTTCACCGTACCTGTCGTGCAGATGCATATGGAATTCGGAGCCGAGCCGGCGCGATACACCTATTCGGGCGAGGTTTTCCGTCATCAGGACGAACATCCCGAGCGGGCGAGCGAATACGTGCAGGTCGGCTACGAGTTGTTCGACCGCAGCAATCCGGCGACGGCGGATGCCGAGGTCTTTGCGCGCATAGCCGAGGCGGTTGCAGGGTTGAACCTGCGGGCGGCGACCGGTGACATCGGCATCCTGATGGCTGCGGTGCGCGGGCTGAATACCACCGAGCGGCGCAAGCGGGCGCTGATGCGCCATATCTGGCGGCCCCGGCGGTTCCGGGCCTTGCTCGAGCGGTATTCGCGACGCGCGCCGGTGCCGCCGACGCGCGCGAAACTGCTGGCGCTGGAGGATCCGTTGGCGGTCGATGTGCCCTGGATCGGCAAGCGCGGGCAGGCCGAGCTTGCCGAGCGGATCGAGGCGCTGCGGGCGGAAGCCGAGGCGCCGCCGATCAGCACAACCGAATTGTCGGCGCTGGACAACCTGCTGTCGGTGCGTGAAACGGCGCCCTATGCGCTGGGTCATCTGCGCGACATCGCGGTGGATCTGCCGTCGATCACGCCGTCGCTCTATCTGCTGGAGGCCCGGCTGGGCGCGTTGGATGCCTGCGGGATCGATGTCGAGAATCTCGATTTCGAGGCCAGTTACGGGCGCACCTCGATGGAATATTACGATGGTTTCGTGTTCGGGTTCTATGCCGAGCGTCGTCCGGACCTGCCGCCGATTGCCACGGGGGGGCGGTATGATGCCCTGACCCGGCAGTTGGGCGGCGGGAGCGAGATACCGGCCGTTGGCGGCGTGCTGCGCCCCGGTCTGATGCTGGAACTCCGGGAGGGCTTGGCATGAGTATCAAGCTGGGCGTGCCGTCCAAGGGACGGTTGATGGAAAAGACATTCGGCTGGTTTGGCAAGCGGGGGATCACCCTGACGCGCACCGGTTCGGAGCGGGAATATGCAGGTGTGGTGACGGGAATCGACGGTGTTGACCTGGTCCTGTTGTCGGCCGGTGAAATCCCGCGCGAACTGGCTGCGGGGCGCATTCACCTGGGTGTCACCGGGACCGACCTTGTCCACGAGAAGTTGCCGCTCTGGGAGCAGCAGACCGAAGAGGTCAGCCCGCTGGGCTTTGGCCATGCGGACCTGGTGCTGGCGGTGCCGAAATGCTGGCTTGACGTGGATACGCTGGATGATCTGGATGCGGTCGCGGCGGCCTTTCGGGCGCGGCACGGACACCGGCTGCGGATCGCGACCAAATATCACCGGCTGGTGCATGGATTCCTGCGCGAGACCGGCGTGGCGGATTACCAGCTGGTCGACAGCCAGGGGGCGACAGAGGGCACGGTGATGAACGAAACCGCCGAGATGGTGGCCGACATCACCTCGACCGGGGATACGCTGCGGGCCAATCACCTGAAGATCCTGGCCGACGGTCTGGTCCTGCGCAGCCAGGCGACGCTGTGGCGCAGCCGGTCCGCACCGGTGAGTGACGCGGACCGTGAAACGTTGAAGACCCTGATCAGGCAGGTGGGTTAACGCGCCGTCACCCCGCCGGACCAGCGCAACCAGCTTTCGGGCGACGATCTGAACACGTTCAGATCGACCGGGCCGTCGACGCCCGGAACGATTCCGGTGCCGGTATATTGCCAGAAGGTCCAGAACGCGCCGGGATAGACGGTGCGGGGATGACCCGCGACCGAGCGCAGCCAGAACTCCGTATCGCGCAGCCGTCCGATACCGGTTTCGGCAAAGAAATCGACCGTGGTGTAAACCACGGGGCGGCGACCGTAATATGCTTCGAGCGTGTCGAGGAATATCTCGGCCTCGGCGCGGATGGTTTCGCCGTCCGGGCGCAGGCGGCAGGTGCGCGACTGGTGATTCCATTCCATGTCGAGCACATGCGGCAGGTCGGAACTGTTGCGCGGGACATTCCGGATGAACCAGGCGGCCTGCTCATGCGCCGGGCGACAGAAATAGTAGAAATGATAGGCGCCCTGGCGAACCCCGGCGCGACGTGCGCCCTGCCAGTGGTCGCGGAACATCGGATCGACGTAATCGCCGCCTTCGGTGGCCTTGATGAAAGCGAAATTGATCCCGGCGGATTTCACGCGCGACCAGTTGATATCTCCCTGGTACCGCGCGACGTCGATGCCGTGGATCGGGTAGGAATAGGGATCGCGGCCTTTCCACGGGTGCGGTTTGGAATCGCCATATCGCGGGTAGACGAGAAGGTTCGTCTCGGGATCAAGCTTGGCGGGAACCACGGGTGCCGTCCGGTCGGCGCGTCCACCACAACTGGCGAGGATGGCCGCTGCCAGCAGGGCCACCAGGATTCTGTACATTGTCGTTCTCCTGCTCGATGCCGTCTCTGAGTGCGGCCTTGGTGTTGGAGTCGATGCATTTCTAGACGATATCGCGCCCCTGCAACAGGGATATGTTGGTGCGCGGGATCAGATCACGCCAATCTCTGCCAGCGCGCGATTGAGTTCCGTGGGCAGGACGTCATCCGCGTCGCGGCCTTCGGGCAGATCCGGCGGCGCATCGCCGGACGGCAGATAGCGCCACCCCTGGAACGGACGGCGCAGCACCGAATGGGTGCGCTGCAATCTCTTATCAAGCACGATGGCGCAGCGGCGAATGCCGTCGCTGCCCACCACCTCATCCAGCCGCAGCACCCGCTGACGGCACTGGATCAGACCCTTTATCACCCAGTAGATCGAGCCGCCATTCAGGAGTTCGGCTTCGCGTTTCGGCCACATCCGCGTGACATGGCGAGGCAGCCCGTCTTCCGATTGCGCGCGGCGGGTCTCTTGCCATTGCAACAGATCCTCGACGCTTTCGGTGCCGACGGAGAGTTTGATCAGATTGACGGTCTTTTCCACAGAGTCGATTCCTCCAGCGGGTTTATATGGTAGTGGATATTGACCCCGCTTCAAGCTATTGTGGTTGCCTGCCAAGAAAGGATTCGGATCATGAGCCGATTTGCCGCCCCGATCGCCGAACAGATATGGGACATGAAATACCGGTTCAAAGAGGCCGACGGAAGCCCGATCGACCAAAGTGTCGAGGATACCTGGCGCCGGATCGCGCGGGACCTGGCCAGCCATGAAAAGACTCCCGAAGCCTGGGAAGAGCGGTTCTTTTCGGCACTGGAAGATTTCAAATACCTGCCCGCGGGGCGCATCACCGCCGGTGCGGGAACGGCACGGCAGGTGACGCTGTTCAACTGTTTCGTGATGGGCACGGTTCCGGACAGCATGGGCGGCATCTTCGAGATGTTGAAAGAGGCCGCGCTGACCATGCAGCAGGGCGGCGGGATCGGCTATGATTTCAGCACGATCCGTCCCAAGGGCGCGGATGTGAAAGGTGTTGCCGCCGATGCCAGCGGGCCGCTGTCGTTCATGGACGTCTGGGACGCCATGTGCCGCACCATCATGTCGGCAGGCAGCCGGCGCGGTGCGATGATGGCAACCATGCGTTGCGATCATCCGGACGTGGAACAGTTCATCACGGCCAAGTCCGACTCGGCCCGGCTGCGCATGTTCAACCTGTCGGTGCTGGTGACCGATGATTTCATGCGCGCGGTCAAGGATGACGGGCCGTGGGACCTGCAATTCGACGGCAAGGTCTATCACACGTTGCAGGCGCGCGACCTCTGGAACAAGATGATGCGCGCGACCTATGATTACGCCGAGCCGGGCGTGATCTTCATCGACCGGATCAATGCCGCCAACAACCTGGCCTATTGCGAGACCATCGCGGCGACCAACCCCTGTGGCGAACAGCCCCTTCCACCCTATGGCGCCTGCCTTCTGGGGTCGATCAATCTCGCGCGGCTGGTGACCGACCCGTTCGGGGACGCGGCGCAGCTGAACGAGGCGGCGCTGTCGGACCTGGTCGCGACGGCGGTGCGCATGATGGACAACGTCGTGGACGTTTCCAAATTCCCGCTGCCGGCACAGGCCGAGGAGGCCCGCAACAAGCGGCGCATCGGATTGGGCGTGACCGGGCTGGCGGATGCGCTCCTGATGCTGGGGCTGCGCTACGGATCGGAGGAGGCGGCGCGGCAGACCGAGCGCTGGCTGCACGCGATCGCCCGTGCCGCATATCTGGCGTCGGTGGATTTGGCGAAGGAGAAGGGCGCCTTTCCGCTGTTTGATGCCGAGAAATACCTCGCCAGTGGCACCATGCAGCATATGGACGAGGACGTGCGCGAGGCCATTCGCGCACACGGTATCCGCAACGCCCTGCTGACCAGCATCGCGCCCACCGGCACCATCAGCCTCTATGCGGGAAACGTCTCGTCCGGGATCGAACCGGTCTTTGCCTATGCCTACAAGCGCAAGGTCCTGCAGAAGGATGGCAGCCGCAGCGAGGAAGAGGTCGTCGATTACGCGGTGCAGATGTGGCGCGACACTTTCGGCGACGCCGCGTTGCCGGACTACTTCGTGAACGCCCAGACCCTGTCGCCCGCCGACCATGTCCGCATGCAGGCCGCCGCACAGAAATGGGTGGATTCCTCGATCTCCAAGACCATCAACTGTCCCGAGGACATCAGTTTCGACGCGTTCAAGGATGTCTACATGCAGGCGTGGGATTCCGGCTGCAAGGGTTGTACCACCTACCGTCCGAACGAGGTGACGGGAAGTGTTCTGAGTGTGGCCGAAAGTGAAGCCGCGACGCCGCGCGCCGAGACACTCTATGACACGATTCGCAGCGCCGCAGGCGGTGCCGGTCTTTCTGACAAGGCGCTTTCGCTCAAAGCCGGTCTTGGCGCCGGATATGTCCAGTCGATAAAGGAGGAAGGTAAATTACCGCCTCTTGAAGTGCTGCAGAAAATTGCTGATGCACTGGAGCTACCCATTGATGCGCTGACTGATGCCTCGGAGCAGCCGGCGGTGGTTGCGACGTCGAGCGCGGAACCCCGGACCCCTCATGGCGACGTGATCTACATGTCCGAACCGCTGGACCGCCCCAGCGAGCTTGAGGGTAACACTTACAAGGTGAAATGGCCTGACAGCGAACACGCGCTCTACATCACGATCAACGACATCGTCATCAACGGCCATCGCCGCCCGTTCGAAGTCTTCATCAATTCCAAGAACATGGAGCATTTCGCCTGGACCGTGGCCCTGACGCGGATGATCAGCGCAGTGTTCCGCCGAGGCGGCGATGTCAGTTTCGTGGTGGAGGAACTGAAAGCCGTTTTCGATCCCCGCGGTGGCGCCTGGGTTCAGGGCAAGTACATCCCGTCGATCCTGGCAGCGATCGGAGGCGTGATAGAACGCCACATGATCGCAATCGGTTTCCTCGAAGGCGAGGGTATGGCGCTGAAATCGGACCCGCAGGCGCAGGTGGTGAACACCGACGCCTCCCGCGGCAAGGCGTGCCCCAGCTGCGGCCAATACGACATGCGCATGATCGAAGGCTGCATGACCTGCGCCAGTTGCGGATATTCGAGGTGTGGATAGGCTTTGACCTGCCCCTTTGTGGTGTGACGTGTCACGAGACATGACCTAAACGTTTCAATAGGTCATTTTGGCTGGTGATATGAGAAAACGGCCTCGGATCGGGGCCGTTCGCAAGTCTGACAGGGACAGACGATTTAGATAGCGTAGGGCTGAAAACATGGTCAGGCGTTGAAGGCGGGCGGCTTCCCGACTTTCGCTGCGGACGCGACAATTAGCTTTCCAGCAGGCTGAAGCCGCCATACGGCAGGACGGCCCGCAGTGGTGCCCTGGAAACCGGTTCCTGGTGAAGAAAGCTCTTTCCGGCTTCTTCCGCTCTGCATATTCCCGCATCCAGGAGCGCGTCAAAGAAGGCACACGGATCGCCGCCCGCGCCGATATCAATGAAGATTTCCCGCTGCGTGGCTTTGTTCTGTGTGGGGATTGCGACCGTCCGCTCACCTCCTGCTGGTCGAAGAGCAAGACAGGAAAGGAGCATCCATATTATATGTGCTTCAACAAGGGCTGCTGTTCATATCGTAAATCCATCCGCCGCGATGTGATCGAAGGCGAGTTCACAGACCTCATGCAACAGGTGCTGCCCTCTCGCTCCAAGCTCGCAGCCGCCAAAGACATGTTCGCTGATATCTGGAACGACCGCCTTGCCCGCGCGCGAGCATGCCGCGCTCTATGCCGCCAAAATCCAGGACATCGACAAACAGGTTGAAGCACTGCTCACCCGCCTGATCGACGCGGATTGACCTGCCCCCTTAAGGCTCCCTCATTCATAACGCGAGTCTGCGGGTTGGATTTGGGTATTCTGGTTCCCCGTCTGGCGCAAGCGCGCCGGGCGCGGAGCCCTCAAATTTCTCGATCGTCCGGCGCGCTTGTTGCGGTG
>JAUIIJ010000026.1 GCA_030431825.1 Alphaproteobacteria bacterium
CTCTTGCTCTTTGATCATCCCGATAATCTGCGCCTCGGTGAAACGGCTCTTTCGCATGTGTCTGCTCCTTCAGAGTTGGCGCAGACTCTACATTAAGGTGAGGGATTTTGCGGGGGGCAGGTCAGCGGCTTTGAAGGGCGACAAGACGATGAGCGAGCTGGCGACGCAGTTCGACGTTCATCCGAACCAGATCAAGCAATGGAAAGATCAACTCCTCGATGGCGTGACGGATGTTTTTGATGACAAACCCAAGGCGTCGAAGGAGCCGAAGATCGATGTCAAATCTCTTCATGCGAAGATTGGCCAGCTGACGCTGGAAAACGATTTTTTGGAAGGAGCGCTCGACAAGGCCGGTCTGTTGCCGAGCGCAAAGAAATGACGGATCGTAGCCATGCCTTGAGCCTGAGCCGCCAAGCCGAGTTGCTCGGGATCAGCAGGGACAGCCTGTATTATGATCCGCGCCCTGTCTGCGAAGATGACCTCAAGCTGATGCGCCGGATCGACGAGTTGCACATGGAATATCCGTTCGCGGGCAGCCGGATGATGATGGGACTTCTGCGCCAGGAAGGCTTCACCGCAGGTCGTCTGCGGGTGGCCAACTGCATGAAACGGATGGGCATCCAGGCGCTCTGTCGCAGGCAGAACACGTCGAAACCGGCACCGGGCCACAAGGTCTTTCCGTATCTGCTGAGGAAACTGGCTGTGACCCGCCCGAACCAGGTCTGGGCGATGGACATTACCTACATCCCAATGGCGTGCGGGTTCGTCTATCTCGTCGCCGTGCTGGACTGGTTCAGCCGGAAGGTTCTGGCCTGGCGGCTGTCCACAACGCTGGAAACCGGGCCGTGCGTCGACGCCTTGGAGGACGCCATGCACCAGCATGGAAAGCCCGAGATCATGAACAGCGATCAGGGCAGCCAATTCACGTCCATAAACTTCATCAAAACGCTGAAGGATGCCGACATCCAGATCAGCATGGATGGAAAGGGCGCGTGGCGGGACAATGTCTTTGTCGAACGGCTCTGGCGGACGATCAAATACGAAGAAGTCTACCTCCGCGCCTATGACAGTGTGTCGGCGGCTCGGGAAAGCCTGCGTCGATATCTGACGTTCTACAACACGCGAAGACCCCATTCATCGCTGGATGGGCAGACACCCGATCAGGCATATCTCAAACCGCTGCGACCAATCCCGGTCGCGGCATAACCGAGCGGGAAATCCACTTAAGAAATGGCTCGAAACTGTTCAAACAAATCGAACCACCTCTGCCGATATGAGCTGATTGTGTTGAACAACTCCTGGTTGATCGAGGGTTAATTGGCTGATTCAATTCTCTTCAAGGACTGGAGGATTTGCGATGATGGCGCCAAGGCAGGCAGCGCAGGCGTCGTTGTTCTACGAGTTCTCGCTGGAAGACCATGTTCCTCAGGATCATCTTCTGCGGTCGATTGATCGTCATCTCGATCTGAGCAGCATCCGGGGACATCTGGCAGATTTCTATAGCCACACGGGGCGCCCGTCGGTCGATCCGGAACTGATGATTTGCATGCTTTTGATTGGATACTGTTTTGGTATCCGGTCAGAACGGCGTCTTTGTGAAGAGGTGCATCTGAACCTGGCGTATCGATGGTTCTGTCGTCTTGATCTTACCGACCGCGTCCCGGACCACTCTACTTTCAGCAAAAACCGCCATGGGCGTTTCCGTGAAAGTGATCTGATGCGCCATGTGTTCGAGACGACAGTTGCGCGTTGCATGAAGGAAGGCCTGGTTGGCGGTCAGGGCTTCGCAGTCGACGCCAGTTTGATCAGTGCCGATGTCCAGAAGCAGAACTCCAGCAATCCCGATGATTGGGCCGCTCGCAAGATTGATACCGCTGATGCACCGCGTGCAGTACGCGAGTACCTCGACACTCTGGACGATGAAGCCTTCGGCGCAGCGACCACAGCCAGACCCAAGTTCACCGCCCATGCCGATCTCGCCAGCCAATGGACAGCAGCGCGCAAAGGCCCCGCGTTCTTTGCCTATTCTGACAATTATCTGATCGATACGGACCACGGCATCATCGTGGACGTCGACGCCAGCCGGTCGAACAAGACCGCTGAGGTCGGCGCGATGCGCAAGATGCTAGACCGGACCGAAGAGCGCTTTGGTGTGAAGCCCGATTGGATCGCGGCAGATACGGCCTACGGGTCTTCCGACACTCTGGTCTGGCTGGCATTAAAGCGCCAAATCCTCCCCTTCATCCCGGTCTTCGACAAGGGTGAACGCAAGGACGGCAACTTCTCGCGCTCCGACTTCACCTGGGATGATGAGAACGACCGCTACATCTGCCCGGGCGGCAAAGAGATGCGGCATACATGGCGGACCTATTCTGATCCAAAACGAAATGCGTCAGTTTGGAAATCCCGAAACTATCGGGCACTGAAATCAGACTGCACAGGGTGCGAGCTGAAGGAAAAGTGCTGCCCAAACGCTGAAACGCGTTCGGTCCATCGCGATAAATATGAGATCGTCAGAGACTTTGCCCGCCAATGCACCACCTCTGACTTCAATCCCAAGGCTCAGGCGCGACGAAAAAAGGTCGAGATGCTCTTTGCCCACCTCAAACGCATCCTCGGCCTGGGAGGGCTCCGATTACGGGGCCCATGCGGCGTTCAAGACGAGTTTACCCTCGCAGCAACCGCCCAGAACCTTCGGAAACTGGCCAAACTCAAGCCAATGAAGCCCGCCGCGGGTTGAAGCGGCGGCTAAGTCTTAGACATCTGAACAAAATCAGACCGATATCTCAAACAGACCCAACGAAATCAGGGACTTTTCAACAAAATCAGCCCAGAGCCGACATTCTCTGCAATTGGCACCAATGCTGGGTCACAAAAACGGACAAACCGGCATGGATGCCATGAGCGCGCCGGACACCGCCGGTATGGGTGATCCGACGTCAAATTCCCCGTGACGTAGCGTTTCGCTTACGTCAACGTCAATCTCATGTTGTAACCGCGGCCAGAGGCACACATCTCACGGTCGCCACGCCAAGTATGAGAGTTAACCCATGACCGATGACCTGATGACAATCCGCGAAATGTGTGATGCGTTCGACGTCACACCCCGGACCCTGCGCTTCTATGAATCCAAGGAATTGCTGTTCCCCGAACGCGAGGGACAGAAACGCCTGTTCACCCGCCGTGATCGCGGGCGGCTCAAGCTGATCCTTCGCGGCAAGCGCTTTGGCTTCAGCCTCGAGGAAATCCGCCAGCTTCTCGATCTCTACCAACTGGGCGATCAGCAGCACACGCAACTGGTGCGGGCCTATGAGATCGCGAGGGAACGGCTCGCCGAAATGCAGGCCAGGCGCGATGAACTGAACCAGGCCATCAGCGAGTTGCAGACCCAGATCGACTGGGCCGGCAAGATCATCGAGTCCAACGAAACCACGCAGAAGGCCGCCGAATAGACCCGATCGGCCCCTGCCCGATACCATTCCCTCCAGGAGGACCAAACATGCCCAGCTATATCGCCCCGACCAAGGATATGCAGTTCATCCTGCATGACGTGCTGAACATAACCGATGCCGGCATTCCCGGCTATGACGATCTCGAACCCGATTTCACCAGCGCCATTCTGGAAGAAGCCGGCAAGATCAGTTCCGAGGTCCTGCAGCCGTTGAACGTGGTCGGCGATACCGAGGGCTGTACGTTTGAAAACGGGGTCGTGCGCACTCCCGCGGGCTTCAGGGATGCGTTCGAACAGATGAAGGAAGGGGGCTGGCCGGGGCTGGACATGCCCGAAGAATATGGCGGCCAGAACATGCCCTATGTCATCGGCACGGCGGTGGGTGAAATGTTCTCCGCCTCCAATCAGGCCTTTACAATGTACCAGGGCCTGACCCACGGCGCGGCCAGCGCCATCCTGGCGCACGGGTCGGACGCACAGAAAGACACCTACCTGCCCAACATGGTCGCCTGCGAATGGACCGGCACCATGAACCTGACCGAACCGCATTGCGGCACCGATCTCGGCCTGATGCGCACCAAGGCAGAGCCGCAGGACGACGGCAGCTACAAGATCACCGGCCAGAAGATTTTCATCTCGGCGGGCGAGCATGACATGGCCGACAACATCATCCACCTCGTCCTCGCCAAGATCACCGGCGGCCCCGAGGGTATCAAGGGCGTGTCCCTTTTCATCGTGCCCAAGTTCCTCGTCAACGAAGATGGCAGCCTCGGCGCGCGCAACGGCGTGGCCTGCGGCAAGATCGAGGAAAAGATGGGCATCCACGGCAACTCGACCTGCGTGATGAATTACGACGGCGCGACAGGCTATCTTCTGGGTGAAGAGCACAAGGGCATGCGGGCCATGTTCACCATGATGAACGAAGCCCGGCTCGGCGTCGGGATGCAGGGCCTCGCCCAGGCCGACGCGGCCTATCAGAATGCCGTCGAATATGCCAAGGACCGCCTGCAGGGACGGGATGTGACCGGCGCCAAGAACCCGGACGGTCCTGCCGATCCGCTGATCGTCCACCCGGATATCCGCCGCAGCCTGATGGATCAGAAGAGTTTCGCCGAAGGCGCGCGCGCCTTTATCCTGTGGGGCGCGACCATGATCGACCGCGCGCACCGCGCCGGCGACAAGGATGCGGATGGCCTGATCTCGTTGCTCACCCCGGTCATCAAGGGGTTCCTGACCGACGAAGGCTATGACATGACCATTCAGGCGCAGCAGGTCTATGGCGGCCACGGATATATCGAGGAATGGGGCATGTCGCAGTTCACCCGCGATGCCCGGATCGCGATGATCTACGAAGGCGCCAACGGCGTTCAGGCGCTGGATCTGGTGGGGCGCAAGCTGGCGCAGGACGGCGGCAAGCACGTGATGGCCTTTTTCGAGATGGTCAAAAGCTACATCAAGGAGAATTCCGGCCAGAATGACGATCTGGACCGCGACTTCCTCGAGCCGCTCAAGGCCGCATCCAAGGACCTGCAGGCGGCGGGCATGTACTTCATGCAGAACGGCATGAAGAACCCGAACAACGCGCTGGCCGGATCGACGGATTTCATGCACATGTTCGGCCATGTCTGCCTCGGCCTGATGTGGGCGAAAATGGGCAAGGCGGCTATGGACGCACTCGCCGCGGGCGCATCCGACGCGTCTTTCTACGAAACCAAGATCGCGACCGGACGCTACTATATGGCGCGCCGCCTGCCGGCCACCGCGATGCACCTGAGCCGCATCCAGAGCGGTGCCGACACGGTGATGGCGCTCGACGCCGCGAACTTCTGAGAGAGAAACCGCGCGGCGTCTTCCCACGCCGCGCGCCCTCCCCCTGTCCGCGCCGAGGATCACCATGACGCAGAGCTGGAAAACCAGAGAGCACGAAATGCTCGCCGACATGGCCCGGTCTTTCTTTATCGAAAAATGGGTGCCTCAGATCGCGACCTGGCGCAAACAGGGCGAAATGGACAAGAGCACCTGGGTCGAGGCGGGCCGGCTTGGCCTGCTCTGCGCCTCAATTCCGGAACAATACGGCGGTGCGGGGGGCGATTTCGGACACGAGGCCGTGCTTGTCATCGAAGCGGCGCGTGCCAATCTGGCAAGCTGGGGCAACGGCATCCATTCGGGTATCGTGGCGCATTACATCCTGGCGTTCGGCTCCGAGGCGCAGAAGAGGAAATGGCTGCCCGCCATGGCGCGCGGCGAGATGGTGGGGGCGCTCGCCATGACCGAACCCTCTGCCGGTTCGGACGTGCAATCGATCAAGACCACGGCCGTGCGGGATGGCGATGCCTATCGGTTGAACGGGCAAAAGACATTCATCACCAACGGCCAGCACGCCAATCTGATCCTGGTGGCCGCCAAGACCGATCCATCATTGGGGGCCAGTGGCATCTCCCTGCTAGCGCTCGAGACCGACAACGCGCCCGGTTTCACCCGCGGGCGGAATCTCGAGAAAATCGGGAAACACGCCTCCGATACCTCGGAACTTTTCTTTGATGACGTGGAACTTCCGCCCGAAAACATCCTCGGAGGCGAGGAAGGTCGGGGCTTTTACCAGATGATGGCCCAATTGCCGCGCGAAAGGCTGATCATCGCGGCGGAATCCGTCGGCTCCATGCAGGGCGCCATCGAGCGCACCATCAACTATTGCAAGGAACGCGAAGCCTTTGGCGGCAACCTCCTGCAATTTCAGAACACGCGCTTTCAACTCGCCGAGTGCAAGACCAGGCTCGCAGTCACCGAGGCGTTTCTGAACGACTGCATCTCGGAACTGATTGCCGGGGAGCTGAGTGTGGAAAGGGCGGCGATGGCAAAATACTGGGCGAGCGAGACCCAGGGGCAAGTTCTCGACGCTTGCCTGCAATTGCATGGCGGGTATGGCTATATGCAGGACTACGCGATCGCCGAAATGTGGACGGATGCACGGGTGCAGCGGATATATGGTGGCACGAACGAGATCATGAAGGAACTGATTGCGAGGTCGTTTTGATGAGTGCACAGATGCCACTTGCCGCGCCCTTGCACCGCCTCCGGCGGGAGTATTTGCACAAAGATGAAGAAGGCGATGCGCTCCCGCCGCAGGGCGACTGCCATCAGGACGGGAGCGACTTCACCTTTGACGGTCATCGGCTCTCCAGCCTGTACCGTGGATACGATCATGGCGCGTCGAGGTTAACAACCGGTTACGCACGTCCCTGCGCATCTTCATCTTTGTCCAAATACTCAAATCCAACATGAACCAAAAGCACCCGGGGAGGCGTTTTTCACATGACACTGAAACTGCATTGCTTTGGCGAAAGCGGGAATTCCTACAAGGCTGCGCTGGCGCTTGAACTGAGCGGGCTCGACTGGGAACCGGTCTTCGTCGATTTTTTCGGAGGCGCCACGCGAACGCCGGAGTATCGTAATTTGATCAATCGGCAGGGCGAGGCACCTGTGCTCGAGGATGGTGACATGCGACTTGGCCAGTCGGGCGCGATCCAGCAATATATCACCGACCGGTGCGGCAGGTTCGGCGGCGCAGACGAAGCGGCGCGCTACGAGGTGCTTCGCTGGGTCCTCTGGGACAATCACAAGCTGTCCTCGATGGCGGGCATGACGCGGTTCCTGATGAATTTCCTCGCGGAAGACAAGCGCCCGCATGAGGTCATCGCGTTCAACCAGGGGCGCCTGACGGCCGCTTACGGCGTGCTGGATGCGCATCTTGCGGGACGCGAGTGGATTGTCGGAGACGACATCACCAATGCCGATCTCAGCTGCTGCGGTTATCTTTATTATCCCGAGCCGTTTGGATTTGATCGGACGGCCTGGCCCAACATCGACGCGTGGCTCACGCGTCTGTCCGAAACCCCGGGGTGGAAACACCCCTATGACCTGATGCCCGGCAACCCGTCGGATCGTGCCTGAGGAGATACACATGACAGAAGCCTATATTTATGACGCGCTGCGCACCCCGCGCGGCAAGGGTCGCAAGGACGGCGCCCTGCACGAGGTGACCAGCCTGCGGCTCTCTGCGCAAACGCTGAACGCGGTCAAGGAGCGCAACAACCTGGACGGCCACGCCGTTGAGGACGTGATCTGGGGCAACGTGACCCAGGTGATGGAACAGGGCGGTTGCCTCGCACGGTCGGCGGTACTGGCGTCCGATCTCGACCAGTCCATTCCCGGCCTGGCGATCAACCGGTTCTGTGCCTCCGGCATGGAGGCGGTCAACCTTGCCGCCAACCAGGTCAGGGGCGGTGCGGGCGACGCCTATATCGCGGGCGGCGTCGAGATGATGGGCCGGGTCGCGATGGGCAGCGACGGCGCGGCGATCGCCGTCGACCCATCGCTGGCGATGGACAGCTATTTCGTGCCGCAGGGCATTTCCGCCGATATCATCGCCACCGAATTCGGGTTCACGCGTGATCAGGCCGATGCGCTGGCGGTCGAATCCCAGCGTCGCGCCAAGGCGGCATGGGATGATAACCGGTTCGAGAACTCGATCATCACGGTGCGCGATCAGAACGGGCTGCCGATCCTGGATCACGACGAGTACATGCGCCCGCAGACCGACATGCAATCGCTTGGCGCGCTGAACCCGTCATTCCAGATGATGGGCGAACAGATGCCCGGTTTCGACAAGATCGCGCTGCTGAAATACCCTCATCTCGAAAAAATCAACCACATCCACCATGCAGGCAACAGTTCGGGCATCGTCGACGGGGCGGCGGCCGTTCTGGTCGGCAACAAGGCGTTCGGTGAGAAATACGGGCTCAAACCCCGCGCCCGCATCCGGGCCACCGCCAAGATCGGCACCGATCCGACGATCATGCTGACCGGTCCGGTGCCGGTGACGCAGAAGATCCTCGCGGACAACGGCATGGAGATCGGCGATATCGATCTGTTCGAGGTCAACGAAGCCTTTGCATCCGTGGTCCTGCGCTTTCAGCAGGCGTTCGATGTCGATCCCGAACGGGTCAACGTCAACGGCGGCTCCATCGCGATGGGGCACCCGCTGGGCGCGACCGGCGCGATCATCATCGGCACGTTGCTGGACGAGCTTGAACGGTCCGACAGGGAAACCGGCCTCGCTACGCTCTGCATCGCGTCGGGCATGGGCGCCGCAACCATCATCGAGCGCGTCTGATGCCGAAACTCGATCTTGCCTCCATTCCGTTCGCGGCATTCACGAGCTACCCGGGCAAGCTGGCACGCGCGGTCGACGGACGCTCGCTGCAGAGACTGGGCGATGCCGGCGGGCTGACCCAGTTCGGGGTCAACATGGTGATGCTGAAGGCGGGCGCACGTTCGTCGCTGCGTCACTATCACATGGAGCAGGACGAGTTTGTCATGGTCACGCAGGGGGTTTGCACCCTGATCGACGACCACGGATCGCATGAGATGCTGCCCGGTGACTGTGCCGCCTTCCCGGCAGGCGAGGCCAATGGCCATCATCTTGTCAACAACACCGACGCGCCCGCCGCCTTTCTGGTGGTGGGCACGCGCACCCCGACTGAGACCGCTGTTTACAGCGATATCGACATGAAGGTGACGTCGGTCAACGAGACCGACTCGAAATTCACCCGCAAAGATGGCAGCCCGCTGACGGCTGACCAGATCGGAGACACCAAATGACCGATTTCACCATGACAAAGGACGCCGAGGGCGTCGCGACCATCACCTGGGACGTGCCCGGGAAATCCATGAACGTCATGTCCCTGAACGGGCTTCAGGAGCTGAGCGACTGCATCGACGATGCGCTGGCGGATGATGCCGTCAAGGGCATCGTGATCACCAGCGGCAAGGAGGGATCCTTTGCCGGGGGCATGGATTTGAACCTGCTGGCCAAGATGAAGGACGACGCGGGCGATGATCCGGCGCGCGGATTGTTCGAAGGGACGATGCAGATGCATGCCCTGCTGCGCAAGATCGAGCGCGCCGGCATGGATCCGAAAACCAACAAGGGCGGCAAGCCGATCGCCTCCGCCCTGCCCGGCACCGCCGCCGGGATCGGTCTGGAACTGCCGCTGGCGACCCATCGCATCTTTGTTGCCGACAACCCCAAGGCGCGGATCGGCCTGCCCGAGATCATGGTCGGTATCTTTCCCGGCGCGGGCGGCACCACGCGGCTGGTGCGCAAGCTGGGTGCGATGGGCGCGTCGCCCTTCCTGCTCGAAGGCAAGATGCTCGCACCGCAAAAGGCCAAGGCCGCGGGGCTTGTCGACGAGGTGGTGGACGATCCGGTCGCCGCGGCCCGCGACTGGGTTCTGAACGCCAAGGAAAGTGACATCGTCAAGCCCTGGGACGCCAAGGGGTACAAGATGCCCGGCGGCGCGCCCTATCACCCGGCGGGCTTCATGACCTTCGTGGGCGCCAACGCAATGGTGCATGGCAAGACGCAGGGCGCATTCCCGGCACCCAAGGCGCTGCTGAGCGCGGTCTATGAAGGGGCGCTGGTCGATTTCGACACCGCGCTCAGGATCGAGGCGCGCTGGTTCACATCGGTTCTCATGAACCCGAGTTCGGGCGCGATGATCCGCTCGCTCTTCCTGAACAAGGAGGCGCTTGAAAAAGGCGCTGTGCGACCGCAGGACGTGCCGGATCAACGTGTGAAGAAGCTCGGCGTTCTCGGCGCGGGCATGATGGGCGCGGGCATCGCACTGGTCAGCGCCCAGGCCGGAATCGATGTCATCCTGATCGACCGTGATCAGGCGGCGGCGGACAAGGGCAAGGCCTATACGGAAGCCTATCTGGACAAGGGAATCGCCCGCAAGAAGGTCACGCCCGAAAAGAAGGAGGCGATGCTGAACCTGATCACCGCCACGCCGGATCTCGACCGGCTCAGCGACTGTGACCTGATCATCGAAGCCGTGTTCGAAGACCCCAAGGTCAAGGCCGAGATGACCCAGAAGGTCGAGGCGATCATCCCCGAGGATTGCATCTTTGCCTCCAACACCTCGACGCTGCCGATCACCGGGCTGGCCAAGGCATCCAAACGCCCGGACCAGTTCATCGGCATCCACTTCTTTTCACCGGTCGAAAAGATGCTGCTTGTCGAGATCATCAAGGGCAAGGAAACCGGCCCCCGCGCGGTGGCCAAGGCGCTGGATTACGTACGCCAGATCCGCAAGACCCCCATCGTCGTCAATGACGCGCGGTTCTTCTATTGCAACCGCTGCATCATCCCCTACGGCAACGAAGCAACGCGCATGATCACCGAAGGCGTCGCGCCGGTCCTGATCGATCACGCCGCGCAGCAACTGGGCTTCCCGGTCGGTCCGGTGCAGCTTGGCGATGAAACCAGCATCGACCTCGCCGCCAAGATCACCCGCGCCACCAAGGAAGCGATGGGCAACGAATATCCCGCCTCCGAAGCCGACGATCTGGTGTTCTGGATGGAAGAACAGGGGCGTCTGGGCCGCAAGGCCAAGGCCGGATATTTCGATTACGACGAAAAGGGCAAGCGTATCGGATACTGGCAGGGGATCCATGACAGGTATCCGCTCGCCGAAGAGCAGCCAGATCTCATCGAAGTGCAGGAACGCCTGATGTTCTCGCAGGTGCTGGAAGCGGTGCGCGCGCTGGAAGAAGGCGTCATCGAAGACATCCGCGAGGCCGATGTGGGCGCGATTCTGGCCTGGGGTTTTGCGCCCTGGTCCGGTGGCCCGCTCAGCTGGCTCGACATCATCGGCGCGCCCTATGCCGTCGAACGCTGTGACCAGTTGACCGAGAAATACGGCGAACGGTTCAAATGCCCCGACCTGCTGCGCGAGATGGCGGAAAAGGGTCAGACCTTCTATGGCCGTTTCGCGCCCGAGGCTGCGGCGGCCTGACCGGACATGACCGGGACACCTGCCGGCGCATCCGGCCCGCACGGGCACGGCGCCGGCGGGTGACCCTGTAAACCAATTCTGCCGGCAGCGGAGTCCTGGTGCCGGCGAACGTTCTTTCAACCGAGGGCAAGGGCGGCGGTCGGCATTGTGCATCGCCGGTTCGGAACACTGCCGGAATGCCGCGCGCAGATGTGCGGGCGAAAGAGCGCGCAGGTCCCGCCCTGCCCGGTGCGCCGGTGCCCTGCCCGGTCAGCCGAAGGCATAACCGAAACGGGCAATGTCCTCGGCACAGCATTCGGCGATCGCCGCCGCGCTTTCATCAGTGTAATAGCCGCGATAATCGCGCGCGCGCGGCGACTGGTTCTCTTGCGGCAACCGCAGGTCGAAGCCCAGATGTGCAATCAGCGGCGCCGCATCTTCTTCAAACCGTTCGAGCCGGATAAAGGCATCGCATTGTTCACGCCCGTCCGAGCGGCGCATGAAACGCCCTGCCGGGTAGGATCGAAACGCCGACATGATCAGGGGATGTGTGACAAATCCGGAATAATCCAATTGCCGTGCCAATTTGACGGCAGGGTGATCGAAACTCTGCTCCCGCAGCCAGTGGTAATAACTTACCGCCCGGTCCCACGGATTGCGCACCAGCGTGAATGCAAACAATTGATCCAAAATCTCTGGCGCGACCAGCCCTTCGATATCCGCGAGCGTCGAGTGTTTCCACAGACGACCGCGCGACCTGGCATCCCGCAGACGTCGGCGGCGGTTGCGGGCCTTGGGGGTGTCTCCGAGCATGATATCATCCCGCATGGCGCGCGACTCAAGGGCGAGCGCCAGTGACGTTCCTCCCGTCTTGGGGATATGGATGAAAACGTATTGACGCCCTATGGAAACAATCACGCAGCCGCCCACCATTTGATGCAGTGTACAGGACAATAATTGCGGGTTGTCCACAATTGCTCTTTCGAGAAACCGGTAAATTGTATTTTTTTTGTAAAATCAATTGATTTCATTTGAATTGGCCCGTGAACAAGTAGATAATGAGCGCCGTGAAAAGTGTATTTTTGAGGAACGCAATCCATGTTTGCTAAAAACTCTACAATTCTCGCAGCTGCCGCGGTCGCCCTGACCGTTGCCGGCGGTGCGCAGGCCGCGACACTGGGTATGTTTACCCATGACTACGGCACTGGCAGCGGGAATGTGGCACCGGTTCAGTACGGATCCGGCGCACTCAACTCCGACTCGGTGACCGTCGCCGACAACGAGGCACCGCGCTTTCAGGACAATTTTGACCTGAGCTCGGTTTCGGGAACGATCCAACGTTTCGATCTGACGCTGACCTTTGGTGGCGCAGGACCAAGCGGTATTTTCAGCTTGGGCGAACGCTGGCAGGCCCGCATTCTCGGTTCGGATGACAACTCGTCGGCCGACGACAACTTCGTGACGCTGTATGACGAAGCGAGCCCCCAGACCATCACGCTGAGCTTCTGGACGGATTTCGGGGCACCCGATGCCTTTGCGCACTCGGTCGCAACCGAAATGTTCTCGTTCGGCTTTGCGGAAAACACCGGCTCTGGCTGGCCCTATTACGGCGCGGACGAATTCGACCTTCAGAGCGCATCTCTCCGGGTCGTCGGAGAGCCGGAACTGACCCCGGTTCCGCTGCCCGCAACGATGCCGCTGCTGATGGCGGCCATTGGCGGTCTCGGCTACGCGGCGCGTCGTCGTCGCAAGAGCTGAGCTTCAGACACATGACTTTTTGAAAGGCGGCGCGGTGCGTCGCCTTTCTTTTTGCAGAAGCGCCCGTCGCAATCCCGATTGAAAGCCGTGTGCCTTGACCCTAGGGTTCGCGATATTGCGGCATCGGAGGTATTGCGACATGGGGTGGATGAAGGACGAAACCGGGCTCGACAAGGTGGCGGCCAATTATGTCCCGCTGACGCCGCTCTCGGGATTGCGCCGGGCCGCGCATGTCTTTGCCGGCGACATGGCGGTTGTCTACGGCACCCACCGCAAGACCTATGCAGAATATCACGACCGCTGCACGCGCCTGGCATCGGCGCTCGCGACGCGCGGGGTCGCGCCCGGCGATGTGGTGGCCACGGTCCTGCCCAACATCCCGGCCCATGCCGAGGCGCATTTCGGGGTACCGGCCTGCGGCGCGGTCCTGAACGCGATCAATACGCGGCTCGATGTGGGCACCGTGGCCTATATTCTGGAGCATGGCGAGGCGCGGGCGGTACTGGTGGATACACAATTCATCACGCTTGTCGAACAGGCCATCGCCCGCAACGACGGCCCGCCGCCCATCGTGATCGAAGTCCCCGATGAAGACGCGGGCTTTCCGGCGACCGGACGTCACGCGACCTATGAACAGGTACTGGACGATGCCGACCCCGACTTCGAGTGGATCATGCCCGGCGACGAATGGGAGAGCATCGCGCTCAACTATACCAGCGGGACAACCGGACGCCCCAAGGGCGTGGTCTATCATCATCGCGGCGCCTATCTGAACGCGATGGGCCAGGTGATCAGCTGGGGTATGGTGCTGCGGCCGCGTTATCTCACCATCGTGCCGCTGTTTCACTGCAATGGCTGGTGCCACACGTGGATGATGCCGATGGTCGGGGGCACGATCATCTGTTGCCGCGACATCACCGCGCCAGCGATTTTCGATGCCATCGCTGACGAGGGCGCCACACATTTCGGTGGCGCACCCATCGTGTTGAACATGCTGGTCAACGCCCCCGAGGCCGAGCGCCGGAGCTTTGACCACACGGTCGAGGTGTTCACCGCCGGCGCCCCCCCTGCCCCGGCCACGCTGGCCAAGATCGAACCGATGGGTTTCCACGTCACACAGGTTTACGGACTGACCGAGGTTTACGGGCCGGCCACGGAATGCACCTGGGGTCCGCATCTCGATCATCTGCAGGGTGACGCGCGCGCCGCGATCAAGGCCCGCCAGGGCGTCGCCATGCCCTTCATGGAGCACATCACCGTGGTGGACGAGCAGATGGCGCAGATCCCGATGGATGGCCGCGCGCAGGGCGAGATCGTGATGCGTGGCAACGGAACCATGAAGGGGTATTACAAGAACCCCGAAGCCACCGCCGAGGCGTTCAAGGGCGGGTATTTCCACACCGGCGACATCGCGGTTCAGCACCCGGATCGCTATATCCAGATCGCCGACCGCGCCAAGGATATCATCATCTCGGGTGGTGAGAATATCAGTTCGGTGGAGATTGAGGGTGTATTGATGGGACATCCCGATGTTCTGCTGGCCGCGGTCGTGGCCAAGCCGGACGACAAATGGGGCGAGGTTCCCTGCGCCTTCGTCGAACTCAAGGACGGGACGGACCCGACCGAGGCGGAGCTGATTGCCTATTGCCGCGAAACGCTGGCGGGTTTCAAAACCCCCAAGAAAGTGGTGTTTCAGGAATTGCCAAAGACCTCGACCGGCAAAATCCAGAAATTCGAATTGCGCAATCATGCCGCCGCGCTCTGATACGCGGGCGTGAATCGGTTTGCCGCCTTGGCGGGTCATGGTAAGAGTGGCGAAAACAGAGGCTTCGCAGACCCCGCAACATGACGGCGCTCAAGAAATACGAAAGGCTCGAAGCCTCGGGTCTGTGGCGGGCGTCGCCCGACGAGCAGCGACGCGAGGTGATCGTCAAGATCGGCGAAGCGACCCTGACCATCACCGACACGAAGGAACAGCCGCTGGCCCACTGGTCACTGGCGGCGGTGCAACGCCAGAACCCCGGTGACTTTCCCGCCATCTTCTTTCCCGACGGCGATCCCGGCGAAACGCTCGAGATTGCCGAGGACGAGACCGCGATGCTGGACGCCATCGCCAGGCTGCGGCGCGCCATCGATCGCAGCCGGTCACGCCCCGGTCGCCTGCGCTTTGCCGGGTCGATGACATTTGCCGTGATTGTCGTGCTGCTGCTGGCCTTCTGGTTGCCGGGCGTGTTGCGGAACCACGCGCTGAATGTGGTGCCCGATATCCAGCGCGAAGCCATCGGCAAGGCGCTCCTCGGGCGCATCGAACGCGTGGCCGGGGTCGCCTGCGGTAACGCCGAGACCACACCGGTACTGGCACGGCTGGCCAAGCGGTCGGGGGCACGGCGGGTGGTCGTCCTGCCCGCCGGGGTCGTCGACAGCCGCAACCTGCCCGGCGGTGTCATCCTGCTGAACAAGTCGCTGATCGAGGATTACGAAGGCCCGGCGGTCGCCGCGGGCTATATCCTGTCCGAAACGGTGCAGGCCAAAGAGAACGATCCTCTCGAACGGCTGCTCAGCTATGCCGGGCCGGTCGCGAGTTTCCGGCTTCTGACGACCGGCAAAGTGACACAGGACACGCTCGACAGCTATGCGGAATGGGTGCTGATTTCACCGCGCCCGCCAATTGCACCCGATGTGTTGCTGGCGGCGTTCAAGGCGGCGCAACTGCCGTCATCCCCCTATGCCTATGCGCGCGACATCACCGGGGAATCCGTGCTTGAACTGATCGAAGCCGACCCTATGGCGGGACGGGATACCGATCCGATCCTGCCGGATCGCGAATGGGTTCAGCTTCAGAATATCTGTGGCGGGTGACAGCGGGCGAGTATTGTCCTGATCGCGAAACGCCTTACCGCGCGGTTTCCCAGAAGCGTGTCTTCTGCTGCTTGCGCGGTGTCGGTCCGCCATAGAGTTGCCGTGGCGGCGCTGCGGGTACGAGCAGTCGCGGCACTGTCTGGCTCCAGACCTGATCGCTCTGTGCGTCGCCCCGCGCGGTGCCCTGCCCCCGGTTCGGGTTCAGGCGACCATCCGTCCACGCCGCCTTGTAGCCGCGCGGAACGAACGCGTAGGTCCCCGTCCCGGTAGGTTTCAGAGTGGTGATCCCGCGTTGCGGATTCAGCCGCCCGTCATGCCAGGCCGGTTTGTAACCGCGCGGCACGGTCACGTCGCGCGCCTGCTGGCGCTCCTCGTAGATGTGGTAAGGCAGAACCCGCGTCGTCTGCGGCAACGCCGGTACAACGTCACCCTCGGCGGATACCGAGGACGACACGCCCCCCAGACCGAGACTCAGGATCATGGCTGCCAAAAGGTGATGCGCGTTCATATGGTCCCTCGGGAGTGGCCTGACGAAACTCTGCCGCAGATCGGCATGCGTGTCAAAGCGCGATCATTTGGTTCCGAACATGCGGTCGCCCGCGTCACCCAGGCCCGGCACGATATACCCCTGGCTGTTCAGCTTGCGATCGATCGACGCGGTCACGATCGGCACATCCGGGTGGGCCTCCTGCATCCGCGCGATGCCCTCGGGGGCAGCCAGAAGGCACAGGAAACGGATATTGGTGGCCCCGGCCTGCTTGAGCAGGTCCACCGCCGCCGCCGATGAATTTCCGGTTGCCAGCATCGGATCGACCGCGATCACCAGCCGGTCCTCCAGCCCATCGGGCACCTTGAAATAATACTGCACCGGTTGCAGCGTCTTTTCATCGCGGTAGAGGCCGACAAACCCCACGCGCGCCAGCGGGATCAGTTCCAGAACGCCGTCCAGCATCCCGTTGCCCGCCCGCAGGATCGACACGAGGGCCAGCTTCTTGCCCGCAAGGGTGGGCGCATCCATCTCTTCCAGCGGGGTTTCGATGGGTTTTCTCGTCATCGGCATTTCGCGGGTCACTTCATAGGCCAGAAGCTGCGTGATCTCGCGCAAGAGCTGGCGGAACACCGCGGTGGGGGTGTCCTTTTCCCGCATCAGGCTCAGCTTGTGCTGAACCAGCGGATGATCAACGACTGTGACGGCTTCTGACATGCGACTCTCCCGGATATTCTGCATCATGTTGTGGGCCAGGGTCGTCGGGTCTGCAACCCATGGACAAACCCGCCGCCTCAGAAAAAGCTGGTGCCGGCTCCGCGGGGCTGCACCCCGAGGTGATCCGCAACACTTGCGGCCACGTCGGCAAAACCCACATGCCCCACGGACCGTGCGCCCCGCCCGCCGATCAGGACCGGCACCCGCTCGCGCGTGTGGTCGGTTCCCGTCCAGCTGGGATCGTTGCCATGATCGGCAGTCAGGACCATCATGTCGTCCGGGCGCAACCGGGGCAGGATCCGGCCCAGTTCCGCGTCGAACCATTCCAGCGCCGCGGCATAGCCGGAGATGTCGCGCCGATGACCGAAACGGCTGTCGAACTCGACGAAATTGGCAAAGGTCAGGCTGCCCTCCTCGGCCGTGTCGACGAGGTCTGACAGGTGCCCCATCAACGTGGCATCATCCCCCTTGCGCAGGTCGTCTATGCCCTGCATCGAAAAGATGTCGCCGATCTTGCCGACCGCGTAGACACGCCGCCCCGCATCCTGAACCCAGTTGGTCAGCACCGGTGCTGGCGGCGCAATGGCAAAATCGCGGCGGTTCGACGTTCGTATGAACCCGGTATCGGCCTGCCCGGTAAAGGGCCGTGCGATGACCCGGCCCACCTTCATGGCGTGAAGGTGCGGCGCAATCGCGGCGCAGAGGTCGAGCAGGCGTTGCAGCCCGAAATGATCCTCGTGCGCGGCAATCTGAAAGACCGAGTCCGCCGAGGTATAGCAGATCGGCCAGCCGCTCCCGATGTGATCGGCGCCCAGTTCGGCAATGATGCGGGTGCCCGATGCGTGACAATTGCCCAGGGTGCCGGCCGTACCCGCCGCCGCCGCCACCCGTTGCATGAGGCTGTCGGGAAAGGCCGGGGTGCTGTCGGGAAAGTAATGCCAGTCCCAGGGCACCGGCACCCCGGCCAGTTCCCAATGTCCCGAGGGCGTATCCTTGCCCCGCGACTCTTCCGTGGCAACGCCCCAGACTCCCTTCGGATCGGCGCCGAGACCCGGTGCAGGCACCCCCGAGGCCAGCCGCACCGCAGCCCCGAGCCCGAGCCGGTCGAGATTGGGCAGTTTCAATGCGCCGCTGCGCCCGCGCTCGGCCCGCCCCGCCATGCAGGCCTGTGCGATATGGGCCACCGTATTGGCCCCGGTATCCGGCACCGTCCCGTTGTAATAGCGCCCGGCATCCGGTGCACCGCCTATGCCGACGGAATCCATCACCACCAGAAATGCGCGCGCCATCAGCCGATCCTTTCGTGAATGAGATCGGGCACCGCCTCTGGCCGCGCCCCGATCCTGATTGCCTTGCGCACCGTCGCCTCGGCCCGCTGCGCGGCATCTTCGCGCGCGGCGTGGATCACGGCGAGCGGCTGGCCACGCGTCACGCGTTCGCCAAGTCGCAGCAGACCGGACAGCCCGACCGCCGGATCGACCACGTCGCTCTCGACCTGTCGCCCGCCGCCCAGTGCAACCACGGCCAGCCCCAGAGCCTCGCCATCGATTTCGGCGATATACCCGTCCTCGCGCGCGACGATCTCGCGGATCACGTTGGGCTCCGGGAGAAAACGCTGCCAATGCTCGACAAAGGCCAGCGGCCCGCCCTGCGCCGCGATCATCTTTCCGAACCGTTCGGCCGCACGACCGTCCCGGATCGCGGCGACAATCCGGTCTGCCCCGACCTGAACATCGTCAACCAAGCCCGCCCTCGCGAGCAGCACCCCGCCCAATGCCGCCCCAAGCTGCACCAGCGGACCCTCAAGCCGGCCGGTCAGCACCTTCATGATCTCGGCCACTTCGAGCGCATTGCCAAGCGCCGGGGCCAGCGGCTGGTTCATGTCGCTGACGATCGCGCTGGTCTTGCACCCTGCCGCATTGGCGGCCGTCACCAGCGCCGCGGCGAGGGCGCTGGCCTCTTGTCTCGTCTTCATGAAGGCGCCGCTGCCTACCTTGACGTCAAGCACCAGCGCATCCGGGCTCGCGGCAAGTTTTTTGGACAGGATCGACGCGGTGATCAGATCGAGGCTTTCGACCGTGGCGGTGACATCGCGTATCGCATAAAGGCGCTTGTCCGCCGGCGCGATCCGGGCCGTTGCCCCGACGATCGCGCAGCCGACCTGCGACACGATCTCGCTCAAGCGCCCCTGCGAGAGCCCGGTGCTCACCCCGGCAATCGCCTCGAGCTTGTCCAGCGTTCCGCCGGTATGCCCAAGCCCCCGCCCCGAGATCATCGGCACGCAGCCGCCGCAGGCAGCCAGCGCCGGGGCCAGCAGCAGCGACACGCAATCTCCGATCCCGCCGGTCGAATGCTTGTCGATCACCGGGCCGTCGAGCGTCCAGCGCAGCACGTCGCCGCTGTCGCGCATGGCAAGCGTCAGGGCACTGCGCCCCGCCTCGCCGAGATCGCCCATGCAGACCGCCATCGCAAAGGCCCCCGCCTGCGCATCCGTGACGGTGCCATCCGCCAGCCCCTGCGCGAACCAGCGCAACTCCGCCGCATCGGGCACCTGCCGGCGCCGCAACCTGGCGATGATGGCACGGGCATCCATGCCCTAGCGGCCGGCCATGTGAGCGGCACCAAAAGCACCCGGCAGCAATTCGGCCAGCGTCATCACCTCTTCCTGCCCCGCCGTGGTGCCCATGGTCACAGGCACAGTGCCGGCACCGAACTCGGCAAGTTTCTGGCGGCACCCCCCGCAGGGCGTGACCGGCATCGGGCTGTCCGCGATCACATGCACCTCGGTCAGCTCGGTCTCGCCTGCGGCAACCATTGCGGCAATCGCACCGGCCTCGGCGCAGGTGCCCTCGGGATAGGCGATGTTCTCGACGTTGCAACCGACATATACAGCTCCCGAAGCGGCGCGCAACGCGGCCCCGACCCTGAACCCCGAATAAGGGGCGTGGGCATTTTCGCGCACTCGTGTTGCGGCATCTTTCAAACTCATTCGCTATCCATCTCCGTGGTCAAGGCACCGGGCAAGGCAATCTCCGTCAGTTCAACGTCGCAACTCGGGTCGACCAGCCGCGTTTACATTCCGGTGGCCTTTCAGAGGCATCTCCTGCTGCCAGATGATAGGCGCGCCGCCCTTCACCCCGCAAGGTCACGGTTTTGCCGGTGACAGCGGATCGTCGGTCGGCATGCGCCGCAGTCCGGCAAGATGCAAGCAGGCGAGGCTCGGCGGGGGTGTCGGGCATGAGACCTCGTTTCAGGGCACGCAAAACTCTGGCGACAGGGCGCAGATTCTGCAAGCATGGGCGCGTAAGCCCGGTGCTCGATATTCCCGGTTGCCCCGGCGCCACCGGTTAGTTTAGTGCTAAACCATCTTTCCTGGAGGATCGCGGACATGTCCGAAAATCAAACCCTGCGTCAGGCGGCACTGTTCTATCACGAGAACCCCAAGCCCGGTAAACTCGAGATCCGGGCCACCAAGCCGATGGCCAACGGACGCGATCTGGCGCGGGCCTATTCACCCGGTGTCGCCGAGGCCTGTATCGAGATCAAGAACGATCCGGCAAGCGCCTCGCGCTATACGACCAAGGCCAACCTCGTGGGCGTCGTCTCGAATGGAACGGCGGTGCTGGGGCTTGGCAATATCGGCGCGCAGGCCAGCAAGCCGGTGATGGAGGGCAAGGCGGTCCTGTTCAAGAAATTCGCCAATATCGACTGTTTCGACATAGAGGTCGATGAGTCCGATCCGGAAAAGCTGGCCGAGATCGTCTGCTCGCTCGCCCCGACATTCGGCGCGATCAACCTTGAGGACATCAAGGCGCCCGATTGCTTCATCGTCGAAAAGATCTGCCGCGAGCGGATGAATATTCCGGTATTTCACGACGATCAGCACGGCACCGCCATTGTCGTGGGCGCGGCGGCCAAGAACGCGGTGCATGTGGCCCGGAAGAAATTCGAGGACATCCGCGTGGTCAGCACCGGCGGCGGCGCGGCCGGCATCGCCTGCCTGAACATGCTGGTCAAGATGGGGGTCAAACGCGAGAATATCTGGCTCTGCGACATTCACGGCCTGGTTTACGAAGGCCGCACCGAGGACATGAACCCGCAGAAGGCACTGTTCGCCCAGCATTCCGACAAACGGACGCTGGACGAGGTGATCGAGGGGGCGGACCTGTTCCTTGGCCTGAGCGGACCCAACGTGCTGAAGCCGGCGATGGTTGAACGCATGGCCAAGCGCCCGATCATCTTTGCGCTGGCCAACCCGAACCCGGAAATCATGCCCGAAGACGCCCGCGCCGTCGCACCGGACGCCATCATCGCGACCGGGCGCAGCGATTTTCCCAACCAGGTGAACAATGTGCTGTGCTTTCCGTTCATCTTTCGCGGCGCGCTCGACGTTGGCGCGACCGAGATCAACGACGCGATGCAACTGGCCTGTATCGACGGCATTGCCGAGCTGGCGCGCGCGACCACCAGCGCCGAGGCCGCCGCAGCCTATAGCGGCGAACAGATGACATTCGGGGCCGAATATCTGATCCCGAAACCCTTTGACCCGCGGCTGGTGGCAGTGGTCTCGGCGGCGGTCGCACAGGCGGCGATGGACACCGGCGTCGCGGCCCGCCCGATCGAGGACATGACGGCCTATCGCCAGCGCCTGAACCAGAGCGTGTTCAAATCCGCCCTGCTCATGCGTCCGGTCTTTCAGGCCGCGCGACAGGCCAGCCGCCGCATCGTGTTCAGCGAGGGCGAGGACGAGCGTGTCCTGCGGGCCGCGCAGGCGATCCTGGAAGAAACCACCGAGACACCGATCCTGATCGGTCGCCCGGAGGTGATGGAACAACGGTGCGAGCGGTTCGGGCTCGTGATCCGGCCCGAACGCGATTTCCAGCTGGTCAACCCCGAGAACGACCCGCGCTACTACGATTACTGGAACAGCTATCACACCCTGATGCAGCGCAAGGGCGTCACGCCCGACATCGCCAAGGCGATCATGCGCACCAACACCACCGCCATCGCGGCCATCATGGTACACCGCGACGAGGCCGACAGCATGATCTGCGGCACGTTCGGCGAATATCGCTGGCATCTCAATTACGTGGCGCAGATTCTCGGATCGCCCGACCTGTCGCCGCATGGTGCGCTGTCCATGATGATCCTCGAGGACGGGCCCCTGTTCATTGCCGACACCCATGTGCACCAGTTGCCCGACGCCCGTGAGCTCGCCGAGATCGGTATCGCGGCGGCCCGCCATGTCAGGCGCTTTGGCGTCGAGCCGCAGATCGCCTTCTGCTCGCAATCACAGTTCGGCAACCAGTCGGAGGGATCGGGCAAAAGACTGCGCGACGCCATCAGGATCCTGGACAGCGAACCGCACGATTTCACCTACGAAGGGGAAATGAACATCGATACGGCACTTGACGCGGATTTGCGCGCCCGGATTTTCCCGGCATCGCGGCTGACATCCAACGCCAACGTGTTGATCTTTGCCCATGCGGATGCCGCCAGCGGCGTGCGCAACATCCTCAAGATGAAGGCCGGTGGCCTGGAGGTGGGTCCGATCCTGATGGGCATGGGCAACAAGGCGCATATCGTGTCCCCCTCGATCACCGCGCGCGGATTGCTCAACATGGCCGCCGTTGCCGGCACGCCGGTCGCGCAATACGGCTGAGCGTCTGAACAGACACCGCGCCGCAGAGGTGGCGCGGCAAAGCCTTGCGCGAAAATTTGCATTTCCGGGTTTCCAAGTTTGCAAAAATCGCGGAGATCCGGATTTTTCCCGCAAAAAAGTCATCGGTTTGCAAATTTATCGCAAGGATTGCGCGGAAATCTGCAAATTTCTTGCGTCCTTCTGCCGCTGGTGCCGGTAACGATCTTGCCTGACGCCGCGTCGCTCCACTACACAATCGGAAACGCAGGAGGAGAAGGTTCGATGAGGTATTCAGAGGTCTATTCCGGCTGGAAAGACGATCCGGAGGGCTTCTGGATGGAAGCCGCCAAGAGCATCGATTGGGACAAGCCCCCGAGCAAGGCTCTCAACGACGAAGACGCGCCGATCTACAGTTGGTTTGACGATGGGATGGTCAATACCTGCTACAACGCGGTGGACCGGCATGTCGATGCCGGGCGCGGCGCACAGACCGCGATCATCTATGACAGTCCGATCACCCAGACGAAGCACAGGATTTCCTATTCGGAACTGCGCAGCCGGGTTGCCTCGCTTGCCGGGGCGCTGCGCGCGAAAGGCGTGGAAAAGGGCGATCGTGTCATCATCTACATGCCGATGGTCCCCGAAGCGCTGGAAGCGATGCTGGCCTGCGCCCGGCTGGGGGCCGTGCACTCGGTTGTCTTTGGCGGGTTTGCGGCAAACGAACTGGCGGTGCGGGTCGACGATTGCAAACCCAAGGCGATCATCGCCGCGTCCTGCGGGCTCGAACCCGGCCGGGTGGTGCATTACAAGCCACTGCTGGACGGTGCCATTGATCTTGCCGAACACAAGCCCGATTTCTGCGTGATTTTCCAGCGCGAGCAGGAAGTCGCACATCTCGAAGAGGGCCGCGACGTCGACTGGCACGCATTCCAGTATGGCGTGGAGCCGGCGGAATGTGTTCCCGTGGAGGGCAGCCACCCGGCCTACATCCTCTATACCTCCGGCACGACCGGTGCCCCCAAGGGCGTGATCCGCGCAACCGGCGGGCACCTTGTTGCGCTGAACTGGACAATGAAGGCGATTTACAATGTCGATCCCGGCGACGTGTTCTGGGCGGCGTCCGACGTGGGCTGGGTCGTCGGCCATTCCTATATCTGCTACGCGCCGCTGATCCACGGCAACACCACCGTCGTGTTCGAGGGCAAGCCCGTGGGCACGCCCGATGCGGGAACATTCTGGCGGGTCATTTCCGAGCATGGCGTCAAATCGTTCTTTACCGCCCCGACCGCAATCCGCGCGGTCAAGCGCCAGGACCCCAAGGGCGAGTTCGCGGCGAAATACGACCTCTCTTGCCTCAAGACGCTCTACCTCGCAGGCGAACGCGCGGATCCCGACACCATCGAATGGGCGCAGAATCTGTTGAACATCCCGGTGATCGATCATTGGTGGCAGACCGAGACCGGCTTTGCCATCGCGGCCAATCCGATGGGCATCGAACCGCTGCCCGTCAAGATCGGCAGCCCCTCGGTCCCGATGCCCGGCTATGACGTGCAGATCCTCGACGACGCCGGTCACCCGCTCAAACCCGGCGAGCTCGGAGCGATCGCGGTCAAGCTGCCCCTGCCGCCGGGCACCCTGCCCAACCTGTGGAATGCGCAGGAACGGTTCGTGAAATCCTACCTCACGACCTTTCCCGGCTATTACGAGACCGGCGATGCGGGGATGATCGACGAAGACGGCTATCTCTATATCATGGCGCGCACCGACGACGTGATCAACGTGGCGGGCCATCGGCTGTCCACCGGCGCAATGGAAGAGGTTCTGGCGGGCCATCCGGATGTCGCCGAATGCGCGGTGATCGGGGTGTCGGATCAGCTCAAGGGCCAGGTGCCGGTCGGGTTCCTGTGCCTGAACGCGGGTGTGGACCGCGATCAGAGGGATATCGTCGACGAGGTTGTCGGGCTGGTGCGCGACAGGATCGGACCGGTTGCCGCCTTCAAACTGGCGGTGGTGGTCGATCGTTTGCCCAAGACGCGCTCGGGCAAGATCCTGCGGGCGACGATGGTCAAGATCGCCGATGGAGACAGCTACAAGATGCCGGCGACCATCGACGATCCCGCAATCCTGGACGAGATCAAGGACGCGCTGCGAACCATTGGCTACGCCGGATAACCACCTGCACCACCCGGCACGTCCGGGTGGTTTCGCTAGCGGTTCGCCTTGATCCCGGCAAGATACTCATCGGAATAGTCCACCTCGATCTCGATCCAGATCGGCAGATGGTCCGACATCTCGTGCGTGGTCCAGCCCGGATAGGTGCCGGGCCAGTTGGCATAGGGTTTGCCGGTGTCGGGTTTGCTGCGGATGTCCATCGCGATCTGTTCGTAGGCACCCACGTCCTGGGGGCGGAACACCGTTCCACGCCAATCGAACTTGCCCTTGCGCAGCAGGCGGGTCTCGGTCCCCTCGCCGGCAAAGGCGATATGATCAAAGAGCTTGTCACCGCCCAGGTTGGTGGCCCCGAAATCCGGAACCACCAGTCCGGCATCCTTGAGCGCGGCCATGGTTTCATCCTCGCTGCTTTCGATATTCATGTCGCCAAGCAGCACGTAAACCTCGCCCTCGTTCTTCGACCGGGCACTCAGGATCGAGGCCAGTGCCGAAATCTCGCGCGCGCGAAGTCCCACGTCATCGCCAAAGCGGATATGGGCGGTGCACAGCGTGAACCGGAACCAGCCCGCCTGGAACGAGGCAAAGAACGGCGAGCGCGCGATCTGTTCGCCGTCGATCAGGGCATCGCGCGGCAACACGATCTCGCCGATCAGGTTGCGAAACACGACCTTGTTGCGGTTGTACAAGAACGCCATCCGCTCGTCATTGCCTGCATCCCCGGCGGTGACATCGGTGACAAAGTAATCCCAGTTTTCGCCCAACAGGTTCGTCAGCCGCTTCAGCGGGCCGAGATCGGGCTTTATCTCCTGCACGGCACAGATATCGAAATGGTCGATGATCTCGGCGATATAATGATAGCTTTCGTCCAGCCGGCTGCGCCCTCCGTCGAAGGCACGGATGTTCCATGAGCCGATCACCAGCGAATTCGGACGCCGCACATCGGTGATCTGGACCGCAAGGGCCGCGCGCAGCCGCAACAGCCCGTCCGCGATCCACCCGCGTTGCCCGGGCGCGTCATCGCCCGGCGGGTAATCGTTGATTCCCTTGTAATAGGCCATGATCGCCTCTCCTTGCGCCGTGACGGCGGTGTCCGCACGGGTCAAGCGAACACCATTTGCCCCTTGCGACGCAAGGGTCTGGCGCGGCGGTCGCGCCCGGTGCGACCCTGTGCGACATGAACGGCGGGCGTCGCGGCAGCCGCCGGTTGCAGTACCGATCGTCCACGCGGGTTTTCGCCATTGCATTGATCGCTTCGATGCGTACCGTATCGCCGAAAGGACTCCACATGACAAAACCGCTCTGGCAACTCGACGCCGTCGAGATCTCCACCCTTACCAAATCCGCAGAAACAAGCGTCGCCGACGTGACCGCCGCCGCCATCGCGCGCATGCATGACAGGAACCCGACTCTGAACGCAGTGGTCGAGGATCTGGGCGAAGAGGCCATGCAGCGCGCGCGCGCCCTTGACGATGACCTGGCCAGCGGCAAACCCGCCGGGCCGCTGCACGGCGTTCCGGTGACAATCAAGGTGAATGTCGATCAGAAGGGCCACGCCACGACCAACGGCGTTACGGCACTTGCCAACGCCATCGCGCCGGACGATGCCCCGATTGTCAGGAACCTGCTCGCCGCCGGCGCGGTGGTGATCGGCCGCACCAACACGCCCGAATTCTCGTTCCGGGCCGAGACCGACAACGCGCTGCATGGGCGCACCCGCAACCCCTGGGGCGATCACGTGTCGCCGGGCGGTTCCTCGGGCGGGGCCGGATCGGCGGTGATGGCCGGGATCGGCGCGCTTGGACATGGCAACGACATCGGCGGCAGCCTGAGATTCCCGGCGGCGGCCCAAGGTGCGGTCACGGTCAAGCCGGGCCTGGGGCGCGTCCCTGCCTGGAACCCGAGCCAGACCAAGGAGCGCGGCATGCTGGCGC
This sequence comes from Alphaproteobacteria bacterium, assembly GCA_030431825.1. Taxonomy (GTDB): domain Bacteria; phylum Pseudomonadota; class Alphaproteobacteria; order Rhodobacterales; family Rhodobacteraceae; genus Sedimentitalea. The sequence continues at coordinate 26,855 of JAUIIJ010000026.1, forward strand.
AATCGATGTCGGTGCAGGGGCTGATCGCGCGGTCGGCTGCGGATCTTCACCTGTCGATGCCCGCCGTCATCGCCCCCGATCCGCGCGATCCGTTTCACGTGCCCCTGCCCTGGCGCGGCGATGCGCCGGACACGCCGGTGCGCGTCGGATTTACCCGCGAGACCTATGGCTTTGACCTGCATCCCGAGGTGTCCAGGGCGCTGGACATGGCGCGCGACGCGATGCGCGACGCGGGCTATGAGGTCGAAGAAATCACGCCCCCCGACATTCGCGAGGCCGGCCTTGCGGGATACCGAGCGCTGCTGGGCGAGGTCAAGGCGCTGATGGCGCCGGACATTCAAGCCCATGGCTCACCAACGATCCAGACGATCTTTGAGCAGTATTTCGAGCAGTTCCCGCCATACGAAGGCGATGAGCTTTTGCAGATGATGGCGCAACGCAGCCACTATGCCCGCGAATGGTCGCTGTTTCTGGAGCGCTATCCGCTGGTCATCACGCCGTTCCTGCCGCAACCGTTTTTTGCCCCGGACCGCGACACCGAAGGCAGCGAAGGGGTGCGCGAGGTGCTGGGCGCAGCGCTCTGGTCCTATGCGATGAATTTCATGGGGCTGCCCGCAGGCAGTGTTCCGGCGCATCTGGCCGAATTGCCGCAGGGCATGCAGCCGATCAACATCCAGATCGTCGGCCGGCGCTGGCGCGAAGACCTGGTTGTCGATGCCTGCGCAGCGATCGAAGAGCGGGTCGGGCGGATGTGCGATCCCTTGTGGGCGCGGATCGGCTAAAGCGTTTCGCGATTGACTTGAAACATCTGGCATCACCGAACGCGTTGAAATCTCTGATTTCAGGCAGCGTTAGGTGATTCAGGTTTATCGCGAAATGCTATAGGCCCAGCCACCACGGACAAGCCGCGCCGGCGCGCCAGATCCTCCGTGCGGGCCGGCGTTGGAGCGAAAATAGGTGCCATGCACAAAAAAATACGGACGCAGAGTTTCCTCTGCGCCCGGGTCCTACTGAAATAAACTCGTTACAAGAACCACTCACTCACGCGGTACTCTTTACCAACACCACTCACTTACTCCGTACTCTTTGCCAAAATTCCTCGTTACAACGATTACACTTTGCCAGAAGCCACCCCGGCTTTCTGTGAGCATGATCACACAAGGTGAAAAAATGATGGAAAACTCGTGATTTTTTTTGCCTCAATTTGTTCGAAAGAGGCCGACGCGCCGCCGACGGCGGACTACAGAATCACGTAAACTGTTCGGAAATAAGACGTTCTTCCAGACCATGCCCGGGATCGAACAGAATCCTGTGCTCGATGGTCGGTTCGGATTTTATTTCGACCCAATCAATGTCGGTGATCGAGATCGAGTCCGCATCCGCCATCACCGGGCGCTTGTCCGCCTCGAGCACGTCAAAGCGCACATTGGCGGTCTTGGGCAGCAACGCCCCGCGCCAGCGGCGGGGCCGGAACGCGGCGATCGCGGTCAACGCCAGCACGTCCGATCCGATCGGCAGGATCGGACCGTGGGCGGAATAGTTGTAGGCGGTCGACCCGGCCGGAGTCGCCAGCAGCGCACCATCGCAGACCAGTTCCGAGAGCCGGACACGCCCATCCACCGTGATCTTGAGCCGCGCGGCCTGCGGACCCGCGCGAAGAAGCGATACCTCGTTGATCGCAAGCGCCCTGTGCTTGCGTCCGAACTGGTCCATCGCCTGCATCGACAAGGGATTTATGACCTCTTGCTCGGCCTCCTTGAGCCGGTCCATCAGGTCGGTTTCGCTGTACTCGTTCATCAGGAAGCCGATGGTGCCCCGGTTCATCCCGTAGACCGGCGCCGGCAGTGTTTGCGCCCGGTGCAGCGTGCGCAGCATGAACCCATCACCACCCAGGGCCACGATGACATCCGCCTCTTCGGGCTCGACATTGCCATAACGCCCGATCAGAACCGCGCGCGCCGTCTGCGCAACCGGTGCCCTGCTGGCCAGGAACGCGATTCGTAATGTCATGGCGTCGGGTTTCCGGTGTTGCGCATTCGGTTCCGAAACAACCACACCTTTGACGCGGTGACCAGCCTTGCCGCTTCAGCGCGGCAAATCGCCGGTTTATCGCCTTTCACTCTGCGGCGGCAGCAACTAGTTTCCGGCTCAATCGACCATAAACACATCACCTGTCCAGAACGGAGCCCCCGATGACCGCGCCAAATCCAGATACCGGCTTTTTCACGACCCCCCTCGCCGAGCGTGATCCCGAGATCTTCGGCGCGATCCGGCAGGAGCTCGGGCGCCAGCGCGACGAGATCGAACTGATCGCGTCCGAAAACATCGTCAGCGCCGCCGTGATGGAAGCACAGGGCTCGGTGATGACCAACAAATACGCCGAAGGCTATCCCGGTCGCCGCTATTACGGCGGGTGTCAGTTCGTCGACATTGCCGAGAACCTCGCCACCGACCGCGCCTGCAAGCTGTTTGACTGCGGATTTGCCAATGTGCAGCCCAATTCCGGATCCCAGGCCAATCAGGGCGTGTTCACCGCGCTGCTGCAACCGGGTGACACGATTCTCGGTATGAGCCTGGACGCCGGCGGTCACCTGACCCACGGCGCCCGCCCCAACCAGTCGGGCAAATGGTTCAACGCGATACAATACGGCGTGCGCAAACAGGACAACCTGCTGGATTACGACCAGGTGCAGGAGCTTGCGCGCGAGCACAAGCCCAAGCTGATCATCGCCGGTGGTTCGGCCATCCCGCGCCAGATCGATTTCGCCCGGATGCGCGAGATCGCCGACAGCGTCGGTGCCTACCTGCATGTCGACATGGCGCATTTCGCCGGTCTGGTTGCGGCGGGTGAGCACCCCTCGCCCTTCCCGCACGCGCATGTGGCGACCACCACCACCCACAAGACCCTGCGCGGACCGCGCGGCGGCATGATCCTGACCAATGATGAGGCGCTGGCGAAAAAGATCAACTCGGCCATCTTCCCCGGCATTCAGGGCGGCCCGCTGATGCATGTGATCGCCGGCAAGGCGGTGGCCTTCGGCGAGGCGCTGCAGCCCGGTTTCAAGGACTATATCAAGCAGGTCGTGACCAACGCGCAGGCGCTGTCGGATCAGTTGATCAAGGGCGGCCTCGACACCGTCACACACGGCACCGACACCCATGTCGTACTGGTCGATCTGCGCCCCAAGGGGGTCAAGGGCAACGCCACCGAAAAGGCCCTGGGTCGCGCGCATATCACCTGCAACAAGAACGGCGTGCCGTTTGACCCGGAAAAGCCGACCGTGACCTCGGGTATTCGCCTTGGCAGCCCGGCAGGAACCACGCGGGGCTTTGGCCAACCCGAGTTCCGCCAGATCGCCGACTGGATCATCGAGGTGGTCGACGGGCTCGCCGCCAATGGCGAAGACAACAACAGCGCGGTCGAGGACAAGGTACGCGCAGAGGTCGCCGCCCTGTGCGCGCGTTTCCCGATCTACCCGAACCTCTGAGATCCCGCGCGAACGGAAAAACAGGCCGGGCGTCGTCAGATTTGGCGGCGCCCTTTTTCTATTCCGGATGCCGGATTTCTTGCATCCGGCACAACAAATACGGGAAACTGAAGTTCCATCTTAGCGTGAATGGCTTGCCGGATACCCCCAAGCGTGCATGATTGCAGGACAAATACAATTCAAGGAGGGGGCATTCCGTGGACCTTTTGAACTGGCTATTCGATCTCATCAACAATCTGACCTGGGGCTTTGCACTCGTCCCGATCCTTGTGGTCTTTGGGCTGTTCTTCACGGCGGCCAGTCACTTCGTGCAATTGCGCTTCTTCAAACGCATGTTCGCCGTCCTCAGACGTGACGACTCGGGCGACCCGAGCAAGATCAGCGCCCGGGAAGCGCTCTTCGTGTCGGTCGGTGGCCGCGTCGGCGGTGGAAATATCGCGGGCGTGGCGGTGGCCATCACCATCGGCGGTCCCGGCGCGGTGTTCTGGATGTGGATGATTGCCCTGGTCGGCATGTGTACGGCCCTGATCGAAGCAACCCTCGCCCAGATTTACAAGCGCACCACGGCAGAGGGCGATTATCGCGGGGGCCCGGCCCAGACCATCATTCACGGCCTCGGCCAGAACTATCGCTGGCTGGCGGTAATCTACGCGGTCTGCCTGATCGCCTCATTCTCGATCGGTTTCAACGCGTTCCAGGGCAACACCGTCGCCGGCGCCGCACTGGACAGCATGTCGATCCCGAGGGTCTATACGGGCATTCTGCTGGCGATCGTGACCGGGTTCATCATCTTTGGCGGGATCCATCGCATCGCAAAGGCCGCAGATGTCATCATTCCGATCATGGCGATCGGTTATCTGGCGATGGCCCTGATTATCATCCTGCTGAATATCACCAGCCTGCCCGGCGTGATCGTCGACATCGTCGCCAACGCCTTCGGGTTCCGCGAAGCGGTCGCCGGCGGCATGGGGGCCGCGATTGCCCAGGGGTTGCGCCGCGGTCTGTTTTCGAACGAAGCCGGTCTCGGCTCGGCACCCAACGTCGCGGCAACGGCCTATGTCAAGCATCCGGTCAGCCAGGGCATCACGCAGTCATTGTCGGTCTTTATCGACACGATCATCATCTGTTCCTGCACGGCCTTCGTCATCCTGCTTGGCGATGTCTATCAGCCCGGCGCCGAAGGAATCGACGGCGTTGCCCTCACCCAGCAATCGCTTGTCAGCCACCTGGGCAGTTGGGCGCAGTATTTCCTGACCTTCGCGATCCTGCTCTTTGCGTTCTCGTCGATCATGTACAATTATTATCTCGGCGAAAACGCACTGTCCTTCATGACCGGGAACCCGGCCGCTGTGCTGGTGTTGCGTATCGCGATCATCGGCATCGTCTTTCTCGGCGCCGTGGCACCGGGGGCGATGGCGGTGTTTGCTTTCTCCGATCCGATGATGGGCATTCTCGCGGTGGTGAACCTGCTGGCCCTGATGATGCTGTTCCCGGTCGCGATGCGTGTGGTGGATGATTATCGCGCGCAACTTGCGCAGGGGGTCAACCGACCGGTCTTCGATCCCGCGCAGTTTGCCGATCTCGACACCGATCCGACCGCGTGGCCCGACGCCCCGCAGGCCGGCGGACACGCCACCGCCGCCTCCAAGCCAACGGCCTGAGCACAGATCCGATACGGCCCGCAACCGGGCCGTATCCGGCGATGCGCTAGAGAATGCCGCGCCAGAACAGAAACACGAGCAACACCACGCTGGCGAGAAGCAGGTTGAAGGCGAGGCTGCCCGCAAGGCTCAGCCACCACCCCTTGCGCCGGTCCGCAAGGTCGATTGCGTCAAGATGGTTGCGCAACGTTCTGGTCGCCGCTGCAATTTCCGTGGAATTCACCGTTCTTGCCAGCTTGGGATGCGCCAGAAACGGTTCCGCTTTCTGCAAGGTTTCGAAACTCCTGAACACCCTGCGCGGCAACAACCGCTTGGCCGGGGTGCGCGCCTCCCGCAACGAATGCGCCCGCACCCCCAGCTTTTCGCGCATCAGGGCAAGCAATCCGGCGCTGGCGGTTTCGAAGTCCTGCGGTTCGGTCATCCTGTCTCCTGTCGCGCGGCCCGATGATCCTGCCATACTCTCCCCGCGCCGCTGCTTCAACAGGTCTGGCCCTGATCGAACTCAGCCGTTATCACCGCATCATGTTGAACATGATCACTCACGGCACCGCCACCGAGCTGCCCCCGCTGCTGATCGCCCACGGGCTCTATGGCTCGGCGCGCAACTGGGGCGTTATCGCCAAACGTATCTCGGACAGCCGGCAGGTCGTGGCCGTCGACATGCGCAATCACGGTGACAGCCCGTGGAGCGACAGCCACAGCTACCCCGACATGGCGGATGATCTGGCCGAGGTGATCGCGGAGTTCGGCGGCGTCGCGGATGTGGTGGGCCATTCCATGGGCGGCAAGGCAGCGATGATGCTCGCCCTGCGGCATCCCGCTGCCGTGCGCAAACTGGTGGTCGCCGACATTGCCCCGGTCAGCTATGCCCATACCCAGATGCCGTTCATCGACGCCATGCGGGGGGTCGACCTGAACAGCATTTCCCGCCGGTCCGAGGCCGAGGCCCGTTTGGCCGAACTTGGCGTCGAACGGGCGTTGCAGAGCTTTTTCACCCAGTCGCTCGACCTGCCGAACAAGCGCTGGAAGCTGAACCTTGATACGCTCGCCGACGAGATGCCCCGGATCATGGGGTTCCCGAAGGTCGACACCCACTGGGACGGGCCGGCCCTGTTCCTGTCGGGCGGAGCGTCAGACTATGTTCTGCGCGAACATCGCGATGCCATCCGCGCCCTGTTTCCGCATGCGCGATTTGCCAAGCTGCCGGGTGCCGGCCACTGGCTTCACGCCGAGAAACCCCGCGAGTTCGAAGCGTCGCTGCGCGCATTCCTGACGGCGTGACTGCGCCCAAGCGAGGGTCCACGCGTTCCGCCGCGCATGTTGATCAGGACCGATCATGAAGCCTGCGCGCAACGAGATATGCCACCGGAATCGCCAGCACGGCTCCGGTCGCCGCCGCGATCAGGATCGGTCGCAAGGTACCCTGGCCCATGACCAGAACGACAATCACCGCGGTGCCCGCGAGACTGGTGGAGATAATGGAATAAAGGAGCATCGCAAGGCGAATCATCGGTCTTTCCTGCTGTTTTGGTCTGCGCAGGTGACGGCATAAGATGTGCAAGGGCCGATTTCGTTGATTGGGATCAATCCGGATGCCCATTTCACGGGGCAAAAAACAGAACACCCATAAAACGCTCTTCTTATCAAAGCATTAACTGAATATTCAGGCGATTTCAGTACGAAATTCGCCTGTTTTTCTCAGGATTTTAACGCTTTGGTTGAGCCAGATATTGGCATACACGGCAAGATCGTGCCGATGAATGCAGTCCAGACGGCCGCTTATTAGCTTTTTGTTAATCTTTTTGCCAGACTACTTGAAAATCAAGTTCCTGTGACTCGGGAGACACAACAGCAAATGCTGGCGCATCTTGTCCTTTCCATAGCCTTCGGGCTGATCGGTGCCCTGACCGGGGCGTTGACGGGGAGCGGGCTCGGGTCGATTTTTCTCTACTATTTCGTAGGAGGCTGGGCCGGTTTCATAATCAGCATCGCATTGCAACTGATCCTGAGCAGCGCCTTTCGCGCGGCGGCGGCCACGAACGTGCGGCGCGCCACCTCCTGAACAGGGCCCTGCATACTGCACTTCGAAACAACCGGCTTCGCGTACCGTCAAAGACACGCATGAAGACGTGACCGCGACAGCATCGCCGCGTGTTGACCCCGGCGACATGCAGGAACGCCCCTGTGCGCGGCAATTCACCCGGGACGACTCTCCGCCCCTGGCCGCTGACGGTGGCCGCGCGAAGGGCCATGGCCGGGCGACGGAACTCGGACGGCGGGAAAGTGATCAGGGCCGCACATAGGCATAGCCCTGTTCCTGCAATTCAACCAGCCGCACAACGCCCGAAGTTACGATCCCGGCCTCGTCCAGCAGGTCCAGTTCCTTTCCGGCCTTTGCATTCATCGCGTTATACGTGTTGCCACAGGCCGCAAACGAGAGGTTGTCGATCTCGAGACTCATCACGCTGATCCGGTCGGCGACCGGACTTTCATCGGCCAGCAACATGGCCAGCCCCGGACCATAGGCAACCACCTCGATCACCGCATCGTCGCCCTGACTTTCGTAATAGCGGGTCACATTCGCAACGTTGTTCAACGTCATGTTCATCACCTGTGCGTCGTTTTCATCGACATGAAAGACGACGCGATGTGTCTTTCCCTCGGCCATGGCCCCGGTGGCAAGGCTCAGCGCAAACAGGCTCGCGGCAACAATTCTCATGATAGACCTCCCAATATCCTGCCGAGCATAACCGCAAGCCGGACCTGCGCCCAGACACGACAGCGTGTGCCCGCACCCCGCGATTGGCGCGAACTCGGAAAAATCTGGCGCGAAATCGGATTGGGTTCGGGCGAGAGACGGCTATATGAGATTCATCGCAAAGCCAACACACTCACGAACGCGATAGGCAGCGCAGGGAACGACATTATCGGTCCTCGCGCTGCCGTTGCGATTCCGCCCATAGGGCATCGGCCCGTGCAGCCGTCTTACCCATCCATCTTGAGGGCAGAGATAAACGCCTCCTGCGGGATATCCACTTTCCCGAACTGGCGCATCTTCTTCTTGCCCTTCTTCTGCTTCTCCAGCAGCTTCTTCTTGCGCGTCGCGTCGCCGCCGTAACATTTTGCAGTCACGTCCTTGCGCAGCGCGGACAGGGTTTCGCGGGCAATCACCTTGCCGCCGATCGCCGCCTGGATCGGGATCTTGAACATGTGGCGCGGAATCAGATCCTTGAGCTTCTCGCACATCGCGCGTCCACGCAGTTCGGCGCGGTCGCGATGCACCATCATCGACAGCGCATCCACCGGCTCGTCATTCACCAGCACCGACATCTTGACCAGGTTATCCTCGCGATACTCGGTCATCTGATAGTCAAAGCTCGCATAGCCCTTGGTCACGGATTTCAGCCGGTCGTAGAAATCGAAGACCACCTCGTTCAGCGGCAGGTCATACACCACCATCGCCCGCGACCCGGCATAGGTCAGGTCCATCTGGATGCCACGCCGGTCCTGGCACAGCTTGAGCACGTCGCCCAGATACTCGTCCGGAACAAGGATCGTCGCCTTGATCCGCGGCTCTTCGATGTGATCGACCACGGACAGGTCCGGCATGTCCGCCGGGTTGTGCAATTCGCTCATCGAGCCGTCCTTCATGTAGACATGATAAACGACCGACGGTGCCGTGGTGATCAGTTCGATGTCGTATTCGCGTTCGATCCGGTCCCGTATGACCTCAAGGTGCAGCAGACCGAGGAACCCGCAGCGAAAACCGAAGCCCAGAGCAGCAGATGTTTCCATTTCAAACGAGAATGACGCATCGTTCAGCGCCAGTTTCTCGATTGCGTCCCGCAGATCCTCGAATTCGGCGGAATCCACCGGAAACAACCCGCAGAACACCACCGGCACCGAGGGTTTGAAGCCCGGCAGCGGCTTGTCACAGCCTTTCTTTTCATGGGTGATCGTATCGCCCACGCGCGTGTCACGCACCTGTTTGATCGACGCGGTCAGAAACCCGATCTCTCCGGGGCCGAGTTCGTCCACGACCTGCATCTGCGGACGAAACACCCCGATACGGTCCACCAGATGCGTCGAACCCGACTGGATCATCCGCACCCGGTCGCCCTTTTTCAGAACGCCGTCCATGATCCGGACCAACACGATCACGCCCAGGTAGGAATCATACCAGCTGTCCACCAGCATCGCCTTGAGGGGCGCGTCGCGGGTGCCCTTGGGCGCGGGCAGCCGATGGACAATTGCCTCCAGCGTATCGCGAATGCCGACCCCGGTCTTGGCGCTGACACGGATCGCGCCGGATGCGTCGATCCCGATCACGTCCTCGATCTGCTCGGCGACCCGGTCACATTCCGAGGCCGGCAGATCGATCTTGTTCAGAACCGGCACGATCTCGTGGTCGGCCTCGATCGCCTGATACACGTTGGCCAGCGTCTGCGCCTCGACACCCTGGGTCGAATCGACCACCAGCAGCGAGCCTTCGACCGCGCGCATGGAGCGGCTGACCTCATAGGCAAAATCCACATGGCCCGGCGTGTCGATCAGGTTCAGCACATAGGTCTCGCCATCATCCGCCACATAGTCGATGCGCACGGTGTTGGCCTTGATGGTGATGCCCCGCTCGCGCTCGATATCCATCGCATCGAGCAACTGCTCCTTCATGTCCCGGTCCTGAACGGTCCCGGTCTCCTGGATCAGGCGGTCTGCGAGCGTGGATTTCCCGTGATCGATATGCGCGACGATCGAGAAATTGCGGATATGTGCTAGGTCTGTCATGGCGTGGATATGAGCGGGAAACAGACTGTCGTCAAGCGCGACGACGGTTTGCGGATCATTTATCGTTGACAGCGAGAATGGCGGTTTTCTAGCCTTCGGCCACAGATATTTTGTTCAGGATTTGAAAATGCCCGTTATTGAAATCGACACGCTGCAGCGTGTGCGCGACATGACATACACCCACCCGTTCGGAACCGGCTATTTCAGGGCCGGACGGATCGATTCAGTCAACGTTGCCGGCCAGGATTTTCTGGTGATGGCCTCTGACGGTGATGGCTTTGGCGTCGCCACGATCGGTTCCAATGGGGCGCTCGATTTCGTCGACGCGTTCGGAGTGAGCTATGAAAGGCTCGAGGGCTGGGCTTTCGGGTCCACCACCATCGCCAGTATCGAGAAGAATGGCGAGACGTTTGTATATCTCAGCGGTCGGGCGCGCGAACTCGTAGACAACCGGGATCACAATGAAAGCGGGCTGCTTGTTCTGAAGATCGACGCCGACGGCACACCCGACGTGCTGCAATACCGCCCCATCCCCGGCGCACCGCAGGGCTATGGCTCGACAAACTCGCTCGGGTCGGACCCCAAGATCATCAATGTCGGCGGGCGCGATATCCTCGTATCTTCCGACAACGCCCGCAGTTCGAGCGGCGGTGAAAGCACCTTCGAAACCTTTCAGATCCGGGCCAACGGAACGCTCAAACCACTCGCCAGTTCGCAGCCCTTCGTCTACGATTTCGAAAAGAACGACGTGGTCACGGTTGACGGAAAGGCGTTTGTCATCGCGTTTGGCCAATTCGATATCGCGCCGTTGCAGGTGCTCCGGCTGTTCAAGACCGGCGTCATGAGGCCGGTTTTCGAACTCCCGACAAGCGACACCGCGATCTACAACCGGATCACCACCGATCTTGAAACGGTCGAGATCGGCAATCGGTCGTTTGTCATCGTGTCTGAAGTCACCGCCGGAACCATACTGGTCTACGAAGTGTTGCCGAGCGGACGTTTGCAGCTGGTCGAGCAAGAGGCACCCGACGCAGGCGACAGCTGGCGCTATTCGGGTGCGCTCGAAGTGTTCGAGGAAAACGGCGACGCCTATGTCGCGGCCGCCTCCGGCACCGGCATCGGCGTGTTCCGGATCTCGGACGGAGGCGCATTGATACAGGTTGACGATTTCCGACCGGCGACTGCGATGGGCAACAATCCCGACCTCGAGGCGCGGGACATAAACGGCAGCCAGTATCTCTTCGTCTCGTCCAACACCACCGACGAAATCCGTTCGCTCCGTTACGTGGCCGTGGACGACAGCATCAACGGCAACAATGGCGCCAACAGGCGAAAGGGCACGGCGGAAGACGACCAGATTTACGGGCGCGGCGGGAATGACGTTCTGCGGGGACTGGATGGCGACGATCTGATCGAGGGCGGCAACGGGCGCGACAAGCTTGTCGGTGGCGATGGCGACGACAACCTGTTTGGCGGAGCCAGACAGGACAAGCTGCTGGGGGGCAACGGAAACGATTTTCTGTTTGGCGACTTCGGAAACGACATTCTGTACGGAATGAACGGGAACGATTATCTCAACGGTGGCGCGGGCGATGATCTTGTGCAGGGCGGCACCGGCAACGACCGCCTGTTCGGCGCAGGCGGAAATGACATCCTGAAGGGTGGCGACGGTTTCGACGTGCTCACCGATGGCGCAGGATTTGACCAGATGACCGGCGGCAACGGCGCGGATATCTTCGTGTTCTGGAAAGACGGCAACCGCGACGTGATCCGGGATTACGAGGATAATCTCGACCGGATCGACCTGACCGAATTCGGTCGCGATCTGGAGTTCTCCGACCTTTCGATCAGGCAGGCCGGCAATGACGTCAGAGTCAGGGTGATGGGAGAAGTGATCGTTGTGAAATCGGCCGACGGGCAGATATTCGACTATGAGCTGAGCCTCGGAGATTTCGTCTTTGCGTGATCCGGGCACGGGCGCGCGACGACGTGATTGATCGTGCCGTCCTGTTCGGCCATACTGCGCCGCAAGTCGGACAAGGGGCATCAGACCCCGCAAGGCGGAGAAGGCAGGATATGAAACACGCGATTGCAGTACTTTTATGCGCCGGGACACTGACCTGGACAGCGCCGGAACCAGTGTTCGCCGCCAACGGCGTCATCGAACGCGCGTGCCGCACATCCGGGCGCAACAGCGCCACGCCGCGGCTCTGCGGATGTATCCAGGCGGTCGCCAATCACAGCCTTTCGCGCTCCGAGCGCAGGCGGGCGGCCAAGCTCTTCAAGGATCCGAACATGGCGCAGGAAATCCGCCAGTCGGACCGACGCAGCGACGAGACATTCTGGAAGAACTACCGCGCTTTCGGCGATCTCGCCCGCAGGTCCTGCAGCTGATCGGGCGGAGCGTTTCCGCGCTTGACCGAACGCAACCGCAGTTTCACAAAAGCTAAAACTGTTGGAGCCCTGTCCATGCTGACCAAAGGCGTCACCCTGCGCGGTCTCGAAGTGTTCGAGGCGCTTGCCGCGACCGGTACGGTGGCACATGCGGCAGAGCGGACCGGGCTGAGCCAGCCCTCGGTAAGCCAGCAGATGCGCAATCTCGAGGCCGCGCTTGGCACCGATCTGGTCGATCACACGCGACGACCCATGCAACTGACCCCCGCGGGGCGCAGTTTCCTTGTGCGCGCCCAGGCGGCATTGACGCAGCTCAGGCTGGCGCAGAGCGAATTGACAGTAATGGATCTCGGGCATCTCGACACGTTGTCGGTGGGCCTGATCGACGATTTCGACAATGACCTGACGCCGCGCCTTGCGACGATCCTGGCCGACAGCCTTGTTGGCTGCCGGTTCAAGCTGATCACCGCGCCCAGCCTCGATCTGGGTCCGGCGGTGCAGGACGGGCGCTATCATATCGCCGTCACCGCGCGCGCCGGCCCGACGCCGGACAATGTCGTTGAATATCCGCTCGTCCGCGATCCGTTCATCCTGATCGCGCCGAAGGATGCGGTCACCTCCATCGAAGAGATCGCCACGCAAGACCTGCCCCTGCTGCGCTATGCCGGCGAGCAACTGATTGCGCAACAGATCGAGACCCATCTCGCGCGCCACCAGCTGAGTTTCGAGCATCGCTTCGAGATCGGCAGCCACCTCGCGCTGGTGGCGATGGTCGCGCGGCGCATCGGCTGGGCCATCACCACCCCGCTGGGCTACATGCGCGCCCAACGGTTCCATGACGACATTGATGCCTTTGCCCTGCCCTTCGGTTCTTTCGCGCGCACGATTTCGCTCTTTGCCGGGGCGGACTGGGCCGACCGGGTGCCGCGCGACGTGGCCGATACCGTCCGGCGACTGGTTCAGACCCAGATGATCAACCCCGCCCTCGGGCGGCTGCCCTGGCTTGGCGACAGCCTGCGCATCATCGACGAGACGCCAACCGAGCCCGCCAGTTTTCGTCTTGCCTAAAGCGTTTCGCGATTAACTTGAAACATGTCGCATCAACTAACGCGCTGAAATCTTTGATTTCAGGCAGCGTTAGGTGATTCAGGTTTATCGCGAAACGCTATAAAAGGGTTCGCCTTTGTCCAGCGCCTCGGCCAATCCCTGCGCCGCCGCCTCGATGATATCCAGCGCCCCATCGAAATCGCGGGTGTAATACGGGTCCGGCACGGCGTCGGCGGTCGATCCATAGTCGGTCAGCAAATGTACCGGTGTCGCGGCCCCCTTGGGGCGCAGCGCCTCGATATTGCGCAGGTTTTCGGCATCCATCGCCAGGATCAGGTCGAACCGGGAAAAATCCTGCGCCGTGAACTGTCTGGCGCGCAGGTCATCCATCGCGATCCCGCGTTTGCGCGCGGCGTCCTGCATCGGGCCGTAGGGTGGTTCGCCCAGGTGATAGCCGGCTGTTCCCGCGCTGTCGGTGGTCAGATCGGGGCGACGTGCGCGGAACACCGCTTCGGCGGTGGGCGAGCGACAGATATTCCCGAGGCAGACAAACAGAACACGGGTGGTCATGGCGATCTCCTTTGGCCACAGTGATAGGCAAAGGAGACAGCATGGGAAAGATCGTGATTCTGACCGGGGCGGGTATTTCCGCCGAAAGCGGGCTCGGCACCTTTCGCGATGCGGACGGGTTGTGGGCGCGTCACTCGATCGAAGATGTCGCAACGCCCGAGGGTTTCGCCCGCAACCCGGCATTGGTACACGACTTCTACAACGCCCGCCGCCAGCAGGCCGCCGCCGCCCGGCCCAACGCCGCCCATCGCGCGCTGGCCCGGCTGCAGGCCGGATGGCGCAACGACGTGGTGATCGTGACCCAGAACGTGGATGCCTTGCACGAAGCGGGCGGGGCACGCAATGTCATCCATATGCACGGTACACTGGCGGGGGCGCTCTGTGCGGCCTGTGGTCATCGCTGGCCCGCTCCCGATACCATGAGCCCGGACGACCTGTGCCCGCGCTGCGGTGGTGTCTCGACCCGGCCCGACGTGGTCTGGTTTGGCGAGATGCCGTACCACATGGACCGGATCATGGATCACCTTGCAGGCGCGGACCTGTTCGCCGCCATCGGGACCTCCGGGCAGGTCTATCCGGCCGCCGGGTTCGTGCAGGAGGCCAGCGCAGCCGGCGCGCATACGCTCGAAATGACCCTCGAAGCCTCGGATGTCAGTTCTGGCTTTGCCGAAAGCCGGCTTGGCCCGGCCACCCGCGTCGTCGTGGATTGGGTGGCCGACCTGATCGGCGACGAACCGGCTGCGGACGGATAGAGCGGTCACCATTGCCGCCCGGCTTTGCCTTTGCGTGCTCGCGGGTCAGTTGCCCTTGCTGCCGTGCGACATGCCAGCGCCGGCAGGTTTGCGCTCCAGGTCCACCGGCACCTCGATCACCACCTCCCCGGCCCTTTCGAATGTCAGGGTCAGCGGGATGACGTCGCCATTGTCCAGCGGTTCCTTCAGCCCGAGAAACATCACGTGGTCGCCGCCCCGCCGGAGTTCATGCGATTCGCCTGCGGCAACCGGGAAACCGTCTTCGACCTCGCGCATTTTCATCACGCCATTGGCATCTTCCACATGGGTGTGCAGTTCCACACGCTCGGCAATGTCGGATGCGACAGCGATCAACCGATCATCCTGATCGGTGCCGTTGTTCAGCACCATGAAGGCCGCGCCCGAGGCGGAATTCGCGGTCGAACTGCGCGCGTAGGGATCGGAGACGCTAATTTTCGCGGTGTCCTCGCCAGCCCAGGCGGTCCCGGCAAGTGTCAGCACGGCCGCAGCGGCCAGCAGGTTCTGTTTGATGGACATGGTGCCATTCCTCTTTCGTGAAACAAGTCTGATATCGTTTGTGAAGATCAGCTCGCCCGGGGAGGAGCCCGCGTGCGTACAAGGCGCCGCGGCACCGACTCGTTCTGCAGATCGGCCCGGACCGGCGCAAGACGGCGCGGATGCGCGACGAGCCGCTCCAATGATTGCGGCTCCGGCCCCTCGAAAAGCAGCGAGAGCGCGAAATCCGGACACAGTTGCGGTGGCCCGACCGGCGCGCCGCTGTCGTCTACATAAACCATGACCGGACCGTTGCCGGTACAGAGTTCGATCTGTCCGGCCGGTCCCGGCGCAGCTCGCGCAATTGCGATGGCCTGACCGGTCAGGACCACAAGCGCAACAAGCGCAGCACTGATATGTTTCACTGAAACGGGCCGCATGGCGCGCCCGGTATAGGCACCGCAAAGCGCGCAGCGCAAGCGCAAACAGCCCCGCGAAACCGCGAGGCTGTACGTCAAATCCGCGTTGGGATCAGGCTCAGGCCGAAGCGGCCGCCTTGGCAATCTCTTTCTTGATCTTCAAGGCGTTGGCCGACAGTTCGTCGTCCTTGGCCTTGGCAAGAAACGCATCCAGCCCACCACGGTGGTCAACGCTGCGCAGCGCCGATGCCGAAATCCGCAGCTTGACGCCACGGCCCAGGGTTTCGGACTGCAGCGTCACATCATTCAGGTTCGGCAGAAACCGGCGGCGGGTTCTGTTCTTGGCGTGGCTGACATTGTTGCCAGTCATCGGGCCTTTTCCGGTCAGTTCGCAACGGCGCGACATGTCAGGTACCTCGTCTAGTGTCCGATACGGCCACGCCGTATCACAATGCAAAAGGGCGCTGCACTTGCCGCGCCCGAAATCTGTTCGGTGCTGATAGTTGCAAAGCCCTGCCCCGTCAAGCCGCCCATGCGCCGAAACTCGGCCCGGTTTGCCGCGTCACATGAAAAATTGCGCTGCGACAGGCCGTTGATACGCCAGCCCGTGACAATCCGGCAGCAAAACGGCGAATCGACTCAGCGCGACAGGTGCTCTTGCAGGACCTCGCGCGCCGCCGCAGAGGGTGTCATCTCGCCCTTCGCGACCAGGTCACCCAGCCGCTGCATTTCGCTGCGCACCGCATCCTCCTGCAATTGCGCCAGCAGGGCCTGGCGCACATCCTCGTTGAACCAGTACCGCGATTGCGCCGCGCGACGGCCATTCCAATGGCCGTTCTCCTTGCGCCAGCCGACGAGGGTCTGCATCTCGCCCCAGGCTTCGAGCAGCCCGCTTTCCTCCATCGCCGAGACCATCATCGCCTTGGGGAAACCCTCCGGGTCCTGCACCCGCTTGCGCAGCAGCCGCAGCGCGCCGGCGTAATCCGAACAGGTCCGCGTCGCCGCCGGTTTGAGATCGCCATCCGCCTTGTTCACAAGGATCAGGTCGGCCATCTCCATGATGCCCCTCTTGACCCCCTGCAATTCGTCGCCGCCCGCAGGTGCCAGCAGCAGCAGGAACAGGTCGCTCATCTCGGCCACCACCGTTTCCGATTGTCCCACCCCGACTGTCTCGACCAACACGACGTCGAATCCCGCCGCCTCGCACAGCGACACCGCCTCGCGCGAACGCCGCGCCACGCCGCCCAGATGGGTCTGGCTGGGTGACGGGCGGATAAACGCCGTCGCTTCCCGGCTCAGGCGGTCCATGCGGGTCTTGTCGCCCAGGATCGAGCCGCCGGAACGGGTCGAACTGGGATCGACGGCCAGCACCGCAACCCGCAACCCCTGCCCGATGAGCATCATGCCGAAACTCTCGATAAAGGTCGATTTGCCCACGCCCGGCGTACCCGAAAGCCCGATGCGCAAGGCTTGTCGTCCGTGCCGGCCCAGCCATTCCAGCAGGTCGGTCGCCTGCGCCCTGTGATCGGCGCGATGGCTCTCGACCAGAGTGATGCCACGCGCCAGCGCCCGGCGCTCTCCGGCAAGAATTCGATTGCCCAGATCAGTAATGTCCATGCCTGCTCCGCAACTGCCCTGCCGATACATGCCGCGCCATGTGGGGTATTGTCCAGAGCACCGCTGGACGCCGCGCCGGGGTTTGGCGATAAGGCGGCCATGAACCGCCCCGGCCCCCTGCCCATAGAAGACGCGCTGCCCGAACTGGTCGCGGCGATGCGCAGCCGTGGCCGCGCGGTGTTGCAGGCCCCGCCCGGCGCGGGCAAGACAACCCGTGTCCCCCTCGCCCTGATCGAGGCCGGACTTGTTGCGTCGGACCAGCGGCTGATAATGCTGGAACCGCGCCGCCTTGCCGCGCGGGCCGCCGCCGAACGCATGGCCGACACCTGGGGCGAGCCTGTGGGGCGACGCGTCGGCTACCGGATGCGGGGCGAGGCCAGGGTTTCTGCCGACACCCGTATCGAAGTGGTCACCGAGGGTATCCTCACACGGATGTTGCAATCGGCCCCGGACCTTCCGGGGGTCGGCATGGTGATCTTCGACGAATTTCACGAACGCTCGCTGAATGCCGATCTCGGGCTGGCGCTCTGCCTTGAGGTGGCCGACGCCCTGCGCGAGGATCTGAGGCTGCTGGTCATGTCGGCGACGCTCGATGCCGACACGGTGGCCCGTCTCATGCGGGCGCCGATGGTCACATCCGAAGGCCGCAGTTTTCCGGTCGAAACCCGCTGGCTCGACCGTCCCCTGGCCTCCGGCGCGCGCCGTGATGCGGCGCTGGCGGATCTGGTGGTGCAGGCCGAGGCCGAAACCCGCGAGATGGGTGGTGGCCTGCTGGTGTTCCTGCCGGGCGAAGGTGAAATCCGCAAGGCCGGTGCCGCTCTCGCGGCGCGGTTGCCCGCGGATTGCGTGATCCGCCCGCTCTTTGGCGCCATGCCATTCACCCGGCAACGCGCCGCCGTCGCCCCGGAAAACACGGGGCGCAAGGTGGTGCTTGCCACCTCGATTGCCGAAACTTCACTGACCATTCCGGACATTCGCGTGGTCGTGGATGCCGGACAATCGCGGCGCGCGCGGTTCGATCCCGGCTCGGGAATGTCGCGGCTGGTGACGGAACGCGTCACCCGCGCCGAAGCCACGCAGCGCGCCGGCCGCGCCGGGCGGGTCGCCGAGGGCGTCTGCTATCGCCTGTGGACGCGGGGAGAACAGGGCGCGCTGCACGCCTTTCCCCCCGCCGAGATCGAGGCCGCGGACCTGACCGGTCTGGCGCTGGAACTGGCGCAATGGGGCGCGGATGAAGCGGATCTGCCTTTTCTGACCCAGCCACCCGAAGCTGCGCTGGCCGAGGCACGCGCGCTTCTGTCGCTTTTGGGGGCGCTGGACCCCGCTGGCCGGATAACCGAACACGGTCTGGCGCTGGCCAGGTTGCCGCTGCATCCCCGGCTCGCGCATATGCTGACCGTCAGCGGGCCCGGGGCCGCCCCGGTTGCCGCGTTGCTGGCCGAGCGCGACCCGCTGCGAAACGCTCCGGTTGATCTTGCCCTGCGGCTCGCCGCGATGCGCGATCCCAAGGGGTTCGCACAAACGCGCCCCTACCCTGTCAACTCTGGCGTTCTCGCCCGGATCCGAACGGAAACCGCGCGCCTGAAAAGGGTCGCTTCTGCCGGTCGTGCGGCCATGTCGGCTGCAATGATGGTCGCGCTCGCCTATCCCGACCGGATCGGACAACGGCGCAAGGGCGATGCGCCGCGCTATGTTCTGTCCGGCGGCAAGGGCGCCGTTCTGAATGAAGGCGATCCGCTGGCGAATGCGCCCTATCTCGTGGCGATCGACACTGACGGCAACCCGCGCGAGGCCCGGATCAGGCTGGCGGCGCCGATCAGCGAAAGCGAGATTCGCGACCTTTTCGCCGATCGGATCGGCTGGCGAAACCTCTGCGAATGGTCACGCCGCGACCGCCGCGTCGTCACGAGACAACAGGAATGCCTTGGCGCGTTGATCCTGCAAGATCGCCACTGGAAAGGCGCGCCCGATGATCTTGTCGCCAGGGCCATGCTGGACGGCGTGCGCGATCTGGGTCTGACGCTGTCGGGCGCCGCCGCCCGGCTCGCCGCGCGTGTCGAACTGGTGCGCGCCACGGGGGCCGATCTGCCGGATTTCACCGCGCCGGCATTGCTAGAGCGCATCGACGATTGGCTGTTGCCGATGCTCGGCGGCACGCGCAGCGCCGATGACTGGAAACGCTTCGACCTGCTCCCGGCCTTGCGCGCCGCGCTGGATTGGCAACAGACTCGACTCATCGACGCACATGCACCCGGCCATTTCGAAACGCCGCTGGGTCGCAAGGTGCCCATCGACTATTCCGGCGAGGACCCCGAAATCGAGGTCCGCCTGCAGGAATTGTTCGGCGTCACCGAGCACCCGGCAAGCGCCGGGGTGCCGCTCAAGATAACGCTGTTGTCGCCCGCGCAACGACCGATCCAGATCACCCGTGACCTGCCCGGTTTCTGGGCAGGCTCCTATGCCGATGTGCGCAAGGACATGCGCGCGCAATATCCGAAGCATCCCTGGCCCGAGGACCCGACCGAGGCCGATCCGACCCTGCGGGCCAAGCGGCAGAAATAGGCCGCTTTGCGACATGCGCCGGACCAGCCGGATCAGAGCGCCTGCAGCTTGCGTGCCTCTACGCGCGCAAGGTCGATCAGCTCGCGCATGAACGGCTTGTCCATGTCTTCGCTGCGCACTGCCGCATAAAGCCGGCGGGTCACACCCAGTTCGGTCAGGGGCCGGGTCACGTAATCAGACGAATACTTGACCTCGCGCACAACCCAGTCGGGCAGCACCGACACCCCGCGATTGGACGCGACCAGCAACAGGATCACCGCGGTCAGTTCGACCTGCCGTATCGCCGCCGGTTCGACCCGCTCGGGGATCAGCAACTGGCTGAACACGTCCAGCCGTGCCCGGTCGACCGGATAGGTAATCAGCGTCTCGCCACGGAAATCGGCGGCCTCGATCCAGGGTTTCGCAGCCAGGGGATGTTCGGCCGAAGCGACAAAAACCGCCTGATAATCAAAGAGTTCTACGAATGTCACGCCCGGCAGGTCCTCGGGATCCGAGGACACGACCAGGTCGACATCCTCCTTTTGCAGCGCGGGCAGCGCGTCAAAGGCCAGACCGGGACGAATATCGACATCCACGTCATGCCAGTTCTTGCGGAACGCTTCGAGAACCGGGAACAGCCATTCGAAACAGGCATGGCATTCGATGGCGATATGCATGCGCCCGGTCTTGCCCGCGCGCAGGTTCGAGAACTCGGACAGCGTGGCCTCGACCTGTGGCAGAACCTGCTCGGCCAGACGCAGCAGACGGAATCCCGCCGCCGACAGCGTCATCGGTTTCGAACGCCGGATAAACAGCTCGACCCCCGCCTGGTCCTCCAGCCCCTTGATCTGGTGGCTCAGCGCACTTTGAGTAATGTTCAACTGATCCGCCGCACGCGCGAGCCCGCCACATTCGTGGATCGCCTTGATGGTGCGAAGATGCCGAAATTCCAGATGCATGGGCGCCTATCGACCGTCCTTGTGCATTGCCGAAATCTTCTTGTCGGTGTTGTATTGGCTCAACGCATAGACCGCCCAGATTGCCGCGGGAATCCAGCCGATCAGGGTGACCTGCAAGATAAGGCACAGAATTCCCTGGATCGGCCGTCCAATGGTAAAGAAGACCAGGAAGGGCAGCAGGATAGCGATGATCAGTCTCATGTCTGGCTCATGTTGTTCTTGAGAATTATGAAATTGTCTCACAAAGCGCCACGTGTCACAAGGGACGAAATCAGAGGATGCAGTTATGACCGTTCCCGCAGTTTCGTTTGAATTCTTCCCGCCCCAGAACCTTGAAGGATCGTTCCGGCTCTGGGACACCGTACAGTCGCTTGCGCCGCTCGGCCCGCGCTTTGTTTCGGTCACCTATGGCGCCGGCGGCACCACGCGCGATCTGACCCGCGATGCGGTCGCGACCCTGCACAAATCCTCGGGTCTGAACGTCGCGGCGCACCTGACCTGCGTCAATGCCACCAGGGCCGAGACACTGGCGATCGCCGACGATTTCGCCGAAGCCGGTGTCACCGACATCGTCGCGCTGCGCGGCGACCCGCCCAAGGGCAGCGGTGCCTTTGTCCCGCATCCGGAGGGGTTTGCCAATTCCGTGGACCTGATCGAGGCGCTGGCGGAAACCGGGAAATTCAACATCCGCGTCGGAGCCTATCCGGACAAGCACCCCGAGGCCGCCGATTTCAAAGCCGATATCGATTGGCTCAAGGCCAAGATCGACGCCGGTGCAGGTGAGGCGCTGACGCAGTTCTTTTTCGAGGCCGAAACATTCTTCCGCTTTCGCGATGCCTGTGCCGCCGCGGGGATAGACGCACCGATCATCCCCGGCATCCTGCCCATCGAAAACTGGAAGGGTGCGCGCAACTTCGCCCGCCGCTGTGGCGCGACCATTCCGTCCTGGGTCGAGGATGCATTCGACAAGGCGCTGCGTGACGGGCGCGAGGACCTGTTGGCGACGGCGCTCTGCACCGAGCTTTGCAGCAACCTCATCGACGGCGGTGTGGACAAGCTGCATTTCTACACGCTGAACCGTCCGGAACTGACCCGCGATGTCTGCCACGCGCTTGGCGTGACGCCCAAGGTGCAACTTCAGAACGTAGCGTAACGCTTGTCGAACCCTGTTCTGTCGTTACCGTTCCGAAAACAGCAGCGCAGGGATCGACATGAAGCTCGCCGACGAATTTTCCGACCTGCCGAGCATGGCCGACGTGATGTCCATGTCCGGGCTCGAATTCATGCAGGGCATGCTTGCAGGCACTGTTCCCGGACCGCCGATTGCCCGCACGCTCGGGTATGTACTGCACAGCGTCGAACCCGGTCGTGTTGTCTTTCGCGGTACGCCTGAATTCAAGGCCACCAACCCGATGGGCACGGTGCATGGCGGGTGGTATGGAACGCTGCTGGACAGTGCAATGGCCTGCGCGGTCATGACCACGGTGCCAAAAGGGTCGGTCTATACGACGCTGGAGTACAAGATAAACATCACCCGCGCGATCCCCCTGGGCATGGCAATAGAATGCACCGGCGAAATCGATCATGCCGGCCGCTCCACCGGTGTCGCGCATGGCACAATCCGGGGCGTGGACGATGGCAAGCTTTACGCCACCGGGTCGACCACCTGCATCATCATGAAGATGAGCGACCACTGAACCGAAAAGCTATTCCGCGCCGCCGGACCGCAACCGGGGCATGATCACCGCCGCCCGCGTCAGAACCTCTGGGCGGACCGAAGGGTGGATGCTCTCTGTGGGGTCACGACCCACGACACGCGCGCGGCGCATCAGGAAAATCTTGCCCCAGCCACGCCAGGTTCCCTGCGACGGCGCATCCGGATCGGTATGAAACCTTGCCCGCCAGGAGGCCGGCAGCGGCAACCCGCATTCCTGCGCATGTTCGAGCATCCACACCAGCGAGAGATTGGCCAGCGGGCGCGCGGGTTCGTAACCGTTCAGATGGCCGCCGATGTCACCATGAGTGCCCCGGAACCACACCTGTTCGACATGGCCCGGAAAGTCCGGTGTACTGTACCAGAGCTCGGGCGCATAGGCGCGCCGGGTCTCGTCGAGCGCAAGCGCCTGGAACCCGTTGCGGATGCTGTTGCCCAGCTGGTGATTGTGAAAGGCGTGCTGATCCTCGGCACTGCGCCAGAGCAACGGCAGCTTGAACCCCAGCGCCTTGACCGTGTCCCAGACCCCGATCATCTCGATCGGCACATCCGGATGACAGAACGTTTCCTTGAACCTGCCCGCCTGCTGCGTCAGCGGATAGTATTGATAATGCCGGTAGGCGTTTCGGATATTGCGCACCGTGGCATGTTGCGCGCGCAACAGGCCGACCATGTCGATCACCCCGGCGAGCGAGCGTACCGCGAACGCCCCGCGGGAATAGCCAAACAGGAAAATCCGGTCGCCGGGGCGATAGCGCGAGGCTAGATACCCGTAGGCGCGACGGATCTGGCGGTTGATGCCGCGCCCGAGCATGACGTCCACCGTCCCCCGCCAGCCGTTCCATTGCACCCCTGCCTCGTAGAAGACCGAGACCTGCGAGCCCATCTCGCGGCACAGACGATAGGTCATGCCGGCATGGGTTTCATAGCCGGGTTCAAGCGATGACAGCGTGCCGTCGAGGATGATCACATGGGTAAGCGGGCCGCGCGGCTTGACCTCGGCGGAGTGCTCGGAGCGCAGTGGCCGCCCGAGCCATCCGAATAGCTTATTTCTCAGCCGCGACAGGATCATTCCGTAACAGGCTCCAAACTCTCATCGGTGTAAACGGCATGTCCGCCTGCCGCACCCCGCGCACCCAAAGCGCATCCTGAACCGCATTGGCGACAGCGGCCATCGACCCGACGGTTCCCGCCTCGCCACAGCCCTTCATGCCCATCGGGTTGGCGGTGGACGGAACGGGTTCCGAGGTGAATCCGATCATCGGCACGTCGCCGGCGCGGGGCAAGGCATAATCCATGAAACTTGCCGTGAGCAGTTGCCCCTCCCTGTCATGGACAACATGTTCGCAAAGCGCCTGTCCCAGCCCCTGCACCACGCCGCCATGCACCTGACCTTCGGCCAGCAACGGATTGATCAGATTGCCGAAATCATCAACCACCGTATAACGGTCGACCTGCACGACACCGGTTTCGGGGTCGACGACCACCTCGGCCACATGCGCGCCGTTGGGAAAGCTGCGCGCGGGCAGCGTCGCGCGGGCGGCGTGATCGAGCAGATCGGCACGGCCATCGGCGCGTGCCATCTCCACGACTTCGAGCAGCGACGGTGTCATGTTCGAGCCCGCGGCGCGAAAGGTCTCGTCATCAAAGCTCAGATCGGCCGCGTCCACGCCCAGCTTGTCGGCAAGATAGGGCATGAAGGCCGACATCATCTGTGCAACCGTCGCCAGCATCGCGTTGGCCTGCGTCGTGACCGAGCGCGAACCGCCGGTGCCGCCGCCCTGCGGGATGATGTCGGAATCGCCCTGCACCACACGGATGCTGGCGACCGGGATGCCGGTCTGATCGGCCAGGAACCGGGCATAGACGGTCTCGTGCCCCTGCCCGTTGCTCTGGGTGCCAACATGGATACTGACGGTGCCATCCTCCTCGAACACGATGCGCGCGCCTTCGGAAGGATCCCCCAGAATACTTTCGATATAGTAACAGAGCCCCTGCCCGCGCAGCAGTCCCCGCGCCGCATCGGCATCGCGCCGCGCCGCAAAGCCGGCATGATCAGCAGTTCGGGCGGCCCGCGCCAGCACCTTGTGAAAGTCACCGACATCATAGGTTTCGCCGGTCGCGCTCAGATAGGGGAAACGGTCGGCGGGGATGAAGTTGCGCCGTCGCAGCTCCCACGGGTCAATGCCGAGGTCGCGCGCCGCGCGGTCCATCGCCCGTTCCAGAACATAGATCGCCTCGGGCCGACCGGCACCGCGATAGGCGTCAACCTGCGTCGTATTGGTATAGAACCCTTCGGCGCGCATCCATACGGTCTGAACATCGTAACACCCCATCAGGACGCGGGAAAACAGTTCGGTCTGGATCGGCTGGCCCATCATACCGTTATAGGCGCCAAGATTGATCCGCGAGTGAACGCGATAGGCGGTGATCCTGCCGTCACCGTCAAAGGCCAGTTCCGCCAGGGTTGCCAGATCGCGCCCGGCATTGTCACTCAGCATCGATTCCGTGCGCTCGCCCACCCAGCTCACCGGTCGCCCGAGCGTTCGCGCCGCATGCGCGACGATGCCGTATTCCGGATAGGGCATCACCTTCATGCCAAATCCGCCGCCCACATCCGGGATGGTCACGTGAATCGTGTCGGGCTGCACTCCGAGCATGGTCGCGAGCCGGTCCTTCATCGCCCAGACCCCCTGCCCGCTGAAGGCAAAATGCAGTCGCGAACCATCCCAATCGGCGCGGCACCCGCGCGGCTCCATGGAATTGGTGATGATCCGGTTGTCTTCGACCTGCAGCCGGACCACGCGCGCCGCCGCCTCGAACGCTGCGTCGGTCGCAACCTCGTCGCCTGTTGCCCAGTCAAAGGCGCGATTGTCCGGCGCCTCGGGGTGCAGCGTCTCGCCTCCGGCGCGCACATCCAGCTTGACCGGCAATTCATCTATCTCGACCACGATCATTTCCGCCGCGTCACGCGCAGCGTGCAGTGTTTCGGCAATCACGGCGACGATCGGTTCCCCGACAAATCGCACCCGGTCAGAGGCGAGAATCGGCCGCGCAGGCGCCGCACCCATCGTGCCGTCGCGGTTCTGGACAAGATTGGCCTCGATACGGTTCGTTCCCCCCGCCGCGGTCAGATCCGAGGCCGTCACCACGAGATGCACCCCTGCGGCCTGCTGCGCGTCGCCGATGTCCAGCGCCGTGATCCGCCCGTGGGCAACCTCGCTGCGCAGCACGTAGCAGTGCAGCGCCGATGCGGTATCACCATCCGCGATATATTGTCCCGAACCGGTCAGGAACCGCTTGTCCTCGATCCGCGTCACCGATTGGCTTTTGCCGAACTTGTCCATTGGGATGTCCTCTCTCGCTGCGACCGGAGACTAGGTCCAGCGCCGGCAATGTCCAGCCGCCGGGCCGCAAGACCGCCCGGCCCGACCGGCATCTGCCGCGCCCGCTCAAGAAAACCTGATGTCGCGCCTTCCCCTTGTGCCGCGGTTTCGCTAGATGAAGCGCGACGGAAAAGGGATCAGCGTTATGGCCATGAACAAGACTTTCGACGCGGCAGAAGCCGAAGACCGCCTGTATCGGGCTTGGGAAGACGCGGGCTGTTTCAAGGCCGGTGCAAACGCCTCGCGCGCCGAAACCTACTGCGTGATGATCCCGCCCCCCAACGTCACCGGCAGCCTGCACATGGGCCACGCCTTCAACAATACGCTTCAGGACATTCTGGTGCGCTGGCACCGGATGCGCGGTTTCGATACGCTGTGGCAACCGGGACAGGATCATGCGGGCATCGCCACGCAGATGGTCGTGGAACGCGAACTTGCCAAGGACGGCAAGCGCCGCACCGATTTCTCGCGCGCGGATTTCATCGCCAGGGTCTGGGAACAGAAACAGAAATCCGGCGGCACCATCATCGGACAGCTCAAGCGGCTTGGCGCCTCTCTCGACTGGTCCCGAAACGCCTTTACCATGTCCGGCGCACCCGGCGCACCGGAGGGTGAAGAGGGCAATTTCCATGATGCGGTGATCAAGGTCTTTGTCGACATGTACGAAAAGGGCCTGATCTATCGCGGCAAGCGGCTGGTCAACTGGGACCCGCATTTCGAAACCGCGATTTCCGATCTCGAGGTCGAGAATATCGAGGTCGCCGGCCACATGTGGCATTTCAAATATCCGCTCGCCGGCGGCGCGACCTACACCTATGTGGAAAAGGACGAGGACGGGAATATCGTGCTCGAGGAAGAGCGCGACTATATCTCGATTGCAACCACCCGGCCCGAGACCATGTTGGGCGACGGCGCCGTTGCAGTGCATCCATCGGATGAACGTTACGCTCCAATCATCGGAAAACTATGTGAAATCCCCGTCGGACCCAAAGAGCACCGGCGCCTGATTCCGATCATAACAGACGATTATCCGGATCCCGATTTCGGCTCGGGTGCGGTCAAGATCACCGGGGCGCATGACTTCAACGACTATCAGGTCGCCAAGCGCGGCAACATCCCGATGTACAGCCTGATGGACACGCGCGGCACCATGCGCACCGACGGCAAGCCCTATGCCCAAGAGGCCGCGGTCGCACAGGCCATCGCCAATGGCGACCAGGATTTCGACGAGGCCACCATCGCGGCGATGAACCTGGTTCCCGATGAATATCGCGGGCTGGACCGGTTCGAAGCGCGCAAGCGCGTCGTGGCCGACATCACCGCCGAAGGGCTGGCGGTGATGCATGATGTCACCAGGACCGACCCCGAAAGCGGCGAGGCCGTGACCGTCGCCGAACCGCTGGTCGAAAACAAGCCGATCATGCAGCCCTTTGGCGACCGGTCAAAGGTTGTCATCGAACCGATGCTCACCGATCAGTGGTTCGTGGACACCGACAGGATCGTCGGCCCGGCGCTGGATGCGGTGCGCAATGGCGACGTCAGGATCCTGCCCGAACGCGAGGAAAAGGTCTATTTTCACTGGCTCGAAAACATCGAGCCTTGGTGCATCAGCCGACAGCTGTGGTGGGGGCACCAGATCCCGGTCTGGTACGGTCTGGATCTGTCCGCACCCGGATTCCGCGACGACGAGGACGACGGCACACTTGACCTTGTCGAACTGCACCGGCTGCTGATCGACGGCGGCATGTTGCATGCCGGTGCGGTGATGCATTGCGCGCCCTCCTTTGAAACGGTGCAGGACGCCTTTCGCGACGAAATCGCCGACACGCCGGTGCCGATCAATCACGCCGCCATCGTCGAAGTCGCCGACAAGAACGCGGCCGTTCACATGCTGGCCGAAAGCCTGGCGCAATACGGGCTGGATCAGGATCCGACGAAACTGGTCTACCCGGTCTGGCGCGACCCGGATGTGCTCGACACCTGGTTTTCGTCCGGGCTCTGGCCGATCGGCACGTTGGGCTGGCCCGAGGATACGCCGGAACTGGCGCGGTATTTCCCGACCAGCGACCTGATCACCGGCACCGACATCCTGTTCTTCTGGGTGGCGCGGATGATGATGATGCAGCTGTCCGTCGTCGGGCAGATCCCGTTCGATACCGTCTATCTGCATGGCCTTGTGCGTGACGCCAAGGGCAAGAAGATGAGCAAATCCGTCGGCAACGTCGTCGATCCCCTTGACGTGATCGACGAATACGGCGCCGATGCGCTGCGGTTCTCGTCGGCGGCGATGGCGGCACTTGGCGGCGTGCTCAAGCTCGATATGGAGCGGATCAAGGGCTATCGCAACTTTGGCACCAAGCTCTGGAACGCGATGCGCTTTGCCGAGATGAACGGCGTTTTCGAGGTGTCCGCCGATGGCCTGCCCCGCCCTGAACAGGCGCTCAACAAGTGGATTGTCGGCGAGACCGCAAAGGTGCGCGCCGAAGTGGACGAGGCGCTGGAGAACTATCGCTTCAACGATGCCGCGGGGGCGTTGTACGGTTTCGTCTGGGGCAAGGTCTGTGACTGGTATGTAGAGTTCTCCAAGCCGCTCCTGCAGGAAGATAATCCGGCCCGCGAGGAAACCCGCGCCACGATGAAATGGGTGCTCGACCAGTGCATGATCCTGTTGCATCCGATCATGCCGTTCATCACCGAAGAACTGTGGGGCACCTCGGGCAACCGCGACGAGATGCTGATGGTGACGGACTGGCCGACCTACGACACCGACCTCGTGGACGGCGCGGCGGATCGCGAAATGAACTGGGTGATCGCGCTGATCGAGAGCGTTCGCTCGGCGCGGGCGCAGATGCACGTGCCCGCCGGTCTCTACGTGCCGATGCTGGTCACCGAGATTGACGAGTTGGGCCGCGCCGCATGGTCGCGCAACGAGGCGCTGATCAAGCGGTTGGCGCGGATCGAGGAGCTGAGCGAAGCCGACAGTCTGCCCAAGGGCACCGTGACGATTGCCGCAGAGGGCGCGAATTTCGGCCTGCCGCTGGCGGGGATCATCGACATCGCAAAGGAACAGGCCCGTCTGGAAAAGACGCTTGGCAAACTGACCAAGGAACTGGGCGGCTTGCGCGGGCGCCTCAACAACCCGAATTTTGCCAACTCCGCACCGGAAGACGTGGTTGCCGAAACCCGCGCCAACCTCGCCGCGCGCGAAGCGGAAGAAGGCAAGATCAAAGAGGCGCTGGCACGACTGGCCGAACTGGCCTGAGCGACCGCGACACGCACCGGGGCGCATCCGGCCGCCCCGGTCTCCGCTCGGAGAGGCTCTGTCCGCCGAGGCCGGACAGACAACCTGCCCAAACCCGCCGCGCAGCTAAGCCGCGCGATAAGAACTGCGGGGTAAAAGCTGACGGCCGGCTTGAGCCGATTGTGTTGAAAAACTCGCTGAAACGATTTCGGAGCAACCATATCTTGGTTCTGACGCTTGCCAATCACCCGATCTGGTAGCCCGAAGCGACCGCCTTCGGGTTTTTCAATACAATCAGCCCAGAGTGACGGATGCTGCTTATTGCTCAGATGTATGCTAGCAGCGACGCGTTCAACAGCCAACCAACACCTTGGTGGACGCTGAACGGGGATGAAGGAGAATTAACGCAGATGTTTTATGGACGTGGAAAAACAAGTCTTAGTATGCCGCTCAATTACCTCCACATGACTACTTCTGGCACTTTTCCAGCAGCTTTCGAATTTTTTCTAGCTCTCTAAATATCTTAGTGTCGGCCGGTTCATTGGCGTTGGCGTTTTCAAACTCTAAGATGTTAAGTTCGTGAGTAGAATAATACTTAGATCCTTCGATGTCTTCATATGTGAGAGATATTGAAAAGGGGGCAATAGGAGCGTCACTTCCAAAAAGATCAGGCCCTGTTCCCATCCAGTGGGGGACTGTTTGATTTTGAAGAATAGCTGCTAGTGGTCGCCGATTGTTGAAGAAATCAGATGTACGTATCCGATCCAAAAAATCTGACCGCCCTGCCGGAATGTTTCCCTCCAATTGCGCTTTAACATTGATAGCCGCGCCAGCGCCGACGTTGGAGATATTCAGCGACAACACTAAAGGGTACATCTCATCCTTCGCTAAGTGGGCAATCAGAACAGGGTCAACACCAGCTTGCCTCATTCGCCGTTGTTCTGTTAGCGCGCGAAATGAAATCTGCAACGATACCAAGGCCACTAAGAAAGCTGCCACCGATGGCAGGATGTCTATCAGCTCCTCCCGGGACAGCAGTGATGAAAAAACTTGAATGCCCAAATACATTGATAGGCTGATCAACACGCCCGTCAATACGCCGAGTGCATAAACGCCATCGCCTAGGAGGTCGTTTCTCGGTTTCTCACTTTTACGAAAAGATTGTTGTTCTGACACATTGTTGTTCCTTTGTCGATTTGCCCCCTTCATCGATGCATGAAAGATTCCTCAAGAACCACCGTTTTTCGAGGAAGCGCTTGAAAGCCGCCATTCGACTGCCGTGCAACTAAGGCTAACTTCGTCCCGCATAGTTGCTCCTCGGTCTGTGCTGTGCCGCAGAATGCCGCCGATGAAAAGAGACAGGGCCGATGGCTCTCGGCACTGGGCATTACTTGAACTTCGGCGCGCGTCCCTGCATTTGCGCCGCGACCACTTCCATCTGGTCGGGCTTGCCGATCAGAGCTGCGGATTCGCGGCTCTCCTGAAGCAGGACCTCGGCCCGCTCCTGCGTCTCGGCGGTCTCGATCAGTCGCTTGGCCGCGCGGATCGCCGACGGGCTCTTGCCCGCGATCGTCCGCGCCAGATCAAGCGCCGTTGCCTGTGGATCGTCCGCCAGTTGCGTCACAAGCCCCCAGCGTTCGCCCTGCTCTGCTGAAACCGGCTCGGCGGTATAGGTCATCAGGCGCAGCACATCCGAGCGCACCAGCGGCGGCAATGTCACCATGCCGCCAAGATCGGGCACCAGCCCCCATTTCATTTCCATCAGCGACAGCCTGGCATCCGGCGACGCGATCCGGATATCGGCCCCGAGCGCAAGTTGCAGACCGCCCCCGTAGACCGCGCCGTGCAGCGCGGCGATCACCGGTACGGGCACCCGGCGCCAGACCAGCGACATTTCCTGCAACAGGTTGGTGTCACCGTGGCTGCGCCCCATCAGCCATTCGACCGGGTCGATCTGGCCCATGGTGGCAAAGCTGGCGAGATCCAGCCCGGCACAAAAGCTCTTGCCCTGCCCGGCAAGGACCACCGCCCGCGCATCGGACGCGGCGACCTGCTGGCCCGCGTCGACAATCGCACGGAACATCTCGTCATCCAGTGCATTCATCTTGTCCCCCCGGGTCAGTGTCACCCGGGCAATGTGGTCCTGATAGTCGACGGAAACGCGTGTCATGAAATCTCTCCGGTTGTCTGCGCCTCACCTCACCGCAAACCGGTTTGCGAATCCAGATGAACGTGGCGGCACGCGGCAGCCCTGCATTTACAAGCCCGGCGGTCGCGGTCATGGTCGCACCGGTTCACATAGGCATCGACAGTGGCACAAGAAACGCCCCCTCCGCAGAAACCACCGCGTCATGCGATTGCCCGCGTGGCGTGGAATACGCTCGGCGCCGTGGCGCTGCTGCTCGGTCTGATCGGGGTGGTGCTCCCGGTGCTGCCGACCACACCGTTCGTGCTGGTTGCCGCCTTCGCCTTTTCCAAAGGATCGCCGCGCATGCGTCGCTGGCTGACCGACCACGCGATTTTCGGCCCGCTGATCGCGGATTGGGAGGCGCATGGCGCCATTGCGCGACCGATCAAGCGGCTGGCCTGCAGCATCATGGGCGGCGTGTTCCTGATCAGCGTCATTGCGGGCGTGCCGGTCAAGGTTCTGGTCATTCAGGCCATTTGCCTGGGCGGCGCGGCGGCCTATGTGCTGACCCGGCCGGACGGACCGCGATAGGTCACGCTTGCGATGAAGCGGCGGCTGGGGTTATCTGCGCCCATGACAGAGCCCCGCTATACCCCGCTTGCCCGCTCGCTGCCCGCAACCGTACCCTTTGTCGGGCCGGAAACCCAGGAACGGCAACGCGGCAGCCACTTCGCCGCCCGTCTGGGGGCGAATGAAAACGTGTTCGGCCCCTCGCCCCGCGCGATTGCCGCGATGCAGGACGCCATGTCCGGCATCTGGATGTATGGCGACCCCGAGAATCACGACCTGCGCCACGCCCTGGCGGCGCATCATGGCGTCACGCCGGACCATGTCGTTGTCGGCGAAGGTATCGACGGGTTGCTGGGCTATCTGGTGCGGCTTCTCGTCGGCCCCGGCGACTCGGTTGTCACGTCCGACGGAGCCTATCCGACCTTCAACTATCATGTCGCCGGATATGGCGGGACCTTGCACAAGGTCCCCTATCGCGGCGATCACGAGGATCCCGCGCAGCTGTTTGCCAGGGCCGCCGAGGTGGATGCAAAGCTGGTCTACCTCGCCAATCCCGACAACCCCATGGGGACGTGGCATCGCGGGGCGGACCTGCTGGCGGCGATGGAATCGCTGCCTGACGGGTGTCTGCTGGTGCTGGACGAAGCCTATGTCGAATGCGCCCCGGCCGGAACCGCCATCGAGATCGACCCGGACGACCCCCGGCTGATCCGCATGCGCACCTTTTCCAAGGCCTATGGCATGGCGGGCGCACGGGTCGGCTATGGGCTGGGCGCGCCCGGGCTAATTTCGGCCTTCAACAAGGTGCGGAATCATTTCGGGATGAACCGCGCCGCGCAGGCGGGTGCACTTGCCGCGCTGGAAGACACCGGATGGCTTGATCGCGTGCTGGCGGACATTGCCGCGGGGCGCGAGCGCATTGCCGGGATCGCGCGGGCTCACGGGCTGGTGCCGCTTCAGTCGGCAACGAATTTCGTTGCCATCGATTGCGGTGCGGACGGTGTGTTTGCCAAGGCTGTGCTGGACGATCTGATTGCCCGCGGCATTTTCGTGCGCATGCCCTTTTCGGTGCCGCAAAACCGCTGCATCCGGATAAGCTGTGGCACCTCTGCCGATCTCGATGCCTTTGAAGCGGCGCTGCCCAAGGCGCTGGCGGCGGCGCGCGGCTGATCCTGTCGCGATGACGGTCCGTTGATCGCCGGGGCGCGTTAACGCCCCGCGATGACGGCGGCAGCGGTCTGGACACCCCCGGTTCCGTGCGCGATGCCGAGCGCGCGCATCCCGGTTTCAATTCCGCCCAGCAGGCCCAGGATCATCTGCCCATTCACATGCCCCATGTGACCCAGCCGGAAAAAACTGTGCCGCGCGGGATCGTCCGGCGCCGCCATACCCAGCCCGATCCCCAGGGTCAGCCCGAGATTTTCGGCCAACCACTCGCGCAGCGCGGTGCCCTGACCGGTTTCGAGCCGGAGCGCGGTCACCGCATGGCTGCGATGCGCAGGATCGGCGATGTTCATCCGCAAGGGGCCGTTATCCTCGCCCCAGGCCTCGCAGGCCGCCCAGATCGCATTGGCCAGACGCGCATGGCGCGCCCAGACATGTTCGAGCCCCTCTTCATCGATCATGTCAAGCGCGGCGCGCAGCCCGTAGAGATGATGCGTTGGCGCGGTGCCGCCGAAATACTGATAGAATTCCTGCGGGTTCGCCCGCGGCACCCAATCCCAATAGCGGCTGACACAGGACAGTTCCGCCCGACGGGCGGCGGCCTTGTCATTGAAGAACACGAAACCCAGCCCCGGCGGCACCATCAGCCCCTTCTGGCTGGCGGTCACCATCACGTCCACACCCCAGTCGTCCATTTCGAACCGGTCACATCCCAGCGATGCGATGCAATCCGCCATCAGCAGCGCCGGATGCCCGAGATCGTCCAGAACCGCGCGCAGGGCGGCGATATCGTTGCGCACCGAGCTGGAGGTATCGACATGCACCGCCAGAACGGCCCTGATCTCGTGCCCGCGATCCGCGCGCAGCGTGTCGGCGATCCGCTCCATGTCCATCGGGCTGGACTTTCCGAATTCGAGGAGCGCGACCTCGGCCCCGAGCCCCGCGGCAATGTCGGCCCAACCATGCCCGAAACGTCCGGTGGCCGGCACCAGCACCTTGTCCCCGGGCGCAAGCACATTCGACAGTGCCGCTTCCCACGCTCCGTGACCGTTGCAGATATAGATCGCCACATGATGCCGCGTGCGGGCGACGCGCCGCAGATCGGGAATGAGAGTGTCGGTCAGGCTGTGCAACGGCCCGTCGTAGATGTTGGGCGATGGCCTGTGCATGGCCTGCAACACCCGGTCCGGAATCACCGAAGGTCCCGGAATTGCAAGATATTCGCGCCCTTGCGCCACAGACAGCGAGTCGGCCATGTTGTTCCTTTCACAGATTTCGCACAGCCTACATCCGGCGCGGGCGAGGTCAATCTGGCGGATCACGCGGGTTGCGTCGAATTTCTCAGATGATTAAATGGCCGAAACCCGGGCGGCGGAACCAATCCGCTCCACACCCCAACAGGATCAATACCTTATGAGCACACCTCCCAAATCCTCGGCCGAACTGCTGAGGTGGTTGTGGCGTGGCTATCTGCATCAGCACACCGGCACCATGGCCTTCGCGATGCTGTTCATGCTGATCGAAGGCAGCATGATCGGCGCGATCAGCTACATGATGCAACCGATGTTCGACGAGATATTCGTCGCCGGGAACAGCAGCGCGTTGGGCTGGGTCAGTGTCACGTTCCTGGTCATCTTCACCGTTCGCGGTCTTGCCGGCGTCACCCAGAAACTGCTTCTGGCCCATGTGTCGCAGATCAGCGGGGCGCATCTGAGGATCGACCTTCTGAAACGGCTGATCAATCAGGACACATCGTTTCACCAGACCCATCCACCGGGATTCCTGATCCAGCGGGTACAGGGCGATGTGAATTCGATCGACATCGTGTGGCGCGGAATCATAACCGGCGCGGGCAAGGACCTGGTCTCGCTGATCGTTCTGCTGGGTGTTGCGGTGAATATCGACTGGGCCTGGACCGCCATCATGCTGGTCGGCGTGCCGCTGATGTTCCTGCCCATCGGCGTGGCGCAACGCTATGTGCGCAAGAAGGCCGCAATCGCGCGTGACCTCGGCGCGATCCTGTCGACACGGCTTGACGAGGTGTTTCACGGCATCGTTCCGATCAAGCTGAACAGCCTGGAAAACTATCAGGTCAAACGCTATGCCGATTACACCGATACTTTCCGGCGCGCGCAGCTGCGTGCGACCTTCGGCACGTCGTCGATCACCGCGATGATCGACATGATGGCCGGTATCGGCTTCATGGGCGTTCTTCTGTATGGCGGATCCGAAATCATTGCCGGCGACAAGACGGTGGGCCAGTTCATGAGCTTCTTTACCGCCATCGGGCTGGCCTTTGACCCGATGCGCCGGCTCGCCAGTCTGAGCGGCGCATGGCAATCCGCTGCGGCGTCGATCGAGCGCCTCAAGGAATTGATGGACGAGCCGATCCTGCTGACGTCGCCAGACTCTCCCGTTGCGCCTCCAAAGGGGCTTCCCGATGTGGAACTCGAACACGTATCGCTCAGCTATGGCGATGCCAAAGTGCTGCGCGACCTGTCGCTGAGCGCCGAAGCGGGCAAGACCACTGCGCTGGTCGGGGCTTCCGGGGCGGGCAAATCCACGATCTTCAATCTGCTGACCCGTCTCGTCGATCCGCAGGAAGGGTCCGTCAAGCTCGGCGGAGTCGACGTTCGCTCGATGGAACTGCCGAAATTGCGCGGCCTGTTTTCCGTCGTCAGCCAGGACGCCCTGCTGTTTGACGAAACCCTGCGCGACAACATCCTGCTGGGGCGCACCGATGTGACCGACGAGGATCTGAAACCGGTGCTGGACGCCGCCCATGTTTCGGATTTCATCGGCAAGCTGCCGGACGGCCTGAACACCCGCGTCGGCCCGCGCGGCTCTGCGCTGTCCGGCGGCCAGCGACAACGGGTGGTGATCGCACGTGCATTGCTGCGCAACACGCCGATCCTGTTGCTCGACGAAGCGACGAGCGCGCTTGACGCACAGTCCGAGAAGGTGGTTCAGTCCGCCCTCGACCGGCTGGCAGGTGGGCGCACGTCGCTGGTCATCGCGCACCGCCTTTCGACGATCATCAACGCCGACAAGATCATCGTGATGGATCGGGGCCAGGTTGTCGATTCGGGCACCCATGCCGAGTTGCTGGAGCGTGGCGGCATCTATGCCGACCTCTATCATCTGCAATTCCAGGGCGGAAAGACGGTGATCGACCCGCAGGGGGCCGCCGCGCTCGCGGCGCATGCGCCGCACCTGTCCAGGCCGCGTGCGTCCTGGTTCCGCCGGATCGGCCAAAAACTCCTCGGATGATGGCCACCGCGCCTGTACCGGCTCAGCGCCGGTACGAAGCGGCGAGCCTCTCGGGATCGGCGCCCGCAAAATAACGCGCGAGGGTCCAGAGGTTCCTGGCACCGCGGCGCAGCCAGCCCGCCTTGCGATAGCGTTCCGCACTGGTGAAGGCGCGTACAGGCAGCGGGATCAGGGGGCGGGGCAAGGCACGGACCAGCGCAACATCCTCCATCAACGGCTGATCGGGATAGCCCCCCGCCCTGTCATGCACGGCGCGCTGCATCAGCAGCCCCTGATCGCCATAGGGCAATCCGAAGAGCCGCGAGCGCAGGTTGGCCCATCCAGCGACCCATGCCGGCATCAGACCGCGTTCGCAGAAAGCCAGACGGAAATAGGCGCTGCGCCCTTGCCCGGCTGCCAGATGCGCGCCCACCGCGGCGGCCCATCCCGGTTCAAGCCGGGTATCCGCGTGCAGCACCAGCAGCCATCTTCCCCTCGCCCTTGCAATCCCGCGGCGCAGTTGCCCCCCGCGCGAGGCGGGGCCGCGGATCAGCACGGCGCCAGCCTCGTCGGCGATACGACAGGTGGCGTCGGTGCTGCCGCCGTCCGACACGATCAATTCACGGATCAGCCCCGCCGAGAGCCCCTCCATCAGCGCGGCGAGACAGCCCGGCAGATGCGCCTGCGCGTTCAGGGTCGGAATGACAATCGAGATTTCGGCCGGCATCGGGGCTTCCCTGTTGTTTCCGGCAGGCATACCTATATGTCGGGGCAAGTCAAACCAGGAGGCCGCCATGTCCGCCCGACGCATTCTCAAGCTCGCCGGTCGAGATACCGAAACCTTCCTTCAGGGATTGATCACCAATGACATCGCTGGCCTTGACGGGGGGCTGATCTACGCGGCCCTGCTCACCCCGCAGGGCAAGTTCATCGCCGACTTCTTCCTGCTGCGCCAGGATGATGGCGTCCTGCTCGACGTCGCGGAACCTCTTGCGGACGACCTGAAGAAGCGGCTGACGATGTACAAGCTGCGTGCGGATGTCACCATCACCGAAAGCGATCTTAACCTGCAGCGCGGGACCGGTCCGCAGCCCGAAGATGCCCATGCCGATCCGCGTCACCCCGCGCTTGGCTGGCGTCGCTACTCGGCCGATGGCGCGCAGGAGGACGGCACCGATTGGGATGCCATCCGCGTGGCCCATTGCATACCGGAAACCGGCATCGAACTGACTCCGGACACGTTCATTCTCGAAATGGGCTTAGACCGGTTGAACGGCGTCGATTTCCGCAAGGGGTGCTATGTCGGGCAAGAGGTTACCGCCCGCATGCGACACAAGACGGAACTGCGCAAGGGCTTGCGCCGGGTCCGCATCGAAGGCAGCGCAACTGTCGGCACACCGATCACCGCCGGGGACAAGGCCGCCGGAACGCTGTTCACGCAGTCGGGTGAACACGCGTTGGCGTATCTGCGATTTGACCGGGCCACCGACAACATGAAAGCGGCAGACGCGACGCTGAGTCCGGAACGAGTGACAGAATGACCAATTTTTCCAGCCACCCGCCCACGGGTTCGCACCCTTGATCCAGCTCTATTCCGCCATCTGGCGCGTCAGCGGGCGACGGCAGCTGATCCTGATCGTGCTGTCACTTTGCGTTGCCGCGTTGTCCGCCGTACCCCTGAGCTATCAGAAGGACATCATCAACGCCCTGTCCAACGCCGAGATCGACAGCACCGCGCTGTTCTGGATGTGCGCGCAGATGATGGGGGTGATCCTGCTGAGCCTCTCGCTCAAATGGGTGGTCTCGTTCAGATCGGGCACGCTGGGCGAGGACATCATCCGCATCCTGCGCAAACGTCTTTACAACGAGGCCACCGCACCGGACCACGCGGGCGACCGGGCGATCCCCAAGGGGACGCTGACCACCACGATCTCTGCCGAGGCCGAAGAGCTAGGGAAGTTTACCGGCGGAGCGTTTTCCGATCCGGTGGTGCAGCTTGGGACCCTGATCGCGGTCATCGGCTATATCGCCTCGTCGCAGCCCGGTCTCGGCATCATCGCGCTTGCGATGATCACGCCCCAGGTCATCATCATCCTGTCGACCCAGCGCAAGGTGAATGAACTGGTTGCGCGGCGGGTGCGCATCCTGCGGGACACCACGAACCGCATCGTCAGCGAGGAACAGGGCAGCGACGCGTCACGGATCGAGGACGAGTTCGACGAGATCTTTGAAACCCGGCGCCGCATGTTCCTGTGGAAACTGTCCGCCAAGTTCGCGATCAGCACGCTCAATGCCGCGGCCACGGTGGCGGTGCTGATCGTCGGGGGCTGGCTGGTTCTGCAGGGGCGCACCGATGTCGGCACCGTCGTGGCCGCGACCATGGGACTGAGCCGTTTGCAGGCGCCGACATCGTTCCTGATCGCATTCTATCGGCAGGTCAGCGCCGCGCGCGTCAAGTTCGAACTCGTGCGCGAGTTACTCGTCGAGCCGGACGCCACCCCCGCCAGGGCGGGCTGACGCGATTCAGGCGCGTTCGGTGTATTCCATGGTTTCGGTATTCACCACGACCAGCTCATCCTGACCGACGAATGGTGGCACCATGATCTTGATCCCGTTGTCGAGGATCGCCGGCTTGAAAGAGTTCGCCGCCGTCTGGCCTTTGACCACCGGCTCGGTCTCGGCGATCTTGCAGGTCACCTTTTGCGGCAGCGACGCGCTCAGGGCTTCGGCCTCGTGGAATTCGACCACGACGGTCATCCCGTCCTGGAGGAACGGCCGGCGATCGCCCAGGATTTCGGCCGGAAGCTCGACCTGCTCGTAGGTGGTGGTGTCCATGAACACCAGCATCCCGTCATTCTCGTAAAGGAATTGCTGGTCCTTCTGCTCCAGACGCACGCGTTCGACCTTGTCGGCGCTGCGAAACCGCTCGTTCAGTTTGCTGCCATTGCGCAGGTTGCGCAGTTCGACCTGCGCGAACGCTCCGCCCTTGCCCGGTTTGACGTGGTCTACCTTCACAGCGGTCCAAAGCCCGTCGTTATGTTCGAGAACGTTGCCGGGACGGATTTCGTTGCCGTTGATTTTGGGCATGGTTTTACCTTCGCATGTGCTTGATCGAAAAGCTCAGGCACCTATATATGGCGGGATCGAGACTGGCAATACAACGATATCTCGTGCTGCACTTGCAGAAAGCCATGCGTTTGGGGAATACGAGCCATGCAAGTTCGGGGTATCCGAATCGGTTTTGATCGGTCATAAGGGACGTCGCGCCGAAAAATTACAAGAGCAAGAATAACAAAGGAAACGAGATGAAAGATTTCGTTGACGGCACTGCCTTTAACAATGAACAAGGCAATCGTGCACGTAAACTCTTTGCGGCCGTGGTACTGGCTGCGCTGGATGATGCCATAGCTGACGACAAGAAGTACGGCAATGGGCCGGAACAGATTGCCCGCTGGGCCCGTTCGCGCGACGGGCGCGAGGTTTTGTCCTGTGCCGGCATCGATCCGAATGAACGTGTCGTATCCGGTCTGATGGAATTCGTGGGCCGCGGGGTCCGGACGTCTGTCGCGCTGTCCCGCGAGGAGAGCGAGCGGCGCAATGCGGCGCAACAGCAGGCCGAAGCCGCCTGATCGCAGTTCATCCCATCCGGCGATTCAAAAAAACGCGGGCATCACTGCCCGCGTTTTTTGCACATGCTCCTGTCTGCTTCTGCAGGACAGTCACAGTAATCGTATCTCTCCGCCGGAGGGATACCAGTAATCGTCCCGCGACGTCAAAGCGCAATCTGCGACAACCGCTCGCGACCAGACTGAAACGCCCGGATCGGCCAACGCGTTGAAATCCCTGATTTCAGGCAGCGTCAGATGATCCGGTGCCGAGACGAAACGGCCTAGCGCTTGCCCAACGCCTCAAGCACGCGATCAAGGTCTCTCGATTGCTTTGACACCCGCGCGGGCGCGTCCTTTGCCAGATTGTAATAGATCGTGGGATCATAGATCTGAACGGCCAGCCCGAGACGCTCGGCGGTCAACAGGCCCTGGCTCGCAAGCAACTGATACGCGGCAATAACCTCTTCCGCACGCGCCGAGATCTGGGCCGTCAACGCATCGAGCAATTCCTGCTCGGCAGACAACACATCGAGCGTGGTACGTGCACCCAGCGTCGCCTCTTCGCGGATGCCGTCAAAAGCAACGCGGGCCGCGCGGACCCGCTCGGCGGTCGCCGCAAGGCTCGCCCGCGACACCTCCAACCTGACATACGCGTCGGCCACGCCCTGAACCGTATCGCGCTGCACATTCAGCAGGTTGCCGCGCGCGGCATCGCGATCGGCCATTGCCGCACGGATGTTCGACTGCAACGCGCCGCCGCGATAAATCGGCTGGCGCAGGCTCAACCCGACGCTGGCGTCATACCCGTCATTCGAACTGTCCCAATCCTCGAGCAGCCCGACCGACACGTTTCCGTCAACGGTCGGCCCGAGGGCGCGGGTCGCGGATTGCACCAGAATCTCCTGTGCCGCAACCTGCCGCTGGGCCGCCAGAATGTCGGGATGGTAGCGGACGGAAACCGACTGCGCCGCATCGACCGACGCCGGGCGCTGCGGGAAATTGGTCGGTGTCACCAGTTGACCGGGCTCGCGCCCGACCGCGTTGACATATTCTGCACGCGCGTTCACCAGAAGCCCCTGCGCGGTTGCGAGGTTGCTGCGCGCCGCGGCCAGCCGCGATTCTGCGAGCGCCACATCGGTACGGGTGACTTCACCCACATCGAACCGGTCCTGAGCCGCCCGCAATTCCTCGCCCAGAACCCGGACGTTGTTTTGACGCAGCGAAACATTCTCGGTCTGAAGAATGACATCCATATAGGCGGCCACCGCACGAAGCAGGACGCGCTGCTCGATCGAGACAAGCGTCTGTCGCGTCGCCAGCACGATTTCCTTGGACGCCGCAACCGTCAAACGACGCACCCCATTGTCAAGCAATCTCCAGGATGCCTCGAAGGCACCGGTGAACTGCGAAGAGCCCTGACCCAGCGGCCCGCCGCTCCATTGCCTCGGTTCCCGCACCGAAGTGGACAGGACGAAATCCAGCACCGGCCGCAACGTCGCGACCGCCGCGGCGACATCCTCGTCCGCCGCCCGCAGCAACGCCCGGTTCTGCTCGAGCAGCCCGCTGGAGTTGTAGGCGCCGATCATCGCATCCGCGAGGTTCTCTGCCCGCGCGCCGCCGGCGGCAAGCACGCTGCTGCTGACGGTCAAGGCAAGCGCCAGCGCCTTGCCCAATCGGAATTTTGACATCCTGCTCATCTCGGTCTCCTGATCGCGTCGGGTGCGCCCGGGGTTGTCCCCGTGTTCTCCCACTGCATCTGCCTCACACTGCCGCCGCCGCTCTACCGTTGTCAGAGAGCGAAGGCGGCTTCCTTCTCGAAACCCGGCAGGACCGGCGCGCTCGCGTTGAACGCAAACCGCCACGACAAGGCACCCGCCGTCTTGTAGCCGATTTTCACAATGCCAAGCGCCCCTTCCATGAAGAGACACGCAATGCGGCCGCCATCCTTGAGCTGCTCTGCAATGGCATCCGGCAATTGCGCCACGCCGCCCTGTACCAGGATCACATCATATGGGCCATGTTCCGCCGCCCCTTCGGCGAGCGGCCCCTCGTGGACAATGACATTGTCCGCACCGGTCTGAACCAGAGCCGCCTGCGCCTCAGACACCATCTCGGCATCTTCCTCGACCGCCACGACGGCTTCGGCCATCCGCGCCACGACAGCAGACGAGTAGCCATGCGCGCAGCCGACATCCAGCACCAGTTCGTCACGCGAGATGTTCAGATCGTCGAGCATCTTGGCCAATGTTCGCGGCTCCAGCATGACGCGCCTGTCATTCAGCACGATATTCTCGCCCGAATAGGCCGTCTCTCTGAGGGCATCCGGCAGAAAGGCCTCGCGCTCGACCGTCAACATCGCCTCGATGATCGGAAATTTCGTCACATCCGAAGGCCGCACCTGGGTATCGACCATCATCCGGCGGCGCAGCGCGAAATCTGTCATTACCAAACTCTCTTTTTCATACGGTTGCAGAGCTTTTGCCACATTGCCCGCCCCCCGGCAACGGCCCCCGGGTACGAAAACCCGAGATGTGACACTTGCAGCCCAACAACAGATCGGATAAATGCCTCCCAACCATGGCGCGGCGAGTTGGCGGAGTGGTGACGCAGCGGATTGCAAATCCGTGTACACCGGTTCGATTCCGGTACTCGCCTCCATTTAAAAACAATCACTTACATCACTCCTTGCCGTGCTTGAGGCCCCGCGTTTA
>JAUIIJ010000027.1 GCA_030431825.1 Alphaproteobacteria bacterium
CGTGCCGGTCGTGGCCTGTCTCTCGCTGCTGATCGCGCTGAAATTCGAAGTCATCTATAATCTGATGGTCGCCGCCTGGACGCTGCTTCTGGTGTCCAATTTCGTACCCTATGCCTGCGGGTTTTTCTGGAAGAACGCGAACTCCGCCGGTGCGCTCGCCGCGATGATCGGCGGCTTTCTCGGCTGGGTCGCAGGCTATTTTCATTACCTGCCGATCACCTCCGAAGCCAATACCGGGATCGTCCCCGGCGTCGATGGGGTATACGAGGACTGGGCGAACTGGGATGCGATCTATATCGGGTCGATCTGGGGCGTCATCGCGTCGGTTGTCCTGATGGTCGTGGTGTCGCTGGCGACACAGCGCGCGGTGCCGCCCAGGTCGGTTGTCGACGCGGACGGGCAGCCGTTGGAGATCAGAGGCTGGAGCGGGCTGGTTCCGTCCCGGAACTGATTTTGAACCGGTGAAAACTGCCTCGCCCCCTTGTCGGGGCGACGCAGCCTTCGCCTAGCGCCAGAAGGCGGCAAAGGCCTCGATCACGCGCGCCTGTTGCGCATCGGTCATGTTGAAGAACAGTGGCAGCCGCAAAAGCCGGTTGCTTTCACGAGTCGTGAAACGATCGGCACCCGAGAAGCGGCCATACCGCTGGCCCGCGCGTGACGAATGCAGCGGCACATAGTGGAAAGACGCCTTGATCCTGTTGGCCTTGAGATGTGCAATCATCGCGTTGCGTTCATCCAGATCGCGCAGTTTGACATAGAAGATATGCGCGTTGTGTGCCGTGCCGTCCGGATGCGCCTGCACCTCGATCCGGCCGTCCGCGACAAGATTTGCAAGCTCGGTCCGGTAGGTGGCGTACAGAGCCATGCGGCGTGATTGGATCTTGTCCCGGTGTCCGATCTGCGCCCAGAGAAAGGCCGCGCTGATTTCGTTCATCAGATAGGAACTGCCCAGATCGACCCAGGTATACCTGTCGATCTTGCCGGACAGGAAACGGCTGCGGTCGGTGCCTTTTTCCCGGATGATCTCGGCGCGGTCCGCCAGTGCG
Source organism: Alphaproteobacteria bacterium (assembly GCA_030431825.1). GTDB lineage: Bacteria > Pseudomonadota > Alphaproteobacteria > Rhodobacterales > Rhodobacteraceae > Sedimentitalea. The sequence continues at coordinate 1,047 of JAUIIJ010000027.1, forward strand.
GGATCGTTGACGATGGTCAGGCCGCCCTCGCCACCGGCGCTGAAGTTCTTGGTTTCGTGAAACGAGTATGCGCCGATCTTGCCGATGGTGCCGAGGGGACGGCCGCGCCAGGTGGCCATCATGCCTTGCGCCGCGTCTTCGATCACCGTGATGCCCCGCCTATTCGCAATCGACAGGATCGCGTCCATATCGCAGGCCACACCGCCGTAGTGTACGACGACAATCGCGCGGGTTCGCTGGGTGATCGCGGCTTCGATCATGGTTTCGTCGATATTCATCGTATCCGGCCGCACATCGACGAATACGATCCGCGCCCCCCGGAGCGCAAAGGCATTCGCGCTGGACACAAAAGTATAGGAGGGCATGATGACCTCGTCACCTTCTTTCAGGTCAAGGAGCAGGGCCGCCATTTCGAGCGAATGCGTTGCCGATGGCGTAAGCAGGGCGCGTGCGCTGCCCAGGTGGTTTTCGAACCAGTCGCGGCATTTGCGTTGATACATGTCGCCGCCCGACCGGATGTCTTCGCGGAGCAGACGCGCGATGACCTCGCTTTCGGAGCCGGTCACTGGAAGCTGGCAGAACGGCACGACCTCTTCGAACTGCGATGCCCTGGAACTCGATAGATCCATTTGCCTCAGCGCCTCGATGCTGCGCGTTCTTGGGGCCGGGCAGGGGATGCGCCGGCCTCGTACGGTTCCGGGACGCACGCAGGGCGCGACTGCCCACCGATGACGTGATCCCGGCCAGCCAAGGGGGCGCGGGACATCACGCGCTCTTTCGCCATTGATGGATGACCATTCGGGGCATTGCCGTGTTGGCTCCGGATTTTGCAATCAGGTTGATCCGAGAGGCAGATCGACCCATCCGGTGAAAGCACTTCAGATGGCGAGACGCAATTGACACGATTGGCGTATTCCTCCAGCGGGTGAACCTCCAGGACATTATGTACAACCCGACTGTTGATCGGCGTAATGGAAATATTCAATTTTCGAACTCAAAAAATATCGTTTCAATCATAACAGTATAACATGATCCGAAATTTCACGCGACAGGAAATTCAGTGCGGCATGATGCACGTCAGGATTGTGCGGGCGCAGGCCAGGTGCGGCGCATCGCACGACCGCGGCAACAGGTCGTCGCAGGTTCTCGCGAATTTCATTTGTAGTCATGCGCAAATGGCTTACGATTTGAAGCATGTCCTGTCCTTCGGCTCTCATCCCGTTTCGTTCGATCCTGCCGCTTGCCTGCTGCGTGTTGCTTTTGATGTGCGCGGGGGTGGCGCGGGCTGCGGACCGGGATCGGATCGAGGCGTTTCTCGAAGTCACCGGGTTTGACGTGGCGCTGGACAGTATCGCGCTGTCCACCGGGTCCGCGCCGGATATGCTGGGCATCGACGAAAACACCTTCGGAGCGGATTGGGAGCGGCTCGCGGCGGAGGTTTTCGACACCGGCGTGATGCACGACATGGCGTTGCAGATCCTCGAACAGACCCTGAGCGACGAGGCATTGACCCACGCGGTCGAGTTCTATGCGAGCGATCTGGGGCAACGGCTGGTGGCGGTCGAGAACGAGAGCCACATGAACGAAGACGAGGATACCGCGCGCGCCGGCGAACAGCTTGTTGCCGAGATGGTCGCCAGCGGGAGCCCGCGGCTCGAGATGTTCAAGCGGATGAACAAGGCCATCGACGCCTCGGGCGGCAGTCTGCGCGCGATTCAGGAGATCCAGTTCCGCTTTCTCATGGCGGCGTCGGCGGCCGGCGTGGTCGAACTGCAGATGGACCCGGAAGATCTGAAGTTGATGTTCAAGGCGCGCGAGCCGGAATTGCTGCCATTGCTGCGCCGGTCCGCTCTTGCCGGGGCGGCATATACGTATCGTTCGTTTTCCGATGACGACATTGCCGCCTATGCCGATGCCCTCGAAGAGCCGGAGATGATGCAGGTCTATGAACTGCTGAGCGCAGTGCAATACGAGATCATGGCCAATCGTTTCGAGGTATTGGCGGGCCGCATGAGCGAGCTGCATCCGGGTCAGGACATCTGATATGATATGGCGCAGGATGGCTGCGGCGGTCGCGGCGCTGCTGCTGCTGGCCGTCGCGCTTTGCGCCGAACCGCTGGAGGATGAAGTGGCGCGGGTGCTGCGGCTGGACGAAGTCGCCATGATCCTGCGGGACGAGGGATTGCGGCACGGGGCCGATATCGAAGCCGACATGCTGGGCGGGCGCGGCGGGCGTTATTTTCAAGACCGTGTGGCAGCGCTCTATGATCCGGGCCGCATGCGGGCGGCCCTGCTCGGCGCATTGGCCGAGACCCTGGATGACGATCAGATGCGCGCGGTGATTGCCTTCTTTGACACGGACCGGGGGCAGCGCATCCTGACGCTTGAGAACGCCGGCAGGGTGGCAATGGCCGATCCTGCGGTCGAGGAACTCGCGCGTGCGCGTTATCGTGCATTGGCGGGCGGCGATGACAGGCACATGGCCGAGGTCATGCGCTTTGTCGAGATCAACGACCTGATCGAACGCAATGTGACCTCGGCGCTGGAGTCCAACTATCATTTCCTGCGCGGGCTTGCGGATGGCGGCGGCGCGCGGATGACCGTGGACGAGATCATGACCGAGGTTTTGTCGCAGGAAGAGGAACTGCGCGCGGATACGACCGGCTGGATCTACGGGTTCCTGTTGATGGCCTACCAGCCGCTGGAGCGCGAGACGTTGCGGGCCTATTCCGATTTCTCCGCGTCGCCGGCGGGCGGGGCGTTGAATTCGGCGCTGTTCACCGGGTTTGACCGGATTTACAATACCATCTTCCACCAACTCGGGCTTGCCGTCGCCCAGGCGATGAATGGCAGCGACATTTGAGCGGGAATACGGTTGACAGATTGTTCCGGTCTGGCCATAAGCACGCAACCCGGCCCGAGTCATCGTGCCGGGTTTATGTATCATATCGCCCGGAGATGGGCGCGCTGTCTGCGGTGGCATCGGGCATACCGGGCCATGAACACCGGGAACGGGGACCACAGGACGCGGTAGACAAAGGAACAGACGCATGTTTGCGGTCATGAAGACCGGCGGCAAGCAGTACAAGGTTCAGGCGGGCGACATGCTCCGCGTCGAGAAACTGGCTGCTGACGCTGGCGAAACAATTCAGTTCAACGAGATCCTGATGCTGGGCGGTGATGAAACCGTCGTCGGCGCACCGCTGATCGAAGGTGCGGGCGTTCAGGCCGAGGTCGTTGATCAGATCAAGGGCGAAAAGGTCACCCACTTTGTGAAGCGCCGCCGGAAGCACTCCAGCAAGCGCACCAAGGGTCACCGTCAGAAGCTGACACTGGTTCGTGTCACCGACATCCTGTCGTCGGGTGCCGACAAGTCCGGCGTGAAGGCCGCCGTCGGAGCGGGCTCGGTCGCGGCAGTCGCCGTTGCGGCCACCGAAGCCAAGAAGCCGGCCAAGAAAGCCGAAGCTGCCAAAGCGGCGTCGGCGGAAGGTGCCGACGATCTGAAAAAGCTGTCCGGCGTTGGCCCCGCGCTCGAGAAAAAGCTGCACGCAGCCGGCGTGACGACCTTTGCACAAGTCGCGGCATGGACCGACGAAGACGTTGCTGCTATGGATGAGCAATTGTCGTTCAAGGGCCGGATCGAGCGCGAAGGCTGGATCGAACAGGCCAAAGAACTGGCCAAAGGTTAAGGAGAGAGAGAATGGCACACAAGAAAGCTGGCGGTTCCTCCCGTAACGGTCGCGATTCCGCGGGTCGCCGCCTTGGCGTCAAACTCTATGGCGGTCAGGCCGCCATTTCGGGCAACATCATCGTGCGTCAGCGCGGAACCAAGTTCTGGCCGGGCGAAGGCGTTGGCATGGGCAAGGATCATACCATCTTTGCAACCGTCGACGGCGCCGTGACCTTTCACAAGGGTCTGAAGGGGCGCACCTTTGTATCGGTGATGCCCGTGGCAGAGGCAGCCGAGTAGAGCCGAACCTCGGAGGTCAAGTTTACCAGGGATCGGCGGACACCGCCGGTCCCTTTTTCTTGTTCAGGACAGCCAGGCACAGCGTGTCTGAAAATCGCCTCAATTCTGCTAAGATGTTCGGCGATACTGTTCTTTTCAGGTTTTCTTCGGCGGGTCAGGTGCGGCAAATGTTGAATAGGCCGCCCGGAACGCCCAATTCAAGGATAGTGGTGCTGTCGCCATGGTGTCCGCGTAGTTTGTGATGTTCGGAGGAGGGACAGGCGCATGAAACTGGATCAGATCATCAACCAGCCGGTGATTGAAACGGAACGGTTCGATTTGCGACCGCTGCGCCGTTCGGACAAGGGACTGATCGAACTCTACGGCAGCGATGAGCGCGTCGCCCGGATGACAACCTCCATTCCGCATCCGCTGCCGCCCGGTCTGATCGAAGGGTTCATCGCACGCGTCATGTCCGATGACCGAACCGAAGACGTCTGGGCGATGGATGGAACGAAATCCGGCGGCTCCGAACTCAAGGGGGTGATTTCCCTGAACCGGCTGGATCGCAACCAGACGGAAGTGGGCTATTGGGTTGCGCCGATCTATTGGAATACCGGGCTGGCGTCCGAGGCGGTCGAGGCGCTGGTCCAGGCCAACCCTCTGGGCAGCAGCACGATGTTCGCCAGTGTCTTCCAGGACAACCCGGCCTCGGCACGGGTGCTGATTCATTGCGGTTTCGAATATCTCGGAGATGCCGAGAGCTTTTGCCTCGCGCGTGATACCGCGGTGCCCACCTGGACCTACAGCCGCAAGCTCTGACAGGGCCATCGCGAATCCTTTGAAGCGGGCGGCTCCGGTTACGTGGCCGCCTGCATCGCCTTTTGCGCGCAGAAGCAGGATGCCGCCACGCCACCATCCGCCCGCGCCAGCGCGATGTCGAGCCGTTGTCTGATCTGGGGGCGTTCGACCTCGTCCCCCCGCGCCAACAGGCAATCGTGCAACCCCTTCAGGCTCCAGACATTGTCGGGATGGACGGTCGCGCGGCTGCGTTGGCCGCCCAGGCCCAGGTCTTCGCGATAGACGATCTCGGCCTCCGCAACGTGCCCTTGCTCAAACAGCAGCGCGCCAAGGGCGTGACGGGTTGGCTGCATCCAGCCCCAGGGTTCGTCATAGGGCAGGGTATCGTCGAGTTCCACCGAGCGGCGCAGATGGGCAAAGGCGTCGGCGAAATTCCCTTTGCGGTACTCGATCTCACCGCGCAGCATTTCCGCCGCGATGGCCAGCAGATCGGTCACCGTATTGTTGTGCATGAGCCGGGTTTGCGGCACGCGCGCGCGCGCCGCGAGAAAGGTCTGCTCTTCGGCCTCGGCTTCGGCGACGCGCCCAAGGGCGGCAAAGGCGACCGCGCGGGCATAGTGGGTGGTTGCGGTCAGGGTGCGATACAGGTCCGGATCGTCCGGCGGGGTGAGCGCGATGGCATCTTGCCAACGGCCGAACCGGATCAGGATATGCGGCTCCATCGCCATATAGCTTTCAAAGTAGTCCGCCATGGGCGGGCTCTGAATGCGCAGCATGTCTTCTGGAACGGTTTGCGCCATGCCTTGCACCGCGTCGAGGGCAGGTTGCATCTGACCGAGAAACAGCGCGCCATAGATGACAAAATGGTAATTGTGCTGCCGATACCCGGTGTAGATGTTGAAGGCCCCCTCGCGATCATAATATTTCAGATCGGCTTCGATGGCGCGCTGGTTCCAGTGCACCACGTCATGATACTGTCCGCACAGAACGTCGATATGGGTCGGCATGTGGATGAGATGGCCGGCATCGGGCACCAGCGTCCGCAGGACATCCCCCGCCTTCAGCGCCTTTTCCGGAAAGGGCGACATCTCCATCAGATGTACATAGAGGTGCAGCAGCCCCGGATGCCGCATCGCGCCGGGCGCATGGTCCATCGCGTCTTCCAATGCGCGTTGAGCTTCGAGTGTCGCGGCCCCTTCTGCGGGTTGCGCCCTGGCGAGATCCCACATCTGCCAGGGGGTCAGGTTCAGCAGTGCCTCGACATAGATGGTACGCAGGTCGAGATGGTCGGGCGCGGCGGCAAAGGCCACGCGCATGGCATCGGCGAAATCGTGATTCCAGGCGTGCATGTCCTTGATCGGTTCACGCTGCGGATAGCGGGCGGGCAGGGCGCGGATCAGCGCCTGTTCCGCAGGAGTCGTTCGGTCGGCCAGTGCGATTGCGGCCTGGGTCGCGTCATGGGCAAGCGCCAGCGCCTTGGCCCGGCCCGCGTCGTCGAATACCTCCCACGGCATGTTGTAGTTCGGCCCACCCGCATAGGCGATGCCCCAATGTGCCATCGCACAGTCCGGATCATGGGTCAGCGCCCGCTGAAAACAGGCGACGGCCTCGCCGTGGTTGTACCCGTAGGTCCAGATCAGGCCCCGATCGAACCAGCGTTGCGCCTCGTGCGAACTGGTGGTCACCGGGCAGTTGTGACTGCCCAGATTGTAATAGTCATCCGGCATCCGCGTCTTCCTTCTTGGCGTCATGCGGACAGAATGGCGCAATCGGACAGAGAAACCTAGGCGATGCTGCGTTTTTCGATGCGGCCCATTTGCAGCATCAGGACAAATCCGATCAGCGCGCAGGCAAATATCCCGGCGGCCAGCGGGATGAGCGTGCCGTCAAAGAGCAGACCGATCGGGGCGGCGATGAGAACGGCGCACACGGTTGCGATTGCGCCGATGACCGAGGCGGCCATGCCGGCGATATGCCCCATCGGTTCCATTGCGATCGCATTGAGGTTGCCCAGAGTGGTGCCGGCGATGAAAAAGACCGATGTTTGCCAGATCACGAACAGGACGAACATCACATCCCGCGAAGGCCCGATTTCGGCCATCAGCAACACGGTGCCCGATGCAACGAGTTGCGCGGCAAGAGACCAGGTCACCATGCGCCGCATTCCGACGCGCCCGACGACGGCGGCATTCAGGATGCTCGCGCCGCCGGAAATCAGGGCGATGGCCCCGAACCAGAAGGGGAAACTGTCAGCCTCGTCAAAGATGATGTCATAGACAGGCTGCACCTGGCTCAGCAGGGTGAACAGCATGCCGAGACAGAGGCACTGCACCAGTATCGACAGGCGAACCGTCGGATGCACCAGCATTTCGCGCACCGATTCCAGCAGCAGCGGCGCGCGGAAACGGCGTCGCTTCTCCGGGGGCAGCGGTTCGGGCAGGCGGATGGAGATCCACAGCATGATGATCACCGCGAAGAGAATGAAGGCGAGAAAGATGCTGCGCCAACCGGCAAAGGCAATGATCATGGCGCCAATCATCGGTGCGAAGGCGGGAAAAATGGTGAATATCATCATCGCGATCGACATCATCTTGGCCATTTCACGACCGACATAAAGGTCGCGCATGATTGCGATGCCGACGATGCGCGGGGAGGCGGCCCCGATCCCCTGTACGATACGTGCCAGCAGAAGCCACTCGAGCGCGGTACTGTACCACGCCACTGCCGCGGCGGCCATGTAGAGCGACAGCCCTGCGAAAATCACCGGCTTGCGCCCGAAACTGTCTGACAGCGGGCCGGTGACGAAGGTGCCGATGCCAAGCCCCAGCACGAAAGACGTCAGAATCAGTTGCGCGCGGTTCACGTCATCCGGGCTGAGTTCCGCGCCGATGTCGGGCATCGCCGGCAACATCGCATCGATGGAAAATGCGATGGTTGCAAACATCATCGCGATAAGCGCGATGAATTCACCGCGTGACATGGGATTTTTCATCTTTGATACTCCGCGCTACCGGATGCCGTTAACACATGAAGTGACGGTTCACCATATCGTGTGATGCACAGGTGGATGTGCAGATCAGGAGCAGCGCAGGGCCCGTCCGCCCGAGGGCGCATCGCCGGTGGCGACGGCCACGATCAGGAGCGGCTGGTCGGTGCGTTGTCAGAGACCGGCTGATCATCCTGGTTCGCGGCGGGATGTGCTTCGCCAGTCCCGTTGTTGTGCCCAAGCCGCGCGATCAGCCATTCGGCGTGTTCCTTGTGCTTCAGCATGTTATACAGCGCGAATTGCTGGATCGCGACGGCAAACACCCCCAGCCCGAAAAATATCAGGATCGTGGCCCCGATCTTGCCGATCGCGGTGACGGGAACCAGCGATCCGTAGCCGACGGTGGAGATGGTCACCACGGTGAAGAAATACGAATCCAGCCAGCTCCAGCCTTCGACATGGCGGAAAAAGACCGTCGCGGAAATCACGATCACGATCAGCGTTGCGATGACGGTGTAGGGGCTGATCTGTTTCACGACGTGGCCGGGTCGTTCAACTGTTCCACCAGTTCCCCGATCACCTTCTGCCACAGTTCGGGCGGCTGGGCGCCGGGAACGGCGTGCTTGCCCGCAACGATGAAGGTCGGCACCGAGTTGACCCCCATCTCGCGGCTGTCCGTATCGCGTTTGATGATGTCCGCCCGGTCCGCATCCGACGCCAGCAGGCGCAGGACCACGGACGCGTCCATTCCGATGCTGTCGGCGATGTCGGCCAGGGTCTCGTGATCGCCAATGTCGCGGCCATCGACGAAATATGCCTTGAACAACGCATCGACCGCAGGCAGTTGCCGGTGCTCGATCCCGGCCCAGTGGATGAGCCGGTGCGCATCGAGTGTGTTGGGGGTGCGGGTCATCGCTTCGAGATTGAGAGTCAGCCCCGCCGCCTCGGCGCGCTCGACCACGGGGGCATAGGCGCGGGCGGCCGCGTCCTTGCCACCGAATTTGGCTTCGAGATAATCCCGTCGCCCCATACCGGCGGCTGGCATGTCGGGGTTCAGTTGAAACGGATGCCATTGGATCACGAAGGGATGGTCCGGGATCGCGGCGAGAGCCGTGTCCAGATTCGCCTTGCCGATATAACACCACGGGCAGATCGGATCGGAGAGAATGTCGAGCGATATGGTCTGGTCGGTCATTTGGTCTGCGCCTCGTAATATGCTGGCAACGCACGGCGCAGCAGCTTGCCGTTCGCGCTCGTCGGGAGTGCAGGCAGGTGGACATAGGCGCGCGGTTGCTTGTAGCGCGCCAGCTTGGCCCCGACATAGGATGCCAGCCCGGTTTCGTCCAGTGGCGCGGGGCCGGTGTAAAAGGCGACGATGATCCGCGTGTCCTCCTTGACCTCGATTTCCGTGACGCCCGCCTGCGTGATGCCGGGGTGACCCGCCAGCGCCGCTTCGACCTCGAGCGGCGACACGCGGTATCCGCCTGCGTTCATCATGTCGTCATCGCGTCCCAGATAGGTGATCTGACCATCCACCGCCATCGCGCCCAGATCCCCGGTCAGAAACCACTCGCCCTGCATGCGGGCTGCCGCTTCTTCCGGAGCGTTGAGATAACCGAGCATCAGGCCGGGATCGCTGCGGTGGATGGCGATCACACCGTCCTGCCCCTGCGGCACCGGACCGTCGGCACCGACGATGGCCACGCGGCGTCCCGGTTGGGGATGTCCGAGCGCTGCGCCACGCGCCGGGTTGTCCGGGTTGGACGAGATGAAGGTCGAACACTCCGAGAGGCCATAAGCCTCGTAGAGTTCGCATCCGGTCGCCTCGGTCCACATCCGGTGCAGATGCGGCGATAGCTTTTCGCCGGCGCATAGCCCGTGGCGCAAATCGGGAAGGTCCAGAGGCGTGCCGCTCGCGAGAAACTTGCGGTAGACGCCCGGCGCGGCGGCAAAGAGAGTCGCCTTGTGCCGCTGCAGCAGTCCGGGAAGGTCCGTCAGTTCGGTGCCGGGTTCCGGGATCAGCGCGGTTGCGCCGATGGTCCAGGGATCCATCAGCCCGGTGCCGAGCGTGTAGGTCCAGTTGAACGCGCCCGCATGGCAGAGCCGGTCCTCGGGTGTCAGGCCATACCAGCCGTCTACCATCATCTGCCGCGCCCAGATCGCGCGATGCGCATGGGCGACAGCGCGGGGATTGCCGGAGGTGCCGGATGTATAGACCACATAGGCCAGGCGGTTCGGGTCGCCCATGTTCCAGTCGCAGGGCAGGTTGTCCTGCATTGCGCGCAGGGTTTCCAGATCGATCTCGCGGGGGTGTCCGGCGCTTGCGACCGCAGGATCGCGCAGGATGGCGGCGGGTGACAGATCGGCGATGATCTTGGCGGTTTCCGGTGCCGTCAGTTGCGATGAGGTCGGTACCGGCACCAGCCCGGCGGCAATCGCACCAAGATAGGCGATCGGAAAGTCCACCGTGTTTCCCAGCCGCATCAGAACGATGTCGCCCGGTGTCAATCCGGCCTGCAGCAGCCCGGTTCCGGTCGCCCGCACCGCGGCCTCCAGCTCGCCATATGTCCAGTCGACCGAGCCTGCCTGTCCAAGGACCGACAGTGCGATCTTGTCCGGGCGCAGGCCCGCGCGCGCCAGCACATGCGCGGCCAGGTTGAACGGTTCGGGGCAGGGCGGTGGCGGCCCGTTGTCAAATATCGAAAGCATGGTTTGTGGCTAGCCCGGCCCGCGGAACGTTGCAAGCCGTGCCCACCCCCCATATAGAACCTCAATGACATCGCGTGACCCCAAATCCATCATTCGTGTTGCCCGCAGTACCGGAGAGGACACGGCTGTCGAGCCTCTGGATCTCGGGGTGCGGGTGCGCGAGTTGCGCAAGGCGCAGGGCTGGACCCTGGAGCAGGCGGCGCAGCATGCGGGCCTTGCGCGCTCGACCCTGTCCAAGATCGAGAACGGCCAGATGTCACCGACCTATGACGCGCTCAAGAAACTGGCCGTGGGTTTGCGCATCTCGGTTCCTCAGCTGTTCACGGCACCCAGCAACGGGCAGGTCAACGGCCGCATGGCGGTGACCCGGACCGGCGAGGGAACGGAGCATGCAACCGCCACATACGAGCACGAATTGCTCGCCGAGACGCTGACGAAAAAACAGATGCTGCCGTACCGCGCCCGCGTGCGCGCCCGCACGATGGAAGAATTTGACGGCTGGGTCCGCCATGATGGCGAGGAATTCATGTATGTGCTGACTGGCGTGGTGCGGCTCTATACCGAATTTTACGAACCCATTGAAATGCGCCGTGGCGACAGCGCCTATTACGACGCCGCGATGGGCCATAATGTTGTATCGGTAAGCGAAGACGATGCGACGATCCTGTGGGTGACGTCGCTGACCTGACGCGATTTGCCAATCGGGTCGCAGACCGTGGCGGCGTCAGGCCGCTTCGTGGCCACCGCCGTTTTCGAGGATAAGCGACTCGACGAACAGGAAATCCTCGATTTCTTCCTGTGCCTCTGTCAGGGACAGGTTGTGCGTCTCGGCCAGATAGGCCTCGAACCCGCCCCGATCGATCTTGGCAAAGGGCATCGCCCCGTCATCGAGATTTGGAAATCGGTTTTGCAGTCTGCGATACCAGACCGCCCAATCGGCAATCATATCTGTCCAGGTCATTTGCGTGCCCCCTTTGACATCCCAATGCCTCCCCGTTTTCAGACTAGCGACGCCTGAAAGCAGAGAAACGTGGCGATCTGTCGCATGATTGTTACAATCGGAAACGGATCGTCCGGGGAAATGCGACTAACCTCGTCGCAAGGACAGCGGCAGAGACCGTGACAGCCGCTGCGCCTGTCACCACATCCAGTTCACCGGGCAACTGCCAACGCATTGAAATCCCCGAGTACAGGGCGGACCTGGCGAGGCAGGTTTATCGCGAGCCGCCGGGATCGTCTTCGTACCACCACACGTCGGGCATGAAGTCGGTGCGGTCACCATAGATCGGCAGCCTGTCGGGATAGTGCAACTGCCGGGCATGGGCGATGCGCCCGACGTCGTACTGCCAGATCGGGATCACATAGCGCCCTGTTGTCAGCACCCGGTCGAGTGCGCGCACGGCGGCGGTAAAGTCTTCCGGCGACTCGGTTGACAGCATTCGGTCGATCAAACCGTCCACCGCAGGCGATGCGACCCCCATCAGGTTGCGCGAGCCGGGTGTATCGACGCCCTGACTGCCCCAGTACAGTTTTTGCTCGTTGCCCGGTGACAGCGAGAGTTCGCGCCGGAAGGTGGTCATGTCGAAATCGTACTGATCGATGCGCGCGGCATATTGGGCATCGTCGACCGTGCTGATCTCGGTGTGAATGCCGAGACGTGCGAGCGCTTGGCTATAGATCTCGATCACGGTCTGGTTGCCGCCGTCGCCCTGGCGCAACAGCACCTCGAAGGCAAACGGGGCACCTTGCGAATTCCGCAGCTCGCCATCCTGCACGGTCCAGCCCGCTTCGGACAGCAGGGCCATTGCGTCCCGCAGGTTGCCGCGATTGCGGGCGGTGCCGTCACCGGCTGGCAGTGCATACCCCTCGAGCGCCCCGGGCAACAGCGCTCCGTCATAGGGGCGCAGCAATTCGAGCACCTTGCCGGTCGCCGGGCCAGGCTGCATCGCAAGTTCGGAGTTCGAGAAATAGGACGTAATGCGCGGTTGTGCGCCGCCGGTGATCGTATCGTTGATATATTCGAAATTGAATGCCAGCAGCATCGCCTCGCGGACGCGCCAGTCGTCAAAGGGGGCGCGCCGCGTATTCATCACGAATCCAGTCATCCCCGAGGGGCGCCGATGCGGGATCTCCGATTTGATCACATCCCCGCGCAGCACTGCGGGAAAGCCATATTGGGTTTCCCATTTTTCGGCGTTGAATTCACGCAGCGCGGTCAGTTTCCCGGCCTTGAACGCTTCGAACAGGACGGTCTCATCGCCGTAGAACTCGATACGCATTTCATCGAAATTCTGTGTGCCCCGGCGAAACGGCAGGTCATTGCCCCAATAGTCGGGATTCCGCCGGAAGGTGACAGTTCGCCCCGCTTCGAAATCGCTGACCACATAGGCGCCGGTCCCGATCGGGATGTTGTCGAGCCCGGAGCTGGTAAAGTCGCGATCCTGCCATTGTGCCTTTTTCAGGATCGGGCGCAGTCCCGCAAGCAGCGCAAGCTCGCGATCGTCGCTGTTGAAACTGATCCTGACGCTGCGCTCTCCGGTCTGGACGATGCTTTCGATCTGGCTGGCGAACCCGCGATAACGCAGATGCCCCTGTGACCCGAGTGTCTCGTAGGACCAGATCACGTCGTCGACGGTGACCGGGCTGCCATCGGAAAAGCGCGCCTCGGGTCGCAGGGTGAATTCTACCCAGGAGCGATCCGGCGGGGTGCGAATCGATTCGGCCAGAAGGCCGTAAAGTGTGAACGGTTCGTCCCAGGAACGCCCCATCAGGGATTCGTATCCCCAGAAGCGCAATTGCCACGGTGCTGTGCCTTTTTGGACAAACGGGTTGAGGGAATCAAAACCGCCGGTGTTGCCGAAGACGACCCGCCCGCCTTTGGGCGCGTCCGGATTGGCGTAGGGCAGGGACACAAAATCAGGTGGTAGAGCCGGAGAGCCATACATAGCTATGCCATGCGGTGATTCCGCTGACGCATGAATGGCCGTGAGTTGGATGGCGAATCCGGTGATGACCGCGCTCGTGCGGCGAAAAAAAACTAGTCGCACTTTGGCAACAATCCTGCTCTGGCCTTGTTTTACTTGGCCACAGGATATCTGGGGATACATGTCTTTTCAAACTTTTAGCTTGGACGTCGGCCGGGAATTGCGTATAAGAAGATCACTGCTCGATAGGTTTCTTGCCTGTATGAAACCTGCCTCAATAACTCAACGCCCGCTTCGCGCGGGCGTTTTTTTTCGCCGTGCCGGTTTCGCGGTTGTGCCGCAACTTGGTTAATTTTCCGTAACCGGACCCGGTCGATGTTTACCGTTTCCTTTGCAGGTGCAGCATGGCATTTTGCGCGGGATCAACCATTGGAGCAGGGGAACTGTCATGTCGCTGAAGGGGAAGACTGCAATCATCACCGGGTCGAATTCGGGAATCGGGCTGGGCGTGGCGTGGGAACTGGCGCGCGCGGGCGCGGATGTCGTTCTGAATTCGTTCACCGACCGTGAAGAGGATCACGCGCTGGCGGCCCGGATTGCGGACGAGACCGGCGTGCAGGCGCGCTATATCAAGGCCGACATGTCAAGGGGCGACGAGTGCCGCGCCCTGATCGAACAGGCGGGCGTCTGCGATATCCTGGTCAACAACGCGGGGATCCAGCATGTTGCGCCAATCGATGAATTCCCGATCGAGAAGTGGGATGCGATCATCGCGATCAACATGAACTCGGCGTTTCACACCACTGCGGCGGCGCTTCCGTTGATGCGCAAGGCGGGGTGGGGCCGGGTGGTCAACATCGCCAGTGCCCACGGGTTGACGGCAAGCCCTTTCAAGGCCGCCTACGTGGCGGCCAAGCACGGTGTCGTGGGGATGACCAAGACCGTCGCCCTGGAAACCGCGCGGGAGCCGATCACCGCGAATGCGGTGTGCCCGGGCTATGTTCTGACGCCGCTGGTCGAGGCACAGATTCCGGACACGATGGAAAAATACGGCATGGATCGGGACGAGGTGATCGAGAAGGTCATGCTGGAGCGGCAGCCGTCCAAGGAATTCGCGACGGTCGAGCAACTGGGCGGGACCGTCGTGTTCCTCTGTTCGGAAGCCGCCGCGCAGATCACCGGCACGACGATCAGCGTCGATGGCGGCTGGACCGCGCTGTAGCCCCGGTCGAAGAGGGGGCCAGCCCCCTCCGGTGGAAATCGGGATTTCCACCGTTCACCCCCGGAGTATTTCCCCAAAGCTGAAGGAAGGTACGTGGCAGCGGAGAAGAAGCGGATAAACCTTGCGTTGCAGGGCGGCGGCGCACATGGCGCCTTTACCTGGGGTGTGCTTGACCGGATCCTGGAGGACGACGATATCGAGATTGCCGGAATATCGGGAACCTCGGCAGGCGCGCTGAACGGCGCCGCGCTCAAGGCCGGCATGCTGGCTGGCGGGCGTGACGGGGCCCGTGAAAACCTGGCATGGTTGTGGTCGCAGGTCACCGGACAGCAGGATGCGGGCCTGTCCGGCTGGATGCAGGGGCTGGACATGGGGCGAGTGGCGCAGGCGCTGGAATATTCGCCGGGCTTTGCCGCCCTTGATATCTGGTCGCGGCTGGTTTCGCCCTACAGCTATGGGCCGTTCTATCGCAATCCGCTGACGTCGATCGTCGAGGCATTCGATTTTGACAGGGTCTGCGCGGATGCCGGGCCCGATCTCTTCATCTGTGCCACGCGGGTGCGCACCGGCAAGATCCGGGTGTTTTCCGGAGACGATATCACCACCGACGCGATCCTTGCGTCCGCCTGTCTTCCCACCGTGTTCCAGGCGGTGGAGATCGACGATCCCCAGACGGGACGTCGCGAAGCCTATTGGGATGGCGGTTACACGGGGAACCCGGCGCTCTATCCGCTTTTTGCCCGGCATCTGCCCGCCGATATCGTGATCATCAACATCAATCCGCTGGAGCGCGACACGCTGCCGGTGACCAGCCAGCAGATTCAGAACCGGATCAACGAGATCAGTTTCAATTCATCCTTGCTGCGGGAGTTGCGCGCGATTGCCTTTGTGCAGCGGTTGCTTGGTGACGGACGGCTGAGCGGCGACGAGAAGGCGCCGGTGCTGATCCACATGATCGCGGATGACGGGTTGATGAATGAACTCTCCGTCGCGACCAAACTGGTTCCAAGCGTCTATTTTATCGAGAAGCTGAAGGCGGCCGGGCGCGCTGCTGCGGAGCATTTCCTGGCGGCGCACAAGGATGATCTGAACAGGGTCGGCACCGTGAACCTCGCGGAAACCTACGGCTGAATACCTATGGCTCACGCGTGGCGCGGGTTTCCTGCGGCACGGCCTGGTTCTTGTCGTGGGGGTAGACCAGACCGGCGGAAATCACCAGCTTGGCGGCCTCTTCGACGGACATCTCGAGTTCGATCACGTCTTCCCTGGGCAGGAACAGCAGGAAACCCGACGTCGGGTTTGGCGTGGTGGGGAGGAAAACGCTGATCAGCTGCCCGGTGGTTTCCGCGCGCTTGGCGACTTCGCCCTTGGCGGTGGTGGAAATGAAGCCGATCGCCCAGATACCCTTGCGCGGGTACTGGATCAGACAGGCCTTTTCGAATGAGCGTTCGGATTGCGCAAAGACGGTTTCCGAAATCTGTTTGATCCCGGAATAGATCGAGCGCACCACAGGCATCCTGTCGACGATGCTCTCTGCCCAGCGGATCAGCGATCGTCCGATCAGCCCCTTGCCGATCCAGCCGACGACAATCGTGAACACGAGAAAGATGATGACGCCGACGCCGCGCAGGTTGATGCCGATATATTCTTCGGGGCGCAACCGTTGCGGAACCAGCGGCAGCACGAAACCATCGATCCAGCCGATTACCGTCCAGATCAGCCAGATGGTCAGGCCGACCGGTGCGATCACCACCAGCCCTGTCAGGAATGACGACCGCAACCTTGCGAAAAGGCTGATCTTGCGCGGGGATGGGTTTTCATCGAATGGGGTCGTCATGTGTATTCCGCCAGTTCCGCCGGGCAATCTATGTATTCGTGATCCGGGCTACAATAGCCACTGTGGCGGGTCAGCCGGAGCCGTTGCGGATAGCGCCTATCGCCTGCGCGATGCGGGCGGCAAGGCGTGCGTTGTTGCGCACCAGCGCGATGTTCGCGGCAAGTGAACGACCCTCGGTCTGTTCATAGATGCGTTGCAGCAGATACGGGGTCACCGCTTTGCCCACGATGCGGTGGCGGGCGGCATCGGCCTGGGCCGACACGATGATGGGGGCCAGTTCCTCGGCCGGAATCTCCGCAGCTGCGGGGATCGGGTTGGCAACCAGCTGACCGCCGGGAATTTCGAGCGCGCGCCGCATGACATGTGCGCGGGCAATCGGCGCGGCCTCATCCATGCGCAGCGGGGCGTGAAACGGCGAGCGCGCCGACCAGAATGCGGGAAAGGCATCCTGTCCGACGGCGATCACCGGCACGCCGAGCGTTTCGAGAACCTCGAGCGTCTTGCTGATGTCGAGAATGGCCTTGGCGCCGGCCGCGACAACCGTGACCGGCGTTTGTGCAAGCTCCTGCAGGTCGGCGGAGATATCGAAACTGGCTTCGGCGCCGCGATGCACGCCACCGATGCCGCCGGTTGCAAAAACCTCGATCCCGGCGAGCCGTGCGGCGATCATCGTCGCGGCGACCGTGGTGGCACCGGTGCCACCCGTGGCAAGGCACGCCGCGAGATCCGCGCGCGAGAGTTTCGCAACCCCGCGGGCCTGACCCAGATGGGCCAGTTGTTCGGGCTCCAGACCGACATGCAGACGCCCTTCGATCACCGCCATGGTGGCAGGGGTCGCACCGCCATCGCGGATATCCTGTTCGACCTGGCGCGCCACCTCGACATTTTGCGGATGAGGCATGCCGTGGGTGATGATCGTGCTTTCAAGAGCCACGACGGGGCGGTTCTGCTGGCGGGCGGCCTGAACTTCGGCCGAGAGGATGGGATCGATCACAGGGGGGTATCTCCTGAAACATAGGTTGCGGCAGCGTGCAGCGCCCGGCTGAGCGCAACATCACGCCCGGCACCGGCGGCTTCGGCGGCGATATGTGCGGCCATGAACGTATCGCCCGCGCCGGTGACGCGGGTCACGAGCACTTCGGGCGGGGTCTGGCAGATGAGATCATCCGCGTCCGCCTCGGTGGCGGGGTTGCCGCCATCGGTCACCAGAACCTTGAGCGCACCGCGCGACAGAAGCCCGACCGCGGCGTCGCGCGATGTCGTGAACTCTGTCTGGCAAAGCAGCCCGGCCTCCTCGAGGTTGAGATAGAGCGTGGCGCGGCGGTGGTTGAGAAAGGGCAGCAATCGTTCCGCCTTGCCGGGCGAGGCGGGCGCGACACGCAGGTCGGCGGCGGCAAATGCCGGGCTTTGCGCGATTTTTTCGAGCAGGGAATGGGTCAGGTTGCCATCCAGCGCGACATGGCCCCGATAGGGCGCGGTCTCCGAGCCGAGGGTCCCGTCGGTCAGCGGGCGAAGGATCTTGTCACCCGCCGCCTCGAGCGAATGGGCATCGGCGATGGCCGCGATCAGCCCGTTTGCGCCCTCGACCGCCATGTACCGATCAGTGGGCAGGTCGTCGGAGCGATAGACATGTTCGGTGTTCATCCCGAGGTCGCCGCATGCGCCAACCAGCTCGTCGCCTTCGGCGTCGCGGCCGATCGCGGTGAGCAGGACGGGACGCAGTCCAAAGCGCGCCAGCGTCATGGCGATGTTCATCGCGACCCCACCGGGCAGGCGGGTGATCCGGCCGGGTACGTCCGATCCCTGCCGCATGTGGCTGGCGGAACGGCCGATCACGTCCCAAAGGACGCTACCGATGCACAGGACTGGGGCGGTTGAACCGTTCATGGCCTGCCTTGTGCCGTCAAACCGGTCCGGGCGCAAGCCGCCGGAGTCGTGATGCCTGGTGCCTGGTCCGGGCCATTTGTGTCCGCCGGTACGGCTGCGGTGCCAGAAGCGCGCCGGTTCTCGGGATCAAACCGTCTGATCGATTGCCCGTCGCAGCGTCGCAAGCGCGGCCACCGGATCATCCGCCGACCAGATTTCCTCGCCAATCCCAAAGAAATCGGTAACGGGGGCGAGGTCGCGCAGCACTTCGACAGACAGACCGCCTTCGGCGACCACCGGCACCTCGATCATTTCGGACCACCATCCAAACAGGTCGCGATCCGCGATGGTTCCGTCGCCCAGTGCGGTCGCGCCGACCGGACCGAAACTGACATAATCCGCACCCGCTTCTCCGGCGGTCAACCCGTCATGGCGCGAGGCGGCGCAGAAACTGCCCACGATGGCGTCGGGCCCGAGCGCCTTGCGCGCGGCGCGTACCGAACGGGCGGCGTCGGTCAGATGAACGCCATCCAGCCCGAGCCGCTCGGCCAGGACCACATGATCGTCGATGACGAGGGCAACGTCGCGGGCGTGGGTGATTTCGCGCAAGCCGTCCGCCGCGCGTGCTACGCGATCCTCGTCGCGGCTCGTCAACGCCAGGCGCACACAGGCGATTTCGCATGAGTCCATCACCCGCGCCAGCGTTGCGCCAAACGCTTCGAGTTCAATGACCGGCGGCGTTGAGAGATAGATCTGCGGCGTGTCGGGGCTGTCCATCGAAATCTTCCTTGCAGTGTTTCGCGGTGGTTTAGCGGATCATCGGGTGGATGGAAACGTCATTGCCCGAACGTGTCTGCCAGTCGCCGGGCGCACCGTTTCCGGGCACCGGCCGTCGACCGCGCCGCGGGAACGGAAACGCGTGGGCGCAGGTTCTGTCAAACCGCGACGTATCGAGCGTGTGAAGGAGGGGAAAGTGCAGGCTTCTGTTGCCAGGTGCCTGCGAACCCCGCCTTACGCGGCTAGGCGCAAGGGCTTAAGTTTCGGTCTTGTTACTGCTTACGCAGCAACGGCAACCGGAGCACGATTGTCATTTGCAATTGTACTGTTTTCGCCGGTAACGGTGGCAGACCGCCGAGACAAAGCTAACCCCTTTAGACGTTCGTCGATCCTGTTTCGGCCCCATGATCCTCAAATGAAGGATTTTGGTGGAGCCGCCGGGTACCGCCCCCGGGTCCGATCCGCTTATTGCGAGCGCGTTTATGTCCATAGTCCCGAAGGACAGGGGTAATATAGGCAGGCTGGAGCGGGGATGCAATTGGGCTTGACCGGCAAACCCGGCAAATCCGCCTGCCTGCGACCCCGGTCCGGATGCCGGGCGCTACCGCTTGCCGGTTCTTGCACGTTCGGCAAAGACGGTTTGAGCCAGCGTGAGCGTTTCGCACTCGAGCGCGGTGAGGGCGGTGCTCGCGGCAGGACCGTCCCCGGCTTCGATCGCGTCGGTGATATCCGTATGCAGCTTGACGATGGCTTCGCGCGAGCGGGCCGAGAAGGTGATCATGTTCATCAGGGGCTGCATCGCTTCGACCGCACCGGCCAGCTGATAGGACAACACCGGGTTTCCGGCCCCGTCCACGAGGGCCCGGTGAAACGCGACATCGGAGGCGCAGAATGCCTCGTCGGTCAGCCCGGGCTGTTGCTGTCGGAAGATCTCGGCGCGCATTGTGGCCAGATGATCGGCCGTGCGCCGGCGCGCCGACAGGGCGGCACAGGCGCGTTCCATCGCGTAACGGGCCTCGCAGGCGGTTTCGAAGCTGACCGCATTCATCGAGAGCAGCAGGGTCGCGGTGGTGATATGTTGCGAGTAGGCTTCGGGGTAACTGAGCCGATTGACAAAGGCCCCGCCGGACGCCCCGCGTTGCGTGCGGATCAGGGACTGCGCCGCCAGGCGTTTGAGCGCCTCGCGCACCGTGGGGCGAGATACGGCGAAATGATCGGCCAGTTCGGATTCCGAGGGCAGGCGTTCATCGACGATCAGTTCGCCGCCCATGATGGCGTCGCGAATGGCCTGCGCGATCTGCGCGGAGAGATCCACATTGCTGTTCGGATCAATTTGCATCGGGGCATTTTTCATTTGTCTGACATTTAAAAGTCTGACATTTGAAAAGCAAGAGATGAGTCGCCATCAAGGGGGGCATGCACGTGACACAGGCTGGAAACGGCTCCGATCTTTGTGCCGCTGTGCCCTGCGGGTGGCGGTCGTTCGGCTTGATGCTGCTGCGGACGGCGCCCCACCTGACCAAGCGCAATGGGCCGCGTCCGTGAGCGATATCGTTTCCATGCAGAAGGAGGAACGCTGATGGCTGCGCCTTTGTTGTCACCGTCGAACAGGTTGCGGCGAACGCCGTTTTCCCAAGGGGTCGAGGCCGCCGGGGTAAAGGCCTATTCGGTCTATAACCGCATGTTGTTGCCGACGATGTTCCGCAGCGTCCAGGAGGATTACCGCCACCTCAAGGAGGCCGTTCAGGTCTGGGACGTGTCCTGCGAGCGCCAGGTCGAGCTGCGCGGGCCGGACGCGGCGCGGCTGATGCAGATGCTGACCCCGCGCGATCTGCGGAGCATGACCGTGGGACAGTGTTTTTATGTGCCGATCGTCGATGAGACGGGTGGCATGCTCAATGATCCGGTGGCCGTCAAGCTGGCGGAGGACCGGTGGTGGATTTCGATCGCGGACAGCGATCTGCTCTACTGGGTGAAGGCCACGGCGCTGGGCTGGCGGCTCGATGTGCTGGTGGATGAACCGGATGTTTCACCGCTCGCCGTTCAGGGGCCGAAATCCGATGAGCTGATGGCGCGGGTCTTTGGCGGCGGGGTGCGCGACCTCCGTTTTTTCCGCTTTCGCCGCTTTGACTTTCAGGGCCGTGACCTGGTGATCGCGCGCTCGGGCTATTCCAGGCAAGGCGGCTTTGAGATCTATGTCGAAGGGGGCGACATCGGAATGCCGCTGTGGAATGCGCTGATGGAGGCCGGGGCGTCGCTTGACGTACATGCGGGGTGTCCCAATGCGATCGAGCGGATCGAAGGCGGCTTGCTCAGCTATGGCAATGACATGACCGACGACAACACGCCCCATGAATGCGGGCTGGGAAGATTCTGCAACACCCATAGCGCAATCGGGTGCATCGGCCGGGACGCGCTGTTGAGGGTGGCCAAGGAGGGACCGATCCAGCAGATTCGCCCGATCTCGATTGACGGACCCGCGGTAACCGGCTGCGACCGGTGGTGGCCGCTGCTCGCGAATGGACAGCGTGTGGGACGGGTAAGTTCCGCCGCCTGGAGCCCGGATTTCGGCACAAATGTCGCCATCGGAATGGTGCGGATGACCCATTGGAACCCGGACACCGGTCTGGATGTGGAAACGCCCGACGGGTTGCGCCGGGCGACCGTGCGGGACTCCTTCTGGCTCTAGCGCGGGTGGCGCGTTCGGGTGCCTCCGGCGGGAGTATTTGCACAAAGCTGAAATCAACGGAACAATGAGCGTTGCGCGGGTTGCGTGGCCGACAAGCAAAGGAGATTCAAATGTTCAACGCATTGCTCGTCAACAAGGACGAAGACAGCGGCAAGACCAGCGCCGCAGTGACGCAGATCGGTCTCGACGATCTGCCGCATGGCGATGTCACGGTGTCGGTGGATTATTCCACCGTGAACTACAAGGACGGTCTTTGTATCGGTCCCGGCGCGGGTCTGGTCCGCAAATATCCGCATGTGCCCGGTATCGATTTTGCCGGCACTGTCGAGGAGTCGGCCGATGCGCGATACAAGCCGGGCGACAGGGTCGTGTTGACCGGCTGGCGCGTGGGCGAGGCCCATTGGGGCGGCTATGCGCAGAAGGCGCGGGTGAACGCCGATTGGCTGGTGCCGCTGCCCGAGGGGCTGGATGCCCGTGCCGCGATGGCAGTGGGCACGGCGGGGCTGACGGCGATGCTGGCGGTGATGGCGCTGGAGGATCACGGTTTGCAACCCGGTCATGGTCCGGTGCTGGTGACCGGAGCTGCGGGCGGTGTCGGTTCGGTCGCGACGGCGATCCTGGCGGGGCTGGGTCACGAGGTCGCCGCTGTGACCGGGCGTCCGGAGCAGGAAGACTACCTGCGCGGTCTCGGGGCATCGCGGATCGTGGCGCGAAACGAACTGACGGAGGTTAGCCGCAAGCCGCTGGAGAGCGAGATGTGGGCGGGCTGTGTCGATGCGGTTGCCGGTGCCATGTTGGGACGTGTGCTCAAGCAGATGAAATACGGAGCCTCCGTTGCGGCGATCGGACTGGCCGGGGGCGCGGCGATCGAGGGCGCGCTGATCACGCCGTTCATCCTGCGCGGCGTGAACCTTCTGGGAATCGACAGCGTGATGCAGCGCTATGACAATCGCGTGCGTGCGTGGACGCGGATTGCCCGCGATCTGCCGATGGACAAGCTGGAAAGCATGGTTCAGCCCGCAACGCTTGGGGATCTGCCGCAGTTGGGTGCGGATATCCTCAAGGGCCGGGTCAAGGGACGTGTCGTCGTGGATGTGAACGCCTGACAGGTGGTTTCGCGTCGCCGGTTTCCCGTGTTCCCCGGTCGCGATGGCCGGCCGGGGTGATGCCGTCTGGTCGCAAGCGACGGCTGTAGCGTCGTGATTGGTTGCGTGTGCCGTCCGGATGGTTTTACCCTGAGTCGCACATCCCGGTCCGGACTGGCCGGAAAGTTCCGCAGGATTTCCCGTGCAACAGAGATGTTTCGGGCCGACCCTTCGGAGGACGGGGTGACGGAAAGGGGGAAACACGCGTTTGCCAAGATCACGGTCGCGGTCGATCCGGTGCGTGCTGAACGGTTTGACCATGAGCCCAGGGAAGCGACCGGATGGCGCACGAGGCCGGTGTTCCGGTCATGATCGTGCGCAGCGCATGAGATTGCGGGGCCACAGCACCGATCAACAGAACAGAAATACGGGAGCTTGACATGAGCGATGAGTCAACCAACCAGGGCATTCCGGAACCGGAAGGGGCCGCCGATGTCATCGAAACCGATTACGAGATCGGCCAGGACAATGTAGAGGGCAGCGTCGGCCCGATCGGCTTTGATATTCACAACCCGGTTTTCATGGTGTCGGGGGTGACGATTGTCGCCTTCGTGTTCTATGCGCTTGCGCTGCCGGAACAATCCGCCGCGCTGTTCGGGTGGTTGCGCCCGGCGGTGACCGCTTCGTTCGACTGGTTCTTCATGGCCGCGGCCGATATTTTCGTGCTGTTCTGCCTGTTCCTGATCGTGTCCCCCTGGGGGCGGGTGCGACTGGGCGGCGCAGATGCGCAGCCGGATTATACCTATGCGGGCTGGTTCGCGATGCTGTTTGCCGCCGGGATGGGCATCGGCCTGATGTTCTATGGCGTCAGCGAACCGATGAGCCATTATTCCACCTCGTTTGCCGGCGTTGCGTCAGAAGGCGGCGTGCGCACCGACTGGGCTCCGCTGGGAGGCGCGGCGGGCGATCAGGCGGGCTCGATACGGCTTGGCATGGCGGCGACGATCTATCATTGGGGGCTGCACCCCTGGGCGATCTATGCGATCGTGGCGCTGTCCCTGGCGCTGTTCAGCTACAACAAGGGTTTGCCGCTGACGATCCGCTCTGCGTTCTATCCGATCTTTGGCGAGCGGGTCTGGGGCTGGACCGGGCATGTCATCGACACGCTGGCGGTCTTCGCGACCTTGTTCGGCCTCGCCACATCGCTTGGGTTCGGTGCCACGCAGGCCAATGCGGGGCTGAACGCGCTGTTCGGGATACCGGTGGGTCCGACGACCGAGGTTGTGCTGATCACCGCGATCACCGCGGTTGCGCTGGTATCGGTGGTGCGCGGGCTTGACGGCGGGGTCAAGGTGCTCTCCGAGATCAACATGGGGCTGGCTTTCCTGCTGCTTCTTTTCGTGTTGATCGTGGGGCCGACGGCGGCGATCCTGACCGGGTTCTTCGACAGTCTGGTGGCCTATTTCAAGTATCTGCCGGCGCTGGCGAATCCGTTCGGTCGTGAAGACGTCAACTTCAGCCAGGGCTGGACGGCGTTCTACTGGGCCTGGTGGATCAGCTGGTCGCCCTTCGTCGGAATGTTCATCGCACGGGTCAGCCGCGGTCGCACCGTGCGCGAGTTCGTGATCTGCGTGCTGCTGATCCCGAGCCTGGTCTGCGTGTTGTGGATGAGTGTGTTCGGCGGCACCGCCATCTATCAGGTGGTCGTCGACGGCTTTACCGGGGCGCAGGACGCGGCGCTGGAACTGAAGCTGTTCGCGATGCTCGGGCAGTTGCCGCTGGCGTCGATCACCTCTTTCGTGGGGATCGTGCTGGTCGTGGTGTTCTTTGTCACCTCGTCGGATTCCGGTTCGCTGGTGATCGACACGATCACCGCT
This sequence comes from Alphaproteobacteria bacterium, assembly GCA_030431825.1. GTDB lineage: Bacteria > Pseudomonadota > Alphaproteobacteria > Rhodobacterales > Rhodobacteraceae > Sedimentitalea. The sequence continues at coordinate 25,769 of JAUIIJ010000027.1, forward strand.
GGCGGCAAGGTGGATGCGCCGGTGCCGCAACGGGTGTTCTGGTGTGTGTTCGAGGGGGCGGTGGCGATCGTGCTCTTGCTGGGCGGGGGGCTCGCCGCACTTCAGGCGATGGTGATCTCGACCGGGCTGCCCTTTACCGTCGTTCTGCTGGTGATGTGCTGGGCGATCATGAAGGGTCTTGCGACCGAAGCGCGCTGAACGCCCTTCAGCTTTTGCGACGCCCCGGCCGTGTGGTCGGGGCGCCGTCGTTTCAGGACCGGGTTTCGAAGAATCCGACGGAGTTGCCATCCGGATCCTTGGTGTAGAAGAACCGCCCCGGCGGAATGTCGATGATGGGGGAAATCACCTCGCCGCCGGCCTGTTTCACCCGCTCAAGGGTTTCTTCGAGCGTGCCCACGCTGGACAGGTGCAGTGTCGGACCGCGCCCGTCCCCGGCAGGTTCGCCGGGATAGAGATGCAGGGCAACGCCCTGTCCGGGGGTCTGAAAGACCGCGATCGGGTTGGGGCCATCTTCCTGGCGGGTCAGCGTGCCGCCCGTGGTTTCCGCGTAGAATGCGGTGGCCTTGTCGAGGTCGCGGACCGGCAGTTCAGCCCAGACAAGGGCGTGTTCGGATTTCGTGTTCATGATGTGTCCTATGCTTTTTCAACACCGCATCCCTATCAGTGGATGATGCCAGTTCCTGTCATCAGAACCGATGCTTGACCTTGGCGTTCAGGAGCGGCATCCATTCCACGTCAGCAAAGGTGGAGCATTGGTATGGCGTTGGACATTGAATTCGTACGTGGGCAGTTTCCGGCCTTTTCCGAACCATCCTTGCAGGGGCAGGCGTTTTTCGAGAATGCCGGCGGATCCTATACATGCGCGCCGGTGATAGACCGGCTGTCGCGCTACTATACACAGCGCAAGGTGCAACCTTACGGTCCTTACGAGGCCAGCCGCCTGGCGGGCGAGGAAATGGACGAGGCGCGCGGGCGCTTGGCCGCAATTCTCGGGGTTGAAACGGATGAGCTGAGCTTTGGTCCGAGCACCACGCAGAACACCTATGTCCTCGCGCAGGCCTTTGGGGCATGGATGCAGCCGGGCGAGGCCATCGTCGTCACCAATCAGGATCACGAGGCCAATTCGGGGCCTTGGCGGCGGCTGGCGGATCGTGGCATCGAAATTCGCGAATGGAAGGTCGATCCGGACACCGGCCATCTTGATCCGGCCGAGCTTGAAAACCTGCTGGACGAGTCGGTGCGGCTGGTCTGTTTTCCCCATTGCTCGAACGTGGTGGGCGAAATCAACCCGGTGACCGAGATCACCGCAATCGCGCATGCTGCGGGGGCGTTCGTCTGCGTCGACGGGGTATCCTACGCGCCGCACGGCTTTGCCAATGTCGGGCGTCTGGGGCCGGATATCTACATGTTTTCCGCCTACAAGACCTATGGTCCACATCAGGGGGTGATGGTGATCCGTCGCACGTTGGGTCAGATGTTGCCCAATCAGGGCCATTGGTTCAACGGCGACACGCTGTACAAGCGGTTCACGCCTGCGGGACCGGATCACGCACAGGTCGCGGCCTGTGCCGGGATGGCGGATTATGTCGATATGCTGAACGCGCATCACGACGGTCCGACGGGCAAGCCATCCGACAAGGGAAGCCATGTGCATGACCTCATGCGGGCGCATGAAATTGAATTGCTGCAACCCTTGCTCGACGCGGTCAGGGATCGCAACGCGGTGCGTCTGATCGGTCCGTCCGATGCCGCCCTGCGCGCACCCACGGTTGCGCTGGCGTTGAACCGGAACGCCGGAGAGGTCGCCGCCGAACTCGCGGCGCGCGGGATCATGGCAGGGGGTGGTGATTTCTATGCCGGGCGGGTGCTCGACGCGGTGGGCGTCAGGCCCGAGGACGGGGTCCTGCGGCTCAGTTTCACGCATTACACGTCGCAGGCCGAACTGACACAGCTGCTGACGGCGCTGGACGAGGTTCTTTGATCCGGTAGCGCACGTGTTGCGTAGCAATCTGAAAGAGGTTGAACGCACATGAGCACTCCTTCACCGATCCTGATATGGTTCCGGCGCGATCTGCGCCTGTCCGACCACGCGGCACTGAGCGAGGCGACGCAGAGCGGTCAGCCGGTGATACCCGTTTTCATACGCGATCCCGTGGTCGACTCGCTTGGCGCGGCGCCGCGCTTCCGGCTTGGATTGGGGCTCGCACGTTTTTCGCAATCGCTCGCGGAGCACGACAGCCGTCTGATCCTGCGCAGCGGCGACGCGCTGGAGACCTTGCAGAAACTGATCCGGGAAACCGGGGCAGGGGCGGTATACTGGTCGCGCCTGTACGATCCGGACTCTGTCGAACGCGACACGCGGATCAAGTCAGAACTCAAGTCGCAGGGGATAACGGCGCAGTCCTTTGGCGGTCACCTGCTGTTTGAACCGTGGTCCGTGGAGACCGGCAGCGGCGGGTATTACAAGGTGTTCACCCCATACTGGAAATCCGTCAAGCAACGCGACGTCGAGGCGCCGCTGCCCGAACCGTCGCGCTTCGTTGCCCCCGACGAATGGCCGGCTTCGGAAACGCTCGCTGACTGGCGACTCGACGATATGATGGATCGGGGTGCACGTATCGTTGGGGACCATGTTGATCCCGGCGAGGATGCGGCGATCGCGCGGCTCGATCATTTCATCGATGATGACGTCGACGCCTATGCGGATCGACGCGACATACCCGGTGTCGACGGAACCTCCGGCCTGTCGGACTATCTGAGCCTGGGAGAGATCAGCCCGCACCGGTGCTGGCACGCGGGGCTGCGCGCGCGCCACGATGGCAAGAACGGCGCCGAGACCTTTCTCAAGGAACTGGTGTGGCGCGAGTTCGCCTATCATCTGATGCATCATACCCCGCATATTCTCAGGAGCAGTTGGCGCGAGGAATGGGAAGCCTTTCCGTGGGAAACGGATCCCGACCATCCTCATGCGGTTGCCTGGAAGCAGGGGCGCACCGGTATCGAATTCGTCGATGCCGCGATGCGTGAAATGTATGTGACCGGACGGATGCATAATCGCGGTCGGATGATCGTCGCAAGCTATCTGACCAAGCATCTGATGTGCCATTGGAAAACCGGAATGAACTGGTTCGCCGACTGCCTGATCGACTGGGATCCGGCCAGCAACGCGATGGGCTGGCAATGGGCGGCGGGGTGCGGCCCTGATGCGTCACCCTATTTCCGGGTGTTCAATCCGGTGACCCAGCTTGACAAGTTCGACCGGGAAAGAAGCTACGTTCGACGCTGGATCGCCGAGGATCAGGACACGCCGGGCGAGGACGCGCTGGCGTATTTCAAGGCGGTGCCGCGTCGGTGGGACCTGTCGCCGGAGGATGCCTACCCGTCCGCCGTGGTGTCCGCGGACGAGGGCAGGAAACGGGCGCTTTCCGCCTATGAATCGCGCAGCTTCTAAAGCGTTTCGCGATTAACTTGAAACATGTCGTATCACCTAACGCGTTGAAATCTTTGATTTCAGGCAGCGTTAGGTGATCCAGGTTTATCGCGAAACGCTATAGGGAAAGCGTCAGTTCCCTTGCCTGACATACAGAGAGGAATTAACCTTTTCGCAGGGAAGTGGCGGAGAGTGAGCCTATGGTCCTTACGACAGTAGACGGGCAGGAGGATTTGCCGCGGTATTTCGCGCAGGCGATGGACACGGTGCAGCGCATGCAATGCGGTCGGCTGGATATTCATCTGGACGACGGACGGGTGTTTCGCGCCGAAGGACCGGAACCCGGCCCGGTCGCCGAACTGCACGTGCATCATCCCGACCTGTTTGCCCGGCTTGTGCGCGAGGGCGACCTTGGGTTTTGTGACGCTTACCTGGAGAACTGGTGGAGCACCCCCGACCTGCAGGCCTTCATGGATCTCGTGCATCTGGGCAACGATACGATCTATGATGGTTTTCCCGGCATGTCGCTGGTGCGCGCCTATGAACGGCTGCGGTTCTGGCTGCGGCGCAATCATCGCGAACAGGCCCGCAAGAACATCTCGTATCACTATGACCTGGGAAATGAGTTCTACGGTCTGTGGCTGGATGACACGATGACCTATTCCAGCGCGTTGTTCACCACCGGGCAGGAAAGCCTCGAAGTGGCACAGACCGCGAAATATGCCAGCATGCTCGACCAGATGCAGGCCCGGCCCGGCGATCACATTCTTGAAATCGGCTGTGGCTGGGGTGGTTTCGCGGAATACGCGGCGCGGGAACGGGGCATGCGTGTGACCGGGCTGACCATCAGCGCGGAGCAATTGAAATATGCGCGTGAACGGATCGAGAAAGCGGGCCTGAGCGAGCAGGTCACTTTCAAGATGCAGGATTATCGCGATGAAACCGGCACCTATGACGGCATCGCCAGCATCGAGATGTTCGAAGCAGTGGGCGAAAAGTACTGGCCGGTGTTCTTCAACACCGTGCGCGAGCGGTTGAAGCCGGGGGGGAATGCCACGCTGCAGATCATCACCGTCGCCGACCGTCGCTGGGAGGTCTACAAGCGCGGCGTCGATTTCATTCAGAAGTACATTTTCCCCGGCGGCATGTTGCCGGCCCCGTCGATCCTGCGGCAGCATATCGAAAAGGCGGATCTGACCGTTGCGCGCTCGATCGAGTTTGGCCCGAGCTATGATCTGACGCTGCGCCGCTGGCATCAGACCTTCAACGATAAATGGGATGAAATCGCCCGGCTCGGCTTTGACGAACGGTTCCGGCGCATGTGGAATTTCTACCTCACCTCCTGCGCGGCCGCTTTTGACAGTTCCAATGTCGACGTGACACAGATAACGGTGACGCGACCGACCTAGGAGCCGAACCGCCCGATGCCCACTTCGTCACGCCTCGTTGCCGGCGTCTGCCTGGCGCTGCTGGCGTTCGTCCTGTCGCGCCAGATCATGCCGCTGATGCCCGAGGGCATGAATTTCGGGTACTTCATCCATGTGAACGTGGCGATCGGGTTCCTGGTCGGCTGGAACATCATGGGAAGCCGGACAGGGCGGGGGATCACCGCCGCCATCAACAACGGGCTGACCGGTGCCGTGGTCCTGATATTCTGGGGGCTCGTCGTGCAGTCCGGTTATGCGATGGTCGATCAGGCGATGAACCACCGCTTCGGCGGACCGCTTGAGGCGCTTCTCGCCATCTTCGAGATTGCAGCCGGGTACCTGAAGGTCATCCTGGTTCCGGTCGTCATCGTGACGGCACTCTTTGGCGGTGTCGTATCGGGGCTGGCAAGCGAATTGGCATGGCGTCGCTGGCGCTGATAACGGGAGCAGATACAAATTGGCTGATTTCTTTTTCTATGGCACGCTGCGCCATTTGCCCTTGTTGCGGGTGGTTCTGGGGCGCAACGGGGACGCGCTGCGGGTCAGCGCGGCCGGGCTTGCGGATCATGGGGTTTTCCAGCTGGGAGACGAGTCGTTTCCCCATTTCGCATCGGTCGCCGGTGCACGGGCAACCGGTGTCCTGCTGCGGGATGTCTCCGAGGTCGAAGCGCAGCGGTTGCAGTTTTACGAAGGCGCGTTCGGGTATCACCGTCACGAGGTATCGGTGTGCACGGACGAAGGCGATCAGGTCGCGGCACAGGTATTCTACCCCGATGATGCTGGTCAGGGCTCCGACCGCACATGGTCGCTGGACGATTGGGAGCGTGACTGGGCAGAGATCAGCCTGTGCGCCGCCGAAGAGGCGATGGCGTGGTTCGGTCGCAAGAACGCACAAGAGATGGCACAGGCGTTTCCGGGGATGCGCCGCCGGGCCTCGGCACTGGTCGCGGGACGTCGGCGGACGGCTGATCCCGAACGGGACCTGTCGCGCGATGTCCGGATCGTGTCACACCATCATCCCTATACCAAGTTCTTTTCGCTGCAGGAAATCGATGTGCAGGTACGTCAGTACGACGGTGAGATGAGCGGTGTTCTGAACCGCGCGGCGATCCTCGTCGGAGAGGCCGCCGTTGTACTGCCTTACGATCCGCTGCGCGATTGTGTCATGCTGATCGAGCAGTTTCGTGCGCCGGTCTACATGGTGGGTGATCCTTCCCCCTGGGTCTGGGAGCCTGTCGCGGGGTTGCTGGAACCCGGCGAGCCGGCAGAAGAGGCCGCCCGCCGCGAGGCGCTGGAGGAGGCGGGGCTGGCGCTGGATCGGCTGGAGTCGGCGGGCAAGATGTATTCCAGCACGGGGTCGTCGACGGAATATCTGCACCTTTTCGTCGGGTTCGCGGATTTGGGGGGCGATGTCACCGGGACCGGCGGGACCGATGAAGGCGAGGATATTCGCAGCAAGGTGATCGGATATGACGAGTTGATGCGAGGGATTGACGCAGAGGAGTACAAGGATATGCCGTTGATCACCACGGCTCTCTGGCTGGCCCGACATCGCGAACGCCTGCGCGGAACCGCCTAACTTCTGCGCCACGGCGCTTGAGGTCGGAAGGGTCCGGCGATACACGGGGCAGGAACAACTTTTGAGGGCATCATGCATATCGCACGTGATCTGGCCGGGGCTGTAGGAAATACGCCGCTGATCCGGCTGCGCCGCGTCAGCGCGGAAACCGGTTGTGAAATTCTGGGCAAGGCCGAATTCATGAACCCGGGCCAATCGGTCAAGGATCGTGCGGCGCTGTTCATCATTCGTGATGCGATCGCGCGCGGCGAATTGCAACCGGGCGGCACCATCGTCGAGGGAACCGCCGGCAATACCGGGATCGGGCTGGCGCTGGTCGGGGCCTCGATGGGGTTCAAGACGGTCATCGTGATCCCGGAGACCCAGAGCGAAGAGAAAAAGGACATGCTGCGCCTCGCGGGCGCAGAACTGGTGCAGGTGCCCGCAGCCCCGTATCGGAACCCCAACAACTTCGTGCGGTATTCCGAACGGCTGGCCAGGGAACTGGCGAAAACCGAACCCAACGGTGCCATCTGGGCGAACCAGTTTGACAATGTCGCCAACCGGCAGGCGCATGTCGAAACCACGGGCCCCGAGATCTGGGCGCAGACCGAAGGCCGTGTCGACGGCTTTGTGAGTGCGGTTGGCTCGGGCGGAACGCTTGCCGGCGTCGCCGAGGCGCTACAACCCAAGGGCGTCAAGATTGCGCTGGCCGATCCGATGGGCGCGGCGCTTTTCAGCTATTACACCACCGGCGAACTCGCCAGCGAGGGCAGCAGCATCGCGGAAGGCATCGGACAGGTGCGCATCACCGAGAACCTGAAAGGCTTCAAGCCGGATTTTGCATATCAGATCCCGGACGAGGAAGCGTTGCCATACGTGTTCGACCTTTTGCGTGACGAGGGATTGGTGATGGGCGGGTCGACCGCGATCAACATTGCGGGCGCTGTACACATGGCGCGCGAGATGGGGCCGGGGCACACCATCGTCACCGTGCTCTGCGATTACGGCACGCGGTATCAGTCCAAGCTCTTCAATCCGGATTTCCTGAAGGACAAGAACCTGCCCGTGCCCGGGTGGATGACACGGGGGCCGGTTTCGATTCCCGGCGTTTTCGAGGACGTCTGACATGCGGGTGTTGCGCGCCCTTCTGCTTGCGCTGTTCTCGATTGCCCTGCTCTCGGTCGGAACGCTGGCTGGCGCGCAGCAATATACCGATGATCAACGCGCATTTCACGACCGCTGGCTGGCCACGGCGCAGCGCGCCGAAACGGTACTGAACACCAAGCGGGCCTCCAACGCGTCGCTGGAACAGCTTCGCGCCGAGATCGTGGAGTTTCGGGATACGTTCAATTCCGGTCGCGATCGCAACGCCGAGCGGATACAAACGCTCGAAAGCCAGCTTGAGGCGCTGGGACCGGCGCCGGAGGACGGCGCGACCGAGGTCGAGGACATTGCAGAACTGCGAAAGCGCCTGAATGTTCAACTCGACAACCTGCGCGTGCCGCAGGTCATCTCGGAAGAGGCCTACAGCCGTGCCAATGGCCTGATAAGCGAAATCGACACGGCGATCTGGTCGAGCACCAAACAGGAACTCCTGTCACGTGGACCATCGCCGCTGAACCTGGCGTTGCTGCCCGAGGCCTATCGCGAAACGCGGCAAGCCATCCGGCGGCTGTTTCATGAAACAAAAGAGAATATCGGGATTGCAGCAGTCCGTGCGCAGGTGCAGGAACGGTTGCCTGCGATTGCAGCCCTCATGGTCATCGGGCTGATCCTGCTTGTCAAAGGCAAGCGGTGGTCAGACCGGATAGGCAGCTATTTGCGCTCGTTCGGCGGGGCGGGGAGCGGTGTCTGGACCTTCGTGATCTCCCTGACACGCATTCTCATCCCCTGGGTCGGGGTCGTCTTTCTCTGTGGTGCGATGCAGTTTTCCGGCATTCTCGGGGTGCGCGGCACGCTGCTGGTGCAGCAGATACCCTATCTTGCCGCGATATTCCTGTATCTCGACTGGATCCGCAGGCAGTTCATTACCCACGCGGTCAACACCGATCCGGAGGGTCACGTCGCCGCAAATGCGACGAAGTACAGGATCTTTGTAGGCCTGCTGGCGCTGTCGCTGGTCCTGAACGATCTGATTCGACTGTTCGAACGGATCGATTCTCCCTCTGCCGGTACGCTCGCGGTCATCTACTTTCCGCTGATCCTGGCAACCGGTCTGGTGCTTTTGCGGGTCATGCGCCTTGGCAGGCCGCCTGTGCCCGAGTCAGAGAAAGGCGAAGGGGAAGATGGCCGCAGGGTCGGGTTCTCCAGCGTCATCGACATGGTACAGCGCATTGTCTACATGCTCGGGGTCATGTCGCCGCTTCTGGCGATTTTCGGATATGTTCCCGCCGCCGCTGCAATTGTTTTTCCGGCGGTGGAAACGATCGCGCTCATGGCGACCTTTGTCATTCTTCACCGCTTTGTCGCGAGCGTCTATGGATGGATTTCGGGCAAGGGCGAGGCGGCGGCGGACTCGCTGCTGATTGTCGTTGTAGGGTTCATACTGACGCTTCTGTCATTGCCGATCCTGGCCCTTATCTGGGGTGCGCGCCCGGCCCAGCTTGCCGAAGCCTGGTCGCTGCTGATGAGCGGTTTCGTCATAGGCGGGATCCGGATTTCGCCGACAATCTTCATCGTTTTCGCGGTGGTCTTTGCGATCGGCTATACCTTGACACGGCTGTTGCAAAGCGGACTGCGCAATTCACTGTTGCCCAAGACACGCATGGATCCCGGTGGACAGAACGCGGTGGTCTCCGGGATCGGGTATATCGGTATCTTCATCACGACACTGGTGGCAATCATCAGCGCCGGTATCGATCTGACCGCGCTCGGTTACGTGGCCGGTGCGCTTTCGGTCGGCATCGGGTTCGGCCTTCAGAACATCGTGTCGAATTTCGTCTCGGGCATCATCCTGCTGATCGAGCGTCCGATCTCCAAGGGAGACTGGATCGATGTGAACGGCCAGATGGGCTATGTCCGTGACATCGCGGTGCGCTCCACGCGGATCGAAACCTTTGACCGGACCGATGTGATCGTGCCGAACTCGGACCTCATCAGCGGCACAGTCACCAATTACACGCGCGGCAATACCATCGGGCGTGTCATCGTCCCGGTTGGCATTGCCTATGGAACCGATACCCGCAAGGTCGAAACCATCCTGTCCGAGGTCGCGAACGCGCACCCCATGGTGCTGGCGCATCCCGCGCCGAGCGTGGTGTTCAAGGGGTTCGGAGCGGACTCGCTGGATTTCGAGATCCGCGCGATCCTTCGGGATGTGAACTGGGTTCTGTCGGTCAAGTCCGACATGAACCACGAGATTGCGCGTCGCTTTGTCGAGGAAGGGATCGAAATCCCCTTCGCGCAGCGCGACATTTGGATTCGCAATCCCGAAGCGCTTGGCACAGTGCCTGCCGAAGAGGGGTCCGGCGGCACCGTCAAGCCTGACGCTTCGCCGTCTTCGACACCGGTTGAGATGACCGAGGTCGACATGGATAACGACGCCGGGGATGATTACTGAGAGTTCTTGTCGCGTTTGCAACGGGGTGGCCGGGCCAGCGTCGGTGCGCGAGTACCGCAACGTATTCGTGTCGCGCTTCTCTCTCGCCAGGCGCGGCGGCCATCCCCGATCATGCCCGGCCTGAGCGAGGCTGTTATCTCTGGTTGCGTGCCATGAAGGCGAGCCGTTCGAAGAGATGCACATCCTGCTCGTTCTTGAGCAAGGCACCATGCAGTTTCGGCAGTGCGTTGGCCCCGTCGCGCTTGAGATCTTCAGCGGTCAGGTCTTCGGCCAGAAGCAGCTTCAACCAGTCGAGCACCTCGGATGTCGAGGGTTTCTTCTTGAGGCCCGGCTGGTCGCGCAACTCGTAGAACTGGGTCAGGGCGGTGGTCAGCAACGAGTCCTTGATGCCGGGATGATGGACTTCGACAATCTTGCGCATCGTCGCCTCATCGGGGAAGCGGATGTAGTGAAAGAAGCAGCGGCGCAGAAACGCGTCGGGCAGTTCCTTTTCATTGTTCGAGGTGATGATGACAACCGGGCGCTGCGCCGCGCGAATGGTTTCGCCGGTTTCGTAGACAAAGAACTCCATCTTGTCGAGTTCCTGAAGCAGGTCATTGGGAAACTCGATATCGGCCTTGTCGATCTCGTCGATGAGCAGAACCACTTTTTCCTCGGATTCGAACGCCTGCCAGAGTTTGCCCTTCCTGATGTAGTTGGACACGTCGTGTACCCGCTCTTCGCCAAGCTGGCTGTCGCGCAGGCGGCTTACGGCGTCATATTCATAGAGGCCCTGTTGCGCGCGGGTGGTGGATTTCACGTTCCACTCGATCATCCGCAGACCCAGCGAGTCTGCGACCTGACGCGCAAGTTCTGTCTTGCCGGTCCCGGGCTCGCCCTTGACCAGCAGAGGGCGCTCCAGAGTGACTGCGGCGTTGACCGCGATGGTCAGGTCACTTGTCGCAACGTAACTTTCGGTGCCTTGAAATTTCATGTTTTTACAACCCTTTGGTGTTAGTTCCACGGGGGAAACCGGTTGGCCGTGCTTTTAACCCGACCCGCGCAGGATTGTGTAGTGACATTCTGAATAGCGTCAGCTAAACGCAGCCACAGTGAGGAGCCAGATATCCAAGGAAGTACCAGTGCCAGACGATGTTGGCCAATCCGAGGGAGCTAAGATGAAGCAGGACGTTTTTCTGCCGGACGACTATCGCCCGGCCGAGGATGAGCCGTTTATGAACGATATGCAGCTGGAGTATTTCCGCCGCAAGTTGATCGACTGGAAGAACGAGTTGTTGGCGGGTAGCCGCGATACCATCGAAGGATTGCAGGACGGGACACGCAACATTCCGGATGTTGCCGACCGTGCCAGCGAAGAGACCGATCGGGCGCTTGAATTGCGCACTCGGGACCGCCAGCGCAAGCTGGTTGCTAAGATCGACAGCGCCCTGCGCCGAGTGGAGGAAGGCGAATACGGCTATTGCGAAGTGACGGGAGAACCGATTTCGCTCAAGCGGCTGGATGCACGACCGATCGCCACCATGAGCCTTGAGGCGCAGGAACGGCATGAACGGCGCGAGAAGGTTCACCGCGACGACTGATCGCCCGGACCGGGTGTGACGAACTGTGTACGCCGGGGCGCTTGCTCCGGCGTTTGTTGTTTCAGGGGGGCGCCATGGCGCTGAAAAATCTGAACATTGTTGTGGTCGGGGCCGGGATCGGCGGCCTGTCGGCGGCCATTGCCCTGCGTCGTTCGGGCGCGCGGGTCCGGGTGTTCGAGCAGGCGGCGGAGTTGACCGAAGTGGGTGCGGGCCTGCAGATCAGCGCCAACGGGATGGCGGTTCTGCACGCGCTCGACATTCTGCCGCAAGGCGAGGGCGGGCCGGGATTGCGCTCTGCCGGCACGGTGATCCGCGATTGTCGTTCCGGGCGGGCGGTGACGGTCATGCCGGCGCCGGAAGCGGGTCCGACCTATTACTTTCATCGCGCCGACCTGATCGATCTCTTGCGCAAGGCGGCAGAGCGGCTGGGCGTCGAGATCGTTCTCGGGCAACGGATCATGTCCTGTGAGATCGTTCAGGGCGGCGCCCGGATCGAGATGACGGATGGCAGCGCACAACATGCGGATCTGGTGGTTGCGGCGGATGGTGGCCGCAGCCTGCTGCGTCGCGGGCTTGTCGAAGAAGAGGGAGCGCCACGTTTTACCGGGCAGGTCGCATGGCGCGCGACGATCCCCTGGGGGCAGGGCGAGGCCGATCGCAGGGCGACCCTGACCATGGGACCGGGGCGGCATGTGGTGACCTATCCGATCCGTTCCGGACGGGAGCTGAACATCGTCGCGGTCGAAGAGCGCACGGATTGGCGTGAAGAGGGCTGGCGGCATCGTGGCGACGCCACGGAACTGCGCAGCAGATTCGCGGGGTTCGGCGGGGATGTCGCCGATCAACTCGGTGCGGTGACGGATGTGCACCTGTGGGCCCTGTTCCTGCATCCGGTCGCGTTGCGTTGGCAGGATGGGCGTCTGGCACTGGTCGGAGATGCGGCGCACCCGACCTTGCCTTTCATGGCGCAGGGGGCGTGCCTTGCGCTCGAGGATTCCTGGGTTCTGGCGCACTGCCTGGCTCACGCGACGGATGCCGCCAGCGGGCTGGCGCGCTATGAGTCCGCACGCCGCGACCGTGCGCAGCGTGTGGTCGCCGCCGCCGCCGCGAATGCGCGAAATTTTCACTTCAAGACACCGATGCGCCAATTGGCGCAACTCGGTCTATCGCTGCTCGGACCGCGCATCGCGCGGCGATACGAGTGGATTTATGGCCAAGACGTGACCCGCTGAAGCAGGGCGTCAGGCGTCGAGTTCGATCCAGACCGGTACGTGATCGGATGGCTTGTCATGGCCGCGAATCTCTTTGTCGATCCGGCAATCGACCAGCAGGTCCGCAGCTTGCGGCGTGAGCAGGAAATGATCGATGCGGATACCGTTGTTCCGGTTCCATGCGCCGGCCTGATAATCCCAGAATGAATAATTCTCCGGTGCCTGCGTGCGGGCGCGCAGGGCATCGGTAAAGCCCAGATTGACGATGCGCCGATAGGCATTGCGGCTCTCGGGGAGAAACAGCGCGTCCTCGCGCCAGGCATCCGGCGTCTTGGCGTCCTCGGCTTGCGGAATGATGTTGTAATCGCCGGCCATCAAAGCGGGCTCTTCCTGTGCCAGAAGATCGGCAGCACGGCTGCGCAGGCGATCCATCCAGGCCAGCTTGTAGTCGAATTTGGGTCCCGGCGCGGGATTGCCGTTGGGCAGATACAAGCCACAGAGCCGGACGGCGGATTTGCCGACGACCGTCGTCTCAATCCAGCGGGCCTGTTCGTCAGAGTCGTCGCCCGGCAATCCGCGCTCGACGTCCTCGAGCGGGAACTTCGAGAGAATCGCAACGCCGTTAAAGGATTTTTGACCATGTGTTTCCACATTGTAGCCACGATCTTCGAACAGCTCGCGGGGGAAGTTTTCATCCACGGACTTGATCTCTTGAAGCAGGACGACGTCGGGCTGCGCATCGTCCAGCCATGCGGGCAATGCCTGGGCCCGCGCCTTGATGCCGTTAATGTTGAATGTCGCGATCTTCATCCTGTTTCCCCGGCCCGATGCCCCCTGTCGATCTATCGCTGATGCGGGCGCGCAGGGCAAGGACAACGGAACACCGAGATGCTGACACACATTGTGTCAGGTCGAATCGCCGGTGGGTCAGGCCTCCGGAATTGCGATCTGATTCGTCTGCGTTGACCAAGGGTAAGCGCGTCGTATCCACACAGTTTGGCCATGTGGATAACATTTTTTTAACGCATTCTGCGTCAACCTGTTTTCGTACAGCGTCAACCGGCTGGCCCGAATTTTTCATGTGGATAAGTTGCCGATTCTGCAACTTAACCAAGAAAAAGTTCTTTGAGAATCTACTGTGAGATGCAAGCGTCGAGGGGTAATCAACTCCAACACCGAGGATCACAGCCATGAATGCTCAACGTAAAATCAAGGAATTTCAGGATGTTAACGTCGACGAAGGGGCAAGCAGCCTGTTCGATGGAGAGGGCACGGCGATGTTTTCGTCCGGCTCGGCCCCGACCTGTCAGGGTGACGCCCTGACCGGGGATGCAACGGCCCTGTTTTCCTCGGGTTCGGCGCCGGTCGCCACCAGCGCAACGATCACGGGAGAGGGTGTGGAAATGTTCTCGTCGGGTTCGGCCCCGGCATCTGCATCGGCCGCGATAACTGGCGACCTGGTGCAGATGTTCTCGTCCGGCTCTGCCCCTGTTGCCAGCGGTGACGCGATCAGCGGTGAGGGCACGCAGATGTTCTCGTCCGGCTCTGCCCCTGTTGCCAGCGGCGACGCGGTCAGCGGTGAGGGCACGCAGATGTTCTCGTCCGGATCCGCTCCGGTTGCCAGCGGTGACGCGGTCAGCGGTGAGGGCACGCAGATGTTCTCGTCGGGATCCGCTCCGGTTGCCAGCGGCGACGCATCGCTGGGCGAGCGGACCGAGATGTTCTCGTCGGGCAGCTAAGGCCCGGTCTGATCGTCCAAGTTGGAAGCGGGGCGTTCAGAGAGACGCCATTTGCAAAGGGTATCCCAATGTCGAATGTCATCCATCTGAACGTCCCGTCCCAGCGTCAAAGCGGTGCAGCGCGGCGCGCCGCCCTGATCGCCAGTTTCGCCCGGCATCGCCGGTTCGGCGATGATGTGTTCTGGCTGAAGGAAAATGCCGAGCTCTTGAACATCCTCGAGTGCACCGGCCTGTCGCTGCCGGATCAGGCGCTCGAGCCGCACCAGAGGTTCTATGACCATGTCGAAAAGCGCCTTGGGTTCTTTCCACAATACTACCGGTTCCTGCTGTCGATCTGCCTTGATCTCGAGGATCTCGGGATGGCGGGAAGCAAGGCCGAGGCGCTGTCGCACTGGGTGGCCCGGGAGGGGCTTGCCGAGGCAGAGTTGTCCGATTTGCAGCGGCTGGAAGCGCGCCGGCTGATGAGACGACGCGGGGTTGACCCGCTACCGGGCGATGCCGGTCTCGAGGATCGCGTGCGCAGGTTCATCGACCGCTCCGACACCTTTGCGATGCCGAACAAGAAGGCAGCTTACGAACTGACCCACATCGTATTCTACCTGAGTGAATATGGCCGGCGCGACCCGGACCTGTCCCAGGATGCCAGGACGTCGCTCGAGTTTGCGGGTATCCTCGCCTATCTCGATCAGAATGCCGATCTCTTGGCCGAGATTTGCGTCGCCATGCGATATGCAGGAGAGGAACCGTCGGAGATCTGGGAAACCTGGCTGGAGCGCGAAACCCATCGTTTTGGCGTGGAAACCGGCCCGCAGGTCAACACCGCCGACAACTACCATGACTACTTCGTCTGCAACTGGTTGATGGCGGTGTCCGGGCGGGACGCGTTTCGCAAGCCGGCCAGCGATGAGCGGATGGCGTTTTTCCGGGCTGCGCCCTTTGCGGCGCCGCTGCGCGAGATTTCGGAATGCATGTTCCGGCTGGAGGATGCCCGCAGCGCGGATTGGGACAGCATGCGCGGCCATGTCGAAGACTCGCTGACCGAGACCGGCCATGAAATCCTATGTGAAGCACAGAAGAGCAGCGCGAAGTTCGAGGACTTTTTTGCCGGTTTTGCGCGCACCGGCCTGCGCGGGGTGGCGTTGTGAAGGCAGCCGCGTTCGGTGCATGCCTCGTCGTCATCTACACGGCGCTGATTTCGTCGGCGGATGCGATCACCAAGCTGATCGCGGGCGGATATGCGGCACCGCAACTGTTCTGCCTGTCCGGCCTGTTTGTGGTCGCGCTCAGCGCATGTGCGGACCGGCATCGATCACAGCGGCGGGGATTTCGTACCGCTTGCCCGCGCGCGATGGCGCTTCGGTCCGGGGCGACGGTGTTGGCCGCGGTCTCGTTCTTTTACGCGTTCCGCTATCTGCCGTTTGCCGAGGTCTTCCTGTTCATTGGCCTGATGCCGATCCTCGCAGGATTGATGTCGGGTCTGATCCTGGATGAGCATGTGCGCCCGGCGGCCTGGGCGGCGCTGGTGGCGGGATTTGTCGGAGTCATGTGCCTGTTTCCGGCGGGGCTTGGTGCGGTGACACTCGGGCATGGATTTGCCATGGCCGCTGCCCTGTTCGGCACGTTTTCCATGGTCATGGCGCGCTTTATCGGGCGATATGAAACCAATAGCCTGGCGCAGGTATTCTATCCGAATCTGGCGATTTTTGTCGTGATGGGGGTGGCATTGCCCTTTGTCTGGAAGCCGATGCCGCTGTCCGATCTGGCGCTTGTCGCGGCCTATGCGGCACTGCTGTTTGGTGCGCGCTGGTTGCTGGTGATCGCGCTGCGGCTGCTTGCAGCCTACGCGGTGACTCCGCTGATGAACCTGCAATTTGTCTGGATGGTGGTCCTGGGGGCCGTGATCTTTGACGAACTGCCGGCGGCAGGCACCTATCTGGGCGTGGCAATCGTTATCGGCAGCGGCCTGTTCCTGGTCTGGGATCAGTTTGCGCCAGCGGCACCACGGGGCAAGATCGCAGGAACCCCGAGGCGCGTCAACTCCGACCTGTAAGCACTTGATCTACAGGGAGAATGATGTTCCGCATCCGCAGGATGAGGTCGCGTTCGGGTTCTCGATGACAAACCGCGCACCGATCAGTTCCTCGGTGAAATCGATCACCGCATTTTCCAGAAACGGCAGCGACACGGTATCGACCACGACCTTCTGGCCCTGACCCTCAAGCACCAGATCGTCCTCCGCCGGGGTATCGAGCGCGATTTCATACTGAAAGCCGGAACACCCGCCACCTTCAACAGCGACGCGCAGGGCCTGGCCCTGATCCGATGCACCGATCTCGGCAAGCCGCGCAAAGGCACGGTCCGTGACTTTTGGGGGCAGGTTCATCGTTGCTTACTCCGCAGCGGTTTCAATAGGCCTCTGCCTATCATATAGAAACCTCAAGGACAGGCGACAAGGACAACCGAGAATGCACGCCCCATATGCCTCGGACCCGTCGGCCAGCAGGGGAAGGCTGGTGCGGGAGGAAGAGAGCAGCTTTCGTTCGTGCTTTCAGCGCGACCGCGACCGGATCATCCATGCCAGCGCGTTTCGGCGGCTGAAGCACAAGACGCAAGTGTTCGTGGAGCACGAGGGGGATTATTACCGCACCCGGCTGACACATTCCATCGAGGTCGCCCAGGTGGCCCGGACCATCTCCGGTACGCTGGGGCTGAACGCGGAGCTGACCGAGGCGGTGGCTCTGGCGCATGATCTGGGTCACACGCCGTTCGGACACACGGGGGAAGACGCCCTGCATGCGTTGATGCAGCCCTATGGAGGCTTCGATCACAATGCGCAGGCGATCCGCATCGTAACGCATCTTGAGCGGCATTACGCGGATTTTGATGGTTTGAACCTGACCTGGGAAACGCTGGAAGGGATTGCCAAGCATAACGGGCCTGTGCCCGCGCCGATCCCCTGGGCGCTTGAGGAATACAATGCCCTGCACGATCTGGAACTGCACACCTTTGCCAGCGCCGAAGCACAGGTTGCTGCGATTGCCGACGATGTCGCCTATAACCATCACGATCTGCATGACGGGCTGCGCGCGGAACTGTTCTCGACGGATGAACTTGCGGAACTGCCGATTCTCTCGGAGAATTTTGCCGACGTGGATCGCCTCTATCCGGGGTTGAACTATTACCGCCGCCGACACGAGGCGCTGCGCCGCTTTTTCGGCGTGCTGGTCGAGGACGTCATCACCGTGGCGCGAGACAGGTTGAAGGCGCTGAATCCGCAAAGCGCCAGGGATGTGCGGCATGCGGGGCATGCGATCGTGCAATTTTCAGACCGGATTTTCGCCGATCTCAAGGTCATCCGGGAGTTCCTTTTCCAACGCATGTATCGCGCGCCGAGCGTGGTGACGATGCGGGCCGAGGTGACGGATGTGGTGAACGATCTGTTCCCTTATTTCATTGTGCATCCGGACCAGCTTCCGAAACAGTGGCGCAAGGATGTCGACGAGGCCGAGGGCGAAACCGCGCTGGCGCGGATCGTGTCCGACTACATCGCCGGTATGACCGACCGGTTCGCGTTGCAGGAACATGCGCGCTTGTGCGGTGCGGGCGATGGTCCGGATCGGCGGCCGCCGATCTAGCCGTTTCGACCCGACGCAGCGCGAATACATGATGCAACGTGCCGCAACTGCGCGGGCGCGGAGCATTGACCGTCGCGGCGCGCATGATACACCGCGCCAAAGCCTAAGGATGCCAAGATGAACCTGTTTGCCGATATTCGCACGCTTGTCCTGCAGAACCTGGACACAATGGTTGCCGAGGGCGCCTTGCCCGAAGGTCTTGATTTCAGGAATGTCGCGGTCGAGCCCCCGCGCGATGCGGCGCATGGCGACATGGCGACCAATGCGGCGATGGTGCTGGCAAAATCCGCGCGCCTGAAGCCGCGGGACATCGCGGAAACGCTGGCGGGCAAGCTCGCCGAGGATGCGCGGGTGCAGTCGGCCGAGGTGGCTGGACCCGGCTTTCTGAACCTGCGGCTTGCGCCCGTTGTGTGGCAGGGCGTGATCGGGCAGGTGTTGCAATCCGGAACCGATTTTGGGCGCTCGGCGATGGGGCAGGGACGCAAGGTGAATGTCGAATTCGTCAGCGCCAACCCGACCGGGCCCCTGCATGTGGGGCACACGCGGGGGGCGGTCTTTGGCGATGCGCTGGCCAGCTTGCTGCAGTTCTCCGGGCATGACGTCACGCGCGAATACTATATCAACGATGGCGGGGCGCAGGTCGACGTGCTCGCGCGGTCGGTCTATCTGCGCTATCTTGAGGCCCTGGGCCGGGAGGTAGCGTTCGAGGAGGGCACCTATCCCGGCGACTATCTGATCCCGGTCGGCGAAGAGCTTGCGCGCGAAAAAGGCGACATCTGGGTCGACCAGCCCGAGAGCGTCTGGCTGGAGGCGCTGCGCGATTATGCAACCGATGCGATGATGGAACTCATCCGCTCGGATCTCGCGTCGCTGGGCATCGGGATGGACGTGTTCTTTTCCGAAAAGTCGCTGTACGGCACCGGGCGCATCGAGGCCGCGATCGAGGATCTGCGCGCCAAGGGGCTGATCTATCGCGGCGTTCTGGAACCGCCCAAGGGCAAGACGCCCGAAGATTGGGAGCCGCGGGAACAGACCCTGTTCAAATCCACCGCGCATGGCGATGATGTCGATCGACCGATCATGAAATCCGATGGCGGGTGGACCTATTTCGCACCGGACATAGCCTATCATTATGACAAGGTTTCCAGAGGGTTCGACGCGCTTATTGATGTGTTCGGCGCGGACCACGGAGGCTATGTCAAGCGGATGAAGGCGGCGGTGTCGGCGCTGTCCGACGGCAAGGTGCCGCTGGACATCAAGCTGGCCCAGCTGGTGCGCCTGTTCAAGAACGGCGCACCGTTCAAGATGTCCAAGCGCGCCGGCAACTTCGTGACTCTGCGCGACGTGGTGGATCAGGTCGGGCCGGACGTGACCCGTTTCGTGATGCTGACGCGCAAGAACGATGCGCCGCTGGATTTCGATTTCGACAAGGTGCTGGAACAGTCGCGCGACAACCCGGTGTTTTATGTCCAATATGCCCATGCCCGGGTGATGAGCGTCATGCGGCGCGCCAAAGAGGCCGACATTGCGGTCGATGACGCCACATTGCTGGCGGCGGATCTGGCGGTGCTCGACCACGAGGCCGAGCTGAGCGTCGCAAAGAAGCTCGCCGAATGGCCAAGGCTGGTGGAAATAGCCGCCCGCACGAACGAGCCGCACCGCATCGCGTTTTACCTTTACGAACTCGCCGGGGACTTCCACGCGTTGTGGAACCGGGGCAACGATGTGCCCGGTCTTCGCTTCATTCAGGACGGTGATATCGCCACCAGCCAGTCGAAAATGGCGCTGGCCCGTGCCGTTTCCGTTGTTATTTCCGCAGGTCTTGGTATTCTTGGTGTGACGCCGGCGCAGGAGATGCGATAAGAACTTCGCCCGAAACGCCGGTCCGAGGCAGTAACGAGAACCCATTGCGCCACAAGTCACGGTGCGCACGGGCAGTGAGGCGGACATGGCAGATATCTATTCCATGCAAGACGTGGACGAACAGGAGTCATCCGGCGGAGCGGGTGGGCCATCATTTGGCAGGGCTCTGAACCTCTTGGGCGCGGCTGCGTCGCTGGCGTTGATCGCGGGCATCGGCGTGTGGGGCTATCAGCTTGTGATGCGGGATGTCAGCGGCGTTCCGGTGGTGCGCGCGGTCGAGGGGCCGATGCGGGTGCAGCCTGAGGATCCGGGCGGGATGCCGGCCGATCACCAGGGGCTGGCGGTGAACGCGGTCGCGGTACAGGGCGCTGCCGAGGCACCGGCGGACCGGCTCATTCTTGCTCCCCGACCAGTGGATCTTGCCGACGAGGATCAACCGGTGAAACCGGGGGATGACATCATGGCCGCCAAGGAAGCCCCCGATTCACGCGAGTCGGAATCCGGCAGCGTCAGCTCGATGGTCGATCGTCTTCTGGCCGGCGTGCTTTCGGGTTCGGACGATCAGAATGATGCAACCATCGTCAAGGCCGCGGCGCGGGTGGAACAGCCCGGTGATCTCGCCTCGGCGCAGGCGGCAAGCGACAGCGCAGAGCCGACGCCGGCGGTGGTGACAGGCCCCGGTCCCGCGCGTTCGCTGCGGCCCAGGATCCGTCCGATCCAAAGTGTCGGCACGTCTGCGGTGGTGACACCGGTGGCGGCGAAACCCGGACTGGATGTCGATCCCGACAGCCTGCCGGTCGGGACGCGTCTGGCACAGCTGGGGGCGTTCGAAAGCCCGGACCTGGCGCGTCAGGAATGGGATCGGCTTGCTGGCAAGTTCGGCGATTACATGGAAGGCAAGTCGCGCGTCGTTCAGAAGGCCAGCAGTGGCGGACGCACCTTTTACCGGTTGCGGGCCATGGGATTTGACGATCTGGCCGACGCGCGACGGTTCTGCTCCGCACTTGTCGCGGAACAGGCAGATTGCATTCCGGTCGTCACCCGATGAACTTTGGCGCGACGATCCTGGACGCGGATGGCCTGCGGCTGAGCGCCGATGAAAAAGCGTTTTTTCGCGATGTGGACCCGTTCGGTTTTATCCTTTTTGCCCGTAATCTTGAGACGCCAGAGCAGATACGCGCATTATGCGCCGATTTTCGCGAGGCGGTGGGCCGGGATGCGCCGATCACCATCGACCAGGAAGGCGGGCGGGTGCAACGGCTGCGCCCACCGCTCGCGCGCGACTGGCTGCCGCCGCTGGAGCATGTCGCCAATGCGGGGGAAGGGGCCGAACGGGCGATGTACCTGCGCTATCGGCTGATTGCCCAGGAATTGCGGGATTACGGCATCGACAGCAATTGCGCCCCGATGGTCGATCTTGCGGGGCCGCAGACGCATGAATTTCTCCGGAACCGGTGCTATGGCGAAGAGCCGGGGCAGGTGGCGCAGCTGGGACGCGCCGCGGCGGACGGCATGCTGGCGGGCGGGGTGCTCCCGGTGGTCAAGCACATACCGGGTCACGGGCGGGCGACACAGGACAGCCATTTTGACCTGCCGCATGTATCGGTCAATGCCGAGGCATTGGACGACACGGATTTCGCACCGTTTCGCGCGCTGAATGACCTGCCGATGGGGATGACCGCACATCTTGTCTATGATGCGATCGACCCGCAGCCCGCGACGATTTCCCCGCGCATGATCTCGGTCATCCGCGAGCAGATCGGGTTTGACGGGCTGATCATGACCGATGACATTGCGATGAAGGCGCTGAGCGGGTCGCTGGGCGATCTGTCGCGCGCGGCAATTGCGGCGGGATGCGACGTGATCCTGCATTGCAACGGTACGCTGTCTGAACGGGCCGAGGTGGCCGAGGCGGCGGGTCGCATGACCGATGCCGCCCAGCACCGTGCCGAGGCCGCGCTCGCGGCACGCCGCGACCCCTCCGAACTTGACATTCCGGCCTGCGAAGCCGACCTTCACCGCCTGATGAGCGGAAAGGTCTATGGCTGAAACACCCTTTCAGGACGATGGCATGTCGGTGGCGGAACGCGTCGCCGCCGAGGCGCTGATCGTCGATGTCGACGGGTTCGAGGGCCCGCTCGACGTGTTGCTGACCTTGTCGCGCACGCAAAAGGTCGATCTGCGCAAAATCTCGGTTTTGCAACTCGCGCATCAGTATCTTGCCTTTGTCGAAAAGGCCAAGGCCTTGCGGCTGGAGCTTGCCGCCGATTATCTCGTCATGGCCGCGTGGCTGGCCTTTCTCAAGTCGCGCCTTCTGCTGCCGCCGGATCCGACCGAAGAGGGGCCGTCGGGTGAAGAACTGGCCGCGCACCTGGCTTTTCAGCTCGAGAGGTTGCAGGCGATGCGCGATGCCGCTGCGCGGCTGATGGGGCGTGACCGGCTGGGCAGGGATTTCTTTGCCCGTGGTCAGGCCGAGGATGTCGCCCGCATCAAGACCGTGACATATACCGCGACCCTGCTGGATCTGATGCAGGGCTATGCGCGTATCCGCACGCGCGATGAATTCCGCCCCTTTGTCATGGATCGCGATTCTGTCTTTACGATGGAGCAGGCACTCGAACGAATGCGCCCGTTGATCGGTTTCGCAGGGACATGGACGGACCTGACCACCTACATGCCGGATGGCTGGGACACCGACCCTGTGCGCCGACGGTCGGCAACTGCGGCGACTTTTGCCGCCTCGCTTGAACTGGTAAAGGAGGGTCATCTTGAGATCCGCCAGACGGAAACCTTTGCCCCGATACAGTTGCGCAGGAAAGACGAACGCTCGTGACCGAAGAGAGTGACGCCGAAGAGACGCCATCAGACAGCCTGTTTCAGGCGCCGCCCATGGGCGAGCAGGAGCGCATGGTCGAGGCGGTGCTCTTTGCCAGCGCCGAACCGGTCAGCGTGCGCGATCTGGAGTCGCGTATGCCGCATGGCTGTGATGCGGCCGAGGCTCTGGTGCGTCTGCGCAAGCGCTACGAGGGGCGCGGCGTGCAAGTGCTCAAGATCGGGGATGCCTGGGCGATCCGTACGGCGCCGGATCTTGGCTTCTTGATGCAGAAAGAGACGGTCGAGACGCGCAAGCTGAGCCGGGCGGCCATCGAGACGCTGGCGATCATCGCCTATCACCAGCCTGTAACCCGCGCCGAAATCGAAGAGATCCGGGGAGTTTCGGTGTCGCGCGGGACGGTGGACCAACTGCTGGAGATGGAATGGATCCGGTTCGGGCGGCGCAAGATGACTCCGGGACGACCCGTGACTTTTGTCGTTACCCCGCAATTCCTCGACCATTTCGGTCTTGAGAGCGCACGTGATCTACCGGGCTTGAAGGAATTGCGTTCGGCGGGGCTGCTCGAGAACCGCCTGCCGCCAAGTGCCTTGCCGACGGTGAGCGACAAGGACGAGGACGACGAAGATATCGGTGCCGGACAGCCCGAACTCTTCGAGGATTAAGGCGTTTCGCGATTGACCTGAAACATCGGGTATCACTTAACACGTTGAATCTATGATTTCCGGCAGCGTCAGGTGATTCAGGTTTATCGCGAAATGCAATAACGCTCTTTTGCCGTGAAAATGGCGCGATGATAGCTATAGTGCGATCAGTAGCGAGGTGGTCGGTATGAACCTGAATCAGGTCATCAACATGGTTTTGCGGATACTCATGCGCAAGGCAGTCAACAGGGGCGTCAATGCGGGCATTGATGCCGCATCCAGATATTCGCGGCGGCGGAGCGGGGCAGATCAGGCGTCGGACCAGCCGCCAGTATCCAAAGGCAAGGCGCCCGCCATGACCGAGGAACAGCGCCGCGCCCGTCGCGCGGCTCGGATGGCAAGGCGTGCCGCGCGCATGACCAGGATGTGATGGCCGCATCCGTGCTGGCGCGGATCAGGATCGGAAGTGTTTCGAGAGTTTGAGCCCCTGGCCCTGGTAGTTTGATGAAATTCCCGCGCCGTAGAGCTGTGTCGGAATGTCGGCCATCCGCTCATAGACCAGCTTGCCGACGATCTGGCCATGCTCCAGAACAAACGGCGCCTCGTGACAGCGCACTTCAAGTACCCCGCGCGACCCCGAACCGCCCGCCTCGGCATAGCCAAAGCCGGGGTCGAAGAAGCCCGCGTAATGCACCCGGAATTCGCCGACCATCGCGAGATAGGGGGCCATTTCGGCGGCACAATGGGGCGGGATCGATATCGCTTCGCGGCTGACAAGGATATAGA
The DNA here is from genome assembly GCA_030431825.1 of Alphaproteobacteria bacterium. Classification (GTDB taxonomy): domain Bacteria; phylum Pseudomonadota; class Alphaproteobacteria; order Rhodobacterales; family Rhodobacteraceae; genus Sedimentitalea. Next base: position 50,037 of record JAUIIJ010000027.1, read on the forward strand.
ACGCGCCCGGATCGAGAATGATCCAGCCGGTTTCGGTGCGCACCGGCTCCCAGAAATCGTCTGGGTCATAGTGATTCAGCCGTGCGAGATCGATGACGCCCGTGTGTGGTTTGGCCCGGTAACCAACCAGCGTGCCGCTTTCGGGGCGCAGGTCGACGGAAAATCCGAGCCCGTCCGAGATCACCGCATCGCCGGATACGATCGGCGAAGCTGCGTGAATGTCGCGCAGTTCATCATCCGCGATGACGGTCTTGCCGGTGCGAAAGATCACCTGATTGAGCATCTGGCCTGTCCGCGCGATGACTGAGAAGCTCTGGGGACAGATCTCGACAAAGAGCTGGCCGTGGTATCCCGGCGCGATGCGGTCGAATTCCAGACCGCGATCGGTAATGATGCGGGTCAGCAGATCGAGGCGTCCGATCGAAGATTTTGCGCTGGCGGCGCCCGACATGCCGGCGGGCAGGGCAAGGCTCTCTATCAACGGGACAACATAGACACAGCCCTTTTCCAGAACCGCCCCGCCGGTCAGGTCGATTTCGTGCATGGCAAAATCCGCCATCCGTTCGCGTACCGTCCGCCCGGGACCGGGCAGGAATGAAGCGCGGACACGATAGGCGACGTCACCAAGACGCAGGTCGAGACTGGCGGGCTGTACCTGCCCCGGTGCGATCGGCGCACTGGCGGTGATCGCGCCGTTTTCCAGCATCGCGGTGATCTGCTGATTCGGACTGACGCCTGTCATATCGTTCCCCTTGGCGATGGGGGAAATCGTCGGTGTGATTTGGTCGGGCTAGCAGGACTCGAACCTGCGACCTTCCGTCCCCCAGACGGACGCGCTACCAGGCTGCGCCATAGCCCGACGATGGGCCGTTCATACCGGTTTTCAGACCGGGAGCAAGAGGGAATCACCGCAAATTTCCTATGCCGCGCCGGACGCTTTGTCCAACCATGCCTCCAGCGCCCCGATCAGCGGGACGACAGCCGCAGCGCGGCGCGCATCGAGCGAGTCACAGGCCGTGAGACCGGCGAGGATGCCGGGGGAATAGGGCAGATCGCTTTCGTCAGGCGGATCCGCCGCGTCCACGATGAGCGGAACGACCGTGGGTTGCGGCGCAACGGTCTCTTCCGGGACTGCGGGCGCTGACACGTCCGCAGGTTGAGCGTTGGGTGTCGCCGGTGCAGGGCTTCCGGCGGCAGGGTTTGCGGGACGGCGATGGGTGAACTGGGGCAGGGGAAGCTGCTCCTGCCCGGTTTCCGGTGCCTCGGGCTCCGTTCCGGCGGAGTCATCCGTCGTGGGCGCCGTCGCGGCGGGCGTGGCCTCTGAAATCTCGGCGGCGATCTTGTCGGTGTCTTCGACGGCGGGTTCGGGGACCGGTTCGGTTCGCGGTTCCACGAGAGGCCGATCGGTCTCCTGGGCGTCGTCCGCGCGTGCCGGCGCAGGGGGAGTCACGCTTTCCGCGCCGGGGGCGGCCTCTGCAAGAGAAGGCTCCGCAAGCGGGGGAGACATGGCGGCGACATGCCCAACACCTTGCTCACGCAGGATTTTCTGAACACCCTTGATGGTCAGGCCGTCTTCGTAAAGCAACTGCTTGATGCCGCCGAGCAATTGCATGTCGGCGGGCCGGTAGTATCGGCGTCCCCCGGCGCGCTTGACCGGTTTTACATGGCTGAACTTGCTTTCCCAGAAGCGCAGGACATGGGCCTGGATGCCCAGCCAGTCCGCCACTTCGCTGATCGTGCGAAATGCGTCAGGCGATTTGGTCATTCACGGATCCTCGGATCAGGATTTCTTGTTGCCTGCGGCAACCCGGTCTTTCATCAGGTGGGACGGTCGAAACGTCAGGACACGGCGAGGTTGAATAGGAACTTCCTCGCCGGTTTTCGGATTGCGCCCGATACGGGCCGATTTGTCGCGAACGCTGAAGGTGCCGAAAGAGGAGATCTTGACCTGTTCGCCGCGAACGAGCGCGTCCGACATGTGTTCGAGCATACTCTCGACAAGCTGCGCACTTTCGTTTCTTGAAAGACCGACTTCTCGGAATACAGCTTCGCTCAGGTCCATCCGCGTCAAAGTCTTTTCGCCCATAATCACCCCCTGATGTTGGGACGCAGCATAGGGGCGAGGTAAATTCGCTGTCAATATCAATGATTTGCAAGAGTGTAGAAAGGCGTATTCGCGCGGATCATTACCAGCGCAACACCACCGCGCCCCACGCCAGCCCGCCGCCGATAGCCTCGGTCACGACGACATCGCCGGTCTTGATCTGGCCGCGCTGTTTCCCCACCGACAACGCGAGGGGAATCGAGGCTGCGGATGTGTTGCCGTGATCCTGGACGGTGACGACGACCTTTTCCATGTCGAGCCCCATCTTGCGCGCGGTGCCCTGGATGATGCGGATATTGGCCTGATGCGGTACGATCCAGTCGACCTCTCCGGCCGACAGCCCCGCCTTGTCGAGCGCCGCTTCCGCAGTCGCGGCAAGTTTTTCGACCGCATGGCGGAAAACCTGGTTGCCCTGCATGCGCAGATGTCCGGTGGTCTGGGTCGACACGCCGCCGTCCACATAGAGCAAATCCTTGAATTGCCCGTCAGAATGCAGGTCGGTTGCGAGCACGCCGCGGTCTTCCGAGGTGCCCGTGCCGTCCTGCGCTTCGAGCACGAGGGCCCCGGCACCATCGCCGAACAGCACACAGGTGGCCCGATCGGTCCAGTCCATGATCCGGCTGAAGGTTTCGGCGCCGATGACCAGAACACGCCGTGCTTGGCCCGATACGATCATCGCGTTCGCGGTGCTGAGCGCATAGACAAAACCGGCGCAGACCGCCTGAACGTCAAAGGCAAAGCCGTGCCGCATGCCAAGCTCTGCCTGCACCATCGTGGCCGCGGAGGGGAAGGTCAGGTCCGCGGTCGAGGTGGCGACGATGATCGCATCGATATCTGAGGCGGCCAGACCGGCATCCTTCAACGCGGCGGTAGCCGCCCTGGTGGCCAGGTTCGAGGTGGTTTCGCCGTCAGCGGCGAAATGCCGACGTTCGATGCCCGATCGCGAGCGAATCCATTCATCCGATGTGTCCAGGGTCGCTTCGAACTCGGAATTCGGGACGACTCGGTCGGGCAGGTAGTGTCCGATTCCGATGGCAACTGCGCGCAGTGTCATTCCTGGCCTTTATTTTCTTTATCTTCTTGTTGTTCCGCCGTCGCGTCGGTCGGTTCCGAGGTATCTTGGGCAAGCACAACGGTGGATGCAACCCGGGCGGCCAGTTTTTCCGAGAAACCGGTCTTGGCGAGTTGGAAGGCCAGCTTGACGGCGGCGGACACACCGGTTGCGTCGGCGCTGCCGTGCGACTTGATCACGGTGCCGTTCAGCCCGAGAAAAACACCGCCGTTGACCCGTCGCGGATCGATTCGCTTTTTCAGCCGGTCGAGCGAGGTGATCGCGAGCACCGATGCCACGCGCGACAGGAGCGAGTATCTGAACGCTTCCCGCAAGAGCGACGCGATCAGGCGCGCGGTTCCTTCACCGGTCTTGATCGCGACATTGCCGGTAAAGCCGTCAGTGACGATGACATCGGCAACGCTGCCGGGAATGTCGCTGCCCTCCACAAAGCCCACAAAGTCGAAATTGGCCTGATCGGCGAAACGCGAGATCAGCCCGTGCGCCTCTTTGAGTTCGGTGCGACCCTTGTGTTCTTCGGTGCCGACATTCAGCAGCCCGACGCGCGGCTGATCGATTTCGAGGCCGTTGCGCGCATAGGACGCGCCCATCAGGGCGTATTGCAGCAGGTCCTGATCGTCGGCGCGGATATCCGCACCGGCATCCAGCATGAGGGTAAACCCGTGTCGATTGAGCGAGGGGAAGAGAATCGCGATCGCCGGGCGGTTCACACCCGGAAGCTTGCGCAGCCTGATGACGCTGAGCGCCATCAGCGCACCGGTATTGCCACATGAAACGACGCCCGCCGCCTCGCCGTTGCGCACCGACTCGAGCGCCGACCACATGGAGGTGCCCTTGCCGTTGCGCATCACGTCGCGCGGCTTGTCTTCCATCGTGACGACGTCGGTCGTGTCGCGGAATTCGACCCGATCCTTCAGAACGGCGCGCTTGGCCACGAGCGGGCGAAGCTCTGCTTCCGGCCCGTGCAGGATGAACCCGATTTCCGGGTTCTTGTCCGCAGATTTCGCAATGCCAGCGACAACGGCCCCGGGACCCTTGTCTCCGCCCATGGCGTCAACCGAAATGATGATACGGTTGTCTTGTGCCGGGTTCTGGTCGGGCTGGGCCGTCATTCAGCGCTGGCCTGTCCGGTTTACGCGGCGTCTTCGTCCAGATCGATCTCTTCGGTCAGTGCGACGATTTCCTTGTCGTCATAATGACCGCAGGAGGCGCAAACATGGTGCGGACGCTTGAGCTCGCCACAGTTCGGGCATTCGTTCGGGTTTGCAGCAACCAATGCATCGTGCGCACGACGGTTGTTGCGGCGCGATTTGGATACTTTGTTCTGTTGGACAGCCATGTCTCAACCTTTGTCTGATAGGGGCCGGCGGACGATCCGTGGCCGTGTTGCATTTCGTGTTTCGCGTATCGTTCTGACCGGCGTGACGTGCGTTTAGGCCGAGGCCCGTACGATGTCCAACCCTAAATCCGGTGAGCGCGCGAAAATACTGCGATTTTCTTTGGGCGCAAGCGATTTTTCCACAGACCCGGCCGGATTGGAGTATCGTCGGCGGCTAGCTATCCTTTTTCAGGGCATCGCGCAACTCTGCAAGCCCGGCAAAGGGACGCGCGTCCTCGTCGCTCATCGGGCTGATTCCCTCTTCCGCGAAAACGGCGTTTGTGGGCGCAATGTCGTCCTTGCGCGGATAGAGCGGCAATGCCAGCGTCAGGGCTTCGCTCATGACGGCACCCGGATCGATCACGTTGCCGAGCCTCTCGATGCTGTCATCTTCGGGCATTTCGATCTCGTCAGCCGTCACTTCGGGCAGATCGGCCACGTAAAGCCGTCTGACATCCACATCGATGCGCGTCGTCACCGGTTCAAGCGTGACCACGCAGGGCTGGACCACCGTCGCGCCAAGCCTGCCGGTCAGTTCCCAGTCACGCCGCCCGCGCGCGGCAACCTGCCCTGCAAAGCGGAGCTTGCGCAGGCCGGTCAGGCCGAGTTCATCTGCCAGCGCCTTCTGCGTGGCCGGATCGGGACGCAGGTCGAAAGCCGTCGGGGTGTTCTGGCGCAGATCGGCGACTCTCAGGGATGTCGTATCGGGCATCGTTGGTCTTTCGTTTCTTGAACCATCCGTCCGGTTTCTGTAATCGGGATAAAAGGCGTATCACGCCAAGGCAAGAGGGCAGCCATGTTCGGCAAATCATCGTGTATCAAACCGACATTGCGCGCGGCCGTCTTGTTCCTGGCCGGTCTGGTGGTCGCAGGGTGCACGGCGATCTATCGCGATCACGGCTATGTGCCCACCGAAGAGGACCTGGCCAAGGTCTCGGTCGGGGTCGACACGCGCGATACCGTTGCCGAGGCGATCGGCGTGCCATCGGTCTCGGGCGTGCTGAACGAGAGCGGTTACTATTATGTCAGATCCCGCCTGCGCCATTACGGGGCAACCGAGCCAAAGGTCGTGGCGCGGGAGCTGGTCGCGATCAGCTTCACCCAGTCCGGCGTCGTTCAGAATATCGAACGTTTCGGGCTGGAAGACGGTCGCGTCGTCGTCCTGAACCGGCGCGTCACCGAGTCCAGCGTCAACAACACCACGTTCCTGCGCCAGATTCTCGGCAACATCGGCAACTTCAACCCCGGTGCCGTAGCCAACCAGTAAAGCGAAGAGTTGCGGGCTTCTGCCTTGAACCTGTGACATTGCGGACCTACGATTCGCGCAGGTTTCATACGAGTCCGTCATGCTTCAGCAGAACCCGATCCAGACGCAGGGACGCTACCAGGTGCGTCAGGCAATTTCGCCGCAGGATATCGCCAAGGCCTGCGCGCTGCGGCAGAGAGGGTTCGGTCTGGCCGAGCCGGATCGCGACAGATTCGACGACGCCAGCCTGCACATGCTCGTCGAGGACACCCGGACCGGGGAACTCAGGTGCTGTTTCCGTCTGAGGGTATTGACGGCTCCGGATGACTGCCGAGACAGCTACTGCGCGCAATACTACGATTTTTCCGCGCTTTTCGATGCGGGCGCGCCGCTGGTGGAACTCGGACGATTCTGTGTCGAACCGGGGATTCGCGACGCCGACATTCTGCGCATCGCGTGGGGCGCGCTGACGGCTTTCGTCGACGGGGTCGGGGCGCATATGCTGATCGGCTGCACCTCATTTGCCGGGACCGACCCCGACCGATATGGCGATGTCTTTTCCGTGCTGGCCTCGCGTCACCTTGCGCCACCAGGCTGGCAACTGGCGACAACGGCGCCATCGAGCATCGACTACGTGGAACTGTACACGCGCGCGCAAGACGAAGATCGGGCGCTCGCGCAGATGCCACCGCTCCTGCGAAGCTATCTCGCAATGGGCGGCCGGGTCGGTGACCGTGCGGTGATTGACAGGCACATGGACACCCTGCATGTCTTTACCGGCCTCGAAATCACCGCCATCCCCGAAAGCCGAAAACGCCTTCTGCGAGCGCTCGCGCGCTAAAGCGGCTGACTTTAACCCGAGACGCCTTGAAGTAGTTTGACCATTCCTCCGTCGTGTAGAGGTCTCAGGCCTCCGGGAGAGCGTGGAATCTGTCATTGAATGTTCGACCGAACTTTGCGCAGGTGTGCTTTGAGCCTGGAGAACGCGGTCTCAATCGCGTCTGGGTTGGGCTGTAGGGCGGGCAGGTGGAGGAAGCAGCATCCGGCTTTGGTTGTGGTTTTAGCGGCAACGGAAATCTTGTGCGTAGCGAGATTAAACGCGACCGCAGCGCACTCAGCAAAGGTGCTGAAACGGTCCATCTTCTCAGATAGGATGAATCACATATCAGAATTCAAGGGAACCCCAACGCTTTGGGCTTTCGGCGGAACGCTTTATTGGCGCAGTCGGGCGTGTCGATCATAGACATGACGTCTAGGTCAGCGGATCTTCTGGGGTTCTGGCGGTGTCGAGCGCAGATCGTCCCGTGATTTCGCGCTCCCTGACGTGGCAGGCAAGTCGATGCCCCGACGCGACGATGACCGGGACGGGCCGCACGTCCTCGCAACCTGCTTCACGCAACGGACAACGGGAGACGAACGGACAGCCGCGAGGCATGTCCATCGGATTGGGCACGTCGCCCTGTAGAGGGCTCTTGGTTTTGCTGCGTTCAATTGCCGGGTCGGGAATTGGCACCGCGCTCAGGAGCGCCTCGGTATAAGGATGCAAGGCTCTGCTGAACAGCGTGTCAGTTGGCGCTTCTTCGACCACTGTTCCGAGGTACATCACGACGATGCGATCGGCGATATGGCGCACGACGCTCAGGTCGTGACTGATGAAGAGATAGGATAAACCGAGATCCCTTTGCAAACGCAGAAGCAGGTTCAGCACCTGGCTCTGGATGGAGACGTCCAGGGCGGAAACCGCCTCGTCGCAAATCACGATCCGGGGTTCGAGGGCCAATGCTCTGGCGATCACAACCCGCTGTCGCTGCCCCCCTGAGAGTTCGTTGGGGTAACGGTCGCGCAGGCCGGAGCGGAGTCCGACCAGTGCCATCAGTTCATCAACGCGGGCCTGCCGCCTGGCTCTGGTCGCATCATGGATTGCCAATGGTTCGGCAATCGACTGGGCAATGGTACGCTTGGGGTTCAGGGCGGAGACCGGATCCTGGAACACGACCTGCAGATCGCGCCACAGTGCCTGCCGTTCGCGGCCTGTCAATGTTGCCACATCGCGCCCTTCGAACAGGATTTCACCGGCCGTCACCGGTGCCAGTCCCAGAATGGCGTTTCCGGTTGTCGACTTGCCGCAACCGGATTCGCCGACGATTCCAAGCGTCTCCCCCTTGTTCAACGTGAGATCAACGCCATCCACGGCCCGGACCAATGGTGTTTCGCCGAAGAGTTTGCCGGTTGCGACCGGAAAGTGGACCTTGAGACCCCTCACTGAAAGCAGCGCCTCGCTCATGTCAATCCACCCACCTTGTCAGAGTGCCAGCAGGCGGCGACGCGGCCGGCGCCTCCGACCGGCGCCAGCTGCGGTCGCGTTGCACATCTTTCCGTGGCCAGCGGACAGCGCGTGCGGAATCGGCAACCTTCCGGCCAGGCCGAAGCGTCCGGCACCATGCCGCTGATAGAAAAAAGCTCCTGCTTGCGAGCGCCATCAAGGCGCGGAATCGTTGCAAGAAGCAGCTTGGTATAGGGGTGTCGGGGCTCGGCAAAAAGTTGATGGACCTCTGCCTGCTCGACGATCCGCCCGCCATACATGACGCAGACCCTGTCCGCGATCGAGGCGACAACGCCCATGTCATGGGTGATGATCAGAATCGAGGTGTCGGTTTCGGCCCGCAGCCTGCGCATCAGGTGCAGGATCTGCGCCTGGATCGTCACGTCCAGCGCGGTGGTCGGCTCATCCGCAATCAGCAGGCGCGGGGCGGCGATCAGGGCGGATGCGATCATGACGCGCTGGCACATACCTCCCGAAAGTTCGGAGGGCAGTTGACGGGCGCGGCGATCCGGTGCGGGAATACCTACGTCTTGCAACATCTCGACCGCACGATCCCAAGCTTCCGCGGATGAGGCGCGACCGTGCACAATCAAGCTTTCGGCGACTTGTGCGCCAACGCTGAGTAACGGATTGAGCGAGGCGATGGGTTCCTGAAAGATCATCGACAAAGCCGTTCCGCGCAGCTTTCGCATGGCCGCATCGTTTTGCAGATCAAGCTGCTTACCTTCGAGCGTGGCGGTGCCGCCCGATTGATGGACCGCGCCTGACAGCAGGCCCATGATCGACAGCGCCGTCAGGCTCTTTCCCGATCCGCTTTCTCCGACGAGGGCGACGATCTCACCCCGCCCGATCGAGAACTCGACACCGTCGACCACGGAGAAGTCTCCGACGTCGATGCAAAGGTCGCGGATTTCGAGCGTGTGCGCGTCAGTCATGTTGCCCTGCTTCCACCGCACAGGCCGTCCATGGGTTGACAGGGTGGACCATGCCGGAATTGCACTCGCCCACACGCAGGACTGCTGATGGAATTGCAAACAGAACGGGGTGAAGTGAGTTCGCCCGGATCTCGACGGGATAGTGCTGGCTGACTGCCGCGGCCACGTCCGGAGCGGCGGCCTGATCTATAACGAGGGTGGGGCCCGACCCATCGAGGCGCGGCGCGTGAAAAGCCTCTTCGAGAGACATGCCACGGTCCAGCACATAGCTGATCAGTTGTGCGATGCAGGGAAAAATCTGGCGACCACCGGCGGCGCCGATCGCCATGAGCGGACGTCCATCGCGACTGAGGATGGCCGGGCACATGTTGGCCAGCGGCCGCGCGGCGGGGGCAATACTGTTTGGCATCCCTTTGCGGGGGTCGAACCACATCATGCCGTTGTTCATCAGGATTCCGCTGCCGGGCAGCGTGACCTTCGATCCGAACCGCGATAAAAGCGTGTTGGTCAGCGATACCATGTTTCCATCGGCATCGACGACCGAGACGTGGCTGGTACAGTCACCGTGCGCACCCGCGTGGCCCATCGTTTTCAATCTGTCCTCGTAGGTCGATCGGATTGCGCTGGCGTAAACGGCTGCGGCCTGCCCGTCGGTTGCGCCGGTGGTCAGCGATCTCTCGATCCGCGACAGGGTCTCCAGCAGGCTTGGCCCACCACTCAGGCCCGGAACGACCGCAACTTCGGTATCCCGATAGACGCCGCTCTGAGCAGCGCGCCAACGCGGCTGATATCCAGCCATGTCCGCGGCGTCTATGACCGACCCGCCCGCCAGCAGATCCGTCACGATGCTACGTGCAATCTCGCCTTCGTAGAAATCCTGTGCGCCAGCATGAGCCAGTCGGCGCAGCGTTGCGGCCTTGGCCGGCATCGGCAGGTAGTCCACCTGCTTGCCATTCGGAACCCGACGGGGGCGACCGTTGTCTAGGAACAACTCAGCCGACGCGGGGAGTCGCGCCAAGCCCTGCGCATCTATCGCAAGACAGAGCGAGGTAAACCAGTCGATCCGCATGCCCCTCTCGGCGAGTTCTATCACCGGCGCGAGTGCATCCTCCCATGACAAAGTACCATATTTCTCAAGAGCTTCGGCAAAGCCCGCCACAGCGCCAGGAATGCAGATGGATGCGTAGCCGATGAGGTTTCGGTCCCCTTCGACGGACGGCCAGTCGAACCAGTCGCCATCACGCCCCTTGACCAGCGGATACTGCGACTGGTCCATGTTGCGGCTTGCGCGGACATTGAAATCGAGCGTGTCTACCTCTCCGCCATCACCCGACGCCCAAAGCAGCAGGCCGCCGCCGCCGATGCCGCTCAGCCAGGGTTCGACGACCGACAACACAAGCGCCGTTACAACGGCGGCGTCCATGGCGTTACCACCATGTGCGAGTATCTGTGCTCCGGCCCGCGCAGCCTCGAAATGCTGCGCTGCGACGACACCGCGCGGACTGTCCAGTTGCGACTTGCTTACCGTCCAGGTCGCATCGGCGCGGTCGGTCACGTTCTGGTCCATGCCGGGTGCTCCAGAAGGGTGGTGGGGATGCCGGCGCTGACGCAATCGCGGTCCAACGCGTGGGCCGAATGATGCGCGGCAAGTTCGGCCACCGTACCGACCCAGATGTCGCCCTTGGTCAGCACCCTTTCCAGCAGCCGCTCCAGCATCACGGGCCGTGCGCCGCGACCCGAGATCCAGTCGTGCACCGTCAGCATGAACAGTGAACCGAAGCGGTGAGAGGCTTCCAGTTCGTCTGTCCACATGCCGAGCACTTCGGATGTGCTGCGGGGGGCGGGATCACCGCTGCCCAGGAACTTGAAGAAGATTGCATCATCCGTTCCCCAGTTCACCGGTATTTCAACGACACCGTCGACGGAATGTGGCGTGTCATATCCCATGAGGGAGCTATCATAGAAGCCGTGGCGTTTGACCTCGCGCAGCATGTGAGGGGTCATTTCCCACGCAGGAGAGCGGAAACCACGGGGCTTTTCGCCGGTCTGGCGGACGAAGATTTCGATCGAGGAGTCCAGAACACGCGAAAACTCCTCGTCCGACACTTCTGTCACCAGTTCATGGAAATAGCCGTGCAAACCGACTTCGTGCCCTGCGTCGACAAGTGCGGGCAACATCCACGGATGTGCTTCGGCGACAGCGCCGGGGACGTAGAAACTGCCCTTTACGCTCAGGGATTTCAGAACATTGGCGATGCGGCGGACGCCGACTCGGGGGCCGAAATTGCGCTGTTCAAGATGACTGAGATACTGCGGCACGTCGTGACGGTTGTTCCACATCCAAGGCGAATGCGCGTCCACATCCATACTGAAACAGAAGGCCGAGGTCTTTCCCTGTGGCCAGGGATAGGCGGCGGGGAGGTCGAGTACACTCATAGGGGGTCTTTCTTGTTCTGGTAGACATCCATCGAGCCGATGGAATTGCCGCCATCCACGGTCAATGTTGCTCCGGTGACGAAACTCGCTGCCTTGCTGGCCAGGTACATGGCCGCAGGCACGACATCGTTGGGTGCAGAGGCGCGCCCCAGCGGCATGGACGCGGTGACACGTTTGACATGCTCGTCCGACAATGGGCTGGCGGTGGAGCCGGCGGCAAAACCCGGCTCAAGAGCGTTTACCCGGATGCCGTAACGCGCGAGCTCGAGCGCGTAGCCCTTGGTCAGACGGTCCAGTGCCGTCTTGGACAGGCTATAGGGGGCCGCGGTCAGGCGCATTTTGCGCGCTGCCCCGGACGAGATGTTGATGATGTTGCCCTTGCGCTCGGCCCGGATCATCTGGGTTGCGATCCCGCGGGACAGAAGATGAACAGCGCGCAGGTTGATGTCGAGTATGCGGTCCCAATTGTCTGCGTCCGTGTCCAGCAAGAAGCCCGACGGATAGACGCCGGCGTTATTGATGAGAAGGTCCGCCGCAGCCCAGCGTGTGCCGACCTTTGCCACGAAGTTATCGATGGCGGCTGCATCGCGCAGATCGCAGGCAAGGCCAAAGCTGCCTTCCGACCCGACCTTGGCGGCCAGAGTATCCAGCGCACCCTGATCCATGTCGGTAAGGCAAAGCACCGCGCCCGCTGCGCCGAAACCCTCTGCCAGCCAGCGTCCGACGACACCAAGCGCCCCCGTTATGATGACTTTCTGGCCTGAAAATTCTGTTCCGAAGTTCATGTTTTACCTCGATTTCGGGTTGAGGTACTCGCTCAGCCGGTCGCCCAGCAAGTTGACCGAGAGCACAAGAAGAAAGAGACACAGCCCGGGAAAGGTCGCGATCCACCAGGCGCTGGATACGTAGTTCCGTCCGACGCTCAACATCGCGCCCCAACTGGCAGTGGGCGGCTGCACCCCCATGCCGAGGAAGGACAGGCCCGCCTCGAACAGGATCATCAGGCCGAATTCCAGCGTCGCCACCACGGCCAACGGCGCGATGATGTTCGGCAGGATGTGCAGGAACAAGACGTGGAAAGGCCCTGCACCCATCGCTTTGGCCAACCTGACGAAAGGTTGGCTTGACACCGCCAGAGTCTGACCATAGGCGACACGGGCATAGCGTGGCCAGCGGGTGAGGGCGAGGACCAGAACCACGTTCACGAAACCGGGCCCCAGCACTGCGACCATGATGATGGCCAGCAGGATGGCCGGGATCGACAGGAAGATGTCGACCAAGCGCATCACGACCACCTCGACCCAGCCGCCAAGGTAGCTCGCAAGCATCCCAAGCGTGATTCCCACCGCCCCGGACAGCAGCACCGAAAGCACTGCCACGGCGAGCGATACGCGTGCTCCGTAGATTGCCCGGCTTAGCAGATCGCGCCCCAGCTCGTCCGATCCCAGCAGGTAGTAAACGCCGCGTGCTTCGCTGCCGGGTGGTTTCAAACGCCCCAGCAGGTTTTGCGTATTCGGATCGTAGGGCGCTATAAGCGGTGCAAGGATCGCGACGACAACCAGCGTCACGAGAACGAGGACAAACAATCCGACAGGCACGCCACCTCTGGCGGGCCGCCTGAACATCACCTTCAGCTTAGAGGTGAGGGCACTCATGCCCGGCTTCCCTTGCGAATGCGCGGATCGACAACACTGTAAAGGATATCGGCCAGCAGATTCACGCTGATCGTAACGAAGGCACCCAGAAGGACGATGCCTTGCACGACGACAAAGTCGCGGGATTGAACCGACTGGACGGTCAATTGGCCGAGACCGGGCCAGGCAAAGACTGTCTCGACGATCACCGCCCCGGCAAGTAGCTGCGAGATCTCCAGCGCGCTGATCGAAATGACCGGGATCAGCGAATTACGGATCAGATGTCGCGTTACCAACCGCCCGGTGCCGACGCCGCGCGCGCGCGCCGAACGCACGTAGTCCTTGGACAGTTCGTCAATCACGGCGCTACGGGCAATGCGCGCATAGGTGGCCATGGAGAGAAGGCCAAGCGCGATTGACGGCATGATCAGGTGCGCAAAGCTGCCCGATCCCGATGGGGGCAGCCAGCCGAGCCAGACGCCGAAGATCATGATCATCAGGATGCCGCTCCAGAAGGTCGGCATGCTTTGAGCGCCAAGCACGAAACCCATTAGCGCGTTCGTCAAAGGATGTTTGCGCCAGATTGCCATTGCAAGTCCCAGTGGCAGCCCGATCACGAAGGCGACGAGCAATGCGCCGCTGGCCAGTTGCACGGTATATGGCAAACGGGATGCGATGATCTCGACCACGGCGATGTTCTGGACATAGGACCTCCCGAAATCCATCCGCAGCATATCCCACAGGTAATTCGCGTATTGCACCAGCAGCGGCTGGTCGAGGCCAAGCGATCGGCGCATGGCCTCTATATCCGCCTGCGTCGCCGTTTCCGGTACCAGCAGATAGGTGGGATCGCCGGTCAAACGCTGGATGAAGAACACCAGCGTCATCACACCGAAGATCGCTACAAGCGCCTGACCGAACCGTTGTAGCAGGAAGACGGGCATGGGTGGTTATTCGCTCCAGGCCATACGGTTCAGGAACAGGCTTTCGTTTGCCGTCGGCGTCCAATCCAGCTTGTCCGACGCACCGTAGAGCGCGACGGCCTGATAAAGCGGCAGGATGTAAGCACTGTCCTGAACGGTGCGCTGCACCTGCGCGTAGGCGGCTTCGCGGGTGCTATCGTCCAGCGAACTGCGGCCCTGCTCCAGAACCTTATCCAGGGCTGGGTCGTTCACACGGCTCCAGCTTGATGAGGAATGCAACAGCGGGAATTGCACGCCGTCCACGTCCTGACACGCGCAGGACCAGCGTCCGAAGCTGAAGAACGGACGTTCCGTCTGTTCCGGCGCGCGGGCCCGTTGCAGATAGGTGCTCATGTCCGTCATGGAGATTTCAACGTTAAAGCCCGCCTCGGTCAGCATCTGCTGGATCGCCTGGACGATGCGCTGATCGAACACTGGCGAGGTCGCGAATTCCATTGGCGTTTCGCCCGCGCCGGTTTCTGCGACGATGCGCTTTGCCTCTTCGAGGTTGTAAGGCGAAGGCTCGACCCCGTCCACGTAACCAAAATGCGAAGGCGTCGCCATCTGTCCGGCGACGGTTTCACCGCCGGCAAGGATGCCCAGAACGATGCCTTCGCGGTCGATCGCCATGGTCGCGGCCTTGCGGACCTGCGGGTCGTCCAGCGGTGGGCGTGTCGTATTCATGCCCATGAAGGCCACCCGTTCCGTGGGCGCAGTCAGAACGTGCACACCGGGCTGGCCTTCCAACTGACGGGCAATGTCGCTATCGATGGATACGATCAGGTCTGCGGTGCCCGCACGCAGGTTGGCCACGCGTGTCGATGCGTCGGGCACTGCGGCAAAGACCGCAGCGTCGAACGGACCTGCCTCGCCCCAATAGTCATCGTTGCGCGACAGCGTAACATCGACACCGCGGTTCCATTCGTGGAATGCGTAGGGGCCAGAGCCGATCGGTGCGGCGTTGAACGACTCGTCGCCCAATGCTTCGACGACTTTCTTCGGCACGACTGACAATTTGACAAGTTGCGCGAGCAGAACAGGGTAGGGGCTGTTCGTGGTTAGCGTGACCTCGAAATCCCCGGTCGCCTCGGCGCCGATGATCTGGTTGAACTGACCCAGTTGCGGAGAGCCAAACTCGGGATTCGTGATACGGCGGACAGAATAGGCCACGTCCTCAGCCGTCAACGGCGAACCGTCGTGGAACGTGACGCCTTCGCGAATTTTCAACACCATCTCGGTGTCCGACACTTGCTCCCATGCCGTTGCGATCTGCGGTACGATCTCGCCCGCATCGTCACGGGTCACGATGTTGTCGAAGATGTTGCGATAGACATAGTAGCTGTCTGGATTCCATTGTTGGTGAGGGTCTAGCGTCGAGGGCTCATTCACCAGGTTGACGGTAATCTGCTGAGCGGACAGGGCAGGGGCGGTCAGCATGCTGGCGGCGATCAGGAAACCGCGCAAGGTTGTGTGAAACATAATCCGTTCCTTCCAGTGGGTTTTCCATGAAGCGGGGCCGTGCCGTGTCGACGGCCCCGTAGCAGGTCATTCGCTCCAGCTCATGCGGTTGAGAAAGAGAGACTCGTTGGACGTGGGTTGCCACACCAGCTCGTCCGCTGCGCCATAGATGATGGCCGCCTGGTACAGGGGCAGAATGTAGGCATTTTCAAGTGCCATGCGGTTGATCCGGGCGTAAAGTGCAGCGCGATTTGCCTCGTCCAGCTCACTCCGGGCCTCATCGAGCAGTGCGTCCATTTCCGGATCGGATGCGCGACTCCAGTTCGACGAACTGTGCAGCAGGGGGTACATGATGCCGTCCGGATCCTGACAAGCGCATGACCAGCGTGAGAAGGTCAGCATGGGCGCCTGATCGGGCGATGTTTGCTGATCCTTTAGCCAGGTCGCCATGTCGGATGTCTGGATGCCGACCCTGAGGCCGACATCGGTCAGCATTTGCTGAATCGCCTGCACGACGCGCTGGTCAAACACGGGCGAGGTGGCAAGGCCAAGCTCCATATCGGGCGTGGTGTCCAGCCCCGCGATTAACTCGCGAGCTTTCTCGGGCTCGTAGCTGTAGCCTTCGATCCCGTCGGTCCAGCCGAAATGCGCGGGCGATAGCAACTGATCGACGATCTGAGGGTAGCCGCCGAGCAGGCCGTCGACGATGGCCTCGCGGTCGATGGCGTGGCCGATGGCCTTGCGCAGGTCAGGTTGATCCAGCGGCGACAGTGCACCGTTCATTGCGAAATATGCGACCCGTTCAGTGTTGACGGTCAGAACCTTGCCGCGACCAGAGTTCTCTACCTGCTGCGCAAGGTCGGTGTTCAGCGTTACCACGAGGTCGGATGTTCCTGCCTGCAGGTTGGCAACGCGCGTGGCCGCATCCGGCACGCCCCGGAATACGACCGAGTCAAAAGGCCCAGTGTCACCCCAATAGGCAGGATTTTTGGTGACCTTGACCGATACGCCCCGCTGCCAGTCGGCGAAGACATATGGACCCGAGCCGATCGGGGCCTCGTTGAACTCCGCCGATGTCATGGTCTCGGCGACATGTTTCGGAACGATAGATAGTTTGACCAACTGGGCGAGCAGTGCCGGATAGGCGCCATCGGTGGTCAGCGTGACCTGATGTTCGCCCGTTACCTCGGCTTTGATGATCTTGTTGAACTGGCCCAACTGCGGCGAGGCGAAGTCGGGATCGGTGATACGTTCGACGCTGAAGACCACGTCTTCGGGCGTCAGCGGCGTGCCGTCGTGGAAAGTTACATCATCGCGAATTGCAAACACAGTTTCCGTGTCGCTTGTTCGTTCCCACGTCGTTGCGATCTGAGGTATGATCTCGCCCGCATCGTTACGGGTCACCATGTTGTCAAAAATATTACGGTAGACGTAATAGCTGTCCGGGTTCCATTGCTGATGTGGGTCTAGAGATGATGGCTCATTCACCAGATCGATCGTCAGCAATTCCTTGGCGGAGGCGGTCGAATGCGCCGAAAGCGCCGCACCCAAAGACAATAGAAACGGCAGCGCAAATCGCGCCGCACGGGTGGTCGTATTCATCAGGTAGCTCCCTTGTTGGACATGGTCCCGGATCCGGTTGCCGGATCGGTTCCGGTTGTCTTGCCTCCGTCCGGCCATTGTTGGCCATTGTTCTCCGAGGCATTGTCGACGTCTGCAGTGACGCCAAGTTCGGTGCGATTCCGCATGAGACCTGTGACAGAGTATTCCCGAAACGCATCAACCTCCGCCATGCGCAATGCGACAATTGCTGTACTGTCGCGTTGCGCAGCGGCCTCCGCCAAAGCGCGTGCGTTGCCGGCGACGAAAGGCGGCAGATGGCTTGTGTCCAGAAAGCGCAGGATGCGGTCCGAGTGATCCCAGAGTCCTGAAAGGAAGTTGGCTATCAGTCGGTTGCCCTCGGCATCCATCAGGATGTCGAGCATTTCGCGCTCATATCCGCGACGGGTGACGATGCTGGCCGGGTCCGATTGCCCTTCGAGTACCTCAATCATCTCGGCCAGCGCGTTCATCCGGGCGATGGCGGCCGGATCCGGACATGCATTTCCGAGGCTGGGCTCAACCTGTCGCCGCGCAGAAATGATATCGCCGATCAGCGCGCCTGTCACCGGCAGCACCTTCCACCCGGCTCTCCGGATCGGATGAACAAGGCCCACGGCGGACAGGCGTGCAAGTGCCACACGGACGCCAGCTCGGCCAATCCCGAAACGGTCGGCGATCTGCGCTTCGGTTGCGACGGAACCCGGCAAAAGCTCGCAAGTCTGAACCGCCAGTTTCAGCCTTTCTTCGGCAAAGCTGGTCTTCTGCGCGGGTGCCAAGGGGTCGGCGGTTTCCAAGAAGGGTGAAGAAGGATCAAACACGCGCCTCTCCTTTCTGATTCTTTAAAGATGCTAACTGGAAGTCTTAGACATTTCCAAATTCTTTTTTGAAATTTTTAATGTCCGGCCGATCGTGGATAAGCCACCTGCTTGCACTCGGACTGCTCTAGCTGTTTGCTCCCACGGTTTGATGGTTTGATCCTTTCGCAGGAATGGAAGGAAGCATTATGGGACAAGTTCGTCACGGGAGCGCCACGACGACGCACGTCATCCGAGCTGCAGTA
>JAUIIJ010000056.1 GCA_030431825.1 Alphaproteobacteria bacterium
CAACAACTCAAAAAACGGGCGCGACAAAACCCAAAACACCCCGCAGTATCACATCCAGATCAACAAAACCTATTCCCTTCAACAACATAGAAAGATGGGCGTAATGAAGCAAAGTTGTAGTGTTTCCTCCAGCTTTCGATGATGATCTGATCTTCCCGGGGTCTTGTCAGAAGGATTTGATTTCAGCCAGTCGGATGTCTCACTCTTATTGGCACGGAGGGTCCATTTAGCTACTTCAAAACGAGCCGTGAGGTTATCCGCCTAGCGGTCATGCTGTATGTGAGAATTTCCTCTATCGCTCCGGAATGTGGAGAACCTGCTGCACGAGCGCGGCATCGACATCAACCATGAGACGGTTCGGTTCTGGTGGAACAGATTTGGCCCTATGTTCGCAGCAGAGTTTCGCAGAAACAGGATACGCCGGATGTGATCTTATTCGAACTGGCAGTGGCATCTGGACGAAGTTTTTGTGAAGATCCTTTCGCTCCGGAACTTGTTTTGCCCGCACCGGAGGATAACGCGGACTTCGCACCGTTGGTGCTGTTCGATGTCGAAAGCCCGCCACCGGCCAAAGATACGGAATCGGCAGCCTCGGCAATCGAGATCATTGCGGGAGCGGTTTCTGTCCGGCTGGACGGAGCAACGCCTGCGGCGCGGATCGGGGACATCGGCAGCGTTGTCAGTCGACGATGAAGACGCGGCAGCCGTTCGAGGTACGGACCCTGTGGGCGGCGTCGCCGTGGTCGGACACGCAAAAGCTGTCGCCGGAACCAAACACCAGTTCGTGCCCGTTGGCGAGTTCGACCACCATTTCACCTGTTATGACATGCAGAACATGACCGCGATCACACCAGTGATCCGCGACGTATGCCTCGCCGTAGTCCACGATCCGGACCCTAAGTTCACCTGAGTTGAACGTGCGCCAGTGCGATGTTCCGGTGGTGCCAGGATACTCGACGGACGGAATGTCGCCCCAGTTGAGGCGGGTAAACGGCGTGTCAGGAAGTTTCATCTTGGCTCCGGGTTGCGTCTGTCTTTTCAATTTTCATAGTAACGGTGTCTAGAAGGCCAGGCCCGGCGGCGATTTTGCGGGCGAGGTCGAAAAAGATCTCGCGTTCATCGTCGGTCAACGGCGCGAAAAGCTCTTCCTGTCGTCTGACGGACGCGCCGCGAATTTCGGCCAGCAGGGCTTCGCCCGCCTGCGTGGCATAGAGCTTCTTTTCGCGTCCGTCCGCCTTGGACGTGCGCTGCTCGATCAGGCCCCGCGTCTCGAGCAGGGACGCCGCTCGGCTGATCGTGTTCTGCGGGCGCGGGAACAATGCCCTGATCTCCTTCGCGCGGATGCCGGGAAACATGACGATGGCAAACAGAGCGGACCACGCGTGGACCGGCATCTGGTATGTCTGTTCGATGAAGCGATTCGTCACGGCGTTGTTGCCCAGCACTATATAGCTGACGAGCATCAGGTATCGCAGGTCGGATTGTAATATCTCGTCCAGCTTTTCTTGTTCGTTCATCCGCACAATCCTTGGCCGATAGCCGCTTTGTCGGCCAGCCTGACAGGATTCTTCTTGCCAGATACATCCATCTGGATCAATCTTTGACGGTAGCCGAAGGGGAGTAACGCGATGATTGTACTGGGCGTGGATGTAGGCGGAACTTTTACGGACCTGATCCTGGCGGACCTCGATCAGCAAAAGTTGACGATTCACAAGACCACCTCGACACCGTCCAATCCGGCGATCGGCGTCGTGACCGGGCTGAAGGCGATATGCGCCAAGGCGGCCATTGCCGTATCGGACATCGATTCGCTGTTTCACGGCACAACCGTCGGCACCAATGCGATGCTGGAAAATGACGGTGCCGTCACCGGCATGATCACCAATGACGGGTTTCGCGACGTACTGCACATCGGTCGTCATCAGCGCCCGCAGCACTATTCGATAATGCAGGATCTGCCCTGGCAGAACCGCCCCCTCATCAGGCGCCGCCATCGCCTTACGGTCACAGGGCGGCTGGACGCGGCAGGTCAGGAGTTGACTCCGCTGGACGAAGAAGGCCTGCGCCGCGCCGCCAAGGCGCTCGTCGAAAACGGGGTGGAGGCGGTGCTGGTCGGGTTCCTGTTTTCCTACGTCAATCCCGCGCACGAACGCCGCGCCGCC
Source organism: Alphaproteobacteria bacterium (assembly GCA_030431825.1). Classification (GTDB taxonomy): domain Bacteria; phylum Pseudomonadota; class Alphaproteobacteria; order Rhodobacterales; family Rhodobacteraceae; genus Sedimentitalea. Next base: position 2,163 of record JAUIIJ010000056.1, read on the forward strand.
GAGATCCTGCGCGAAGAAATGCCGGATGTCTTCGTGACAACCTCTTCCGACGTGGCCCCACAGTTCCGCGAGTTCGAGCGTTTCACGACAGGCGCGATGTCGGCCTTCATCGGGCCGAGGGTGCGCAGCTACATCACCCAGTTGCAAAGAGAGCTGAGCGACCAGGGATTGAAGGGCGAGTTGCATGTGATGACCTCGTCGGGGGGCGTGGCGACGCCCAAGATGATCGCGGAAAAACCCGCATCCACGCTGTTGTCGGGCCTGGTTGCGGGCGTGCGCGGCGGCGCGTGGGTTGGCAGCCATATCGGAGCGAACCGGCTGATAACGCTGGATATCGGCGGCACTAGTGCGGATATCGGTATCGTCCTCGACGGGCGGCTGACCGAAGCCGACGCGCGCTCGGCCTCAATTGCGGGGTTCCCGGTGCTGCTGCCGATGATCGACATTCACACCATAGGGGCGGGCGGCGGGTCGATCGCCTATGTCGACCGGGGCGGCGCATTCAGGGTCGGGCCGGAAAGTGCCGGTGCCGATCCGGGGCCGGCGGCTTATGGCAAAGGCGGCGACAAGCCGACCGTGACCGATGCCAATCTCGTCCTTGGCCGTCTTGCGCCAAAGAATTTCCTCGGCGGCGACATGACGCTGGATGCGGATGCCGCGCGCCAGGTCATCTCGCGACTGGCCGCGGAACTTGGCCGCACGCCCGAGGAAACCGCCGAAGGCGCGTTGACGGTGCTGAACTCCAACATGGCCAACGCGATCCGGTCGCGCACGGTGCAAAAAGGCATCGATCCGCGCGATTTCACGCTCAGTGGCTTTGGTGGCGCGGGGCCGCTGCATGCGGCCGAAGTGGCCGGGATGTTGGGCGTGCGCCGCGTGCTGATCCCGCCGCATCCGGGCATCACGTCGGCGCTCGGTCTGCTAACAGCGGACCTTGAGTACCACGCACTGCGCACGGCATTTGCCGTCAAGGGTGCGGTGGACCATCCGCGCCTGAGCGGTCTCTTCGAGGATATGGAATCCGAGCTGAACGGCATTTTCGACAGCGACGGCGTTCCCGCCGCCAAACGCCGGATGCTGCGCGAAGGCGACCTGCGGTACGTGGGGCAGGGGTACGAGTTGAAGATCGACTTCCCCGACGGACCGCTGGACGACGCCGCGCTGCAACAGGTCTGGCAGGATTTCCACGACCGTCACCGCGCCGAATACGGCCACGCCTTCGAGGCCAGCCCAATAGAGATCGTGACCGTCAAGGTGCGCGGCCTTGGCGAGGTGGACAAGCTCGGGACGCCGCCGCTGGCGCAGGACGGGGGCAGCACCGAGCCTGTGGGTCACGGGGACTGCGTATTCCGGGTCGAGGACGCGCTTCAGACCTTCGAGACGCCCTATTACGATCGCGCATCGCTGACGACAGGGCAGGAGATGAGCGGGCCTGCGATTCTGCTCCAGACGGACAGCACGACGGTTGTCCCGCCCGGGTGGCGCTTTGCAGTCGACAAATACGCCAACGTCTTGATGACCCACGAGGAGACATAGAATGCAGACACGAGTTGATCCATTTCTCGCCGCTGTCATCCACGGCGCGCTTGAGAACATCGCCATCGAGATGGGGCACAAGCTGATGCGGATGAGCTATTCCAGCATCATCCGCGAAAGTGAGGATTTCGGCGCGGCGCTGACCGATGCCACCGGCCGACAGCTGTGCGAATGCACCATGTCCACGCCACTGCAATCTGGGCCGATCCCAGGCTATATCGAAGGGATTCTCCGAGAGCTTGAGGGGCGCGGTGACACGATAAGGCCCGGCGATGTATTCATGCACAACGATTCCTATGCGGGTGCCTCGCACGGGCCGGATGTGGGGTTCATCGTGCCGATCTTTCATCAGGATGCGCTGGCGGGGTTCTCGGTCACGACCGCCCACCACCTGGACATCGGCGCGCTGACGCCGGGTAGTTGTGGTATCGTGGATGCCGTGGACGCCTATGCCGAGGGCCTGCAATTCAAGGCCGTACGGGTCTATGACGAAGGCAAGAAGGTCGAGCCGGTCTGGCAGATTTTGCGCAGCAACATCCGCATCGCCGATCTGGTTGTCGGTGATATGGAAGCACAGGTGGCCGCGGCGCGCATCGGCGCAGAGCGCTATTCGGCGCTGCTGGATCAATACGGGCTCGATACCGTGACGGGGGCCTACGAGGACCTGCTGGATTACTCCGAGAAGATGATGCGCGATGCGATAAGTGCCATCCCCGATGGTACCTACAACGCCCGCACGCATATCGACGGCTATCTCGACAGCGATGACCCCGCGCTCAAGGAATTGCCCATCGAGGTCACACTGACGATCACGGGTAGCGATATCCACGTCGATCTGACCGGCACGGCACCGCAGACGCCGAACAAGCCAATTAACATGCCACTGGTGGGCACGGTGGATTGCGCCGTCTGGCTGACGCTAAGGTCTATCTTGCTGGACAGTGACAAGTTCGGGCCGATCCCGCAGAACTCCGGTCTGACCCGACCAATCAGTATTTTCGCGCCGAAGGGCTGTCTTGCAAACCCGATCTTTCCCGCGCCTGTGATCGCGCGTTTCTGTCCCGGCAACGCTGTGGCTGATACGGTGATGAAGGCAATTGCCCCCGCTGTTCCGCAGCAGGTCAGCGCCGGTATCGGCAACCTGCGGGTGATGGCGTTTTCCGGCGCAACCGAGGCCGGTCCCTGGGTGCACATGGAGATCATGGAAGGCGCCTATGGCGGTAGGTACGGCAAGGACGGGATGGACGCCGTCGACACGCTTTATGCCAATACTCGCAATAACCCGGTTGAGGATATCGAAAGCCATCTGCCGCTGCGCGTCCTGAATTACGAGCTGCGCGAAAACGTGGCCGGACCGGGACAATGGCGCGGAGGTATCGGATCGATCCGGTCGTTCGAACTGCTCGAGAATGGCGCTGTTTCGGTCGAGGGGGACGGCCAGCATTTCAATCCTTGGGGTTTTGCAGGAGGTGCTGACGGTTCCCCCGCCAACGTGGATCTGATCCGCGCGAATGGCGTGACCGAGGCGATGCCCTCCAAGATACCCTACCGCCAGCTGAACAAGGGTGACCGCATCACCGCCTACGGTCCTTGCGGCGGCGGCTATGGCAACCCGATGAAACGCGCGCCCGAAGACGTGCTGGATGACGTGCTGGACGGGCTGATCGACGCATCGGCGGCCCGTAGCGAATACGGCGTGGTGATAGACGAAAAACAGGTGGATGGCCCGGCGACGCAGAAACTGCGCGCTTTGGCTTAACCACCCATGACAGGCGCATGACAGCGAACTGAAAATCAAAAATTTGGGAGAAAAGACAATGACGAAGATCTTCAAAACGACCTCGACGATTTCCGCCCTGCTGCTGGCGACGGCACTGCCGGCCCTGGCTCAGGACGGCGTCGCAAACGCCAAGGCCAATATCGAGAACTACTCGGGCATCCCCGAATTCGTGGCCCCCGGCGATCCCTTCGATGCTGCGGCGTGCATGGCTGACAAGTCGATCCTGACGATTCCCGCGTCCAGCGCCATCCCGTTCATCAAGGTCATCGCGGACCATAAGGACGAACTGGCCGAGACGATGGGGTTCAAGCATGAACAGTGGGAAAACCAAGGCAATCCAACACAATGGATTCAAGGCATGGAATATGCTGGGAACAATGGCTTTGACGCGATTTCGCTGCTGGCCGGTGCTGACCCGCGCTTCTTTGAGCCGCAGGTCAAGGCGGCTCAGGCGAAGGGCCTGAAGGTCGTGACCTCGCACCTCACCGGGCTTGAGCTGGATGCCCCCGCGGGCGTCGATGCCAACACCGCCATCGACTACAAGCAGGCCGGCAAGCTGATGGCAGACTGGACCATCGCGCAAACCGACGGCAAAGTGAACGCGCTTATCATCGTATCGAACGAAGCGCTGTCCACCGACAGCCTGACCGATGGGCTGACCACGGCGTTTGGCGAAAACTGCCCCGATTGCAAATACGAGATCGTGAACGTGCCGATCGTGGAGTGGGCAACCAAGATCCAACCGACGGTGCAGGGCAAGCTGCAGGCGGACGCGAGCATCAACTATGTCATTCCGATCTATGACAGCATGTCCACCTTCGTGACCCCCGCCATCGCCATCGCGGGCAAGCGGGACAGCGTCAAGGTGGCGACGTTCAACGGCACGCCATTCGTGCTGGACCTGATCCGCGACGGGCAAGTTGAAATGGACATTGGTGAAAACCTCGACTGGATCGCCCATGCCATGCTGGATGCAGAGATGCGTCTGCTGTGCGGTCTGGACCCGATCGTTGACAGTAAGGTGCCGTTGCGCGTCTTCACAGCGGACAACATCGAAGAAGTCGGCACCCCCGCGGATTCCGCGATGGGATATGGCGACGCCTACGTGCAGGGCTATCGCGACCTGTGGATGCTGGACAAGTGACAATACCGATCGCCCTGCGCCTTGATTTGCGGGGCGTGACCAAAACATTTGGCGGGGTTCGCGCATTGGACAGCGCGGACCTCCAGGTTCTCCCCGGAGAGGTGCAAGGGCTGCTGGGCACCAACGGGTCGGGGAAATCGACCCTGATCAAGGTGCTTTCGGGGTTCCACGCACCCGACACAGGCAGGCTCGAGATCGACGGCCGCCCCGTTTCCCTGCCGATGCCACTGGGCCGGAGCGAAGCCTATGGTCTTGCCTTCGTGCATCAGAACCTTGGCCTGTTGGCTGAGGCCAGCGTGTTGGAAAACCTGATCGCAGGCGATCACGAGCGGCTGAACCCCTGGTGGATCAACTGGCGGGCCGAGGCCGACAGGGCGCGCAGATTGCTTGACGATTACCAGCTGGACCTGCGGCCTGAACAGATCGTGGCGGACCTGTCGCCAGTTGCCCGTGCGCAGCTTGCCATCGTGCGGGCCGCCGACCGGGTGCGCGAACATCGCAGCCACGGATCGCCCGGCGTGCTGGTGCTGGACGAGCCTACGCCCTTCCTGCCGCGGGAGGACGTGCGGCAACTCTTCACGATCATCCGACGGCTGAAACAAAGCGGCGTGTCCATCATCTTTGTCAGCCACGACATTGACGAGGTGCTTGAGGTCACGGACCGCTCGACCGTCTTGCGCGACGGCAAGGTGATCGGCACCTATGACACCGCCGACACGGACCGCGAGACGCTGGTACACGCCATTGTCGGCAGGTCGGTATCGGTGAGCCGACGTGTGTCGGCACTGGCCGACGCGGTCCCGACCGTGCGGGTCCAGGGTCTGTCGGGTGCGATCCTGTCGGACATTTCGCTGTCGGTGCGGCCCGGAGAAGTGCTGGGGCTCACGGGCCTGATTGGCGCGGGCCACGACGAGGTGCCGATGTTGCTGTCAGGGGCGGGGGCAGCCCGCGTCGGTCGGCTGAGCATGGGCGGTCACGAGATCGATCTGACCCGCCTTCGGCCGTCGGATGCGATCGCGGCGGGTATCGGGTTCATCCCGGCAGACCGCCTGCGACTGGGCATCGCGCCCGACCTGTCGCTGACCGAGAACGCGACGCTTCCGCTGCTGGGTCGCGCGCTATGGCTGAACCACGGGCGCCTGGGTGAAACAACAGCCGACCTGATGCGACGCTTTGCGGTCAAGGCCGAAAACCCGCACCAAGCGGCGTCCGAACTGTCGGGCGGCAATCAGCAAAAGATGGTGCTGAGCAAATGGCTGCAACTGCGCCCCCAACTCGTGCTGCTGGACGAACCGACGCAGGGGATCGACGTTGGCGCGCGGCAGGAAATCTATGATCGGCTCGCAGAGGTTTGCGCGAACGGTGGGGCGGTGATCTGCGCCACGTCGGAATTCGAACAACTCGAAGCCATCGCGCATCGTGTGCTGGTCTTCGACCGAGGCCGGATCAAGGCTGAACTGAAGGGCGACAAAGTGACGAAGGCATCCATAGCGCAAGCCTGTTACGAAGGGGCGAACGAACATGCGGCAGAATGATCTGACCTATCAACTCGAACGCTTCGGACTCGTGATTGTCTGGTTGGGCTTCATAGCACTGTTCGGCGCGATGCGCCCGGATACGTTCCTGACCTGGTCCAACTTTTCGACCATCTTTGGGTCCGAGGCCGTGCTGGTCATCGTCACCCTAGGTCTCATCATTCCGCTGACGGCAGGGGATTTCGACCTGTCCATCGCGCAGACCCTCACGCTGGTGTCGATGTCCACTGCCATCCTGGACGCGCGGCTCGATGTGCCGCTGATGCTGGTCATCCCGATCGTGCTGGCCCTTGGGGCACTGATTGGGCTCATCAATGGCGCGATCACCCTCTATTTCCGGGTGCATTCGCTGATCGTGACCCTTGGTGTCGGGACATTCCTGCACGGAATCACCCTGTGGATCGGTAACTCCCAGACGATCTCGGGCGTGTCGCCGATGCTGATGGAATGGGTCATCATCCAGCGCTACTGGGGCATCCCAATCGCGTTCTACTATGCAATGCTGCTGGCTGTTCTGATCTGGTACATGCTCAGCTATACGGCCTTTGGACAGCACCTTCTGTTCACCGGGCGCGGGCGCGAAGTGGGCCGATTGACCGGCGTGGCCGTGGGCCGGGTGCGTTTGACCGCCTTCGTGCTGTCGGGCCTATTGGGCGCAGTCGCAGGCATCCTCTATACCGGCACGACCGGGTCGGCCAATCCCAGTTCCGGTACGTTCCTTCTGTTGCCTGCCTTTGCCGCGGCGTTTCTGGGCGCGACCTGCATCAAGCCTGGTCGGTTCAACCCATGGGGGTCTGTCATCGCGGTCTATTTCCTTGTGACGGGCATCAACGGTCTGTCCGTGCTCGGGTTCCGGACCTTCGTGCAGGACCTGTTCTATGGCGGTGCCCTGGTGTTGGCGGTGATGGTGTCACAACTGGTTTCAGGCCGAAAGGAGCGCGGATTGTGAGCGCCACGCAAGAACGAAGAAACGCGATCCCGATAAACTCGGACCGTTTGTGGTCACGCCATATGGAACTGGCGCGCATCGGGGCTATCGGGGAAACGGGAAGCTGCCGTTTGTCACTGTCGGACGAGGATGGGCAGGCGCGTGATCTCTTAGCAGGGTGGTGCCGTGCAGCGGGGATGACAGTTCACAGCGACCGCGCGGGCAACATGTTCGCCGTTCGCCCCGGCCGCGATCCCGACCGCGCCGCCGTGGCCGCGGGCAGTCATCTTGACACGCAACCCCATGGCGGTCGCTTCGACGGTATATCGGGCGTCCTTGCCGCGCTCGAAGCGGTCGAGGCTCTGAACGATGCAGGCATCGTAACCGAAGCGCCCCTTGTCGTCATCAACTGGACCAACGAGGAAGGCGTGCGGTTCGCTCCTGGTCTGCTGGGCTCAAACTGGTATGCAGGGGGCGTAGAGGACGCCACGCTGGATGATATCCGTGCCGCCGACGGCGCACGTTTCGCGGACGAAGCTAAGCGTATCGGCTGGCGTGGGGACATGCGGCCAGCGGATCTCCCACTGGATTCCTTCTTCGAGCTGCACATCGAACAGGGGCCGATGCTGGAAGCCGAAGGCATGCAGATCGGCGTCGTGACTACCGTTCAGGGGTTGCGATGGCTCGACGTGTCGGTGACGGGAATGGACGGCCATGCGGGCACCACACCGCTTGACGCCCGCCGGGACGCACTGTTGGCGGCGGCGGCCACGCTAGTTGCGGTCAATGACGCCGGGCGGCAGGAAGGACCCGACGCGCGTGTCAGCGTCGGACGCCTCGTACCTGCCACGGATGGGCCGAGTACCATCGTGGGTGCCGTGGATTTCGTGATCGATCTGCGCCATCCTGACGATGCGGTGCTGGACCGACTTCAGGCAAGCTGCACCACGCTCTGCCAGGAGGCTACCGTGCGCTATGGTTGCGAGGCAACCGTGTCGCAGCGGCTGGCGGTTCCCCCGCGCGCATTCGATCCAGAATGCATCGCGGCGGTTCAGGCCGCCGCGGATGATCTGGGATTCCGAAACAGGCGCATCGCCAGCGGCGCGCTGCACGATGCGTCCAACGTCGCGGAGCTCGTGCCGACGTCGATGATCTTTGTCCCGTGCCGCGACGGGATCAGCCACAATGTCAATGAATATGCCGCGCCGGAGGATCTTGCCGCGGGCTGCGAGGTTCTTCTTCACGCGATGTTGTCACGGGCCGGTCAGACATGACGGCATCGCCTGAGTGTTTCCGGCTCAGGTATCTTTTCAGAACAAACAGGTCTGAGGGCACTGTCAGACAAAACCGGCTTCAGCCGGGCAGGGCAGTTTCGTAGCGACGCTAGAGGCCGTGTCAGAAGGATTTGACTTGAGGCGGGCAGGGCGGTTCCGTAGCCTCCTCGGATGACAAAACGCGATCCATTCAAGTACTTCCACAGCAGCCCTGAGATCATTCGCCTAGCGGCGGTGTCAGCAAAGCGTGTTGGTTCGCACTTTGTTCTGATCCGTCAGTGAGCTATGCTGAGGCGTCCGAGGCCCGAGGAGATCCGCCATGCCCCGCTTCGATCCGGCCGAATTCGACCGCCTGCTTGCCCGCCTGACCCCGCAGGAACTGCGTCAGGCCGAAGGGCTCGTTGCCGATGCGCGCAAGCGTGCCGAGGCGGTCCTGGAGATCGACGCGCGGGCGGATGCTGGCGGCCCGGCGGCGTCCTGCCCCCGCTGTGGGGGTGACACGCGCACCCGGTGGGGTCGGACCAGAACAGGCGCACAGCGATGGCACTGCTCGGGGTGCGGGGCGACTTGGTCAGGCCGCAGCGGCACGCCGCTGGCCCGGGTTCACCGCCCCGACTTGGTGGTCGCGCTGGCGCGTGACATGATCGAGGCGCCGCAGCCGATGTCCTGCCGCCGCGGGGCCGAGGTGCTGGGTGCGTCGCGTCACAGCATCTGGCGCTGGCGGATGGCGATCATCGGCGCTCTGAAGC
>JAUIIJ010000057.1 GCA_030431825.1 Alphaproteobacteria bacterium
TCACCTTCGCCTTGTCATGCCCGTACGGCACAAGGTCATCGCTCGAAATACCAAGCTTCGCACCAATCTCCTGGATCGGCGCCTTCTCCGCTTCCCGCGCTATCTCAATATCACTCTTGTAGGCCATCTCGTCTCTCCGTTCGTCGCCACTCCCGGGCGCTCAGGTGTTGGAGGTTCAGGTATCGACACGCCCTGTCGCGGGCGTGTTCGCCGGTGGCGTATCGGGTGCCACGGGCCGCCGGATTTATCCCATCGGAAATCCGGAAGCCTTTGTAATCATTGCGCGATGCGGTGCCCGCATCGCGCCGCAACCGAATCAATCGCCCGCGATCTGCCGGGCCTTTTCGACCAGCACCTCTGCCTGACGGATCGATGCGTAATCGATCAGCCGCCCGTCAAGGGAAACGGCTCCCTTGCCGGCTGCTTCGGCCTCGGCCATCGCCTTGAGAATGCGTTCGGCGCGGTCGATTTCCTCGGGCGATGGACTCATCACCTCGTTGGCGAGCGCGATCTGACTCGGGTGAATGGCCCATTTGCCTTCACAGCCGATCACCGCCGCACGATAAGCGGCCGCCTTGTAGCCTTCCGGATCGGAAAAGTCGCCGAACGGCCCGTCGATCGGCCGCAGGCCGTTGGCGCGCGCGGCAACCACCATGCGCGAGATCGCATAATGCCACATGTCGCCCCAGTGCGTCGCCCGGTTGCCGTCGGAATCCGGGTCGGTCAGCACCGCGTAATTCTCGTTGACGCCACCGATCACAGTGGTCCGCGCGCGGGTGCTCGCGGCATAGTCGGCGACCCCGAAATGCAGGCTCTCGTTTCGCCGGGATGCGGCGGCAATTTCGTGCACGTTCTGCATGCCCAGAGCGGTCTCGATGATGTGCTCGAAACCGATCCGTTTCTTGAACCCTTTCGCGTCCTCGATCTGGGTCACCATCATGTCCACCGCATAGACATCAGCGGCGGTTCCCACCTTGGGGATCATGATCAGATCCAGGCGCTCTCCGGCCTGTTCGACGATGTCGACAACGTCGCGATACATGTAATGCGTGTCCAGGCCGTTGATTCGAATCGACATCGATTTGTTGCCCCAGTCGATCTCGTTGAGGGCCTTGATGATGTTCTTTCGTGCTTGCGATTTCTCGTCCGGCGCGACCGCGTCCTCGAGGTCGAGAAAGATGACATCGACGTCAGATTCAGCAGCCTTTTCAAACATTTGTGGCTGGCTGCCGGGAACCGCGAGTTCGCTGCGATTCAGCCGTCCGGGGGCCTGCTCGATCGGGTGAAAGCTCATGGGGAAGATGCTCCTGTTGGGAAATGCGTTCAACGCGCCCAATGCAGGAACAGAGAATCGATTTCTGTCAACTCATACTTTTGGACTAGTATGCCGGACAGAATCTCAGCCTTCGGTTTCGTCCGGGCCGGGGCCGGACAGCCGATTCGAATAGTAGAACGCGATGGCCTGGGCGCGGTTCTTGACCGAGAGTTTTTCGTAGAGGTTTGACAGGTGAAACTTGACCGTGTTGGTCGAGATTCCAAGCGTCTTGGAGAGCTCGCGATTTGTCAGCCCGGTGGACAGCGCTTCGAGCATCGCGCGCTCGCGCCGGGACAGGCTGTGGATCGGATCTTTTTGCAGCTCCCGGACGTCGAGAAACGGGAACACCATCTTGCCGGCGGCGACCTCGGCGCAGGTGTCCAGCAGGGCGGTGACAGTGCCGGCGCGATCGACGAAGCCGGCGGCGCCGGCGGCCATCGCCGAGCGGTGCGCATCGCTGCCCTGGTCGGCGTAGACCACCAGCCGTGGCGCCTGTTCCTGGTCGCGCAGAACCTCGATCAGTTTTGCACCGCCCAGGACTGGCAGGTTCCAGTCGATCACCCCGACCTGCACGGGAACCCGCATGACCGTTCCGAGGAAACCCTCGGCGGTGGCGCTGGTCGCAACCAGCGAGAATCGGGGATCGCGGTCAAAAAACTCGGACATGGCGGAAAGGACCAGCGAATTGCTGTCCGCCAGCATGACCGAGATCGGAGCGGCATTTTTGTCAACTGATTGCAATTTAAGCCTTTCCTTAAATTTACTACCCAAAAGGATGGGCGGATTTTCGGTATACCGTGGCATATTTGCCTAAATGGGTGGGTAATTTACTACCCATAAAGATACCCAAAGGCAGGAGTATCTTACGTTGTCGCAAAAGTCGAGCGGGTGTTTGTTGAGGCTGAGCAATGATGACCGAGAGGAGGCCGCCGTCATGAGCAACATGATTTTTGCGCCATTGGAAATTCCCCACACGCTTGCTGCCGGTCCCGGCCCCGGCAATACCGACCCCCGGGTTCTCGAGCGTTTTGCCAGCGCGGGCACCGCCGACCACATGCAACCGGATGTCCTGCGCGGCATGATCGAATGCAAATTGATGCTGCGCGAAGTGATGGGCACAAGCAATGTCCATACCTTCGGCGTCGCCGGTACCGGCTGGAGCGGACTGGACATGATGTTCAGCGCCGTGATGCCGGGCGACAAGGTCGTGGTGTTCGCCAATGGCACGTTCTCGGGCATCGACGGGCTGACGGTTCGGATGAAGGCAGCGACGGCGGACGAACTGCGGGCCAACCCGCTTGATCCGGATGCGGCCTCGGTCACGCTCATCGACGTGCCTCATGGTCAGTCGGTCAGCGGCGAAATCGTCGAGGCGGCGCTGAGCGAACATAAACCGAAATGGGCGGTCATGGCCCATTGGGAAACGGGATCAGGCCGGGTGAATGACATCCGCGGCTTCTCGGACGCCTGCGAGCGGCACGGTGTCATGGGGCTGATCGATGCGGTGTCGTCCCTTGGGGTCGAAGACTTCCGGATCGATGATTTCCCGGGCGTCGCGGGTTGGGCCTCCTGTCCGCAAAAGGGCATTTGCTGCCTGCCGCTGACCTATGCGCCGGTGTCCTTTACCGATCGCTACATCGAGGAACTGCGCAAGACCGGCTGCCGCACCTTCGTGCACAATCCGATCCTCGAGGCGCGCCATTGGGGCATTGTCGACGGGCAGGACGTGGACAAGGGCACCTATCACCGCACGCACAGCCCCTATGCTGTGTCGGCGTTTCACGAAGCGCTGCGGATCACCTTGCAACATGGCGTCAGGCAGCGGGCGCGCGACTATGCCTTCCACGAGACGGCGTTGCGCGAAGCGGTGACTGCGATGGGCTGCAAAGTAACCTCGAACATGACGTCGCTCGTCGTTCTGAACCTGCCGGACAGCCTGGCCGGACGCGAGATGGAACTGGTGCAGTCCTGCCGGGCGCAGGGCTTCGGGATCTGGCCGACACTCTCTGAGCCGGTGCAGGTGCGCATCGGCATCCTGAATCTGCTGACGCAGGAAGCGATTACCGAGATCGTCACGCGCTTTGCCCATGCGATGCAGGACATGGGGGCCGATGTCGATATTCCGGCGATCCAGGACCAGCTGACCCGTCATTTCGATACGGCGATCGCCGCCGAATAGATAACGCTTTGAGAGGAGGAGCTCGAAGATGGATATTCACGAATACCAGGCCAAGGAAGTTCTCAGCAACTTCGGCGTCGCGATTCCGCAGGGCGCGCTGGCATACAGCCCGGAACAGGCCGCCTATCGCGCCCGTGAAATGGGCGGTGAACGTTGGGTCGTAAAGGCACAGGTCCACGCCGGTGGGCGTGGCAAGGCCGGCGGCGTCAAGGTGTGCGAAAGCGATGTCGAGATCCAGGAATGCACCGAAGAGATGTTCGGCAAGAAACTGGTCACGCATCAGACCGGCCCGGAAGGCAAGGGCATTTACCGGGTCTATGTCGAGGCTGCGGTTCCGATCGACCGCGAGATTTATCTCGGGTTCGTACTCGACCGTTCGAGCCAGCGGATCATGATCGTGGCCAGCGGCGAAGGCGGCATGGAAATCGAGGACATTTCCGCCACGCGGCCCGAAACGATCGTGCGTGCCACAGTTGAGCCCGCCGTCGGGCTGCAGGAATTCCAGTGCCGCGAAATCGCGTTCAAGCTGGGAATAGAAGCCGGGCTGGTGCAGCACCTGGTGCGGACGCTGCAAGGGTGCTATCGCGCCTTTACGGAACTCGATGCCACGATGGTCGAGATCAACCCGCTGGTGATCACCGGGGACAATCGGATCCTCGCGCTGGACGCGAAGATGACATTCGATGACAACGCCCTGTTCCGTCACCCGCAGATTTCCGAGCTGCGCGACAAGAGCCAGGAAGACCCGCGCGAGGCGCGCGCCGCCGACCGGGGCCTGTCATATGTCGGCCTGGACGGCAATATCGGGTGCATCGTCAACGGCGCCGGGCTGGCGATGGCGACGATGGACACGATCAAGCTGGCCGGCGGGGAACCCGCGAACTTTCTTGATATCGGCGGCGGCGCAACCCCGGAACGGGTCGCCAAGGCGTTTCGGCTGGTGATGTCGGACAAGAACGTCCAGGCGGTGCTGGTCAATATCTTTGCCGGTATCAACCGGTGCGACTGGGTTGCCGAGGGCGTGGTCCAGGCATTGCGCGAGGTGCAGGTCGACGTGCCCGTGATCGTGCGGCTTGCGGGAACCAACGTATCCGAGGGGCAGAAAATTCTGGCGCAGAGCGGCCTGCCGCTGATCCGCGCGACGACTCTGAACGAGGCCGCGGAACGTGCCGTCGGCGCATGGCAGAGCGATCTCAACCAATCCACCAAGGTGAGGGCTAGCTGATGAGCATTTTTCTGGATCGCGATACGAGGGTGATCGTACAGGGCATCACCGGCAAGATGGCCCGGTTTCACACCCGCGACATGATTGAATACGGTACCAACGTTGTCGGCGGTGTCGTTCCCGGCAAGGGCGGTGAAACCGTCGAAGGATTGCCGGTATTCGATACCGTCAAGGATGCGGTGGCCGAAACCGGAGCCGAGGCAACGCTGGTCTTCGTTCCGCCACCATTTGCAGCGGACAGCATCATGGAGGCCGCGGATGCCGGCATCCGCTATTGTGTCTGCATCACCGACGGCATTCCGGCGCAGGACATGATCCGTGTGAAGCGGTACATGTACCGGTATCCAAAGGAGCGGCGGATGGTTCTGACCGGACCCAACTGTGCCGGCACCATCAGCCCGGGCAAGGCCCTGCTCGGTATCATGCCCGGACATATCTATCTGCAGGGCAATGTCGGTATCGTCGGACGTTCCGGCACGCTCGGCTACGAAGCGGCGGCGCAGCTCAAGGAACACGGCATTGGCGTTTCGACCAGCGTCGGGATCGGGGGTGATCCGATCAACGGTTCTTCTTTCCGCGATATTCTCGAGCGGTTCGAAGCGGATGACGAAACCGACCTGATCTGCATGATCGGAGAGATCGGCGGCCCGCAGGAAGCCGAAGCGGCGGAATATATCCGCGATCACATCAGCAAGCCGGTGGTTGCCTATGTGGCCGGTCTGACCGCTCCAAAGGGGCGCACGATGGGTCATGCCGGTGCCATCATTTCGGCCTTTGGCGAGAGCGCCAGCGAAAAGGTCGAGATCCTGTCATCCGCAGGTGTGACCGTTGCGGAAAACCCGGCAGTGATCGGCGAAACCATCGCGCGCGTGATGCAATAGGAGGGTGCCCGATGAAAAAGCCCAAGGTTCTTGTTACCCGACGCTGGCCCGAAGCGGTCGAGGCGCAACTGAGCGAGCATTTCGACACGGTTCTCAATCATTCGGATACGCCGATGACCTCCGAGGATTTCAGGGCCGCACTCTCGTCCTATGACGCGGTGCTACCGACGGTGACCGACAAGATCGGCGCTCCGGCGCTGGAGATCACGCGCCCGCAGACCAAGATCCTCGCCAACTACGGCGTCGGGTTCAGCCATATCGATATGGCGCGGGTGTCCGATCATGGCATCTGCGTGACGAATACACCGGACGTGCTCAGCGAATGCACCGCCGACCTCGCGATGACGCTGCTGCTGATGGTGGCGCGTCGCGCTGGCGAGGGCGAGCGCGAGGTTCGCGATGGCCAGTGGACCGGGTGGCGGCCGACGCATCTGATCGGGACCAAGGTATCGGGCAAGACGCTGGGCATCATCGGCTATGGCCGCATCGGCCAGCAGATGGCGCGCCGCGCCCATCATGGCTTTGGCATGAAGATCATCGTCCAGAACCGCAGCAGGGTCGCTCCCGAGACACTGGCCGAATGCAACGCCACGCAGGTCGACAGCATAGAGGACCTGCTGCCCCAATGCGATTTCGTATCTTTGCATTGCCCGGGTGGTGCCGAGAACCGCCATCTGATCAATACCGCGCGGCTGAACCTGATGCGCCCCGGCGCGTTTCTGATCAATACCGCGCGGGGTGAAGTGATTGACGAGCGCGCGCTCAGCCAGGCGCTGTGGTTCGAGACAATTGGTGGCGCGGCCCTTGATGTGTTCGACGGTGAGCCGCGGATCAATCCCCTGCTGCAGGACTGTGACAACCTTGTCATGCTGCCGCACCTGGGCAGTGCCACGCGTGAATCCCGCGAGGCGATGGGCTTTCGCGTGCTCGACAATCTGCGTGACTTCTTTGAGGGCCGCGCGCCGCGCGACCGTGTCAATTGAACGCGACCGGCGCGACGCTCGCACCCGAGAGCGCCGCTGACACACGGGGTGATTATGCCGAGGGGCTGCGTGCCGACCTGCATGAACTGTGGCGCAAGGTCATCGCGCATCGTGCGCCGCA
Organism: Alphaproteobacteria bacterium; assembly: GCA_030431825.1. Lineage (GTDB taxonomy): Bacteria > Pseudomonadota > Alphaproteobacteria > Rhodobacterales > Rhodobacteraceae > Sedimentitalea. The sequence continues at coordinate 6,705 of JAUIIJ010000057.1, forward strand.
GGTATTGCCGGTTTTGGAAAGCGGTGACGGTCCGTTGCCCGGCGATGCCGACCCGGTGCCGTTTCTTCAGGCGCTGAACATCTGGTTTCACCTCTTGAAGATCGTCGAGGAAAACGCCGAAATGCGGCTGCGGCGGCGGACCGAAACACGCGAGGGGCCAGACGCGGTCGAGGGCAGTTTCGCCCGCGCCATGGCGCAGTTTCCCGACGTGTCGGAGGACGAATTCGCAGCTGCCACGCGCACCCTGTCGGTGGGGCCGACCCTGACCGCGCACCCGACCGAGGCCAAGCGGGTCACGGTGCTGGAGATTCACCGCCGTATCTATCGTTCGCTGGTCGCACTTGAGACCCAGCGGTGGACGCCGCGGGAACGGGCCGAGGTCATGGCCGATATCGAGAGCGAAATCGATCTTCTGTGGCTGACCGGAGAGTTGCGGCTGGAACGCCCGACGCCGCAGGACGAAATCGAATGGGGCCTTCAGTTCTTTCGCGACAGCCTGTTTGACGCTGTGCCGCAGCTTTATGACCGGTTCCAGGCGGCGGTTGCGGGGCGGTTCGACCGTGCATCGAAGGCGCATCCCTGCATCCGCTTTCATTCCTGGATCGGCGGCGACCGCGACGGGAATCCGAATGTCACGTCGGACGTGACAGAGAGGGCGATTGCACGCTCACGCGCGACGATTTTGGATCGGTACGAGGCGGATCTGACCGTCGCGGCCAGCCATGCCAGTATCAGCGCAGCCATCGCGGCCGTGCCGGACGCGGCGCTGGGCGATCTGAATGCAGTCATAAACTCGGGCAGGACTGCCCGCGCCGCGCGGCATGCGAACCCCGGAGAGGTGTTTCGTCAGGCGATCAGCGCCATCGGCAACCGCATAGCGGCCACGCGGGATCAGGATGAAGCCCTGCAGTACATTCAGGTTGCGGATTTCATCGCCGATTTGAAGCGGGTCGAAGCGGCGCTTGTCGCGGTGGATGCCGAACGGCTGGCGGCGCGGCTGATACGCCCGATCCGCTGGCGTGCTGAAGTGTTCGGGTTCCGGACCTTCACGCTGGACATTCGGCAAAACTCGACGGTGACGACACGCGCGCTCGCCGATATCTGGCAATGCGCCGGCGGCGCGTTCGATTATGGAACACCGGACTGGTCGCGACGGCTGCGCTCGGAACTGGGCAGCGCCGATTTGCCCTGGGTTGATCGCAAGGCGCTCGCTGCCGAGACGCAAGAACTGCTGCGTCTTCTCGCTCTGATGAGAGAGGCCCGGCTCGGTGCCGACCGACACGCAGTCGGCCCGTTTATCCTGTCGATGACACGGTCCTGCGACGATCTGCTGGCGGTGTTCCTGCTGGCGCGCTACGCCGGATTCGGGACGGAAAAACTGGACCTGCGCGTCGTACCCCTGTTCGAGACCATCGAGGACCTGCGCGCCGCGCCGCAGATACTGGACGATCTGCTGAGAGTGCCGCTGGCAAGACGCAGCCTGAAGGCCGACGGCGATCTGGTCGAGATCATGCTGGGCTATTCCGACAGCAACAAGGACGGCGGATTTGTCTGCTCTACATGGGAGCTGGAAAAAGCACAGCGCAACATTGCGCGTGCGCTGGCGGGACATGGTTTGCGCCCCGAGTTCTTTCACGGGCGCGGCGGATCGGTCAGCCGGGGCGGTGCCCCTACTGAACGCGCCATTGCCGCACAGCCACGCGATACCATCAATGGCCGGCTGCGCACCACCGAACAGGGCGAGGTCGTGTCTTCGAAATTTGCCAACCGCGGGACTGCGCTGCGCAATCTGGAACTGCTGGCGTCTTCGGTTCTGGCGCAATCGCTGGATTCCGGTCCGCAGTTGGCGCGACCCGAATTCAACGATGCGCTCGAGGCGCTGTCGGGTATTTCACAGACCGCATATTGTACGCTTCTGCGTCAGCCCGGTTTCATCGACTATTTTCAACAGGCCAGCCCGGTCGAAGAGTTGGCCATGCTGAAAATGGGCTCGCGGCCTGCACGGCGGTCTGGCGCACAGACGCTGGACGATTTGCGCGCGATACCGTGGGTCTTTGCCTGGTCGCAGAACCGGCACCTGATTACCGGGTGGTACGGGTTCGGTACAGCGCTCGCCTCGTTCCGGCGGGTACGCGGGTCCGAGGGAGACCGGCTCCTCGCCGAGATGTTCCGGCATTCCCGCCTGTTCCGGCTGATCGTCGATGAGGTCGAGAAATCGCTCTATCACGCGGACATGGACATCGCGGCGCGATATGCCTCGCTGGTGTCGGATGCGTCGGGACGCAACGCGATTTTCGACCGTATCCGCCGGTCTTATGATCAAAGCTGTATCGAGTTGCGTGCCCTGACGGGGTTCTCCGAAATCGGCAGGCGGTTCCCCAACATGTGCGCCCGGTTCGATCGTGTCCGGGGTGAACTCGGGCGGATACACGAGCTTCAGGTCAACCTGTTGTCACGTTCCCGGCAATCTCCGCGCGACGTGGATGCAACGCCGTTATTGCAGTCAATGAACTGCATTGCGACCGGCCTCGGCTGGACCGGCTAAATCAATAACGAAGGAGTCACATCATGAATGCACCGCAGAAACCCAACGGCTTTTTCACGACATCGCTTGCCAATGGCGATCCTGAAGTGTTCGCAGCAATCACCGGAGAGCTTGGCCGCCAACGCGACGAGATCGAACTGATCGCCAGCGAGAATATCGTCAGCCGAGCGGTGCTCATGGCGCAGGGGTCGGTGCTCACCAACAAATACGCCGAGGGCTATCCCGGACGTCGATATTATGGCGGCTGCGAATGGGTCGATGTTGCCGAGACGCTGGCGATTGACCGGGCCAAGGCGTTGTTCGGATGCGGCTTTGCCAATGTCCAGCCGAATTCCGGCAGCCAGGCCAACCAGGGGGCGTTCCAGGCGTTGATCGCTCCGGGCGACACGATCCTCGGCATGAACTTGGCCAGTGGCGGACATCTGACCCACGGTGCGGCCCCCAATCAGTCGGGCAAATGGTTCAACGCCGTGCAATATGGCGTGCGAAAAGAGGATAACCTGATCGATTACGAACAGGTCGAGGCGCTGGCCCAGGAACACAAGCCGAAACTGATCATCGCGGGGGGGTCCGCCATCCCGCGCCAGATCGACTTTGCCCGGTTCCGCAAGATCGCGGATGAAGTCGGGGCGTTCCTGATGGTCGACATGGCGCATTTCGCCGGTCTGGTTGCGGCGGGAGAGCATCCGTCGCCATTTCCGCATGCCCATATCGCAACCACCACGACGCACAAGACACTGCGCGGTCCGCGCGGCGGCATGATCCTGACCAATGATGAAAACATCGCGAAGAAGGTCAATTCTGCAATCTTCCCGGGCATACAGGGCGGTCCCCTTATGCATGTCATCGCCGCCAAGGCGGTCGCCTTCGGCGAGGCGCTGCGCCCGGAATTCAAGGCCTATCAAAAGCAGGTGCGGACAAACGCGGTGGCGCTGGCCGATCAACTGATGAAGGGTGGACTCGACATCGTCACCGGCGGCACGGATACACATGTGATGCTTGTCGATCTGCGCCCGAAGGGGGTGAAGGGCAACGAGACCGAACAGGCGCTCGGCCGCGCAAATATCACCTGCAACAAGAACGGGATTCCGTTTGACCCGGAGAAGCCGACGGTGACATCGGGAATCCGGCTCGGGACGCCGGCGGGAACCACGCGCGGTTTTGCCGAGGCCGAGTTTCGGCAGATTGCGGACATGATTGTCGAAATCGTCGATGGGCTGGCCAAGAATGGCGGTGACGGAAACGGCGAAACCGAAGCGGCGGTCAAGGCAAGGGTCGCCGAACTCTGCGCGGGTTTCCCTCTCTACGCCGGGCTCTGAACCCCTCCACCATTCATCATCTTCCGGCGTCACGCCTGGCTGATGAATGGTGCGACAGATGGCTATTTCTCATGTCATGCCCCGCAGGCCGCCAATTTCAATTGGCGGCCTTGCGCATCTTATAGCATTTCGCGATGAACCTGACTCACCTAGCTGTTTGCTCCCACGGTTTGATGGTTTGATCCTTTCGCAGGAATGGAAGGAAGCGCTATGGGACAAGTTCGTCACGGCTGCGCCACGACCACGCACGTCATCCGAGCTGCAGTACAGCGATCGC
>JAUIIJ010000028.1 GCA_030431825.1 Alphaproteobacteria bacterium
AATGGCAGGACCAGTCGGGACAGGATCGCTACTCGACCGAGGTCGTCCTGCAGGGGTTCGGCAGCACGCTGACCATGCTCGATGGCCGCGATGGCGGCGGCGGCAGCGGTGGTGGTTACGGCGGAGGCCAGGGCGGCTATGGCGGCGGCCAGGGGGGCGGATACGACAGCGGCCCGCAGGACAACCAGTATGGCGGCGGCCAGAGCGCGCCTTCCTCACGCGACATGGACGACGAAATTCCGTTCTGAGACCGGTGCGCCGCAACGCGTTGCGGCCCCGTTCCCGAAAACGCGACGACCGGCGGCCTGCCGGTCGCCAGGTATCGAGGTTCAGCACTCCAGTTCGATCAGGTACGGACCCGGCGTTGACAGACCGGTCCTGATCGCGGCTTCGAGTTCGGGCGCATCCCCGGCACGACATCCGTCAACCCCCATCGCCTGCGCCATCCCGACCCAGCCCAGGTCGGGCCGGCTCAGCGACAGCATGTCAATGGCACGCGGGCCCGGATTGCGGACACCGACATTGGTCAGCTCGCCGCGCAGGATTTCATAGCTGCGGTTGGCAAAAATCACGATGGTCACATCCAGTTGCTCGCGCGCCATCGTCCAGAGCGCCTGTGGCGTGTACATCGCGCTTCCGTCGCCGGTCAGCGCCAGAACCTTGCGATCCGGACAGGCAATTGCCGCACCGATGGCCACGGGCAGGCCATAGCCGATGGAACCGCCGCAATTGTTCAGCCATGTATGCGGCGCGGCCCCGGTGGTGGCCGCAAAGAACCCGCGCCCGGTGGTCACCGACTCGTCCACCACGATGGCATGATCGGGAATCGTCCGCCCCAGTACCGCCGCGATCGTTTCCGGCGTCGCCGCCCCCTGTGGCAGAGCGATCTCCTGACGGGTGCCAACGCCGCTCGGAGCCATCCCCGAAGCGCCAACCGCATCCGACAGCGCCTCGAGCGTACCGGCCAGATCATCCCCTGCCCCGGCGAGCGGAATGATCTCGGCACCCTCGCGGCTCAGGATCGCGGGCTTGCCCGGATAGGCAAAGAACCCGATGGGCGCACGCGCACCGACAAGGACGATGCGACGGTATCTGTCGAGCGCCTCGAGCGCGAGATCTATCGGATAAGGCACCTTGCCAACGGCAACCCGCCCCGCGCCCCGCTCCATCCGGGCGTTGGACCACTCGGACAGCAACGCGCACCCGGTCTGCGCCGCGATCCGCCCCGCCGCCTCCAACGCCGCATCGGTCAATGCACAACCGCCGAGCAAGAGCAGACTTTCGGGCCCGTCCAGCGCCGCAATCGCACGGTCCAGCGCGGCGGTATCGAGATGGCCACGCCCGGGCACGGTAAAGGGCCCGGCCACCTGCCCGCCCTGGGTCCAGGCGGTGTCGCTGGGCAGGATCAGCGTCGCCACCTGCCCCGGCGGCGTGCGTGCCGCCTGTACCGCGCGCGCGGCGTCGGCACCCACGTCTGCGGCGCTGATCGAGGCATGTACCCAATGCGACATCGGGCGGGCGATACCGGCGATATCCGAGGTCAGCGGCGCATCGAGTTCGATATGGCTGGCCGCATGTTCGCCGACGATGTTGACCACGCCGGAACCCGCCTTTTTCGCATTGTGCAGGTTGGCCAACCCGTTCGCCAGCCCCGGCCCCAGATGCAGCAGCGTGCAGGCCGGTTTTTCCGCCATCCGGAAATAGCCGTCCGCCGCACCCGTCGCAACGCCTTCGAACAAGGCCAGAACCGACCGCATTCCCGGCACCTTGTCCAGCGCCGCCACGAAGTGCATCTCTGACGTTCCCGGATTGGTGAAACAGGTATCCACGCCGCTGGCGATCAGCGACCGCACAAGACTCTCTGCGCCGTTCATCTCTGTCATGTCCCGTCCCTGCTGATTTCGCCCGATCCTATGCCCAGGTCCAGGCGCGATGCAATCCGTCTGCGGGGTGTTGCCGTTGCCCGCGCGATCTGAAACAGTTGCGGCGCAAGTCCAGCGGGAGCAAGACACATGCAGTACCACACCCCGACCAGTTTTGATGACGCAATCGCAATCGCGGCGCAGGCCGACGGCGTAACACGCTTTCTCGCAGGGGGCACGGATGTGCTCGTCCAGATGCGCGCCGACATCCTGACGCCGGACACCCTGATCAACGTCAAGGGCATCGACGGCGTCAAGGATATCACCCGCACGCCCGAAGGCGGCTGGCAGATCGGAATCGCCGTGTCCGGGGCCGAAATGACAGAACACCCCGAACTGGGCCGCGACTGGCCCGGCGTGGTCGAGGCCACCGACCTGATCGGCTCGACGCAGGTTCAGGGACGCTGCACGATGGTGGGCAACCTCTGCAACGCTTCGCCTGCCGCCGACGCCGTTCCCGCGATGGTCGCCGCCGGAATCACCGTGACAGTGAGCGGCCCGGACGGGACCCGCGAGGTCGCCGTCGAGGACATTCCCACCGGGCCGGGCAAGACCAGCCTCGCCAGTGGCGAGATGATCACCCGGATCACCCTGCCGCCACGCGGCGAGAACGGCGGCGACGCCTATCTGCGGTTCATTCCGCGCACCGAGATGGACATCGCGGTTGTCGGATGTGGCATCAACCTGCGCGTTGACGGCGACACCATCACCGAGGCCCGCGTTGCCCTCGGCGCGGTCGCGCCGACCGTGCGGCTGGTCGCGGAGGCGGCAGAGGCGATCATCGGCACCACGCTGGATGACGCCGCACTGGCGGCGCTCGCGGAGGCCGCCAGCGCCGCCTGTTCCCCGATTGATGACAAACGCGGCACAATCAAGTTCCGCACCCATGTTGCAGGCGTTCTGGCGCAACGCGCCGCCAGGATCGCCTATGCCCGCGCCACGGGCCAGAAGGACAGCTGATCATGAGCAAGATACACGTCACCACCACGATCAACGGCGACGAGGTCGAGTACCTGTGCGACCCGCGCGAAACCATGCTGGACGTGCTGCGCGACCGGCTTGGACTGACCGGTGCCAAGGAAGGATGCGGCACCGGCGATTGCGGGGCCTGTTCGGTCACGCTGGACGGGCGCCTTGTCTGTTCCTGCCTGATGCTGGGGGCCGAAGCCGACGGTCACGAAATCACCACCATCGAGGGCATGGCCACCGGAGAAGAGTTGCATCCCCTGCAACAGAAATTCATCGAATATGCCGCGTTGCAATGCGGGATCTGCACCCCCGGCATTCTGGTCGCGACCAAGGCGCTGCTGGAAAAGAACCCGGACCCGACAGAGACCGAAGTGCGCTACTGGCTGGCGGGCAATCTCTGCCGCTGCACCGGCTACGACAAGATCATTCGCGCCGTGATGGATACGGCGGCAGACATGCGGGAGGCGTCGTGATGGCACTTGACGATCGGAAAACCAGCGGATTCACCCAGGTTGGCACACGACCGAACCGGCCGGACGGGCTCGACAAGGTCACGGGGCGCGCGCGTTTTGGCGCCGACGTCACCGCGCCCGGCATGCTGTTCGCCACCATCGTGCGCAGCCCTCATGCCCATGCCCGCATCAAGAAGATCGACTCCAGCAAGGCCGAGGCGCTTGCAGGGGTCAAAGGGGTTGTGACCCGTGCCGATTTTGCAACCGGCCTGACCGGCGAAAACTGGAACATTCTTGAAAACGTCATGGCAGGCGACACCGCGTTGTATGACGGCCATGCGGTTGCTGCCGTTGCCGCGACCAGCGCGCTGATCGCGCGGGATGCCGCCAAGCTGATCGAGGTGGAATACGAGATTCTGCCCCATGTCACCGATGTCGATGCGGCGATGGCCGATAACGCGCCGGTGATCCGGGAGGGCGCGGCCGACAAATCGGTGCCCGAGGGGATGCACCCCAATGTCGTGCGCTATCACGAAAGCGGTCACGGCGATGTGGATGCCGGCTTTGCCGAGGCGGACCTTGTGATCGAGGATCACTTCCGCACCGAAGCCACCCACCAGGGATACATCGAACCTCATGCCTGTCTCGCGACGCTGGGTGGCGACGGCAAGGGCGAGTTGTGGTGCTGCACCCAGGGCCACTGGAACGTGCAGAAGATCTGCGCCGCCCTGCTCGGAATCGAAACCGCCAACCTGCGCGTCACCGCCTCCGAGATCGGCGGCGGCTTTGGTGGCAAGACGGCGGTGTTCATCGAACCGGTTGCCCTCGCCCTCGCCCGCAAGACCAACAAGCCGGTCAAGCTGGTGATGCCCCGCCCGGATGTGTTCAAGGCGACCGGCCCCACGGCGTCCACATCCATGGACATCAAGATCGGCATGAAGAAGGACGGCACCATCACTGCGGCGCAGGGTGTGTTCCGCCTGCAAGGCGGGGCCTTTCCCGGTGCACCCATGGAATTCACCGCCATGTGCGCCTTTGCGCCCTATGCGCTCAAGCACGTTCACCAGGTCGGTTATGACGTGATCACCAACCGCCCCAAACAGGCCGCCTATCGCGCACCGGGCTCGCCCATGGCCGCTTTTGCGGTGGAATCGGTGATCGACGAACTGTGCAGGAAACTGGAGCTCGATCCCATCGAAACCCGGCTCAAGAACGCCTCCAAAAAGGGCACCAAGGCGAGCTTTGGTCCCATGTTCGACCAGATCGGTCTGGTCGAAACACTCGAGGCGGCCAAGGCACATCCGCACTATTCGGCACCCCTGAAACCCGGCCAGGGGCGCGGAATCTCCTGCGGTTTCTGGTTCAACCACGGCGGCGAAACCGCTGTCACGCTTGCACTTTCCGAGGATGGCACCGCACAGCTCGCGGTGGGCACACCGGATATCGGCGGCAGTCGGGCATCCATGGCGCTGATGGCGGCGGAAGAACTGGGTATCCCCTACGAGAACATCCGCGTCACCATCGCCGACACCGCGACCCTCGGCTATAACGAGGTCAGCCACGGCAGCCGTGTGACCTATGCCAGTGGTCTTGCCACGATCGAAGCCGCACGCGATGCGGTCGGGAAACTCTGCGCCCGCGCGGCTGCGAAATGGGGCATCCCCGAGGATGCGGTCAAATGGGAAAACGGTTGCGCCGTGCCGTCCGGCCCCAACGCAGGCGACTTTGACCCCATGCCCATTGCCGAGATCACCAAGCGGATGGGGGCGACCGGTGGGCCGATCGTCGGTCATTTCGAGGCCACGCCCGAAGGCGCGGGCGTCAGCTTTGCCACTCATATCGTGGATGCCGAGGTCGATCCGGAAACCGGCAAGACCAGCGTCGTGCGCTATACCGTTGTGCAGGATGCGGGCAAGGCGATCCACCCCACCTATGTCGAGGGGCAATATCAGGGCGGCGCCGCCCAGGGCATCGGCTGGGCACTGAACGAGGAATACATCTATGGCGATGACGGACGCCTGCAAAACGCCGTGTTCCTCGATTATCGCATCCCGGTGGCAAGCGACCTGCCGATGATCGACACGGTCATTGTCGAGGTTCCGAATCCCGGCCACCCCTATGGCGTGCGCGGCGTCGGTGAAACCTCGATCTGCCCACCGCTGGCGGCGATTGCCAATGCGGTCTCGGCGGCGGCGGGCGTGCGCCTGCGCGAATTGCCGATGTCTCCGCCCCGCATTCTCGCGGCGCTGGAACGGCAGCGGGATGGTTGAGGTCAACCTCTGGTCCGGCCTGCGTGCCCTTGCCGATGGCAAGGACAAGGTCGAGGTCGAGGCGGCAACCGTTGGCGAGGTCCTGGAGGGCCTCGTCATGGCCCATCCGGGACTGCAGGATGCCATTGATGCCGGCGTGTCGGTCGCGGTGGATGGCCGGGTCATCGCAAGCAGCCTGACAGAACCAGTTCAGCCGGACAGCGAAGTGTTCCTGATGCAGAGGCTCAAGGGCGGATAGGCCTGTCGCGCCTGCTCCGGACCTCATGCAAAGGCATAGCTGCCGCCACGCTCCAGCGCCCGGATGAATCCGGGGCGCGCATGGATGCGCTCGACAAATTCGGCAAGCTTCGGATGCGCGTCGCCACGTCCCTGACGCACCGCGACCTCGGCCGGAAAGCTCATCATGATGTCCACCGCCGACAGGTCGTCGAGCACGAAATGCCCGGACGGGCGCAGGACCGCTTCCATGTAATTGAAATGCACCGCCAGTTGCTGCTCGATCCGCGGGCCAAGCGGCGCGCCGGCAGCACCGAGTTTGCCGACATAGAGCGCCAGCAGGATCGGCGTCATCGCCGACCCTTCGGCAAAATGCATCAGTTCCTGATGTGTGATCCACGCATCGCTGTCGACCGGCGGCACCATATGGTTGGCATAGCGCGAACAGATATATTCGACAATTGCGCCGCTTTCGGCGATCAGGCGGCCATCATCTTCGATCATTGGTGACTTGCCGAGTTGATGAATGTCGAGCAATTCCGGCGGCGCGAGGTTGGTTTCAGGATCCCTTTTATAGGTCTTGATCTCGTACTCCAGACCCAGTTCCTCAAGCAGCCAGAGGATCCGTTGAGAGCGTGAATTGTTGAGGTGGTGAACGATGATCATGTCGGGTCTCCGAATACTGCATTCAAGTCAGGCTGACCGTTTCGCGCGGGAAATGCCAGCCCCGATATCAGAACGCGCGCACTGAATTTCGGCTCCCTGTATCACGCGTTAACCTTGTCGATGCGAAACGGTGGATATACTCAAGCGGTACAACCTACAGAGCAGCAAGGAATAATCATGCAACGCATCGCGATCAGCAGCCTTCTCATCCTGTCACTTGCCACGGTTTCGGCCTGTGGCGGCGGCGGCGCTCGGAATACGACGAACATGACAACCGCCACAACGGGTCAGGAACTCACCGATTTGAAGGCCGCACTTGATGCTGGTGCCATTTCGCCGGAAGAATACGAAAAGAAGCGCAAGGAAATCCTCAAGAAGAAGATCTGACGCGTTTCGCGACAAACCCGGCTCACGCAGCGTCTTCTGCGCAAAAAGACCCCGGCGGGCTTGTCGCTCGCCGGGGTCTTTTGATGCTTTGATTGCCCAGGCCGTTCGGCCCGCGCCTATAGCTCTTCGCGATGAACTGAATCACCTAGCGCTGCCTTAAATCAAAGATTCGAACGCGCTAGATGATACCAGATTTTTCAAGTTGATCGCGAAACGCCTTAGTTATTCGACGGAACCGTGAATACCGGAAGTGCTGCCGAACTCGACCCTGAACTGCCGCCCTGCATCGCTTCCCTGAGCACGGCGACGCGATCCGGCGACTGCCCCAGAACGGTTGATCCGCCCGCGGCAGACGACTCCAGGGCTAGGTTCATCCACGCGCCGGATTGCTGCGAAGAGGCCTTGGCAGTTCCGAAACCTTCACGCGTATGGTGGCTGACCATTTCGCCATATCCGCGCTGACCCGCAGAGGCGAGCAACACGGAAGACGCCAGCGCCATCGCAGCGTTGTCGGTGCGATAGCCCACACCCAGGCAAACCTTGCCCGCAGAAACCAGTTGATCCATCGGGCGGCCCGAATTCTTCAGGAACCCTGCGGTATCGCCGACAACCTTGTCGGGCTGCGCGGTGTCGAGCGACGCCATATGTGGCGCGATCGCCTGTGACAGCCCCTCGCATTGCTGCGAAATCTGCGCCTCTGTCATGTTCGGAATCGTCGAAACGATCGACGTGCTCTCGGCCATGGCATGGGTCCGCGCGAGACAGAATTGCTCACTCAGGGCGAACTCGGCATCCGTCACCCGGCCCGCCGTGGTGATGCCACCATTTGCTGCGGTCAGAACGTTGATTTCGTTGCAATACTCATTCACAGATTTCGGCACCTGGCCAAAAGTGAAATCCGGCAATGCGCCGGTATCCGCCCGTGCGGTGACCGGCTCTGGTTGCGTCGCAACCGGGGCTGGCGCGGGTGCCGGAGCAGGTGCCACCGCAGCAACCGGCGCGACCGCCACCGGGGCCGGCGCGGGGGCCGGTGCCTGCGCCGCGGCGCTTTGAATATTCGGATTGGGCGTCTGGATACCCAGCTGTTCGTTCCGATAGGTCCGCAACAGGCCGCCATAGCCCTGGCTCGCGACGATCTGATTGTAGGGCGGGACCGACGAGCTGGCCAGCGCGCGCTGGTAACTGCTCAGCAGAAAGTCCTTTTCATAGGTGTCCAGATAACCATCGGGCTGGAAGCCCATATCGGCTTGGTAACGGGAAATGCCGGCACGGCTCATGCGCCCCAGCGATCCGTCAACCGTTCCGACGTGATACCCGAAATAGTTCAGGGATGTCTGAACCTGGCGGTTCTCGGCCCGCTGCGCCGACGAAATACCACTACTGCGATAGGTCCGCCGGGTGGTGGTCGTGCGCTGGCGCTGCTTGTTTTGCTGCACACCGTGCATGATGGCCGCGCCCAACAGCGCGCCGCCCAGGATTTTGCCTGCATCCCCCGCCACGGCACGTTGGGCCGGAACGGCGATCATGCTGGCGATCACGAAAGACGTCATTAATTTCTTGCTGAACATAATTTTAACCTCGCGCTTTTAAGGACGCCCAAGGGCGGGGACGATCCCGGCCAAGCGTCCTTTGCGGTTGAAATACCAATTCTGACGCGAATAGCGGACCATTCATCGCCCGTCTTGTCAAGATTCGCGACCTGAAATGCGCCTTTTACGGCGTTTTCTGGCTGTAAAGTGAAGAGTAGCGGGCCGGTGTTCAGCGCAGCGCAACCTCGAGCAACTGCGCCGGACTCATGTCGGGGCGTGCCTCGTAAGTCGCGAGATCCTCCCAGAACCGCTCGAGCGTGCGCAGGGTGTTCTTGCGATCAGAGAGCGCAAGCTCTTCGTGCAGCACACCATATGCGGCCTTGCGGTCCGCCGCTTCGATATCCGTCGCCAAGGTATCCAATGCCGCGCGAAAAGACAGCAGATAGGTCGATTGCACGTGGCGCATCTGCTTGATTTCGGCAACATGCTTTTCGACCTGCCGGCCATAGAGCGCACTGTTGTCGCCGGCACGCTGAAGGTCGACAAGCATCCGGATATTGCTCGCCTTGCTGGTTATGTCTGCGGCGTTCTCGTCAAGAGACTCGACGAATACCGCACCGGCGAGCAGGGTTGCCCGTGCCGATTGCTGCAACGCGGTCTGGGTCCGGTCGCGGGCACGCCGGAATTCGAGCTTGAGATCGTTCAGTTCGTCGCGGCGTCTCGGGTCGATTTCGGCCTCGATCAACGTCGTGATACGGGCGACCGGGTCCGCGTCGGTATCGACCGCGTCGGCATTGGCCAGCTCCATCCAGCGCTCGCGAATGCGGTTCAACCTCTGATCGCTCGTCGCGATCGGGGCCGCAAGAACCAGGCGCAGACCAAAGGTTTCGCCACGCAGTGGTGTGCCCTTGTCGATATCATAGGGCGGGTATTCGGTCCTCTGCGCGCTGTAAATCTGTTCGGCCGTGGACAGCACCGATCCCCCGCGCGTGACAATGCCCCCCACCTGCCCTCCGGACCGCCCCACCGCGTTCAGGCGAAAGGGCTCGAGCATGAGCTCCTCGGCATTTCCGTAGACATCGAACAAACCCAGCGGGTTCGGCTTGCGCAGGCCCACAGGCCCCAGCTTTCCGCGAGACGAGCCGCCGCCCTGAAAAAGCGCATATTCCCGCAGGTCGCCATTGCCAAAGAACAGCGGCGCGGGAAACAGAGTGGCATCCACCCGCGCGCCACCACGCGTCGCATATTCCCATTCCGCCTCGGTCGGCAGGCGCAGGAAGCCGGGAACGCCATCGGCGCGGGGCACGCGATCGGCCGCGTTCTGTAGCAGCCATTCGTTGTAGCGCTGCGCCAGCGCCGCCGCATCAAGCCAGCCAAGCCCGCCCTGCGCCAGCCGGTCTGCGCGGTTGGGCGGCTCGCAATCGCCCATCAATACCCGGTACTGGCCCCGAGTGAGCTCATAGCGGGCGACGAAATAATGCGTGGTCCCGGTGGTTTCGTCGAGAAACGGGCCGCGCAGATAGGCGGGCAGCAGATAATCGGAATACCCGGTCTGATCCCCGGACTGGCCCAGCCTGACCCGGCGGTCGGCCAGAGGATCGTTGGCCTCGACCGGAACATTGACCTGTTGAAATGCCATCGCCGCGCCGCAGGGCATGGGCAGCATCAGGTCGGCCGGGGCAGTTTCGAACGCCGGATCGACCAGATCACGCGGCCAGGATTCCTGCGCCGCAAGCGGCGATGCCAGGAGCGTCCAACAGGCCAGCAGCCAGAGGCGCATCGTCACGCCCCCTCTCGCAGGACGCTCGCGGGGTCGAGCCGTTGTGCCGACCAGGCCGCGATCCCCGCCGCGCCGAGCACCAGCACAAGAACGCCGATGCAAATCGCGATCCCCTGCCAGAGCGGGATCAATGTCAGCGGTGCGCCGCCCGGCAGACCCTGACCGAACATCGCCTCTGCGATGCGCCCGGCCCCGAGATAGAGCAGGAATGAGACGACAAGTCCAAAAACCGAGGTGATCAGCGCCTGTATCACCGGAAACAGCGCCAGCACATGTCCGGGAACGCCCAACAGTGCAATTCCGGCTAGCACCACCTTCTTGCGGCTGACATCCGACCAGAAGCCGAGCACCAGTGCCGCACCCAGGCCCAGGGCCGCAAGCGCGGCGGTAAGTCCGAGGGCCAGGTTCAACTTGCGGCCCAGCCCCAGCAGGCTCTCGATCTCACGCGTGCGGGCGGAGGTTCCGATCGACAGATGGTCCTCGATGCGCGCCTGCAACGCCGCGACATCCTCAAGACGTCGGGCATAGACGCGAACGCCTTCGTATGACGGGATCCGCTCGGCCAGATCGCGGGTGCCGGTGATGCCGTATTCCGGCAGGCTATAGGAGTCGTAAAACGCCTCGATCAGATCCAGCATCCCGAACGGCACCAGAACCGCGCGCCCGGCAACGGCCGTTTCGGGCAGGACGGCCGCCACCGTGACGGGCAGGACCAGCTGCCTTGGCCGGCCCTCGGCCTGGCTGATCAATTGCAGTCCGATACCGGCCTGCAGATCGAGCTGCGCGGCCAATTGCGCGCTGACGGCCACCGTTTTGCCACTCACGCGTACCCCATCCGGCAGGGTGGGATCGCCCTCGCCCGTTGGTACGACCAGCGCCGGGCGCATGCGACGCCCCCCCTCGGCACGCACATTCATGAAATCGAACTGGCCGCGCACCTTGGGCGTCATGAACGCGATCTCGGGCCAATCGCGCAGCGGCGACAGATCACTGTCCACGAACGACGCGTTGCCCTGTGTGTCGATCTGAAGGGTCGCTGGATCCGCCATCATCTCCCCGACCAGCGCCGCATACACACCGTTCTTCACTCCCAGCAAAACGAGCAGCGGCACAAGAATGCCAACCATGATCGCCACGTTACAGAACAGGAAGAACCGGTCACGCATCAGGTCGCGCCATGCAAGGCTCGCGATCAGCATGACATCGGCCCCAGCCTGCTGGTCACCACCCCGTTTTCCGCCTGGGTGCCGAGCATGAGGCGCGGCATGCCAAAGCGCGCGATGCGCGCCGTGTCGTGACTGGACAGGATCACGCCACACGCCTGTTCCGCCGCGGTGGCAAGCAGGAGTTCGAGCACCACGTCAGCCGAGTCGCTGTCCAGCGCCGCCGTCGGTTCATCGGCGATGACGAAGGGAGGACGGTGTGACAGGGCCCGTGCGATGGCCACGCGCTGGCGCTGACCTATAGACAAGGCAGCGGGCATCAATGCGGCGACATCGGCCAGCCCCAGCCGATCCTGCAAGGCCGCGCACCAATCCGCATCGACGCGCCCCGTCACGCGCTGCGGCAGGGCGATGTTATCGGCAACCGTCAGGAAGGGCATCAAGCCCCCCGTCTGGGGCACAAACCCGAATGTGCGCCCGCGCATCCGCGCGAGTTCCGGATTGCGCGCCCCCCTGCCCCAAAGCGCGGCCAGATCGCTACCATCGCAGGAAAAGCCGGTTCCCGCACCCGGCGGGCGCAACAGGCCGAGCAGTTCGAGCAGCAAGGTCTTGCCCGATCCGCTGGCTCCGGTGAGCGCCACCGCCTGTCCCGGATCAAGCGCGAGCCGGTCAACATGCAGCCGGAACGCACGGTCGCCATCGCGCAGTTCGATCAGCCCGTCGGTGAGGATCAATCCGCGCACCACCGCCCCTATGGCAATACGTCAAACGGCATCGCGAACACGTATTCGCCATCCGGCGCGCCGTCGTAGAGCGCGGTCCATACCTCGGGATCGAGCAGCCACTTGCGATATTGCACCAGCTTTTGCCGCATCCCGTCCAGAATGGCCCGCCGGTTCATCGCGCTCTGCCCCCAGCGTTCCTCGGTGGTCAGCATCAGCTGGCTCTCATAGGGCAGATCGTCGAGAAATTCGAGCGCCCCGCCCAGCGTGTCGCTTTCGGTATTGATCAGCCTGTCGGGGTTCTGCGCCATCCGCGCGACCACATCGCGCACCTGGGTGAAAAAGCTGGCGGCATCCTCGGCATCGCGACTCTGCTCGCCCAGCGTCAGAAGTTGCGACAGCAGGTCGGCCATCGTCGCCATTTCGTTCTTGGTCACCAGCAGCCGGGGTTCGATCGCAAGTTTCGTCGGCTCTTCGATCGCCTTTTCCGAAACCCATCCCTCGATCACATCCGGTGCCTGGGTGTCGCGCAGTCGCCCGAGATAGGCCAGTTGCAGCGCGAGACCGAGATTGACCATCTCCTGCCCCGAGTCCTCTGGCGACAAGACCGGCCTGTCATCGCGTGCAACCCGGATCACGTCGGTGATACCGGTGACCAGCCGCGTAACCGAGTCCTGAAGCGCCTGAGGCGAACCATCCGCGATCCCGTAATAGAACGTATCATCGTGGAAGCGCGACAGATCACGATACTGCGCCGCGGCATAAGCATGTTGCGCACCACCCCCCGCAGGGGTTTGCAGGTGCAGGGTCATGATCGCAACACCCTTGTCCTGCGCGTCCCGTTGCAGCTCTCTCACACCGATCTGGCTGCGGGCGTTGGGGTCGCGCACATCCTTGGGGCCGGCATCGGTGATCAGGATCACGATACGCGCATCGAAAGGATCCTGACCACCGCCGTCCCAATCGGTCAGATCGACCGCGTCCTCGACCCCTGCGAGGCTGTCTTCGTTGAAGCCCGGAGAATTGGCCTGCGCCACCCGCGTGGCCGCGCGGATCGTGGCGACAACCGGGGTCTGGTCCTGGCGGCGTTGCAGCGGCAACAAGGTGCGGGTGCGATATTCCAGCTCGGGCGCCGCTTCGACGTTGTCGCGAAACGCCACAACGCCAAATTGCACCCGCTCGCCGATCTCGGTCCCCCGCAGATCGGCGATGACCTGCTCCACCGCCGCCTGCGTGCGCGCGATATAGGGGTCCATCGACTGCGTCGTGTCAAAGACGAACACGATGCCCGCATCAAAGCTGTCGGCCTGCGCCTGCGCCGGCTCGTCGGCCTCGCGCAACGGCACCGAGGCGACCTTCATCAAGAGGTTTTCCTCGTAGTTCAGCGGGTGCAGATCCTGCACGAAATCGAGGATCGGCATCAGGTACAGCCGGTCGACGATATTGACATATTCCGCCGGCTCCACGGCAACGACGCCGCGGGTGTCGCTCAGGCTGTCACTCGCCATTTCTTGCAGCATCTGCGCCTGCATGTCGCGCAGGGCTTCGTGTTCCATCAGCCCGCGAAGCCGCTCTTCGCTGTCGAAGATGAACTGGCGCTCGCGCCCGGCGCGATTGGTAAAGGCCGCAACGATATTCTGTTTCCACGGCACGGTCGCCCCGGCCCGAACCCACGCTTCGGGCCCGCCGTTGATCGACGGGCCGACCCGCAACCAGCCCGGTTGGACCTCGTAGACATAAAGGGGCTGAAACGCGGGATAGTCCCGCGACGGCGCCGCATCCGGCGCCGGATAGCCAAGCGCACCGGGACGGGTCAGAACCCGCTGATAGACCGTCTTGCGCCCCTCGACGAGCAGGGGCCGGTCCGCGCCCTGCGCCAGAACCCCGCCCGCCGCCACCAACGGCGCCAGCAGGATCAGACAGCCTGCGATGGCGGTGCGGAGACGAGCCCGGTCACGAACAGAAATCATCAAAGGCCCCTCTCGCCAAGGTCGCGTTGTCACTGGCCAGCCGCGCGCAGGCCTGCTCAAGCCGCGTGCGCGCCTCGCCGGACCCGGCGTCGCGCGCACGCGCATAATATTCGACCGCCTGCGCCGGATCATCCGAAAATGTCAGCCCGGTCAGGTTTTCGATGCGCGGATCGAGCGCCTCTGCGTCATAAAGCACCCCGAACAACAACAACGCATCCGCATCGTCCCGTGCGGCGGCCTCTTCCACGAGGCTCAGCGCGGTGTCCGGTTGCACGTCGGAACCGCAGGCGCGAATGGCTTCGGCGATGGCAACGAATCCACCATCGGTCGCCGCCAGCGTCTCGCGGGTGCAAGGCGCCGCCGGTTCCGCGACGACACGCGGCGCAGGCTCGGGGTCCGAGGCCGGTTCGGGCCTGAAATACCACACCAGCGCAGCCGCGATCAGAGCCGCCAGCAGCAGCACGAGCCAGAACCGGCCGCGCCGCGCGTCCGGCGCTTCGCCCGTGTCCTCGGGCTCTGTCAGATCGGGCAGTTCCGCGCTCTCGTCATCCTGCAGATCGTCATCACGCGTATCGTCATCCGGGTCGTCGATCGCGGCGGGCGCGACACGGCGGTCGATGAGTTCGACCCGCTTGCGCCCCACCGGTTGCAAGCCGCCCAGCATCGCGGCACCGGCGCGCGGCGGCACATCGTCGGGCCAGACGGTATCATGTACCTGATCGGCCAGCATGAAGCGCAGCGGCGCATATTCGCCAAGCTGATCGACGATCTCCGGCCCGATCCTGACCCAGTCGGCACCATCGTGACGATAGACCTCATAGGGGCCGAATTCGTGGCGTTCGCTCTGCCAGTGGGGCTCCGCGTCGCCGATGCCGTTTGCCTCTGGCGGCGCCAGCCAACGTTCCGCATAGGCGTCGAACACCGCAACCCGCACCGGTTCGTCCGCCAGGCTGTCGGCCTCCAGCTCAAGGAAGGCGTAGCCTCCGGCAGGTTCCTGCGGATCGGGATGTATCCGCATGCTCATGCGGCACGCGCTCCCGAGAGCGATGCGAGGATCTCGCCAAGGCGCAGGTTCTGTTCGATATTGATTTCCCCGCCCACGCCATCCTTGGCATTCGCATGGGCCACCGCGTCCAGCGCAAAGACCCAATCGGTCCACATCTGTTCCGCCGTTGCCCGTGGTGTCGCGGGAAGGTTGTCCACGCTGTCCGCCGCAGGCGGCGCGCTGAAGATAGCCCTCGTACCACCATCCGGCGTCTGCACCTGAGGACGATCGCTTTCCGCAAGGTCGAGCATGCCCAGGGTCGAGACAAACCGGTTGATGCTTTCGGCTCCGAGGATCGCCGCAGGCTGTGCCTGTTTCTCGACCGTCAGTCCAAAATTGATCTCCTTCAGATCCGCTGCCGTATCCGGGCCCAGCCCGGTGCGCCGCGCCGCGTGGATCAGTTCGGCAACCAGGTCGCCTGCCGTCGTATCGCCCAATCCATAGGCGCTGCGGCGGGCGCGGTCGTCGCGGAACTGCTTCATGCGGTCGATCCAGAGTTCGATCGCGGTTTCGGACTGGAACTGTTCCAGCGTCATGGTGCGCACGTCGGAGGTATCGGCGCTATCGGCTGGCTCGGGCGCCTCGCTGCGCGCAACCGGAGCCGGGCGCGCAGGCCGTCCGGGACGTTGCAGCACCGGCGCGCTGGCCGCCGCTCCGTTGGCGGCCCCCGCTGCGCTGACCGCGCTGGAAATCCGGATCGAGCTCGGCACACGCGCGATGCGCCCCTCGATCTCGTCCTGATCGACCATCAGCGAGGCGAGCACAGCACCAAAGCGATGCCGGGACAATGCCTCTTCCAGATCGTCGATGATGCGGCTTACCACCTGTTTCTTCTCTTCGATGCGGGTTTCGACATCGTCGGCCACGTGGAACGGGCTGAGCGCCTGTTTCAACTCCTGCCGCGCCTGATCCAGTTGTGCCGCGATCTGGCGCAGTTTGCTGTCGGGCTTGCAAACCCGCTCGAGCGCGGAAATCAGATAGCCGACCCCGCCATCGTTCAGCGCCAGCGCCGCATCCCAGGCGGCGGCAGGATCGGAAAAATGCCGCTGGACCGCCGGGGCCGCCAGACACCCGGCACGCAGTTCGGCCATCCGCGATTGCTTGTCCGGTCGGATGCCGGTTTCGCGCTTGGCCGCGTCATACTCCATCAATCCGTCGACATAAAAATTGGGGTTCCTGAGCCAGAAGCAGTTCGAAAACGGCTGCCCCGGTGTCCACTCGCCGACCCAGTTGTCGCTGCCCCGGCCGAATTTTTCGAGCAGTGACGCCGCCATGCGCCGCTCGAACCGGGTTTCGTCCCCGCCCTGCGCCGCCGAGTCGCCCAGATGCTTGTCGAACTTGGTAAGCACCACGAACAGCACGCAATCGGTGCCTGCGCGCAGTTGCGGCGTCGCGCCATGCGTGGTGCCGATCCAGTTCTGCACCAATCCCGGCAGATCGACGGTCTCCATGTTGCTGTCCGGCACGCAGAGCAGCATCGAGGTGATTTCCTGGTTTTGCACGTAGCGGTCGAAAAGATAGGCGACCTTGCCGCGCAGCAGCAGTTCCGGCAGGATTTTCTCGGCACCACCGGCAAACGCCTTGCCAAGGTCCTGTTCGAAACGGTTGCGCGCGCCCGGAAAATCCAGCAGGTCGGTCTCGGCGAACATCGCCGAGGGCAAGGTCTGCATCGGCAGCACCAGTTCCGCCGCCAGACCGCAGAGAACCGAACGCGGCAGGCTCACCGGCGCGCGCCCCTGTGCGACCACCGACAGCGGTGTCCCGTCCGCCTGGCCGGACAGGGTCTTGACGTCGATGATCGAGCTCTCGCGCGGAATGAGCGCATCGCGCCCGGCATAGACCTCTTGCGCATGTCCCAGTTGTGCAAGCGCATCCGACAGCCGCGCATAGAGGTCGGAAAACGCCTCGTGATTGCCCCAGAGCGGTGCCAGGAAGGCCGCACGGTCCGCGACACTCAGGTTCGGTACAATGGTCGCGGCCTCTTCCCAGAACGGTCGCAGGGCCACTGCATAGGCTTCGCGTCCGAAGGCGGATTCGACATATTCGCCGATTTCATAGATGTCGTCATCGGTCATGCCCGGACAGGCTCCGGCGGCGCGCGCCTTGAACCTGTCGAGATGCGCGGCGATCTCGCTGGGTTCGGGGCTGAGTTCCGAGCGATCTCCATCCATGAAGAAACTGTTGAGCAGGGTACGCACGATGTCGGCCTCGCTCAACAGGGTCAGCCGCACCGGAAACCCCTCGGGCGTCGGCGCACGGTCCATGGTGAACCGCGTGACAAGCCCGGTACTCTCGCCCTCGCCCTCGGGATTGATCTCGCGGATGTAATCCAGCGGCCCGCCGGGCCCGTCGAAATCCGCGATCAACGGGCCGGACTCGGGCCGGGCGAGCACCGACACCAGAAACGATTTGCCGGCCTGGCTGGGGCCGAACACGCTGACCGACATGCGCGTCTGCGCGGCACGGGCCAGACGGCGCGCGCGGCGCGCATTGCGGCGCATCATCTGCACAAGCGACTTGGTTTCGACGCCGACGATATCGGCGTTTTCGGGGTCTTCGATCCACGCCTGTGCCCGCGCGGTCAGGTCCGCGAACGCGGTGCAGTCCGCCGACAGTTCTTGTTGCTCTTGTGCCGTCATTCTCGTCACCTCTTACAACCGGAACAGGCCCGTATCGATCCAGTAATCATCCTGAAAGCCCAGCGTATGCAGTCGCAATTCGACCTCGCTCACCTTCATGCCCGTGCCTTCGCTATCCTCGAGTTCGGTCACCGCGAACGCCTCGCGCATCGCTTCGCGACGCAAGGCGATCTCGCTTGTCTCGCGCTCCGGATCCTCGTCGAATTCGCTGCGCTCGAACGTCACCGCCAACGGCGCGCGCGCCTGTGCCGACTGGGTTGCAAAGTCGAGCCGATAGAGCGGCGTCGTCGTCCAGCGTTCCAGCGGAAGCTGGCGTGATCCGAGATAGATCGGCGTATACATGGTGATCCGCGCCATCAGGTCACTTTCGGTCTTGCGGGCGTCAAGATCGACATCCGCGAACAGGACGCGCTCGCTCATGATCTGACCCGAGGTGTCCATTTCACCGATATAGCGCGCGGTCGATTGCATGCGGAATGCGCTGGTGGTCACCTTGAAATTCGGGATGCGCCCATCGCTCAGCGCGATCAGCATGCCCCCGACCGCGACCGTCGATTTCGGGTCGCCAATCCGTTGGGTCACCGGATCGCGGAACGGATACCAGCGCCCCGTCTTGTAATCATGCATCGAAATCAACCGGTTCGGCGGCACCACGAGCATTTCTTCGAGGATGGCGCGCACCGCCGGGAGCCGCGATGGACGCCCGGTCAGCAGCACCACGTCAACCCCGAGATGATCGATGACCTCCGCCAGGTTGCTCAACGCCTTCTGGAACACCTCGCGCGCAATGGCATCCACGTCCTCGCGGCTGAAGGTCAGTTGCACATCGGCCAGACGGAAATCCGCCGCCCCGAGGTCGTGCGCCGCGTCCTCGATATAGGCGATGAGCGCGGGCGGCATGTGCTGATCGTCCGCGGACCCCTCATCCAGCGGCAGGATGTCACGAACGTCGAGCGAAAGCGGTTCAAACTCGACCGCCGTCTCGCAGGTCTTGAGAATCGCCACCGCCAGCGGCATCAGAGCGCGCAAGGCGAATTGCCGTCGCTTCTGCACGCTTTGCTGATCCATCCCACCGATATCGCCGGTGAACAATTCGC
Source organism: Alphaproteobacteria bacterium (assembly GCA_030431825.1). Classification (GTDB taxonomy): domain Bacteria; phylum Pseudomonadota; class Alphaproteobacteria; order Rhodobacterales; family Rhodobacteraceae; genus Sedimentitalea. Next base: position 18,828 of record JAUIIJ010000028.1, read on the forward strand.
GCAGCTTTTCATCGACGAACCGCCCCCCGGCCTGCTCGATCGCCCGTTGCAGCCCCGGCAGGATGATTGCCGCGATGACCCGTTGCAGCATGTCGTCGCCCGCAACCCGGAACCCCTCGCGAAAGGTCTGGCGCGGATGCAGCACCCGCCCGGCCTCGCCCCAGTAGGTCGTGACCATCAGGTCGGTCGTGCCCCCGCCGATATCGATACAGGCCAGTCGCAGCGACGGGGCCGCAGCCTGCCCCTGCGCCGGCGACCGATGTCGGCCCTTGAGTTCGAGAAAGCGGTCGATCCGGCCATCGAATTTCTGTGTCAGCTCGGAATAGAGATAGACCATCTGCGTGGCGCTGGCCTCGTCCCACTCGACAATGAGCTCCGGCATCCGGCTGATCGAACTGTCGCCGTCCCGCAGACCCATCATCGCCCAGACCAGCGACAGCGCGCCCTTGGCCTTGGAGCGGATGATCGCCTGTTCCTGCGCGGTGGTTGCGGTCGGCAAGGTCAGGATGATCCGGTCGAGCCTGCGTGGCAGTTCCGATTGCGGCCGACGGGCGCGGCTGGCGGGCGCGTTCACCTGGATCAGCGCGTGCGAGATGATCTCGGCCAGCATGAAGCCGAACAACGAAGCGCGCGAAAACCGCGGCCGGATCGCCGGAGTCCTGGGTGTCTTGCCCCGCGGGCGCAGCCGCGCCTTCTCGTCCGCCTCGATCTGCTCCAGGACATCGCCGGCCTCGTTCAGATAGCGCATCGCCGCGCGCAGCCCCTTGGGCAGGTTGTTGGGATCGGAATGATGGTGAAACCGCCAGTCCTGCGAGACCGGCTTGTCATCCCAGAGGTATCTTTTCGGGCTGGAGAGACCCGAGGCGGTTTCCGTCCCTTCCTCGCCCGCAACCAGCCGCAGGGCTTCGGGCCCCATCCGCACGAAGCTCGGCCAGAGGAAGGCGTTGCGCCGCCCCGACCGGCTGGCATAGCGTTCGTCCCCCATCCGGTGCTCGGCGAATTCCACCCGGCTTTCAAAGAGGCCGGAATAGTGGAATTCGGGCCGCGACAGATCACGCACTTCAAGCGGGAAGGACCGCGCGAGATCGAGCCGCGATTCCCCCGGAAAGCGCTCGATCAGGATGCCGCAGGTGCGCGAATTGCCGACATCCAGCACCAGTTCGACCTCGACCGGCGCGGTGCTGTCATAGGCGCTGACCGTGTTGGCAAAGCGAAGTTTCGGCACCTGTACCGCGTGATCGATCAACCGAAGATACGCCAGGTAGCGCGCCCAGTGCTCGAACTTGTGCGGCAGGTCGTCATGGGTGATACGCCGCCCCGGTCTTTCGGCCCGCTTGAACGCCATGAACAGGTCATCGAGCCAGTCCGACACCCACTTCTGCAAATCGAGCATCTGTCCGTCATTTGCCTGATCGAGACGGCGCAGAAACCAATCCATCCGCGCGGGATCGGACACGAACCGGAAATCGCGCGACTTTTCCGCATCGCCGCGCTCGGGTGCGAGATACTGAAAGCTCTGGTCGGCCTCCATCAGCGCGGTATCCAGCGCCAGTTGCACACGGTGCGTATCGCCGGTCAGCGGGTCGGGTTCGTCCAGTTCCACCGTCCGCATCCGCGCCCAGCTCGACGGGCCGGGATCAAAGCGCTCTTCACCGCCTGCCCCGCGATCGGTCTTGACCCGCAAGACCGGAACCGGAACCCATTTGGACAGGAAGGGTTCGAGCGCCGCGACGGTGCGCACGGAGTATTCATCATCCTCGGGCGTCGCTGCCTCTTCCACGGCGGCGTCGCTTTCGGCGTCACCGGTCAGGGGCAACAGCGCCCATTCCTCGGCGGCATCGGTGCCGCCGATCACCCGTTCGACAAAACGCGCATTGCGCAGTTCGACCGCGTCGATCCGAAACCCGAAATCGAGGATTTGGGTGCCCGAATATGGAACCAGCGTCACCTCGTCACGCCATTCGACCAACTGCGCCAGGTCTTCAGATTGCTGCATCCTGCCTACCTCGAAACACTTGTTTTAAACAGCCACTCGGGGGCCTTGTCCCGAACTGTAGCAGAATAGGCCGGGTTTGGGCCATCCCGTCCGGCAGGTGGCGTCAAGAGAGGTTTCAGCGTCCGCGCGGCGCTGCTTGCGAGCCGCGTGACACGCCCGTCGCGCGCACCATCCTGAAAATTGGTCTTGTCCAGCGGGAACGGGACCGGAATCGTGGTCCCCGGCGTTGTCGGAACGGTCGGTGTCTGAGTTCCGGGGGCGGCCGGACCCACGGGAATCGTCGGCTGGCAGGCCCGGTCTACCAGCGCGATTTCATGCTCGAGCGCCGCAATCTCCGCCTCAAGAACCTGCCGCTCCAATGGTATCTCCGAAACCTCTGCCGGCGGTTCCGGGCAAAAGAACAACGGCCCGCCCTGCAATCCGCAAGGCGCGATCAACAGGTAGAGAATATAGGCCAGCATCGCCGCAAGCAGCAGCCATCCCAGCAACAAGAGCCACCACCAGGACCGCGTTGGCGCCGCCTGCACGGCATCCGGTGCACCGGACGCGTGCCCGGCCCCGGCGGCGAGCGGTTGCGCTCTGGGCACCATCGTCGTCAGGATGCCGCGCACCGATTGCCGCTCCGCTCCGAGCCACGCCCAATGCACCAGCACCGGCTGTATCGCGCCGTCCGGCTGGCGCAGCGCATAGATCATCGCCTCGGACGGTATCTCGATCGCATTGCCAAGCGCCTCGGCGAGCCGCTGATCCTGGACCTCCGGGCTCTCGGCGAGGCTTGCGGCTTCGCGCCGTATGTCGCCAATCAATCCGCCCAGCCGCGCCCGCAGCGCATCGGCGGCCTCTTGGTCCAGCGCGGTCAGCGGTTCTGCCGTACCCTCGATCGGCGCATACCAGTCGATCATGTCGCCATGCTCGGTCGCCACCGGCTCGGCGAACAGGTTCGCATGCGCCGGCGACAGCCGGTTTCGCACGGTATCGCTCACCAGTTCGTAGGACCGCTGCGCCGCAGACCCCAATGGTTGCAACCCTTCGGAAGAGGTGGTGGCAAGCAGCGTTTCGTACATGCCGGCCCTACTCTGCCACGGCCTTGCGCGCCCCGGCCTCGGCGCGTTGCACCACCGGCGCACAGGGTGCGCTGTCGACCCGTGGCACGGCCCCCGTTCCCTGCAGGAACGCCATCATGTCGGCAGTGGTCAGGGCAAATCCGCGGTTCTGCAACCGCCCCGCGCGCACGAAGGTGTTGACCCCCACCAACCGCCCGCACATGTCCACAAGCGGCCCGCCGGAGTTGCCGCTCGACAAGGCCGCCGAGTGCATCAGCACATGGGTCTGCGGCCCGATCTGCTGCTCGGTATTGACGATCCCCTCGGTCACGGTGAGATCGGGAACCGCATCCAGATTGCCGGCCTTCAGCGCGGCGAAATTGACGTCGCTCGCCAGGACATCACCGGGATATCCGGCCGCCACCACACCGCTCAGCTTGAGGGACCCCTGCGGCACGTGAACATCAAAGCCGGTCATGCCCGTGTCGGCGATCCGCAGCAGCGCAAAATCCCCGCCCGCCTGTATCAGCGGGCCGTCGCTCTTGATCACGGTGGCGACCTGCGGTTCCGTCAGGCTGCCCCCGGTCACCAGGATCTGCCCGCCATCAGACAGCGCACCTTCGATCACATGCTGGTTGGTCACGATCAGGCCCGGACCGACGACAAAGCCCGATCCGGTGGCGCCGCGCCCATCGCCCGAACCGGCGAGCACCAGCACGGTACGTGCCGTGATCAATGCCAGCAGATCGGTCTCGGACCCCGGTTCCGAGACATCCGGCACCACCACCCGCGCGGGGCTGCTCGGCAGCAGGGCGTCGGGCGCGACAGTTGCCCGTTGCGCCGGCTTGACCCCGAGCGCGGGTGGCGTAAGCCCCTCGGGCGTCAATCCATCGGGCAGCACCAGCATGCCGTCGGCACGACACATCGCCCCGTCCAGCGCGGACTGCAACGTCGCCCGGCGCGCTCTCAGGCTGTCGTTCAGATCGCGCGCGGCCTGCAACGTCGCCTCTTCCGTCACCGCGCGCGGCCCGGCCTCGTGAAACAGGCGTGATCCGGGCATCAGCAACCAGGCCAGAAATCCCCCGGCCAGCAGCAGCAGGATCAACAACGGCACCCAGGCGAGCCGCGATATCCGATGCTGCACCGGTGCGGATGCCGCGACCGGCGCGGCAACCGCAGGTGTCGCAGCGGCGACTCCGGCGGCAGGCGGCGGGATGACCGGCCCTGCCATCGGCGCGCCGGACGTGCGCGTTCCGGCTGGAGCCAGCGTCAGATACCGACCCAGCGTCTCTGCAAAATGATCGGGCCGGGTCGAGACGTTGGCGCCGCGACAATCGGGCATCAGACCCCAGTTCACGATCATCGGGCGGTCGCCGACCATCATCACGTCATCACGCCCCAACGTGCTGAGCGCGCCGAACGCGAGATCGGCGTTCTCGGGCTGTTCGGTCAGCGCACGCAGCGGGCGCAGGTGATCCGACAGATAGGTTTCCGCACGCGACCGCTCTGCCGGCGCGAGGCTCGACAGAGGCCGCGCATCGCCCGCCGTCGCCGTGTACCAGGACACGGTCGGAGGCGCGGTGTCGTTGCCGCGGCTGATCAAGGGTTCCGCGAACAAGTCAGCCACCTCGGGCCCGGCTCGATCGACAAGCAGCGTCCGCAAGGCCTCGAAACGCTCCAGTACGGGCGTGCCGCCGGCCTCGACGAAATCCTCCGGGCTCACGCGCGTCTTGGACAGAAAATGATCGGCCATCGCAGTTATCTCCCGGCCCGGCGCAGGGTTGCCGCGCCGCGTCCGTTGGTTTCGGGTTGATAGGTGTCGCAGTTGGCGTTGCCGCGCGAATCCAGCTTGCAGGTCACGTCCCGCCGAAAGATCGACGAACCGTTGCCACACCGCAGGTTTGCCGGCTCGCGCATCGTCAGCGTGCCGTTGCCGCGCATCCGGCCGGTCAGCCGCCCCTCGCATTTCACCCCGTCCGTCGAACGCATGATCTCGGTCCCGTTCCCGTTCCTGTCAAAACAGATGCGCCAGTATTTGAACCGGGTGATCCGTCCCGTGTTGATGTCACGCACCGCGTAGTTGGACGACAGTTGCCAGCAGCCCTCCATCACGGAAATATCCTTGTCGTCAAAGGCATCGGGTGCCAGGCCGCTCGGTGTCTTCGGTTTGGCGGGCGGCTTGGGCGGTGGTGGCGGCGGGGGCGGTGGCGGCGGGTCCGGCGGCTCGGCCTTGCACACCAGCAGCCCGAGTTCCTGCTCCAGCGCATTGACCCTGATCGCCAGGTCCGCATTCGACCGATCGACCAGCGCCAGATCCCGTCGCGCCCGGAGCCGGTCCGCTGGGTCGCAATAGCTGATCGCCCTGTCCGTGAACGGCAATCGCAAACCGCAGGATTGCAGCAAAAGATAGGTCGATGCCCCGATCGCGGCGACCAGAGCAACCGCCATAAGGATCACCGCAAGTCGCATGCCACCCGTTCTTCCAAAACTCCGGCCTCCCGCGATCTTCCGGGACGCGTCCACCACGTCAGTGGCGACACCAAGGCCCGGCTGTCATCGGGCCGAGCCTATTCCGGGGGCCTTGACCGCTGCAAGTCTCGTCTTGGCGGTGGTGCAGATGGACCACAGATTTTGCCAACTGCCAGTCGCCCAACATCATCGATGACAATTTTCGAGAGATTTTCCCCTTGTCTGCGCATCCGGAACGGTTTCGCCAGGGACATGCAGCCGCGACTCATGGCATGTGGCCGGATATCCCTGTCAATGCGACTGCCGCCGCCGACCTCATGCGGCGCTTCCACCTGGCAGGGACGGCGCGTCGTCGACGTGTCGAATCGCTTGCCCGCAACCCGTCAGCGTGTCGTCGAAAAACGTATGCCGCCCACGCCCCGCCCGCTTGGACGCATATAACGCCATGTCAGCCTGTTGCAGCAACTCGCCCGGATCGCGGCCACAGGAATGCCCGGAAATCACTGTACCGATGCTCGCCGAAACCGTGCACAGCTGGTCCTCGAAGGAAACCGGCTCCTGAAGCCGCGCAATGAGACGGCGTGCGATCCCGCCCAACCGCCGTTTGTCGCGCAGGCCGTCGAACATCAACACGAATTCGTCGCCGCCGACCCGTGCCACCATGTCCTGGTCTCGGGTTTCCTCGACCATGATCCGCGCGGCGACCTGCAACACGTGGTCGCCCGCCGCATGTCCCATCGTATCGTTCACCGCCTTGAAAAAATCGAGATCGAGATTCATCAGCGCGAACGGCTCGGGTCCTGTCACCTTGCGCGACAGAACGTGTTCCATCGCGCGCCGGTTCTTCAACCCGGTCAGGGTGTCGGTAAAGGCTTGCTCCTCGGCGGCGATCTTGGCGCCCTGCAGGCGCTGGTTCAGCGTGCGCGACGCCTCCATCGCCGCACTTTTCGCCTCGACCAGATAGAGCAGTTCGATGGTCAGATCGGTCGCGGCAAAATCCGAATTGGTCAGCGCGTAATCCCGCACCGCGTCCAGAACCGAAATGCCAAAGGACAGGTTGACGATCGCACCCTGTCCGGTCGCGACGGCGACCCCCTTGAGTGCGGTGCGCGGCTCGTCGCGCAGTTGCAGATGCAGCTTGGCCCCCGCATGCGCGAGCAGACCGGCCACATTGGTCACGGTCCTCGGGCGCGTCAGTTCGAACAATTCCAGGAACCGTTGCCCGACCATCGGCGCGTCCGGTCGCAGCTTTTGCAAGGTGGGACCCACGGAGGTCACATGACCTGTGGCGTCCAGCATCACATGCATCGGGCACAGGGTATCCAGCCATGCGGTAAGTTGTTGTTGCGTTATCATTGCGCGGCCGCCCCCAGTTCAAAACTCCGTCCCTCGGCAAAGGCCTGCTCGACCAGAGTGATGCTGATAACGTCATGCCCGCTGCTGCCGCCGGAATGTTCGAGCATCGCCAGCGCGCCATAATCATCGGCCATGGCCCGCAGAACACCGACCAGCACATTGCCAAAGCCCGGCAGCCCCGGCCCGCAGGTCAGGCTGAACCGGCCCGCCGCGTGTTCGCGCAATTCAAGCGCCGGCAGATGCAGGTCGGACACCGCAAGCCTCGCCCGATCGGGCAGATCGTCAAGCGAGTGCAGGAAATCGAGATAGCTCTCACCGCAAAACCGCAACAGCCGGCGCAGCGACTCGGTCTGCGGATTGGAAACGAGAAATGTCCCGATGTCTTCGAGCACTTCGTTCAGCGGCCGGTCCAGTTCCAGCGCCATCGCATCCAGCAGGCGACGCGACTGGGCCTTGTCGTAAATCAGCATCGCCTCGAAATCCGGGCTGTCAAAGCCGGCGGCTTCGGTCACGCGTCTCCATCGTGCAGTGCCATAAGTGGCGCAAAAGAACGATTGAAGCGATTTGTTGATGAGTCCGTGCATCTCAGACCTGTTCGTTAAACGGGTCGATTGTCCGCCCAGGCAGTTAAGAAAGATCCAACAATTCAAATACGATCGAGTTTTCGGTCCCTCATTGCGCGGGTGCCAGCAGCTGGCCGCCCACCGCCAGCGCGTTCACGCCGCTGGGCTGCAGCGAATACCGGCCATCCTGCACCTCGGAAATCGTCGCCGACGGCAGTTTCGGCCATCCACGCGTCGCCGTGTCGAGCACGTCGCGTGTCGAAACCGATCTGCCCGGTTGCAGGAACACGTGGCTGATGCGCGTCTCGGACCTGTCGTCAAGATACAGGATCATCGCCTGCTCGTCAGCCGCCACCGATGGCATGAATGCCCCCTTGACCAGCACGCATCCGGGGCGACCGTCGGCAGTCGTGCGCCGACATCCGTCAAGCCACGCGTTCAGCAGATAGGCCGGCAGGTTGCGCAGCATCTCCGGCCCGACCGTTTCACCAATTGGGCGGACGGGCATCAGGTTCAGCAATGCGCTCATGCGCTCGGGCAGGTCCCGAATTTGCAGTTCCTCTTCGAACTGATAGCGATTGGTGGCGCTGCGCACATCGGCAATCCGCTGCAGCAAAAGCGCATCATCCGAGTTCTCGGCCGCGGTTTCCAATGCGGCGAGCCCGGCCTCGCCCGCCCGGCCCCATTCATGGGCCAGTGGCCAGAGTGCCAATTGCGCGGGCCCGGTATGACCGGATTCATAGCGGTCGAGCTGACTGGCGGCCGAAATGCGATAGACATCGAGCAGCGGCGTCATCCAGGTTACGGCCACGCTGATCGCCAGAAGGGCGACCCAGACGTTGAACTGCCGCACCCGCGCCATCCAGCCACGCCCGGTCAGAACCGCCCCCGCATAGCCCAGCCCGTAGACCAGCAGAAAAGACGCCACGGTCATCGCCAATATCCGATCCGGTGTCCAGCCGTACTGGCGCACCCGCAACACCACGGCCCAGACCGCCAACACCGCCAGTGCCGGCACCAGCAGCGCCAGGCAGCGGGTCGCCAGTTGCAACCCGCGCGTGCGGACCGCCATCGCATCGTCGCGATCCAGCGCCATGCTGATCAGGGAAACCGCAACCGCAGCCGCACCCATCAGCGTGCCCCCTGCCGAGAATTCGCCGAACAGCCCGCGCAACCCCCGCAGCGGCACCGCCACCAGGAACACCGCGATCACAACCAGCACCAGCGGCACCAGCAGGCGCAACAGGCGCAGGAGCGGATATGGCGAGAGGGTGTGACGCAGGTCCTGCATGACGGCGAGCCCGAGGCCAAGCACCGCGCCGCTCAGGCCAAAGCGCACCCAACCGGGTCTCAGCAGTGTGTTGATCACCGTGATGTCGACGAGATCGAGCAAGGCATCGCTCAGGAAGGCCACCAGCCAGAAGGCCGCCACGAACACCCAGGCCATCGCATAGCGCGCCGTCAGCATCCACGCCGCATCGAACAGCCGGTCATAGCGCAGCACGGAAGTGCGGTCCTGTAGCCAGACCAGGATAAAGGGCGTGCAGAACAGCACCAGCACCGCCGACACGCTGAGCATGGCCGCGTCGTTGAAGAGATCCGTCGCCGCCTTGTAGCGCAGACCCGCAACGCTGATCAGCACGGTAAACGTCGCCGCAAAGGCAAGCCCGCCCGCCAGCGCGCGCGCAACTGTGATCGGCCCGCACAGGGCCAGCGCGACAAGCGCATAGCTCGCTACAAAGGCAAAAAGCGCGAGGAACGCCGCCGGCGGCACCGCTGGATCGCCCCAGCGTTCCCCGAGCGCCCAGAGCGCGAGCCCCGCAATCCCGCCGAGCCCGGCCATGATCAGCCGATGCCGCACCGCCTGTTGCTGTTCCGACATGTCCTGAGAGTTCCCGCTTTCCATCGCGGGGAGCCTACTGCGCCGCCATGAAACTGGCCAGCGGCAATGATGCGACCGGCGCAGCTTTGCATCAGAAGTCGGTGGGGGCGCCCCCCTCTTCCTTGCGTCGCGCGACAAAGGCGGCGAGTTCGTCACGGATGGCTTCGTCCATGGGCGGCGCTTCGAAATCACCGATGATCCGTTTGAACAGGTGATGCGCGCGCTCCGGAGTCCACATGGCGCCCGCCGCCTCCCATCCCTCGTAATTCTTCCAGTCACTCAGGAACGGCTGATAGAACGCGGTCGTATAGCGATCCTGCGTGTGCTGGATACCGAAGAAATGCCCGTCATTGCCAACAGCGCGAATGGCGTCGAGCGCAATCTCGTCCGGCCCTGTCGCCGTCAGGGCCGGATCCATATAGCGTTGTATCTGTTGCAGAACCTCACAATCCATGATGAATTTTTCCGGACTCGCGATCAATCCGCCTTCGAGCCAGCCCGCGGCGTGATAAACCATGTTCGTACCCGATTGTACGGCGGCCCAGAGGCTGTTTGAGGTTTCCCACATCGCCTGTCCGTCCGGCACATTGGCCGCGCAAACGCCGCTTGACCGCAACGGCAGCCCGTAAAAGCGCGCGAGTTGCCCGGTCATCTGTGTCGCCCGCATGTATTCCGGCGTCCCGAACGCCGGCGCGCCAGACTTCATGTCGACATTGCTGGTAAAGGTGCCGATGGCACAGGGCGCGCCGGGCCGGATGTACTGCGCCAACGCAATCGCGATCAGCCCCTCGGCCAGGGATTGCGCCACCGCCCCGGCCATCGTCACCGGTGCCATGGCCCCGGCCAGCGTGAACGGAGTGACCACCAGCCCCTGGCCGCGACGCGCGAGCCGCATCCAGCCATCCAGCATCGGATAGTCATGTTTCAACGGTGAGGTAGAGTTGATATTCGTGTACATTCTGGGGCTTGCGTCGAATTCTTCATGCGACAACCCACCCGCGATGCGCACCATCTCCATCACGTCCTCGACCCGCTCGCGGCCAAGGGAATAGGCATGCATGACCTTGTCGGTCAGCGTCAGCTTGTCATACAGGACATCCAGATGCCGCACGCCTGCATGCAGGTCCACGGGTTCGACCGGATAGCCGCCCGCAAAGTGGATACAGTTGAAATACTGCGTCAGTTTCAGAAGGTTGCGACACATTTCTCGCGTGCCGGGCACCTTCTTGCCGATTTCCATGTCCCAGTAATTCGGCGGCGACGACACATTCCCGAACAGGATCGTTTTGCCGCCGACCGTGATCCGCCGATCGGGATTGCGAGGCGTCAGGGTGAATTGCGACGGGGCCTTGCCGACCATTTCCATGATGAAGTCGCGACCGATCCGCACGACCTCGCCCTCGATGCGCGCGCCGGCCTCGCGGAAAATCTCCAGCGCCTCGGGGTTGAGAATGGCAATGCCGATATCCTCGAGGATCTCCATCGCGCCAAGGTGGATCGCCGCAACGCTGTCTTCCGTCAGCGGCTCGACGGGCCGGTCGATGTTGGTGGGCGGGTTCCAGGGCATCTGATCGATCACCATCCCACCCCGCCGTGCCGCGTTCCCGGCCCGCCCGCCTCCGCGCCGCTTTCGTTCAGTACCATCCGCCATGTCCAGACCTCCGCCACCTGGAGATCATTCAGCAACACGCGAAGCCCTGCTGCCTCTCAGAATGCGACAGCGGGTGTCGCATTCCGGTTCAAAGCGTCGTAATCGGAACCGGGCCTCAGAGGCCGAGCCAGCCGGGCAAGTGTCCGATATCCGGCAGGACCACATCGGCAAACGGGCCGAGTTCGTTTTCGCCGGCCATTCCGGTCAGCACGCCGACGGTGGTCATGCCCGCGCTGCGCCCTGCAATCAGGTCATGGGTGCTGTCTCCGACCATCACGATCTGTTCTGCGGGCACCCCCACCGCGCGGGCAAAGGCAATCAGCTGACCCGGATCGGGCTTGGCCCCGTATCCGCTGTCAAAGCCAGCGACAAAATCGAAACAGCCGGCGACACCCGCCGCGTTGAGATGTGCCAGCGCCGGCGTCTCCGCGTCATTCGTGGCCACACCGAGCCGCAGGCCGCGTGTCCGCAGCGCCTCGAGATAGGGCCGCAGCGGCACGGCCTCGGCCTGTGGCGCGACCTCGGCCTCCTCGTTGAGCATTGCGATCACATCGTCCCGTGACATCTGCGGCAGGTGTGGTGCCAACGCATCCGCCACCTCTGCCGGCGTGCCGGCAATGACCACGCTGTCGGGATGAAATCGCCCGGAGATCACATCGAACCCCATCGCGCGCCCCAACCGTGCCGCCTCGGCCGCATCGCCACCGGTGACACGGTTCAGGAACGCGCTGGCCCAGGCTTCCCAGGTGGCGCCGAATTGAAACAGGGTTCCGTCCTTGTCGAACAGGATCGCTGAAATGGTCATATGTGGCCCCGTTCAGAAAGAGTATTCATCAGGTCCAGTGCATCTGCGCGCCGCCGGGCAAGGCCGCACGCGCCAGCATCGGATGTTCATACGGAATCGCCTCCGCCTGGCAGAACTGCATCACCCAGGCATCATCCATCATCAGGAAATCGAGCACCGACCCCAGGAACTCGGGTTCTTCCGCGCGCGTCCTCAAATCCTGCTCGGAGGCGCCGCTGGCCCCCAGGAATACCGGCAACAGATCGTCCTGCGCCAGCAACCAGCTCAGCGCCCTGAGCGCAAGGGTTTCGGCGGCGTCGGCGGAATACTGCATGGTGCTATCGCTTTTCCCCGGTCGGAAACAGTTTGTTAAGGACTCTCATAAACACTTTGAAACAATATTAACGCAAGACATGAAAGGCGCCACGCGTGCAAGGCACCATTCTGATCGTAGACGGCGTATCCACCAACCGCATCATGCTGAAAGTACAGCTGTCTGCGGCGTATTATCACGTGGTTCAAAGCGACGGGATCGACGGTCTGGAGGCGCTGATTCGCCGCACGCAGCCCGAGCTGATCGTGACCGCGATGACCCTGCCGGATGGCACCGCGCATGACGTGCGGGCGGTGCTGGATCGTGATGACGCGATGCGCAATACCCCGGTCATCGCCATTGCCGCGATCAACGACCGGGCGGCGCAATTTGCGGCGCTCAGGGTCGGAATCGATGACGTCTTGCTGCAACCGATCGACGACCTGATGTTGCAGGCGCGCATCCGCAGCCTGATCCGCGTCCGCAGCAACCGCGAGGAATTGCATTGGCACGATCGCTCGCAGCCCGCGACACTGGGCTTTGCCGAGCCGGCCGCGGCCGCCCTTGCGCCGCCGTCGAACATCGCCCTGCTGACACATCGCGCGAGTACCGGAACGATCTGGCGCGCGCGCCTCAGGGAGCAGACCAGCCACAGGTTGCAATGCCACCGGATCGACAACATTCATGACATGATGACCGGGCAGCCGCCCGAAGCGATCGTCGTCGACCTGACCGACAGCGAGAGCGAGCCTGCCCTGCGCCTGCTCGTCGATCTCAGGTCACGGGCCTTTACCAGCCATGCGGCGCTGATTGCCATTGTACCGGAAACCGCCCGCAACCTGGGCGCCGAGGCTCTGGATCGCGGCGCACATGACGTCCTGCAAAGCGGTTTCTGCGCCGAGGAGCTTGCGATTCGCATCGACACGCAACTGCGGCACAAGAAACAGTCGGACCGGTTCCGCGCCTCGGTGCGTGACGGGTTGCGCGCCGCGATACGCGACCCGATGACCGGACTTTTCAACCGCCGCTATGCCCTGCCGCACCTGGCCGCCATCGCCGGAGAGGCCGCGACAAGCGGCAACAGCTTTGCCGTCATGCTTGCCGATCTCGACCATTTCAAGCGGATCAACGACTGTTTCGGTCATCCGGCGGGCGATTCGGTTCTGATCGAGGCGGCGCGCCGCCTGCAAAGCCAGGTCCGCGCCTGCGACATGGTTGCGCGGGTCGGCGGCGAGGAATTCATGATCGTGATCCCGGATGCCGACCAGCACGCGGCAACGCTCGCGGCCGAACGGCTGTGCCGCCAGATCAATGCCCTGCCATTTCACTGCCCTGGCATCACGCAGCCGATCAACGTCACCACCAGCATCGGTGTGGTTGTCGGATCGCCCTCATCCGCGATGGCCAGGATGCAACCCGAGCAACATGCCGAACTGCTGATAAGTCAGGCCGATCGGGCGCTCTACGGGGCCAAGCATGCCGGGCGCAATCAGGTATCACTGATCGGCGTCGCCGCCTGAGCGTGGCGGCAGAGCCGTCAGGAAACGCCCCTGGCGCAGGCGCCCGCAAAGGGAGCGCCGTTTTTTAACTTGAATGGCGCGCCCGGGTTGGTCAGACTCGGCGGCATGATTGATACCACAGCCATCTCCGTTCGTCCGCTCCGCGCCGATGACAAGCCGCAATGGTCAGACATGTGGACCGCTTACCTGGAATTCTACGAAACCAGCGTAGCGCCCGAGGTCTATGAAAGCACGTTCGCAAGGCTGCTCGGCGATGATCCGCATGATTTCAGCGCCTTTGTCGCCGAAAAGGATGGTGAACTGGTGGGGCTGACCCATTACCTGTTTCACCGGCATGCCTGGAAAATCGAGGACGTCTGCTATCTGCAGGATCTGTATGCCCGACCGGAGCATCGCGGCAGCGGCATCGGGCGCGCCCTGATCGAAGCGGTTTATGCCGCCGCAGACGCCCGGGGCGCACCGACAGTGTACTGGCTGACGCAGGATTTCAACGAGACCGCGCGCAAGCTGTATGACCGCATCGCGAAAGTGACGCCGTTTATCCGCTATCAACGCCCATGATCCGCATCGCGCCCATCCTGCTTGCAACTGCGTTGGCAGGATGCACCGCGAGCCCTCTGGCCGACACGCCGACCCGCGCCGCGATCGCGGACTCCAGCCTGTCACCGATGAAGGGATTTGCGTCTTCCTACCCGAGCGCCCCGTCACAATCCAATGCCAATATCGCGGCAGATTTCCTGTCGCTGCACTTCGAACTGGAAAGCGGTCGCCGGCTGCCCGTTTTCACCCGGTTCGAGACACCGATTACCGTGCGGGTTGCCGGTCGCGCGCCCGACAGCCTCGAACCCGACCTGCGCCGACTGCTCGACCGGCTGCGCAAAGAGGCCACAATCGACATTCGCCAGACCGACGGCGCAGACGCCAGCATCACCATCGAGGCGGTGAGCCGGGCCGAAATACGCCGCGCCCTGCCCCATGCCGCGTGTTTCGTCGTGCCCAACGTCTCCAGCCTCGATGAATATCGCCGCAAACGCCGCAGCCCCGACACCAATTGGTCGACGCTCACGCGGCGCGAACGAATGGCGATCTTTCTGCCTTACGATTCGACACCGCAGGAAATCCGCGACTGCCTGCACGAGGAGCTCGCCCAGGCACTCGGCCCGCTGAACGACCTATATCGCTTGCCCAATTCGGTCTTCAACGACGACAACGTGCATACCGTTCTGACCGGATTTGACATGCTGATCCTGCGCGCGACCTATGCCCCCGAGCTCTACAGCGGCATGACCAAGGCCGAGGTCGCGACCGAATTGCCCGATATCCTGACCCGCATCAATCCGCGCGGCGACCAGCGGCCCACCCATGCCATCGCGCCAACCCCGCGCTCGTGGATCGACGAGGTACAGGTGGTGCTCGGCCCCGGCGCGGGCACGGAGGAACGGCGCAGGGCCGCGCAATCGGCAGCGGCAACGGCGCAGAAGCTCGGCTGGCGGGATCACCGGCGCGCATTCGGATATTACATGCTGGGGCGGATGACCCAGCTGGATGATGCGGAACTTGCACAGCAGTATTACGCCAGCGCGCTTGGCTATCTGCGCAGTCTGCCCGAAACCCGCCTGCATCAGGCCTATGTCATCACCCAGACGGCCGCCTATGCGATTTCACGCGGCGATGGGGCCGAGGCACTGGATCAGATCGAACCCTATCTGGACGTGGCCGCAAGATCGGAAAACGCGGCGCTTCTGGCCACGCTCATGCTGCTCAAGGCCGAGGCGCTGGATCAGACCGGCCAGGAAAGTGCCGCGCGCTCGGTCAGGCTGGACAGTGTGGGATGGGCAAGATACGGCTTTGGCACGGATTGGGCGGTCCGGGCAAAGATGCAGGAAATTGCATCCCTGAACCCCCACAACAAGCGCAACAGCCAATCGAACGGATAAACAGGCCATGATCGTAATCGCAGCTATCCTGCTGGGGGCCGTCTTCGGTGTCGTCCTCGCCAGGAAACGCGGCGGGAAAACCGCCGATACCATACAATATGCAATCGCTTCGGCACTGTCCTTCGGGGTCGTCGCAATGATCGCAACGGTGCTGATCGACCGGCTGGCGGGCTGAACCGATGTTTCTTCCCTTCTTTGAAAACCTGCGCAAATCCGGGGTGCCGGTATCTCTGCGGGAATATCTGAGCTTTCTTGAGGGGATGAAGGCCGGGCTCGCGACCTATGATATCGAGGCCTTCTATTATCTGGCGCGCGTGTCGATGGTGAAGGACGAGCGCAATATCGACAAGTTCGACCGGGCCTTTGCCGCCAGCTTCAAGGGGCTGGAAGAGATCGGATTTCAACAGGTCATCGAGGCTGTCGATATTCCCGGCGACTGGTTGCGCAAGATGGCGGAAAAGCACCTGAGCGACGAGGAAAAGGCCGAGATCGAGGCGCTTGGCGGCTTCGAGAAGCTGATGGAGACTTTGCAGGAGCGCCTGAAGGAGCAGCAGGGCCGGCACCAGGGCGGCAACAAGTGGATCGGCACCGCCGGAACCAGCCCCTTTGGCGCCTATGGCTACAATCCCGAGGGTGTGCGGATCGGTCAGAAAGAGAGCCGCCACCAGCGCGCGGTCAAGGTCTGGGACAAGCGTGAATTCAAGAATCTCGATGACACCGTGGAACTGGGCACACGCAACATCAAGGTCGCCCTGAAGCGGCTGCGCAACTGGGCGCGCGAAGGCGCCGCCGAGGAGCTCGATCTAGACGGCACGATTCGCGCCACCGCCGAACACGGGTATCTCGATGTGATCACCCGCCCGGAACGCCACAACGCGGTCAAGGTCGTGCTGTTCCTGGATATCGGCGGCTCGATGGATCCGCATGTGAAAGTGGTCGAAGAACTGTTTTCAGCCGCGCGCAGCGAATTCAAGCATCTGGACTACTACTATTTCCACAACTGTCTTTACGAAGGTGTCTGGCGCGACAACCGCCGCCGCTGGGATGCGCAGACGCCGACCCACGAGGTGCTGCGCACCTATGGATCGGATTACAAGTGCATCTTTGTCGGCGATGCGTCGATGAGCCCCTATGAGATCGCCTATCCCGGCGGCGCCAACGAGCACTGGAATGCCGAGGCGGGCAGCGTCTGGCTGCAACGCGCGCGCGAGCAATGGAGCAGCAATCTCTGGATCAATCCGGTGCCGGAAAAATACTGGTCCTACACCCATTCGATCCAGATGATCCGCGAGATTTTCGAAGACCAGATGGTTCCCATGACCCTTGAAGGGCTGAGCCGGGGCATGAAGGCGCTGACCCGCTAGATCGTTTCGGGACGTGGCACACATCGCTACCGGCCACTTGCCGATCGAGCCCGCCGGGGCCATATCAAGCTCATGATCAAGTTCACCCCCATCCTGCTCGCCATCCTGTATGCGCTGGCGATGTACCGGTTTTCCGTCTGGAGAACCGGCAAGGAACTCGACCAAAAATCCACCGAACTGGCCGACCCGCATCTCAAGCGGCTGACCGACCGTCTAGCCGCGTCGCTCGACCTGCACCGCATCCCGGTCTACGTCTACGAAATCGACCCGGTGAACGGTCTGGCGGCACCGGATGGCCGGATCTTCATCACCCGCGGCTTCTATCGCAAGTTTCAGAACGGCGACGTCACCGGCGAAGAGATGGCCAGCGTGATCGCCCATGAACTGGGCCATGTGGCGCTTGGTCATGCGCGCCGGCGGATGATCGATTTCTCGGGGCAGAATGCGCTGCGCACGGCGCTGATCATGGTTCTTGGGCGGTTCGTTCCCTTTGTCGGGGTCTGGATCGCGAATATCCTGACCAGCCTGCTATCGGCGCGGCTGTCGCGCGCGGATGAATACGAGGCGGATGCCTATGCCGCCGCGCTCCTGACCAAGGCGGGCATCGGCATCGCGCCGCAGATTTCCCTGTTCCGCAAACTCGACGCGCTGACCGAGCAGCGGGCGGGTATGGCGCCGGCCTGGTTGCTGAGCCATCCGAAGACCGGGGAACGGATCGCGGCGCTTGAACATCTTGAACGCAAGTGGCACCGCCCCACCTGAAACCGGTTTCAGGTGGCGAGTGCCTTGGCCAGTCGCGGCAGTCGCGCCTTCTTCAGCAGCGGGCGCATGTCCCAGTTGTCACCTGACAATCGCCGCGCATCGTCCAGAACACGCTGCGCAACCGCCTTTACACCGTCCGGATCGACCTGCCAGAGGCGATGCAGATATCCATCCGGATCCAGCCGCCCAAGCCCCTGCTCTTGCAGCGCACGACGCGGGAAGTCCCTGGCGTTCAGGGTCATGATGGCATCTGCAGAACTTGCCACCGCGATGGCCAGAACATGAATATCTGCGGCATCGGGCAACCACAGGCGCTGCTCCAGCCCCGGCGCGGCGGGACATTCCGCAGCGGGCCACGCGCCGCGCAACAAGGCGATTTCCGCGCGCGCCTGCGCCTCGCCCCGTGATCCCAGCTTGACCGCAGCCCGCGCCCATTCCTCGAGTATGCGCGCCGACCAGACCGGCGTGAAATGACCTGCGCGCGCCACGCCGAGCACCATTTCGCGCATCACCGTCGGGTAAAGCACACAGGTATCGATGACGATTTTCACAGCCGAAAGAACAGCGATTTGAGATACCCGCTCTCTGAAAGCTGCGGCAGCTGCGGATGATCCGGACCGGCAAAACCGGTGTGGATCAACTGCGCCTGACGTCCGCCGCGTCCGATGCCTCTCGCGCTCGCCGCGTGAAAGCGCCCGAGATCGGCGGCATGAGAGCAGGAGCACAGGCACAGATAGCCACCGTCGGCCACCAGCGGCGCGGCCAGCCTGGCTATGCGTTCATAGGCCCGCAACCCCGGTTCCAGCGCGGATTTCGACGGCGCGAACGCCGGCGGATCGCAGATCACCAGGTCAAACCGTGCGCCCTCCTTGCCAAGTTTGGCGAGCACCTCGAACGCATCCCCCTGGCGTGTCGCGAAACGCCCGGCCATGCCGCCCGCGGCCGCGCCCTGTTCGGCAAGCGCAAGGGCCGCCGCCGAGCCATCCACCGACAGGGCCGATGCGGCACCGCCCGCCAGGGTCGCGAGCGCGAAGCCGCCGACATGGGAAAACACGTCAAGAACCCGCCCGCCGGCGGCAAGCCGTGCGGCAAAGGCATGGTTCGGCCGCTGGTCGAAGAACAGGCCGGTTTTCTGGCCCCCGGTCAGGTCCGCCATATAGGTCGCGCCGTTCATCGGTACGGGTATCGGCGCCGATGGGGCCGATCCATGCAGCACGCCCGATCGATCATCCAACCCTTCAAGCGCCCGCGTGCGACCGCCCGCATTCTTGATCACGGTCGTCACTCCGGTGCCGGCAACCAGCGCATCGGTCAGCGGCTCAAGATGCAATTCGGCCCAGGCGGCGTTGGGTTGCACCACACAGATCTCTCCGAACCGATCGATGACAACCCCGGGCAAGCCGTCCGCCTCGGCATGAACAAGGCGATAGAAGGGATCGGCAAACAACCGGTCGCGCAACGCCGCCGCCCTGGCAAGACGCACCTCGAACCAGGACCGGTCAAGGATCGCGGACGGATCGCGATCCAGCATCCGGCAGATGATCCTCGACTCCGGATTGACGCTGACCAGCCCGAGCGCGTTGCGCCTGTCGTCTTCGAGCACGGCAATCGTACCGGGCGGCAGCGCACGGGTGCGCCGGTCGGTCAACAGGTCGTTGGCATAGACCCACGGAAACCCGTGGCGGATACCGCGCGCATTGGCCTTGGGCCTGAGACGCACATGAGGCAGGTCGGGTGTTTGCAAAGTCACGGTCATGCCGCCCTCTTACCGGCATGCGCCGGACGATAACAGCCTTGCCAGCACACCGGCTCAGTTTCTCGGACGCGACCGCCAGCCGCCGCGGCGTCGGGGCGATACGACCGACGTCAACCCATCGCGCAGCACCGCGGACATCGGGTGATCCGGCAGCGAGTCGGCATATCTTTCGATCAGGTGACGCAGGGCAGCGGCGGTTTCATAACCCTCGGGCAGGCTCAGCGCCCAGTCGAGAAAGATCGACCGGCATTCCGCCCCGCCGATCTCTTCGATCTGGTAGGCTTCGTAGATCAGGCCCTTGGGGTCCATTCCGTCCGTCGGTTTCATGCTTCGTCCTCTTGCGGCAACAGGGCCCCGATCAACGCGGCGGCGTCTGCATAAGCGGTTTCCAGCGCTTCGCCAAGCGCATCCAGAGTCGCGTATCCGGTGCTTCGACACAGAAACACCGCGCCGCCCTCGCCCATCCCCTCGCGGGTCAGGGTCTGCGCCGACAGCAATCGCGCCGAGGTCTGGACCGACCAGCAGAGATCATAGCACTCGGTCAGCCGCTTCGCGCAGGCGGTGCTCATCCAGTCGCAGGCGACACCCGCCTGCAAACCGGAGCGCACGTCGCGCGCGCACGACCCGGACAGCAACGCACCGGTCTGGGCGACCAGTTCGATATCCTGCATCCGCCCGGCGCCGATCTTGGCGTCCCATATGCCGTCGGGGGATTTGGCCCCGGCGATCTTGGCACGCATCTTGGCAACTTCGCTCAGGACCTGCGCGCGATCCCGCGGCAAGGACAGCACCTCTTCGCGGAAGGTTTCGATATCCGACGCCAGGTCATCAACCCCGGCAATCACCCGCGCCCGGGTCAAAGCGAGATGTTCCCATACCCAGGCCTCGTCCTTTTGATAATTCTGAAAGCTCGACCAGCTGGTCGCCACCGGCCCCTGATTGCCCGAAGGGCGCAGGCGCATGTCAACCTCGTACAGACGGCCCTGTGACATCCGGGCGGTGATCGCGGTGATCAGCGCCTGGGTCATCCGGGCGTAATAGCTGCGCGTGGCCAGAGGCCGCTTGCCATCCGAAGACTCCGCATCCAGCGGATCGTAGATCACGATGAGATCGAGATCCGACATCGCGTTCAGCCGCCCCGCACCAAGCGACCCCATGCCCAGAACCGCCGCGCCACGGCCGGGCGGGTCTCCGTGCTTGAGCGAAAACTGCTGCACCGCCAGAGGACAGATAACGGCGATCACGGCGCTTGCCAGATCGGCATATTGCACACCCGCCGTTTGCGCATCGACCAGCCCGCGCAAGTGGTGGACGCCGATGCGAAAATGCCATTCCTTGGTCCAGCGCCGGGCGGTGTCGAGCTGGGTCTCGTAGTCGCTCTCGCGCAGCAGGAGACGGCTCAACTCGGCCTGCAACGCATCGACACCGGGCCAGTCGGAAAAGAAATCTCCGCCGATCACCGCGTCGAAAACGCCGGAATTGCGTGACAGGTGCCCAGCCAGCGCAGGAGATGTTCCGACGATGTCCACCAGCAGGTCGATCAACTGGGTATTCGCTTCGAACAGCGAGAACAGCTGGACCCCGGCAGGCAGACCCGACAGGAATCCGTCCAGCGCAATCAGCGCCTCTTCGGGTTTCGACGTGCGGCCAAGCCGCGCCAGCAGCTCGGGTTTCAGGCGTTCGAAAATCTGCCGCGCACGCTGCGAGCGCAGCGCCGGATAGGTCGGCCAGCGCGCCAGAATGCTCGCATCGAAATCCACGGACCGCTCGACATTGCCTGCTGGCTGCTCCGGCGCAAAGAAATCCTCGGTCAGGGCGTGAACCTCCTGCAACCGATCCCCGATCCGTTCGAGAAGCTGCGCGGGTTCCATGTCCATCAGACAGGCGATGCGGGCGATGCCCTCTTCGGATTTCGGGATCTTGTGGGTCTGTGCGTCATTGACCATCTGGATCCGGTGTTCGACCTCGCGATGGGCGCGGTAATGATCGCTGAGTTGTTCGGCGACCTCGGACGGGATCCACCCCTTGTCCGCCAGCGCGGCCAATCCGGCCACGGTTTCGCGCTGCCGCAGGCCCGCGTCGCGTCCACCGGCGATCAGCTGGCGCGTCTGGGTAAAGAACTCGATTTCCCGAATGCCCCCGCGCCCCAGCTTCATGTCATGCCCCGGTATCGTGAGCGCACCGCCCGTGCCCTTTGTTTCGCGGATGCGCAGGCGCATGTCATGGGCATCCTGGATGGCCGCGAAATCCAGATGGCGCCGCCAGACGAACGGGGTCAGTGTTTTCAGGAACCGCTCGCCGGCGGCAATGTCCCCCGCCGCCGGGCGGGCCTTGATATAGGCGGCACGTTCCCAGGTGCGGCCAAGACTTTCATAATAGCGTTCCGCCGCCTCTGCCGCCATGCAGACCGGGGTCACCGCCGGATCGGGACGCAGGCGCAAATCGGTGCGGAAGACATAGCCATCCGCGGTGCGCTCGCTCAGCAGGCTGCACATGTTGCGGGTCGCCCGAACCATTCCCTGCCGCGCCTCGTAAAAGTCGTCGGGGTCGAACCGGGTTTCGTCGAACAGGCAGATGAGATCTATATCCGAGGAATAGTTCAGTTCATGTGCGCCCATCTTGCCCATCGCCAGAACGAACAGACCGCCCGCCGTGCTCGCGTCATCCGCGGTCAGCCCGGGCAGTTTTCCGCGGCGGATGAGATTTGCAACCTCGGACTTGATCACCACGTCGCAGGCCTGCCCGCCAAGGTCGGTCAGACTTCCGGTCACCTGCTCCAGGGGCCACGCCCCGGACAGGTCGGCCAGCGCAGTCATCAGCGCAACCCGGCGCTTGGCCTGCCGCAGACCGGCCTTGAGCTGATCCGGCGCGAGGTCTGCGAGCCCGTCGATACATGCCGCGACGGCGGTTTCGGGGTGTTCCGCCGCCTCTGGCAGCCAATCGGACTCTGCCATGATCAGGGCGCGCAAATAGGGGCTGCTGCCCGCCGCCCCCTCGATAAGCAACGCGAGGTCGCCCGACGCCCCCGGAACCGCGGCGCGGGCCTCGGCACCAAGTTCGCGATCATAACTTCGCGGCATGCGGGTCATTTTCTTGCACAACGACATGGCCGCAGAGTGAAGCCGCCGCGCGTGCGCGTCAATGCAGTAACCGCTTGCGAAACCGCTTCCTTTCGGGTCAGGGTGCGCGCATGAGCAAAAGCATGAAACGCGTCCGTGCCGCCCTCGAGGCCGCCGGGCTGACCCCGGACATACAGGAAACCAGCCTTGCGCGTACGGCGCAGGATGCAGCCGATGCGGTGGGCTGCGCGCTGGACCAGATCGCGAAATCCATCATCTTTCTTGGAAAAGAGAGCGGCGAAGCGATCCTGTTTCTGACGGCCGGCGGCAATCGGGTCGACGAAGACAAGGCGGCGGCGACAGCCGGAGAGCCGCTCGGCAAGGCGGATGCGACCCTTGTCCGCCAACAGACCGGTTTCGCCATCGGAGGCGTCGCACCGGTCGGTCATCTCGCGCCGATCCGCGCCTATATCGACCCCCGGTTGCTGGACTTTGATGAAATCTGGGCCGCAGCGGGCACACCGCACCATGTCTTTCGCGTATCCCCGACGGTGTTGAAGCGAATTTCGAACGCGCAACCATCTGATTTCACTTCATAATAAAAGTAAATGTAAAAAACATTCACATAAACTCTTGCAAGAGGCGCCCTCAATCCCGATCTAGGTGATGTGAAAGACATTCACATCGAGACACATCAGGAGAGAGACGACCATGAGCATGATGACCGAACCCGTTCCAGCCACGGCCCATCCCGGCTGGTTTTCCCGCGCCGAAGCCTGGCTTGACAGCAAGGGCAAAGGGGCCTGGATCGCTTCGATGGTCCTTGGCTTCGTGTTCTTCTGGCCGGTCGGACTGGCCCTACTCTTCTACATGATCTGGAGCAAACGCATGTTCAGCAAATCCTGCAGCGCCCGCAATTCGTGGAAACAGCAGCGCATGACGATGTCCTCATCGACCGGAAACCGCGCATTTGACGCCTACAAGGCCGAAACGCTGCGCCGTCTGGAAGAGGAACAGAACAACTTCGAGTCCTTCCTCGAACGCCTGCGCGAAGCCAAGGACAAGGCCGAATTCGACCAGTTCATGGAAGAGCGCGCCAAGCAGTCCGATCGCAACCGTGACGAAGGCGAAGCCGCCTGATACCATACGACCTGTTCCTGCATCCGTCAGGGCAGGTCACCCTTCTGCCTTAACTCGGGGTTTTTTCTTGATGTACAATCTGCCGGATCCGGACCGCCAGCCGGAATTCTACGCCTCTGTTCCCGTCAAGCGCCTGCTGGCCTGGATCGTCGACATGTTCGTCATCCTGCTGCTTTGCCTGGCGGGGGTCTTGCTGACGGCCTTTGTCGGGGCGTTCTTTTTCGGTCTCCTGTGGCTCATGCTCGGTTTCTGCTATCGTGTCGTGACCCTTGCGAACGGCTCCGCGACCTGGGGCATGCGCTTTGTCGGTATCGAGATAAGAACGGCAGACGGCAACCGGCTCGACCTGCCGATGGCGCTGGCACATACGGCGGGATACACCGTCAGCATCGTCTTCCCGCTCTTGCAGGTCATCTCCATCGTGATGATGTTGACCGGCGCACGGGGCCAGGGTCTGACAGATGCGTTCATGGGCACGGTCGCACTCAACCGAAGGTCTGAATTGCGCGCCTGAATCGACACTTGGCGACGTGCAGATCGGTTGTTATCATTTTCATGAAAGCAACAGCGGACGGTTCATGCGACATACTCTACCCATTGCACCACAATTCTATGTGACGGCGCCGCAACCCTGCCCTTATCTGGAGGGCAGGATGGAGCGCAAGCTGTTCACCTCGCTTCAGGGTGACAATGCCGACCGGCTGAACAACGGCCTGAGTCAACAGGGTTTCCGCCGCTCGCAGAACGTGCTCTACCGTCCGTCATGCGCGGACTGTTCGGCCTGCCTGTCGGCGCGTATAGATGTGGATCGCTACAAGCCGACCAAGAGCCAGAAACGCGCCGCACGTCGCAACGCGGAGATCGAGCGGCACGCCACCTCGCCCTGGGCCACCGAGGACCAGTACGACCTGTTTCGCCGGTATCTCGACGCGCGCCACGCGGATGGCGGCATGGCGGACATGGATGTTTTCGAGTTCTCGGCGATGATCGAGGAAACCCCCATTCGCAGCCGGGTCATCGAATACATCGATCCGGACGGAGACGAGCTCGTGGGGGTGAGCCTGACCGACGTGCTCGAAGACGGGCTGAGCATGGTCTACTCCTTTTACGCGCCCGACCGGCTGCAACACAGCCTGGGCACCTACATGATCATGGATCATATCGAGATCGCCCGGAACGCCGATCTGCCCTATGTCTATCTCGGCTACTGGGTGCCGGGCAGCCGCAAGATGGGATACAAGGCCAAGTTCTCGGGGCTGGAAGTCTATGTCGGCGGCGAATGGGTATCCGTGTCGAATCCTGACCATTTCACCGCCGAAACCCATCCCCTGTCGACCGATCCCATCGCCGAGCAGGTTGCCAATATCAGCCTGCCCGACGGCCGCCCGACCCGGCTCTGATCCGTCCCCTGCCCTTTCGCTGTGCATGGTGTGAACAGCAACGGTCGTTCATGCGCGCACCCACAGCCAGCGGGCAAATGTCCGGATTGCGCGCCGGTTTTCGAAAATGATCCGCAGAGCGCGCAAGATCATAGCATTGTTTCGCCTGAAAACCCGCAAGCGCAACAAAACGTCGCAGACCCGGCGCGATCCGGGCTGCGAATTCGCGACGATTGGCGGTTGACGCCCCTGTTTTGCGCCCATAATGTCGCCCGGGCATGAACAGGAGTGGTGAATATGTCTCGCCTAGTCGTAATCGTTGGAACCACGCGCATGGGCCGGTAACGGTTAACCATATTACGACCCATGCGCCCCCGCCAAGAACGGGGGCTTTTTTATGCGCAGGACGTTGTCTCGGATGGAGCAAAACAGATGACACGTGAAATGACCGGAGCAAAGATGTTGGTGCAGGCGCTGAAGGATCAGGGCGTCGACACGGTATTCGGATATCCCGGTGGCGCAGTCCTGCCCATCTATGACGAGATTTTCCAGCAGAACGACGTGCGGCATGTCCTGGTGCGGCACGAACAGGGTGCGGTCCACGCCGCCGAAGGCTACGCGCGCTCTACCGGCAAGCCCGGCGTGGTGCTCGTGACATCGGGCCCCGGCGCCACCAACGCGGTGACCGGGCTGACCGATGCCCTGATGGACAGCATCCCGATCGTGGTCTTTACCGGCCAGGTGCCGACCTTCATGATCGGCTCGGACGCCTTTCAAGAGGCGGATACCGTGGGCATCACCCGCCCCTGCACCAAGCACAACTGGCTGGTCAAGGATACCAACACGCTCTCGGGCGTCATCCACGAGGCGTTTCATGTGGCCACGTCCGGACGGCCCGGTCCCGTGCTGGTGGACATTCCCAAGGATGTGCAGTTTGCCACCGGCACCTACACCAAGCCGTCGCCTACCGCGTCCCACTATCAACCCCGCGTCAAGGGCGATCTCGAAGAGATCACCGAACTGGTCGCAGCCATGGAAAAGGCCAAGCGTCCGGTTTTCTATACCGGCGGCGGGGTGATCAATTCCGGCCCCGCGGCGAGCCAGCTTCTGCGCGAACTCGTGGACGCGACCGGCTTTCCCATCACCTCGACATTGATGGGCCTCGGTGCCTATCCGGCGTCCGGCAAGAACTGGCTCGGGATGCTCGGGATGCACGGGCTCTACGAAGCGAACCTCGCGATGCACGATTGTGACCTGCTGATCAATATCGGGGCGCGGTTCGACGACCGGATCACCGGACGGATCGACGCCTTCAGCCCCAAGTCGACCAAGGCACATATCGATATCGATCCGAGTTCGATCAACAAGGTCATCAAGACCGATATCCCGATCGTGGGCGACGTGGCGCATGTGCTCGAGGACATGTTGAAAGTCTGGAAGTCGCGCGGGCGCAAGACCAACGCGGAAGCGGTGGCCAAGTGGCACATGAAGATCAACGACTGGCGAAAGGTCGATTGCCTCGCCTTCACCGCCGGCGACAAGACCATCAAGCCTCAGCAGGCGCTGGCGCGGCTCGAAGCGCTGACCAAGGGGCGCGATCGCTATATCACGACCGAGGTCGGCCAGCATCAGATGTGGGCGGCCCAATACCTGACCTTCGAGGATCCGAACCGCTGGATGACATCCGGCGGGCTGGGCACGATGGGCTATGGTTTCCCCGCGTCGATCGGTGTGCAGATGGCGCATCCCGAAAGCCTCGTGATCAATGTCGCGGGCGAGGCAAGCTGGCTGATGAACATGCAGGAAATGGGGACCGCGGTGCAGTATCGCCTGCCGGTCAAGCAATTCATCCTGAACAACGAGCGTCTTGGCATGGTGCGCCAGTGGCAGGAACTTCTGCATGGCGAACGCTATTCGCACAGCTGGTCCGAGGCGCTGCCCGATTTCGTGAAACTCGCCGAAGCCTTTGGCGCCAAGGGCATCATCTGCAAGGATCCGGCGGATCTCGACGACGCGATCATGGAGATGATCGACCATGACGGCCCGGTTATCTTTGATTGCCTCGTCGAAAAGCACGAAAACTGTTTCCCGATGATCCCCTCGGGCAAGGCGCATAACGAAATGCTGCTGGGCGAAGCGGAAACCCAGGGCGTGATCCAGGCCGGTGGCGCGGTTCTGGTCTAGGACGCGATCCCGAAATCGGTGAACGGGCGCTGCGGCGCCCGGCATTCGGAACATCTCAGGAGTATGGACATCATGTCTGCCCTACACATCAAAAAAGGCGCGACCAAGCATTCGGCCTATAACCTGCGCCCCAGCTTTTCGGACGTTCAGGAACGACACACGATCGCGGTACTGGTCGAAAACGAACCCGGCGTTCTGGCGCGGGTGATCGGCCTGTTTTCCGGGCGCGGCTACAACATCGAAAGCCTGACCGTCGCCGAGGTGGACCACACCGGCCACCTGAGCCGTATCACCATCGTCACCACCGGCACGCCGCAGGTCATCGAACAAATCAAGGCACAGCTGGGCCGCATCGTCTCGGTGCACGAAGTACACGATCTCACGGTCGAAGGGGCGTCGGTCGAACGGGAACTGGCGATGCTCAAGGTCGTTGGCGACGGGGAAAAACGAGTTGAGGCGCTACGCCTTGCAGACATCTTTCGCGCCAATGTGGTCGACAGCACGCTGAGCAGCTTTGTCTTCGAGATCACCGGCGCTCCGGAAAAGATCGACGCCTTCGCCGATCTGATGCGGCCGCTCGGCCTGTCCGAAATTGCACGGACGGGGATTGCCGCGTTGATGCGTGGCGATTGATGACAAGAGTTCTTTATAGCATTTCGCGATAAACCTGAATCACCTGATGCTGCCTGAAATCAGAGATTTCAACGCATTAGGTGATGCCGGATGTTTCAAGTCAATCGCGAAACGCGTTAGTGCGGGCAATCTCTCGCCCTGAGCGTCGGTCGCGGCGCTCAGAACGCCAGCACCGGATCAGGCCCGTCCGAAGGTAACCGCACTGCGTCGATCACGTCCGGTCCGGCGCTGGGCCGTGAAGGGTATGATCTCGGCGGAACCACGCTGCTTGTGCATGGGAGTGGCGGGGGAAACCCGGACCTCTCCGGCCGTTTCCAGGGACTCAGGCAGTTCCGGAAAGACGCCCTCTGCAATCAACCTGGGATTGTGTGCAAATCGCATGTTGCGGTCCATTGTCAGGTCGAATTCGACCCAATCCCCGGCATCCATCGGCACCATTTGGGCATCATTGGTCGATCGATAAAATGCAAGATCTCCATGATCTTCGCACCAGATGACCGCTTTGTGATCTTCCTCGTCACTCCAGAGAACTACGCCAAACATGATCCATCCCACTAAATCTCTCTATACTAAGTTTGAGCCAATTCTTTACAATCAGACATGGAAAACCTTGCGTCGTGCTATTGCATTTTGTGTCTGAAACTATAGCTTACCGATACATATTGGCGTCACACCTGACTCTAATTGGCGTCAAAGTACGAAATCGGATCCCAAGCCGGGTATTTTCATTCATACTGCTTGGGTGCAGCCCGGGTGCAGTCGCACTTCAACAAAGGAGGCTCCATGTCCAAATCGACACGATCTCCGGCTGAATTGCGCAACATGTTTGGCGCAAATCTGCGCATCCTGTCGAAAAGTTATCCCTCGATCTCAGAACTCGCGCGGCAGCTTGGCATCAACCGGACACAGTTCAACCGGTACTTGTCTGGCGAAAGTTTTCCACGGCCCGATGTCCTTGACCGGATATGCGCCTTTTTCGATGTCGATGCCCGTATCCTGCTCGATCCTGTCGACACCCTGAACACCGGCGGTTCCATCCTCAACGGGCCGATGCTGTCGCAATTCACCGGTCCCGGTGTCAGCGATGTGAACGAAGACATATTTCCCAGCGGGTTCTACCGGTTTTCCCGGCGCAGCTTCGTCAACGAAAGCCAGTTCATCGTCGGGCTGGTCCACGTCTTCCGATATGCCGATCACGTCTATGTGCGTGGCTACGAGGCCCGCGAGGCGATGCGCCAGCAGGGCCTGCCCATCGACGCCCGTGCGCGGGAATTCCGCGGCTACGCGATCCGGCAGGAAGATGGTGTCGCGTTGATGATCTCTCGGCGCAGGGCGATGACCAGTTCCTTCAATTACCTCGCACGGGTCGCTTCGTTCGAGAACAACTACTGGGTTGGCTACGTCACCCGCACGGTGCGCGAGAGCACCACCGGCACCCGGGTTACACGCATGGTCTATGAACATCTTGGCGGCGGTTGGGGGGGCGTTCTCGATGCGGCCCGCCGTACCGGGTTCAAGACCGAGGACGAATTGCTCCCGTTCCACCGACGGCTTCTGCAACCCGCAGACCCGTTTCGCTGACCGCACAGGGCCGCCAAACCGGGTCGGTGTCGCGGTGAGAGAACTTTCGTCGCAAAGAGAGCGGATAAGGCATGGCTGTCCCGGATACAAATTCGGGGCAAGCCAAGGAGAGCCACATGCCACATCCCCTTTCGGATCTGTCCGCCGTTCGCCGCCCGATCACCCATGCACAGGGGTTGCCAAATGCCCACTACACCGATGCGGGGGTGTTCGAGGAAGAGAAACAGGCCCTGCTGTTTTCGCAGTGGGCCGGTCTTGCCGCCGAGGCCGATGTGCCCGAACCGGGTGATGCCGTCCCGATGAGCTTTCTCGGAGTGCCGCTGCTGCTGATCCGCGACAAAGAAGGCCAGGTCCGGGTGTTCCAGAACACCTGCCGCCATCGCGGCATGATCCTTGTCGAGGAGCCGCGCAAGATCGAGGGCGCGATCCGCTGCCCCTATCACAGCTGGTGTTACGCCACGGACGGACGGCTTGTCAGCACCCCGCATGTGGGCGGGCCCGGGCAGAACACCCATGACGGGATCGACCGGGCCACGCTGGGCCTGATCGAGGTGCGCAGCCACCTGTGGTTCGGCGTGGTCTGGATAAACCTGTCCGGTGACGCACCGGCATTCGAGGTCGCGATGTCGGACCTGCTCGAACGCTGGTCCGAATTCGATCATCCGCTGTTTCATGGCGGTGCCGAAAGCCGATTCCAGCTCGAGGTGGATTGCAACTGGAAACTCGCGGTCGAGAATTACTGCGAGAGCTATCACCTGCCCTGGGTTCATCCCGGCCTGAACAGCTATTCACGGCTGGAAGATCATTATCACATTGAACGGCCCGGAGAATATTCCGGGCAAGGCACCCTGGTCTATCGCCAGATCCGCGACGAGAACGGCGATGTCTTTCCCGATTTCGAGTCGCTGAGCGACAAATGGAATACCGCTGCGGAATATGTCGCGGCCTACCCCAATGTCCTGCTCGGCGTGCACCGCGATCACGCCTTTGCAATCATCCTGGTGCCGGACGCCGTCGGCCACACCACCGAACATGTGCACATCTTCTATGCCCGGCCGGCCACCGGCGAAGGGCTGCGTGCGCGCAACGCGCAGCAGTGGAAGACCGTATTCGAAGAGGACATCTTTGTCGTCCAGGGCATGCAGCGCGGCCGCCTGGCCCCCGGTTTCGACGGCGGCAGATTTTCACCGGCGATGGATGGACCGACGCATCTGTTTCATGATTGGGTCGCCGGCAAACTCGAGACCCACCGCGCCCAGTCCCGCGCTGCCGAATGACGGATCTGGATGAACGGTTGCTGGCGGCCCACGCCGCCCGCAACCACCGCGCTCTGGTCGATCTGTATCGCGAGGCGGCAGAGGCCGCGAAAACCCCGGATGCGGCGGGCTTTTACCTGACCCATGCCTATGTGTTCGCGCTGGAACAGGATCACCCGGCAGCGCCGGCGCTACGCGCCCGTCTGGTCAGCGAAGGCCGCGAGCCCGCCTAGCCGCCAGCGTCAGTCTTGAGCTGGTCGTAAAGGTGCCAGGTCGCATGGCCGAGCAGCGGCAGCACCAGAAACAGGCCCAGGAA
Source organism: Alphaproteobacteria bacterium (assembly GCA_030431825.1). Lineage (GTDB taxonomy): Bacteria > Pseudomonadota > Alphaproteobacteria > Rhodobacterales > Rhodobacteraceae > Sedimentitalea. The sequence goes on from JAUIIJ010000028.1 coordinate 49,772, forward strand.
CCAGGGCAGTAAGGCGGCGAAACTCGCCACCGCGATGAACGCCGCCCAAAGCAGCATCGGCAGCGGGTGCGCCATGACATATTTGAAACTGGTGATCATCGCGGTCACGAAATCCACCTCGCGATCGAGCAACAACGGAAGCGACAGAACCGTTATCATGTAGAGCAACAGCGCAAACAACGCGCCGACGACCGTGCCGACCGCCAGCATCATCAGCCCGTTCATCGTCAGGAACACGTCGAATGAGGTCGAGATATTGGTCATCGTCGACAGGCCGAGGAACAGCGCGAATATCATGTGCCCGATAAAGAACCACCACAGGAACACCACGATGATGATGGCGCAGATCGACGGGAGTTGCCGTCGGCTCTGGTGAATGACCACGCCGAGTATGCCGCCCCAGTCCAACGGGATACCCTTTTCCAGCCGGCGGGAGACCTCGTAAAGACCGACGGCGGCAAAGGGCCCGATCAGCGGAAAGCCGATCGCCGCCAATACCAGCCAGAAGGTCGTGCCCGTGCGGGCGGTGATCAGCGTCATCAGCCACCCTGCGAGAACGTAGAACGCGGCAAAGACAAGCCCGTAGACCGGCGCGCGGCGAAAATCCCGCCACCCGCGTAAAAGCGCGGTGCGCAGGATCCCGCCAGACACGGGTTGCAACGACGGCACACCATGTTCGAGTGTTTGCTGCATTCCCTCTCCTCCCCGATCGCCTCGGCTATAGTGGCGGGCGATGCGACGGCCAATCTGTCGCCGCATGATAGGCCGCGCCAAGCGCCAGCAGCTTTGCGTCGCTCCCGCGCGGCCCGAAAACCTGGACCCCCATCGGAAGCCCCCGAGAACCGAACCCGGCCGGAACCGCCAGCGCCGGCAGACCGATCAGACTGACCGGAACGACGACCTGCATCCATTGATGGTAGGTCTCCATCGCGGTGCCCGCGATGCTGGTCGGGTACGGAATATCCGCGTCAAAGGGCCAGACCTGCGCCGTGGGCAGGATCAGGGCGTCGTAGGTGTCGAACAACGCCGCCGCCGCCATGAACCACTGCGACCGGATCACGCTGGCCTTGTGAACATCGAGCGCCGACAACCCAAGCCCGCGTTCGGTTTCCCAGATCGCGGTGTCTTTCAATTCGGCCCCTTCCGCAAGGAAACCCGACAATCCCGTCGAAACCTGCCAGGACCGCAGATCGATCCAGCTTTGCCAGATGGCCTCTGCCGAAAACGGGGCGGCGAGCGGCTCTACCACACATCCGAGCGATTCCAGCACCTTGAGCACGTCGCATGACAGCTCGAGAATGCCCTCTTCCATCGGGTATGCCCCGCCCCAGTCGCCCAGCCAGCCGATCCGCAGCCCCTTGGGATCCGCGGCAGACAACGGCGCGACCGGGTCCACCGGCACCCCGTGCGGCTGCCTCGGGTCAGGTCCGGAAATCACGTCGAGCAGGATGGCGATATCCTCGGGCGAGCGTGCCATCGGACCCAATGTCGACAACTGGTGCAGAAAGATATCGCCCTCCGGTTCGGACGGCACCCGCCCCCAGCCGGGTCTGAACCCGTAGACATTGTTCCAGGCCGCCGGGTTGCGCAGGCTTCCCATCATGTCAGACCCGTCCGCCAGCGCCGTCATCCCGGTTGCCAGGCTCACCGCCGCCCCGCCCGACGAGCCTCCGCAACTGCGCGACGTGTCATAGGGGTTCCGCGTCGCACCATGCACCGGATTGAACGTATTGCTGCCAAGCCCGAATTCCGGCGTATTGGTCTTGCCGATCAGGATCGCGCCCGCCGCGCGCATCCGGGCGGCGATCAGATCATCCTTTTCGGGCACATTATCGGCGAAGATCGGCGAGCCGAATGTCGATCGCACCCCGGCAACATTGACGAGATCCTTGACCGCGATCGGCAAGCCGTGCAACGGGCCGCGTCTGGCGCCGTTGTCGAGGTCGCGCGCCTCTGCCATCAATTCGTCCGGCTCCCGCAACGATACAATCGCGTTGACCGCACCGTTGACCGCATCGATGCGCGCCAAGGTCTCCTGCATCAGCTCGCTCGCGGACAAAGACCCGTCAGACAGTTTGGCGAGCAGGCTGGTCGCCGTTTGCTGGGTCAGGGACATGGGGCAGCTCCTCGGACAGTCGTGCTGCCAAACTAGCCGCTGCCCCAGACCATGCAACCCCCTGATTGCAGGGGCACAACCCGATCTCAGGCCATGACGAAATCGAAGTCTGCCGGTGTCAGCACCAGACCGGCCTGCCCGGCCAGCACGATGGTTCCATTGTCATGTTCGATCTCGCGATTCCCGCCGGAATTGGAGAACGTGAGATCCCCGAACCCACCGGTATGACCGACCAGGCGCAGCGTGTCGGTCCCATCGGCAAAATCGACAACGGTATCCGTACCGCTCCTCCTGCCGAATACAAAGGTATCCGCCCCGCCATTCCCGCGCAGGGTGTCGTTGCCGAAACCGCCATCAATGATATCGCGGCCCGCGCCACCGATCACGGTGTCGCGGCCAATCTGTCCAAACAGCTTGTCATTGCCCGCATCGCCCCTGATCGTGTCATTGCCGCTGCCGCCCAGTATCCGGTCGGCACCACCCTTGCCCGAGATCACATTTCTGCCGGCGTCGCCGGTCAACGTATCCGCGCGCTGGCTGCCGATGAGGTTCTCAATGCCGACGGCGCTGAAATGTCCGGCGTCGCTGGCAACTTCCTGATAGGCGCCATTCAATGCCAGGCTAAAGGTCACCCCCTGTGAAAATGCGTGAAAACTCAGGGTGTCGACCCCGGCACCGCCGCGGATGACGACACCTTCTTCTTCCGCAGTATAGAACAGGTCCTGCACGTTGATCCGGTCATTGCCTCGACCGGCGCCGACAATTCCGGCGCCCCCCGAGCCGAGCGTCACCACATCATTGCCGCCTGAGGTCGAGATGTTTTCGACCCAACCGGTTTCGCCGTTCCCGGTGGTCACCCTGTCGGCCCCGTTCCCGAGGCGGACCGATCCCGCAAAATAGGTCAGCTCCACCACCGTACTCTGATCGTCGCTTGCGTCATCCCGTCGGTCGGTTGTTTCGATCGACCCGATATAGCCGTTCGCGGAGCCCGTGATCTGATGCGACTGGGTCGTGTCAGATGTGAACTTGATGCTTGCGACTCCCCCGCTGCCGATGGTCATGTCCGAGCTGACTTCCCAACCGTAGATGCTCTGCACGCCGCCTTTTCTGGATGAAAAGCTCAGATCGCTGTCAAAGACACGGATCGATTCCGCGCGCGCCGTCCCGAAAAGCGAGATCGAGACATCACCCTCGCCGCCCCGGAAACTGTCCAGACGGCTGCCCGCGAGAACCCTGACATCACTCGCACCACCGAAATCCTTCAACATCTCGATGCGGCCGCCATTTCGTACAACGACAGTGTCGTTTCCTTCCCGCATATTGACCGAGGACACGCGTCCGGCATCCACCACGAGATTGTCATCGAGCGATCCGAAACCGATGTTTTGCACTCCCCCCCGGACGGTGAAGTCGCCGCGCCCCCGGTAGATGTCGATCCCGCCGATATTCCCGACGGCAGTGTCGATCCGGTTCACATCCGCGCCAAGGCTGATCCAGTGCATCCAGTCGTTCTGCGCGCCCAACGTGATGTCATGCAGATCACCGTCCCATCCATTCATGTAACGCACCCTGGTCGACGTCAGATCGACGTCGGAATTGTAGCCAAGGTTCAGATATTCGATTTCCCGACCGGCACCGTTATTCGCATCAGCGATGCGCGTGATGTGATCGTCACCGGCAACCTGCAACATCCGGATACGCCAATCCGATCCGGTCAGGTTCAGGGTCGCATCCAGATCGTCGGGCGCTTCTACGAAAACCGAATATCTGTCAATCGTCGGACGGGATCCGCCGGTGTTCCAGGAAACCGCGCTGGCGCCGGACAAACGCGGAACGTCGTTTACACCATCAAATGTCACATTGAGAAACTGGGTTGGCATTATTCTACTCCCCTAAAATATATGTGCTGAATAATGGGGATTTCTTAACATAAATTGCGTCAAAAATACATATGCCGAGGCAAAGTTTCCCGAGCACTCGAAGGCGGCGGGAATTCCGCACGGCCTCGGCGCGCTCATTGTCCGGTTGAATGTGGCCCCCGGCCCGTCGGCCGTATCCGGTCAGACGAAATCGAAATCGGTATCAGACAGGTTTAACCCGGCCAGACCGACCAGGATGATCGATCCATTGTCATGCTCCACACGCAAGTTGCCGTTCTGGTCACGGATGCCGAGGGTGTCGAACCCGCCTTCATGGCCCTGAAGGCGCAAAAGGTCACTGCCCTGCTCGAAATCGACAACCCGGTCCTGACCGCTCCGGTCACCGAACACGAAGATATCGGCGCCGCTGCCCCCGGTCAGAATGTCGGTCTGGGTCTCGTCCGAACCTTCGGGCCCGAAATCGCGCCCGCCGTCGAGCGTATCGTCGCCCGCGCCTCCATGCAGGCGATCCGATCCCGACCCACCGTCCAGCGTGTCGTCGCCGCCACGACCGCGCAGCCGGTCATCGCCGCCACCGCCGGACAGCCTGTCGGCCCCGTCATTGCCGATCAGAGTGTCGTTTCCCGTCCCGCCGTCGACCGCACCGGTTGTGATCCCGGTCCCGGTCAGCTTGTAAAAATCATCGCCCGCGCCGAGACCGATGTCACCGACAATCGTGCCGTGATTGACCAGTCGATAATCGGCCTGGCTCTCGCCGCCGTCGATGTTGCCCGAGATCACGCCGGTATTCACGATATCCGTGTTGCCAGACCAACGATAATCGACCAACGCATCGATATCGCCGCTGATCACCCCGGAATTGCGCAGGATCAGATCGCCCGCGACATCGATCCAAATACCCAGATTTCCCGCGAGCGTACCCGAATTTACCAACCTCAGGTCAGCATCCTGCAGATGGATCGCATCCCCGACCGCACTGATACTGCCAGAATTGGTGATGGTCGCCTGTTCATCACCCTCGGTCAGTTCGATCGCGTGCGACACGGACGCAAGGATCGTTCCCTCGTTTCGAATGACGAGTTCCTGATGACCGTTCGAAGACACGCCGAAAGCGCCGGAAATCACCGAGACATTGCGGATCGCGCCACCGGCATCAAGGAGTTCGATCGCCGCGCCGTCGCCCGACGAAACCCAACCACGGTTGAAAATCGCGGCATACCCGTCCGGCTCGTCATCCTGACTGGCTATCCTGATCCCGACACCTGTGCCATGCACTGTGCCGGATACTCTCAGTACCGTGTCGGGCGATGCCGTTTCAATTCCGCCAAAACTGCCGCGTATATCTCCGGCGACACGAATATCCGCACCGAATCCTTGAGAGACCAGCAGCCCCAATTGCCCGGAAAGCGATCCGGCTTGACCAACATTGATGTCCGAGCGCAAACCCTGCCCGACCCCGGTTCCGGGATCCGAAACCAGCGCAACAGCGACCCCGTCCGCCCGAATCCGCCCCATGAGTTGAAGGGTGGCGCCGATATCCGCCTCTGTGCGGTTGGTCAGACCGAGGAAATCATCGGTGATCACACTGCCCGAGGGCGTGACGATGACCTCATCGGACAGGTCAAGGAAATAGGTCGACGTCAGATCGCCGTCGATGATCTCGGTGGCCATTGCGCGCTCCTGTGCTTGGGCACGTGATCGTTAGCGAAAAAGCATGACGCAATTGCGGCGCCTCGAGGCAGACGTCGCGTCAACGTGAACCCGTCAGCCCTCGGCCTGTGCCTCGGCCCGGCTCTTGCCGGTCACATCCAGCGCCAGCGTCGCGCCCATGAATCCATCCAGATCGCCGTCGAGCACCCCCTTGGTGTCCGAGGTTTCGTAGTTCGTGCGCAGATCCTTGACCATCTGGTAGGGTTGCAGGACGTATGACCGGATCTGGTTGCCCCAGCCGGCGTCGCCCTTGTTTTCATGTGCTTCGTTGATGGCCGCGTTGCGCTTGTCGAGTTCCAGCTGATACAGCCGCGACTTGAGCGCCTTCATCGCAATGTCGCGGTTCTGGTGCTGGGATTTTTCCGAACTTGTCACCACGATCCCCGTGGGATGGTGGGTGATCCGCACCGCCGAGTCCGTGGTGTTCACGTGCTGTCCGCCCGCGCCGGATGACCGGTAGGTGTCAACGCGGATATCCGCCGGGTTGACCTCGATTTCGATATTGTCGTCCACGACCGGATAGACCCAGACCGAAGAGAACGAGGTGTGACGCTTGGCGGCGCTGTCAAAGGGGCTGATCCGCACCAGCCGGTGCACACCGCTCTCGGATTTCAGCCAGCCATAGGCGTTCTGACCGCTGATCTTGTAGGTCGCCGACTTGATCCCCGCCTCGTCGCCCGCGCTTTCGGATTGCAGCTCGACCTTGTAGCCCTTTTTCTCGGCCCAGCGGACATACATCCGCGCCAGCATCGAGGCCCAGTCACAGCTCTCGGTGCCGCCCGCACCGGCGTTGATCTCCAGAAAGGTGTCATTGCCGTCCGCCTCGCCATCCAGCAGCGCCTCGAGCTCTTTTTGCGCGGCCTTGACGGCAAGGGATTTGAGCGCGGTCTCGGCATCGGCGACCACCTCGTCATCCTCTTCCATCTCGCCCAGTTCGATCATTTCGACATTGTCCGAGAGGTCGCGTTTGATCGACTCGTAGGTCTCCATCGCGTCAACCAGGGTCTGACGGTCGCGCATCAGCTTTTGCGCGGCATCCGGGTCATCCCAAAGGTTGGGGTCCTCGACGCGCGCATTGAATTCCTCGAGCCTATGCGGCGCGGTTTCCCAATCGAGCCGCTGCGCCAGCAGCTCCAGCGATTTCTCGATCTCGGCGACGGTGTTCTGGGTTTCGGCGCGCATGGCAATCCTAGCGGTTCAATCTGTGAGACCCGGTGATAAACCAGCCCCGCCAGCGCGGCAAGCGCCGCTTGCACCCATCAGCGCGTCAATACAATCCGCCCGAACTCACCGTGCCGAAATTCGCCTTGGGTCCGACAACCGCGGTGCCACCGGTCGATGTCTTGACCTGCCGTCCGCCGCTCTGCACCTCTTCCACCAGAGGCAGGTTCGACCCCATCGCGAAACCGCCGTCATAGGTACGGCCGAAATCGGGATCGGTGCCATCGCGGAAATACTCGGCAACGACATTCGGGCCGCTGGCACTGTCCGGCAGACGCCCGCCGGTAAAGCGGTCGATCTTGATGAAATAGCCACCCGGCGGCACTTCGAACGGTCCGCCGCCATATTTCTCGGTCGCCTCGAGCATGAAGGACTGGAACACCGGCCCGCAGAGCGACGATCCGTAGGCGCTGCGCCCGAGGGGGCGTGGGCGGTCATAGCCGATATAGCACCCGGCAACGATATTGCTGGTAAAGCCGATGAACCAGACATCGCGCGCCTCGTTGGTGGTGCCGGTCTTGCCCGCCGTCGGCACCGGCAGCTTCACGACGCCGCTCGCGGTGCCGCGATCGACGACCCCCTTCATCATCGAGGTCAGCTGATACGCCGTCACCGCGTCCATCACCCGTTCGCGATCGCTGACGATGCGGGGAGTCGCGCCCGGTTGCAGCGCCGCCGAGTTGCAATCGACGCAATCGCGCTTGTCATGCCGGTAGATGGTCTTGCCGTAGCGGTCCTGGATCCGGTCGACCAGCGTCGGCTCCACCCGCTCACCGCCATTGGCAAACATCGCATAGGCCGCAACCATCTTGTAAAGCGTCGTCTCCTCCGAGCCGAGCGCATTGGCCAGATACGGTCCCATGTCGTCATACACGCCGAATTTCTCGGCATAGTTGGCCACCGTATACATGCCCACCTCCTGCGCGAGGCGGATGGTCATCAGGTTCCGCGACTGTTCGATCCCGGTGCGCAGCGGCGTCGGCCCGTAGAACTTGTTGGACGAGTTGCGTGGTCGCCAGAGCCCCTGCGGCGTGTTCACCTCGATCGGCGCATCGACCACGATGGTCGCCGGGCTGTAGCCGCTGTCGAGCGCGGCCGCGTAGACGAAGGGCTTGAAGCTCGACCCCGGCTGGCGCTGCGCCTGGGTGGCACGGTTGAACACCGAATCCTGATAGCTGAACCCGCCCTGCATCGCCAGGACACGACCGGTATTGACGTCCATCGCCATGAAACCGCCCTGCACATCGCTGACCTGGCGCAGGGTCCAGCGGATGAACGAACCGTCATCGTCATTCGTCATCGCGCGCACCAGCACCACATCGCCCACAGCCAGCAGGTCGCCGGCCACCTGCGCCTTGCGGCCCAACGTGCCATCACGATTGCGCTTGCGCGCCCATTGCACATCCTTGGCGGTGATCCAGTGCCCGTCGGCGTCCTCCTGGACATCTTCGATGCCGATCCGTGCGTCCTGCGCGCCCACCTCCAGAACCACCGCGGGGCGCCATTCGCCGTTCAGAACGATGTCGCGCGGCACATCGGCCGAGCGCAGCGCCTCGCGCCAGCTTGCCTCGTCGGCCAACTGCTCGGCCGGGATCGTGTCTTCTGTACCGTGCCAGATGCCAAGCCCACGGTCATAGCGCTCCAGCTGCCGCCGCAGCGACTCTGCCGCGACCGTCTGCATTTCCTCGTCGATGGTGGCGCGCACGCTGAAGCCGCCGGTAAAGAACTCGCCGTCACCGAATTCATCCTTCAACTGGCGTCGAATCTCCTCGGTGAAATAATCGCGCGGCGGCAACGCGGTGCGGAAGCTCTCGAAATCTCCGTTCTGAACCGAACGCAGCGGCTGTTTCACCTCGTATTCGAAGGTTGCGTGGTCGATATAGCCGTTCTCGTACATTTCGCGCAGTACATAGTTGCGCCGCTGGGTGACCCGTTCCTTGGCGAGAACCGGATGGTATTTGCTGGGTGCCTGCGGCATCGCGGCCAGCATCGCCGCCTCGTGCGGTGCAAGCTCGGCAAGCGTCTTGTTGAAATAGGTCTGGCTCGCCGCCGCGACACCATAGGAGTTCTGCCCGAGGAAAATCTCGTTCAGGTAGAGTTCGAGGATCTGTTCCTTGTCCAGCGTCTCTTCGAGCCGGGCGGCAAGGATGATCTCCTTGATCTTGCGCTCGATCTTGCGATCCGCGGACAGCAGGAAGTTCTTCATCACCTGCTGCGTGATCGTCGAGGCACCGCGCACGTTCTGGCCACGGGATTTCACCGCCTCGAATGCCGCCACCGCAATGCCGCGGGTATCGTAACCCTTGTGCGTGTAGAAATTCTTGTCTTCGGCCGAGACAAACGCCTCTTTCACAAGGTCCGGGATCTCGTCCGCCGGCGCGAACAGCCGGCGTTCCTTGGCGAATTCGTCGATCATGTGACCTTCACCGGAATAGATCCGGCTGATCGTGGGCGGCTTGTAATTGGCCAGCGATTCGTGGCTGGGCAGATCCCGACCGTAGATCCAGAAAACGGCACCGATGCTGAGCGCCAGCACGGCGATGCCAAGAGTGACGAGCGTAAAAATCGCTCCAAAGAAGGATAGGACGAAACGGATCACGGGATAGCCTCTGCTGGCGCGGTGGCCTCTATATAGGGATGAGCAGCCAGAGGGTCAAAACACAACGCGAAATAATACGAGACCCTGTCGTCAGGTCAGCGGAAACACACGCATGGCCCGCGTTGCAAAAGCGACTATCCCCGTTCCGCCATGAACCGCGCGAGGCGCTTGAGCCCCTCTTCGATATCCTCGGTCGAGCGCGCGTAGGAAAACCGCAGCGTCCGGTGCCCGCGCACCGGATCGAAATCAAGCCCGGGCGTCACCGCCACCCCGGCCTTGTCGAGAATCTCGGCGGCAAAGGCGCGGCTGTCATCGGTGAGGTCGGACACATCGGCATAGACATAGAACGCCCCGTCCGGCGGCGCGATGTTGGTAAAGCCCGCCTTGGGCAACCCGTCGAGCATCAGCGCGCGGTTGACCTTGTAGACATCCAGATTCGCGGTCAACTCGCTCTCGCAATCCATCGCCGCCAGCGCGGCCACCTGGCTGGCATGGGGCGCACAGATGAACATGTTCTGCGCGATCCGTTCCAGAACGCGCACGTGGTCCGGCGGCACCACCATCCAGCCCACACGCCAGCCGGTCATGCTGAAATATTTGGAGAAGGAATTGATCACATAGCAATCGTCGGTCAGTTCGAGCGCGCTCACCGCTTTTGAATCGTATTCGATCCCGTGATAGATTTCGTCGCTGATGAACGATGCGCCCTGCCCCGCTGCCGCATCGATCAGCGCGCCCATCGCGGCGCGATCGAGCATCGTGCCGGACGGATTGGCGGGCGAGGCCACCATCAACCCCGCGAGATCGAGCCCGGAAAAATCCGCCGGAACAGGTTGCAGGCGATTGCCGGGTGCAGTCGGCAGATCGACCGGCACCAGATCCAGTGCCCGCAGGATCTGGCGATAGCTCGGATAACCCGGCGCTCCGATCCCGACGCGGTCACCGGTATCGAAGAGCGCGGTAAAAGCCAGCAGGAAACCGGCGGAGGAACCGGAGGTCACCACCACACGGCCCGGATCGAGATCGACATCGTACCAGTCGCCGTAGAGCCGCGCGATCCGCCGGCGCAACGCGGGCAGACCAAGCGCAACCGTGTAACCGAGCGGGTCGCTGTCGAGCGCGTGGCTCAGCGCGCGCATCGCCCCTTTTGGTGCACCGGTGCCCGGTTGCCCCACCTCCATGTGAATGATCCGCCGCCCGGTCTCTTCTGCCCGCCGCGCCGCGTCCATGACATCCATCACGATAAAGGGATCCACCTGTGATCTGGTTGAATTTCGCATGTCGTTCTCCGGCGCTGGCTTCTGGCGGTTTGAGCGCGTATCCGCGCCAAGGTCAATGCCGGCGGCGGAAAACCGGCAGCTGACAGACAGCGTTCGTGCACACACACAGGGGCACAAGGTCGTTACCGAAAGATCCGACACCTTGGCAGCGGGCCAAAGATATGTTCATTGCCCCCAAGCAGCTTTCAACAAGGATGTCCAAACATGATCCGCTTTGCCGCCCCCGCCCTCACCGCGGTCGCCCTGTTCGCCGGATCGGCCAGCGCCGCCGATCTGACCGACCTCACGGAGGCCGAGCGTGCCGCATTCCGCGACGAGGTGCGTGCCTATCTGATGGATAATCCCGAGGTCATCATCGAGGCCGTCGATCTGCTCAAGGAACGCAACGCCGAGCAGCAGGCACAGGCCGACGTCGCCCTGGTCGAAGATAATGCCGATGCGCTGTTCGATGACGGGTATTCCTGGGTCGGTGGAAATCCGGACGGCGACATCACGCTGGTCGAGTTCATGGACTATCGCTGTGGTTACTGCCGGCGTGCCAAGCCCGAAGTGGCCAAGCTGCTCGCCGCGGATGGCAATATCCGGCTGATCATCAAGGAATTCCCGATTCTCGGCGACGCATCGGTTGCATCCTCGCGCTTTGCCATCGCAACGCGCAAGGTGGCGGGCGATGAGGCCTATGAGCAGGTGCATGACGCGCTGATGGAACTCGACGGCGACGTCAACGACGTGATCCTTGGCCGGCTGGCCGAAGGTCTGGGGCTGGACAGCGCGGCGATCCTTGCCCGCATGAACGATGACGACATCACCGCAGAGATCGCCGAAACCCGCGCGCTGGCGCAGCGCCTGCAAATCAGCGGCACGCCGACCTTCGTGCTGGAGGACGAACTGCTGCGCGGCTACCTGCCTGCGGATCAACTCGAAATCATCGTCTCTGAAAAGCGCGACGGCTAAATCCCCGAGCGCCGCGATGTCCCGACCCGTCGCCTGCTTGCGGGGCGGCGGGTCGATCGCTTCCCGATCGTTCCACGCCGCCAGGCATTGATGCCACCGCAACCGGTCGCGACGACGCGAACTATCCGGTAGCACCGTTGCGTTGATATTCCAGTGTCAGGCGGCGTCAGGCTCGACGCGAACCATCTTCGCGCGGATACCGCAACGCGGCCAGCCACAGCAGCGTCAGCATCAGAGACAGAATCATGTTCCAGCTGGCCATGGACAGGCCGAACAATTCCCACGCCACGTCATTGCACCGCACCATCGGCGCCGTCATGATCTGGTCCAGCAATTGCTGGGGCGTCATCCCCTCGGTCGAACCCGAAGAGCAGGTCGTCGGCCCCTGCCACCATCCGCGTTCAACCCCGGTGTGATACCCGCCGATTGCCGCCGTGGTCAACGCGGCCAGCGCCCCGAGCAAGAGCAACATGCGATTGGGTACCACGAGAGCGACGAGGCCGATCACGACGGCCGCCGCGTGGGGCCAACGCTGCCACAGACACAGGTCGCACGGGGCCAGGCCACCGATATACTGGAAGGCAAACGCCCCCGCGAGCAATGCAAGCGACCCGCCGGACGCAGCGAGGATGCAAAGCCGCCGTGTCATAGGTATTTCACCGCCGCGAAGCCCCCGATCAGCAAGAGGACAAAGGCCGTGAACACCAGACCCAGCCGCTTTTCGATAAAGCCGCGCACCGGCGCGCCGAACGCCCGCAGCAAGCCGGCGACCACAAAGAAACGCAACGCCCGTGCCAAAATCGATGTCGCGACAAAGGTGCCGAGCGGCATTCCCGTCCAGCCGGACATGATCGTGATGACCTTGTAGGGAAATGGGGTGACCCCCGCTGTCAGAACCGCCCAGAAGCCGAAATCGTTGAAACGTGTGTTGAACTCGGCCATCGCGTCGGCCTTGCCCATCGAGGCGAGAATCGGCTGTCCGATCTCTTCATAGGCGAACGCACCGATGGCATAGCCCAGCAGCCCGCCAAGCACCGACGCAACCAGCGCCACACCGGCAATGATCCACGCGCGCCGTGGCTGGGCCAGGATCATCGGGATCATCAGCAGGTCCGGTGGAATCGGAAAGACCGAGCTTTCGAGAAAGGCGACCACAGCAAGCCACCACAGCGCATGCGGATGGTCGGCAAGCCGGATCGTCCAGTCATATGTCTTTCTGAGCATCGCGTCTCACCCTTGGCCAGATGGTCGGTTTCGCAAACCACGCGGTGCACACAGGGTCAACAGGTCACGCACACTTTTTCCGCCAAACCCGCGCCGCTGTCGCCCGGTACCGGGGCCCCGCCGAAATAATGTCAGCCGCCGCTCGGGTGCGCATGTTCTGTCTGGACGGCCCGGATTCCGCGCGATATACGCAGCGTCGTGCCCGAGTGGTGGAATGGTAGACACGACGGATTCAAAATCCGTTGCCCTAACGGGCGTGCCGGTTCAAGTCCGGCCTCGGGTACCACCCTGTCCATACGAATAGTCGTAAATCGGTCGGTTCCGACGCGCAGATTGACGCGGGTCTGTCGCTTGTCGCGCAAACGCGCATGTCGAACGTCGGCAGGGTTTTTCCTTTTGCCTCTCAGTACCCCCTTGAGAACGCAAGGGCCGATATTGGGTCAACGACAAAAGCGCCCTCTTTCGCAACGGGCTCTAACCAGGGCACACTCGCCGGATTGGCTACTATGCCGACAAGTCCAGCTTTCGCTGCGGCTGCGTCAATGACCGCTTTCTCTACTGTCAGACTTAGCGGCCCGGTCGCACGAACTCTGACCTTGCCCGTTCGATCTTTTTCCTGACAACACAGCCTTTTGCATGATCGTTGATCAATCCCATGGCCTGCATGAAGGCGAATATCGTTGTCGGGCCAAGAAATTTCCAACCACGTGTTTTCAGCTCCCTGGAAAGCGCTCGCGAAGCTGCTGACGTGGAAACCGTTTGCGGCTCGGCCAATTCTTCACGCTTGGGTTCAAAACTCCAGACGAATGCAGCGAGCGATCCTTCCGCCCTGACCAACTCAGCCATACGACCGGCATTGTTAATCGTCGCTTCGATCTTGGCCTTGTTCCGAACAATGCCGGCATCTTCCGTCAACCGCGCACGATCGGCGTCTCCGAACTCGGCAATCTTCGCATAGTCGAACCCTGCGAAGGCGGCTCTGAAATTCTCCCGCTTGGCCAGAATCGTGCGCCAACTCAAACCGGATTGGAAACTCTCGAGGCAGAGTTTCTCGAAAAGACGGGTGTCGTCGGCAACCGGAAAACCCCATTCGTTGTCGTGATAGTCGAGGAACTCCGGCGCCGCAGCCGACCAGCTACAGCGTGGTTCACCATCGGGTCCCGTAAAGAGCTTTGGCATCGTTCAGGCTTTCAGGAAGTCAAGCGCGGGTGTCGTCTTCTTGACGTCGACTTCAGCGACCTCGGCAATGACGACATCGTGCTCTACAAACGGATCGGCATTGATACGCCTCTCGATCCCTTCGCGGCTTTCTCCTGTGGCCAGGATCGCGCCGCCACCCTCCGGCGTCAGGGAGCCCACGCATTGAAAGATGCCGTCCTCGAAACCCTGAGCGATCCATTCGTTGTGGGCTGACATGAAATCCGAGGCGGCCGATTTGTTTTCGGAGAACCGGAGATAAATGATGAACACGGTTGTCTAACCTTTCGTTGATGTCTGGTCGGGAAGTCGGTCAAGCCACGTCTCCAGTGCGGAGACTTCCGCCCTGAGGAATGCTTCATCCTTGAGGGCGGAGGCCATCACTGCAACGCCTTGCGAGCGGGCGAGGACATGCAAGGCCAGCGCATCGGCATCGTCCTTGTGCCCGAGCGCCCTGAATTGATCGGCAAGCCAGTCGCGAAACAGGCCGAAAATCTCGGCGGCGCGGGACTCTGCGATGTGATCCAGCTTAGCAAGCTCGGTCGTTAGCGTCCCGACCGGGCATCCGAACGCCATGATCTTGGTTCGGTTGGTGATTAGGATGCGGATGAAAGACAGAATTCGGTCTTTCGGTGCGGCGTCCGTATCCCAAGCTTCGAGCATCGCCCGCGTTGCCGTCAAGCGACGGCTGATCACCGCGTCCAAAATATCGTCCTTGGATTTGAAGTGGTGGTAGAAGTTGCCGCGGGAGATACCAACCGCACCTGCAATGTCCGCAAAGGATGTCGCCTCGAAACCTGCCTCGTAGAAGAGGGCATCTGCCTTTTCTTCTATTCGTTCACGCGTAGCTGATCGTGACATGGGGACCTCTGAAGAGTCGCTGCAACCCAGCACTAGGACGTTCGTCCTAATTTGTCAAACATGGACTCTGAAAGCGGCCGTTCAGACATCGCAAAGCAGCCGGCAAGGTAAGCTCGAAATCAACCTTCAGGTTTTCATGAAGTGGCGCACTCGCACGGCGGGTACGGATCGGCTGTTCGTTTCGAGCGGACGTCGAGCCAGGGCGCTATCGCAGTCAAAGAGCAAGTTGCGATCGGAAAGGGCGAATGTCCTGCCTGTCGACCGCGCGGGTTACCGGGCTCGGGTGGAACTTCAATACCCGTCCCATCCGGCCGACGTGCCGGGGTTGTGCAGTGTCGAGGCACACTGCCGCTTGCGAAATGACCAGGTGGTAGGCCTGGGCGGCAAGTCGATGCGACGCGGGGCGATGCCGGCGCTCTGCCCGGAACACACGTGGATCTGAGCGGCCGCGGTTCCATGACGCCACTGGTCGTGGTCAGTCGCGGCCCCGCGGGGGCGTCGCAGCTTTTGCCCGGCTGTCCGGATGCAAAGCCGTCCCCAGAATGTGGTTCGATTTGTGAATGACGTGATGCGCCTGCCCGACGATCAGGGGATCGGGCGCGCCGACGAGCGCCTCGTCCTTGTCGGGATAGTCAAGCGAGGACAGGAAGTGTCGCATGCAGTTCAACCGCGCGCGTTTCTTGTCGTTGGACTTGATCACCGTCCACGGCGCATCGGCGGTGTCGGTATAAAAGAACATCGCCTCCTTGGCTTCGGTATAGTCGTCCCACCTCGACAGCGACGCCTTGTCGATCGGGCTCAGCTTCCATCGTTTCAGCGGGTCGGTCTCGCGGCTGACAAAACGCCGTTTCTGTTCGTCGCGCGTGACCGAGAACCAGTATTTGTAAAGCCGTATGCCCGAGCGAACCAGCATCCGCTCCAGTTCCGGGGTCTGTCGCATGAATTCCAGATATTCCGCCGGGTCGCAGAAATTCATCACCCGTTCGACCCCGGCGCGATTGTACCAGGACCGGTCGTAGAACACCATTTCGCCGACCGTCGGCAATTCCTGCACGTAACGCTGGAAATACCACTGGCCCTTCTCTTCCCAGGTCGGCTTGTTCAGCGCGACAACGCGGGCAGAGCGCGGGTTCAGATGTTTCATGAACCGCTTGATGGTGCCGCCCTTGCCCGCCGCGTCGCGCCCCTCGAACAGCAGCACGAATTTCTGCCCGGTCTCCTGGCCCCAGAGCTGCACCTTGAGCAGTTCGGCCTGCAGTTTCGCCTTG
>JAUIIJ010000029.1 GCA_030431825.1 Alphaproteobacteria bacterium
TTTGCGCGGCGGCTGAAGACACTCAGCGGGTTAACGCCATACGAATACATCTGCAAAATCTGGACATCAGAACCAGATCGATCCATCATAAATCCGATCCACCAGATGACGGGACCGAACACCTAGGTCGCGCAAACAGGCAGGAAAAATGATCGCCACGCAAAAAGTTTAAAATCGCCATCAAAACCCTCGTAAAACCGGAGTTGTTTATGAATGGCAATCTCGTCACACCCATTTCGCCAGCGGCGGAAGGCTCATCAATACCGCGTTGGCGTCATGCCCGGTTTCCAGCCCGAACCGGGTGCCTCGGTCGTAGACAAGGTTGTATTCCGCATAAAGGCCCCGGTGAATCAATTGGGTATCCTTGTCTGCATCGAACCACCGGGTGGCCCGGCGGCGTTCGACCAGCGGCAGATAGGCGGGAAGAAAGGCGCGCCCGATATCCTGCGTCAGCGCAAAGTCCGAATGCCAGTCCCCGGTGCAATAATCATCCATGAAAATACCGCCAACGCCTCGTGCGCGGCCCCGGTGCGGCACGTAGAAATAGCTGTCGGCCCACTCCTTGAGGCGCGGATAATGCGCCGGCCCGTGCGGGTCGAGATGTTGTTTCTGCGTGGCATGAAAATGTGTGGTGTCGTCGTCATATTCGATACAGGGGTTCAGATCGGAACCGCCGCCGAACCACCAGCCATGCGGGGTCCAGAACATGCGGGTGTTCATATGCACTGCCGGCGCGTGCGGATTCTGCATATGGGCGACCAGCGAAATGCCCGACGCCCAGAACCGCGGATCTTCGGCCATCCCGGGCAGCCCCTTGCGCGCGGCCATTGCCGCCTGCGCCCGCTCTCCGAGCGCGCCATAGACGGTAGAGATGTTGACACCGACCTTTTCGAAGACACGCCCGCCGCGCATAACGCTCATCAGGCCGCCACCGGCATCCGAACCGTCCTGCGAGGCGCGTGTGGTCTCGCTGACATCGAACCGGCCCGCGTCGCGGTCCGACAATGGCCCTTCGACATGGCTGTCTTCCAGCGCCTCGAACGCCGCAACGATCCGGTCACGCAATTCCCGAAACCAGGCCGCAGCCGTCGTCTTCTGTTCCGCCATGTCGTCACTCATCCGCCATCCTGCCTTTTTCCTGCTGAAAATATCCCGGGGAGCGCGAGGGGCTGGCCCCTCGCACCGTCTCCGGCCGTCAATGCGCGGGCGCGGCGACCGGGTCAAGCAGCGTGCGTCCGCCATCCACCGTGATGACCTGCCCGGTCATGAAACCGGACGCGTCGGAGGCCAGAAACTGTGCCGCGTCAGCCACTTCTCCGGCGGCTGCGACGCGGGCAAGTGGGGTGTGTGTTTCGATGTCCTGCCGATAATCGCGATGCTCTTTCAGGATGGATTTCAGCGATGCGCTCATCACGGAGCCAAAGGCCACCGCATTGACCCGGATCCGGTTCGGAGCCAGCGCCACCGCCAGCGACCGGGTCATCTGGTCGAGCGCGGCCGAACTGACCGAATAGGCCAACAGGTCGGGATGGGTGCGGCGCGCGGCGATCGAACTCAGGTTGATGATCGACCCGGCCTGCTTTTCGCTCTCGGGATCGGCCTGCTTGATCATCCGCCGCGCGACGATCTGGGTCAGGCGATAGGCGGGCATCAGGTTCTGGTTGAGCAGCGCAATGACCGAGTCGTCGTCGGGATCAAGCGGTTTGGATGGTACCACCTGCCGCGATCCGTTGACCAGGATGTCGATCTCGTCGAACGCGTCCAGCGTGGCCGACACCAGATTGGCAACGGTCAGGCGCTCGCGCAGGTCTCCGGCGAAATACCGGATGTTGCTGTCGTCCAGTTGCTCGCCCAATTCGGTCTTGAGCTGTTTTTCATCCATGTCGGCGAACATGACATTCGCGCCCTTTTCGGCGAATTGCCGTCCGATTGCGAGACCGATGCCATTTGCGGCCCCGGTGACGATGGCGGTCTTGCCGGCGATGGAAAAGGACATTGGATTTCTCCTTGTGCAGGGGAGTGTGCGGCTCAGCGCCGCGTGCGTGTCGGCACGGGTTTGCCCGGCGCCCTGGGACGTGTGGCGTGAATGATCTTGAACCGGTTGTCGCCGCCGGCATCCTCGACCCTGGCAAAGGATTCGTCCAACGTGCGCTCGTAGGGCAGGTGCCGGTTGGCCACCATCCACAGGTGCCCGGAGGGCGCGAGCATGCGTGCCGCCGCAGCAACGAATGCCTGCCCCAGCGACGGATCCGCCGCCCGTCCGGTGTGAAAAGGCGGGTTGGTGACAATCGTGTCCGCCCGCTGGTCCGGCTTCCAGATCGTGGCATCCGCCCAGTGAAACCGGGCTCTCGGGTCGGTCACGTTCCGCCGCGCGCAGTCCAGCGCGATGGCGTCGGCCTCGACCAGATCGAGCCGCTCAACGGCAGCGTCCTTCAGAATGCGCCGCGCCAGATACCCCCAGCCGGCGCCGAGATCGACCACGTGTTTTCCGAGCGCCTTTGGGAGCGCCCGCGCGAGGAGGTCCGAAGCCGGGTCTGTTCCATCTGCTGAGAACACACCCGGAGCAGTCACGCAGCCATCGACAAGCCGGGCCGCCGGGGACCAATCTGCAAAGGCGTCGCGATCGGCCGCGAACCAGAAGAGCTTGCCATGTGCCTTCGAGATTGATCCCGATACCTCGACCCTCTTGCGGCAGTCCTTGAGCATGCTGTCGACGCCGTCGGTCTTGGCGCCGTCAACAATGACCACACCGCTGCTGCGCGACGCCGCCGAGGCGACCAGCGCGCGGGCAAGCGCCTTGGCACGCGGCAGAATGACCACCGCAGCGGCGCAGGGGCTGTCGCTGGAGGCGACACAGGAATAGCCGAGCCCCAGAAAATGATCGAAATCGGGCTTGAATGGCTGAACGACCTCTACCCGGTCGACGGAAAACGGCGTCAGATCCGTGGACGCAACGGGATGCAGGACCGATATCGCCCCTGTCTCGGGCAGAACGAGTCCGCCTGTTTCAATCGCCAGAGGCAGCCGGGCGGACATGGACGTGACCTAGTCTTCCTTTTCCATCGTGCATTGCAACGGATGCTGATGGCGGCGGGCGAAATCCATGACCTGACCCACCTTGGTTTCCGCGATTTCGTGGCTGAACACGCCGACCACGGCAACACCCTTCTTGTGGACGGTCAGCATGATCTCGAACGCCTGGGCGTGCGTCAGTCCAAAGAAACGCTCAAGTACGTGCACGACAAACTCCATCGGGGTATAGTCGTCATTCAACAGAAGCACCTTGTAGAGCGGCGGACGCTTGGTCTTGGGTCGCGTCTCTAGCAGGACCGATGTGTCAGAATCGTCATCCGTCTTGTCCGACAGGGTTTCAGGCACTGTTGTCATTGCAGAAGGCAGTCCGGTTTTCGCGATTTTCTCTCAACGTTCATGGCTTATATAACCTTCCTGCGGGATTCGGAAAGAGCCAGTGATAAACCCAGTTTACACAAAAACACTTACAACTGTCGCCTTTGATGCCGATGATACGCTTTGGCACAACGAGCGCTTTTTTCACGACACACAGGCCCAGTTCGCGGAACTGCTCGCCGATTATGCGGACCCCGCGCAACTGGCAGAGCGCCTTCTGGCCGCCGAGAAGCGCAACATCGGGCAATATGGCTATGGTATCAAGGGGTTCGTACTGTCGATGATCGAAACCGCGATCGAGATGACCGACCAGCGGGTGCCGGCCAGCGTGATTGCACGGCTGATGGATGCGGGTCGGGAGATGCTGGCCCATCCGATCGAATTGCTGCCATTTGCCCGCGAAGCGGTCGAGTCGGTTGCGGAGACTCATCGGGTGTTGCTCATCACCAAGGGCGACCTGCTGGATCAGGAGCGCAAGCTGGCCCAGTCCGGATTGGGCGATCTGTTCGACGGGGTCGAAATCGTGTCGGAAAAAACCGCACAAGGCTATGCCGCGATCTTTGCGCGCCATGGCGAGGGTGCCGAACGCGGGCTCATGGTCGGAAACTCGATGCGTTCGGACGTGGTGCCGATGATCGCCGCCGGTGGCTGGGGCGTCTACGTTCCGCACGGCCTGGCATGGGAGATCGAGCATGCCGAACCGCCGGTAGATGCTCCGCGCTATCGGTCGCTGGATGATCTTGAGGGGCTCGCCTGGCTGGTGGCGCAGATCGGTTAGCAAAACAGTAACCATTCCATGAATCGCCTTTTTAGTTGCGCGGCGCGAGCTGACCACTACATCTAGCGGATTCTGGATGAGTTCGCGTTGATAAACGGTTGCAACCAATGGGTTTATTTTAACCGACTCCTGTGTTAGCCTGTCCCCAACAATCAAAGTGTCAGCCGGAAAACCGGCGGCCCGAGGCAGACAGAGGCAATGATCGTGCAGGTTCGGCGTAGGCGTCCGGCCCAGAGGGGCCATTCTATTTTACTCGCTTTCTGGTTGTCGGTGTTGGTGCCTGTTGGCGCTATGGCCGCTCCCTATGCGGCCTTTGTCATGGATGCCCGCAGCGGCAAGGTACTGCATTCGCGAAACGCCGACACCCGCCTGCACCCGGCGTCGCTGACCAAGATGATGACACTCTATATCGCGTTCGAAGCGGTCAGGAACGGTGAAATCACCCTTGATACCAAGGTGCGGATTTCCAAACTTGCAGCGTCGGAACCGCCGTCCAAGCTGGGTCTTCGGGCGGGGCAGAAAATTGCTCTGCGCTACCTTATCCGGGCAGCGGCCGTGAAGTCCGCGAACGACGCGGCAACGGCAATCGGCGAAGCGATCAGCGGCAGCGAGGCGGCGTTCGCACGACGCATGAACCGCACTGCCAAGGCGATGGGAATGTCGCGCACGACCTTCAAGAACGCACATGGCCTGACCGAGAGCGGTCACCTGTCTACCGCGCGTGACATGACGATACTGGGCCGGCATGTGATTTACGACTATCCGCAATACTACAATCTGTTCTCGCGCCAGACCGCGGATGCGGGAATCAAGAAGGTCAGCCATACGAACCGCCGCCTCTTGCAATCCTACCAGGGCGCGGATGGAATCAAGACGGGGTACACCCGTGCCGCCGGGTTCAATCTCGTGGCCTCCGCGCAACGTCGCAATGAACGGATCATCGCAACCGTGTTCGGCGGCAAATCCACCGCGTCCCGCAATGCCCGGGTCGCTGAGCTGCTCGACATGGGTTTTCGGCGGGCACCGTCTCGCGTGGCGCTGCGCAAGCCCGCCCGCCCGCCCTATTCGGGAAACGTGGCATCGGGCGGGGAGCCCGCGGCCAAGACCGTTAGGGTCGTCGCATCCATCCAGAAGAGCCTGAGGCCACGTTTGCGTCCAAACCCCTCGCGGGAGGTGGCGGAAACCATCGTGACCGCCGCCGTCGCAGAGACCGACGAGAAGGTGCAGGCCAGCGTCGACGCCGCGATCGCAGCGGCCGCGCAAAGCGTCGCGTCCGCAGCCAGGGAGGCGCCGAAGGTGGAAGTCTCAAACGCCAAGCTGGCCTCGACGGACATGTCGGTCCCGAGACCCGCCGTCCGACCCGCCGAATTGACCGTGGCGCTGGCCCAGCCGAGCGCGCCGCCGAAACCCGAGGAGCCCGAGGAACCCGAGGTCGTGACCCGCTTGTCGACGTCCGGTGGACAATATTGGGGCATCAATGTCGGTCGCTATGGCAGCCGTTACCAGGCGGAAAAGGTACTGCTTCGCACCGCACTTGCCGAGATGGCCACGCTTGACGGCACGCTGCGCAAGGTGAACCAGACATCTTCCGGCTTCGATGCGAATTTCGTCGGCATGACCCGCGAAACCGCCGACCTCGCCTGCCGTCGCCTCAAGGCGCGCAACGTCACCTGTTTCATGATCGGCCCGTAAGCGTGCGCGACCCGCTGGAGCGGGTCTATCCACGACGCCGACCTCGCGGGTGATGAACCGTGGCCGCTATGCGGGCTATTGCCGCTATCACCATCTTGCTCCGGCTTGCGCCCCTTTTGTCCATTCTGCTGCGCCGGTATGTTCGGTCTTCGACTGAAACAGGCGTTCGATCACCTGTCGTTTATGGTCAAGTCCGGCGGGGCGGTTTACACTCGTGCCCATGACGCAGCAGAGCAAGATACGGGCCGAGAATGCCGGGTTTCCCAGCACGCCTGCGTGGGTGGGTCCGGCGCGGCCTCCGACCGCCGAGAGCATAGCCTTTGCATCGGGCGCGCGGCTTGCGGTGCTGGATGCGGCGCTCGGAGATCCCGTGGTTGCCGTGCCACGCGAGCTTTTGGCGAATATCATGGCTTTGCGGGCTGCGACGGCGATTTCAAGGCTCGAAGGCCGACTGGCGCGGGAAGCCGATATTCGCGACGCGTATCACCTGACGCCACCGGGTGAAGCGCGCGGACCGGATGGCGAGCTGCTGGCTTTCTGGCGCGCCTCGGTGCGGCTTGGACTGAACGGCCGGGACTGGCAGGGCAGGCTCATTGACATCGTGGGTCAGGATCAGGGCGCCCAGATCGACGCGTGGCTGGACGATGCGCAGGACCGGGCGCGCGCGCGCGGGCCGCTGGGCGGGTGCAGCCGGATGCTGCAACTGGTCCTGACTGCGGACGATCGGGCCGAACGCCTGGCCTGTGTCCTGTCGGATGTTGTTCTCGCGCGGTCGCTCAACTGGGCAAGCCCCCTGCCGGTGACGGCGCAGCGCGTGACGAGGCCGGGATTGCGTTCACTGACCACCGAGGGTGCCGACGCCGAAATCGCCATTCAGGCGCGTCTGCTCGATGCGGTTCACGAGACCACGCTGTTGGCCCGTGATCTGGCGTCGCGGGCGCGGGCGCTGGCCGCTGTTGCTCCAAAGCTGCGCACCAAGGGGGCGCAGGCGGCGGTCGACCTTTTTCTGACGCAGGATGCGGTTGCGCCCTCGTCCATGCTCTCGCCGCGCATACACGGCACCAGTATCCCGATGACGGATCGTGCGGCCCGGCGCTTTTGCAGTCGGCTGGTCGAACTGGGGGTGGCACGGGAACTGACCGGGCGTTCTACCTTTCGGCTCTACGGAATCGGCCCATGAGCGCGAAATCGCCGCGCCGGGAACAGGGGCTGGATCGCGAACTGGCAGATCTTCCCGCCGACTTGCGCTGGCGAGAGTGGATGGCACGCGTCGAGGCGGTGCTGTTTGCCAGTGCGTCTCCGGTTGACCGTGACAGTCTTGCGCGGGTCATCGGCGCAGA
Organism: Alphaproteobacteria bacterium; assembly: GCA_030431825.1. Classification (GTDB taxonomy): domain Bacteria; phylum Pseudomonadota; class Alphaproteobacteria; order Rhodobacterales; family Rhodobacteraceae; genus Sedimentitalea. Next base: position 7,219 of record JAUIIJ010000029.1, read on the forward strand.
GGCTTCGCTTGACCTCGTGATCGCGGACCTCAGGGCGGAGTTGTCCAATCGTCCCTACGAACTGATCGAGACTGCGGGTCGGTGGATGTTGCGGACCCGCAGGCAATTTGCCGACGCAATCAGGGCCGCCGCCGACCTTGATGACGGGATGCTTGAATTCAGCGAGACGGAAATGGCCGTCCTCTGCGCGATTGCCTATCATCAACCGATCGACCGCGCGGGGCTGGCCGAGATCTTCGGCAAGGAGATCAGCCGTGATCTGTTGACCCGGCTGCGCCTGCGCGAGTTGATCGCAACCGGGCCGCGCTCACCAAGGCCCGGCGCTCCGCATACTTTCGTGACGACCCCGGTCTTTTTATCGACCTTCGATCTGCAAAGCCTGCGCGATCTGCCTGATCTCGGGTTGGCGGATGTCGTTCCGCCGCACGACAAGGCCGCGTCGTCGGTATAATGTGCCCCGCCCGAGGTCGCCGCGTCGACTTGCGCGCATGCTTCTTATACACTGCGTTTGAAGCCATTATGTTTGCGTTTAATTCGGGACCTGCCGCGCATGCGAACGACGTTCAAAGATGTCAAATCTGACATTCTTGCCAAGATCATGCTGGGCGAGTGGGCTCCGGGGGCGCTGTTGCCCAACGAAGTCGATCTGGCCGAGACCTACGGTTGCGCGCGCGCGACGGTCAACCGCGCGATGCGTGAACTGGCGGATGACGGCATTGTCGAACGTCGGCGCAAAGCCGGGACGCGGGTGCGCAGCGCCCCGATCCGGCAGGCGCGCTTTGATATTCCCGTGGTGCGCGACGAGATCGAACGCGGCAACGCAGAGTACCGCTACGCGCTTGTGAGTCGCACGGTCGAACGTGCGCCCGACTGGCTCAGGGCGCAATTGTCACTTGAGCCGGACACGCGGGCAATTCACCTGACCTGCATGCATTACGCCGATGGTGCGCCCTATCAATACGAGGATCGCTGGATCAACCTTGACGTTCTGCCGGCGGCCGAAAACGCCGATTTTACAGCGATCGGGCCGAATGAATGGCTGGTCGCCACCATACCGTTCTCGAATGCCGAGATCAGCTTTTCGGCATCGCTTGCCGATGACAGGCTCGCGGAATATCTGGGATGTCCGGCTGGGCAACCGCTCTTCACGATCGAACGCTCGACGTGGTGGGAAACACGGGCCATCACCTTCGTTCGGCTGTACTTCCGGCCCGGACACCGGATGACGACGAAATACTGACCCGGGGAAGGGCCTTCGCGTTTCTGCAACATTTCGTATGTAATCCGAAGTACCCGAAGCTGTCTGAAACATATGTTTCGGGGCGTCAGGAGATGCTTCAAGTTGATTGCGAAATGCCTTGGTTTCCCTCTGCAGGCTCGGGGAAGAGCGGTGACGGCTCGATGCCGCGCTTTTCGGCGCTCTCGCGAACGGCTTTGCGAAGTGCCTTGCTCCGGTCGAGCAGTCGGCGGAAGCGGTCTTCGTCCAGCACCAGAAGCGTTGTCGGTGCAATGGCACGCACTTCGGCGCGCGGCAGTTTCTGCATCAGGATCGCCATTTGCCCGAACATTTCGCCGCGCCCGAGCCTCCAGGTCTGCCCGGCGGTTTCCAGTTCGACCGCGCCCGATGAAATGAAGAACACGCGCCTGGCGCCGGCGTCCTTGCGCAGCACGACCTCGCCTGCATCGACATAGCGGGTTTCCAGAACTCGCCCCAGACGTCTCAGCGCCTTGTCGTCGAGGCTCGCAAAGAGCGGGAATTGTCGGACGAGGGCCGCTTTTTGCAGCGCGATATCAAGGCGCGGGCGGATCTCGGCGGCAGCCCGGCGGGCGTTGAGATCCTGCATGAGCGAGGTGTAGACTTCGGCCCCGATCAGCCCGTCTTCACGCATGACCGTATATTCGCGTTCTTCAAGGCGCAGCGCTGTTCTCCGTATGAAACGGCGTTCCAGTTTCTCGGCGTAGCCGGGATATTGCAGCCGCAGCCCTTCGAGTGCGGTTTCCACGTTCTCGATCCGGCGCGACAGCAATTCATGCAGCAATTCTGCGACACGCCGGCCGTGAATTCGTCGGATCCGCCCGTCGATAAAACCGCCTAGATCGCGCAGGATAAGCCGTTGCGAAAGCAGGAGTTCGAACCGGTCGGCAGTGATCCGGGCGAGCATTCGCGAGATCCCCAACCGGCGATGCAGCAGGACGGCGACGCGAAATGCCGGACCATAGGCAGAGCTGCGGCGCGCGGCGCGTTGATAACCGCTGCGCCCCTGGGTTCGGGCGCCCTCCATCAGCCGGTCTGCGACCGACAGGACCTGTTCGGCCATCCGTGCGGAAATCGTTCGCTCGCGTACGCGAAACAGAATGGTGTCGCGCTCCAGACCGGCAAGCGCGATCAGGCCAAGTGTGATCCGGTCGCGATCGAGAATATCGGCGCTTTCCTCGGCCATTTTCACCGCCGCATCGAGGCGCTCGGCAAAGTTCTTTGCCTCGGACCGTACGGTGTCGTGGTTCAGGTCATAGTTCTCTGTGGTGCTGGCCACGTCTTCGCGCACCGTTTGCAACGCGACGGCGACCACCTGTTTTGAAAGTGCCTCGTCGATTGGCGACAGGCGGTCGAGACCAAGCCGGCCGATGACCCAACGCAAGGTGGTACCCTGGACAAGCAGGGTAAAAAGGGTGAAGCCGGTGGCAAGAATGCCGACAACGCGCTGGATCCCGTCGGGAACGCGAAAACTCTCGGTCACGGCAAGCGCCAACGCCAGTGTCACCGCCCCGCGCAAACCGCCCCACAGGATCGCAACGCGGTAGGGGCGATCGACGGCAGGAGACAGTTTGCACAGCGTCAAGAGTGGGAGCAGCCCGAACAATATGATCGCCCGGGCGGCGACAGCCGCGATGATCACCACGATGATGAGCAGAAAATCTCCGATCACGACATCTTCGAGAAGCCGCGGGATCAGCAGGGCCGCAAGAATAAAGATCAGCGCGCCGGCCCAATGGGCAAGCACATCCCAGAGTTCGCGCAGCTTGGTCCAGGCTTGCGGCGGCAACCGGCCAGGTGCCGTCAGGTTCATCGTTAGCCCGGCAGCGACCACGGCAATCACGCCGGACGCTCCGATGATCTGCTCGGCGATGATATAGGCAAGGTAGGGCAGTGCGACGGAAATCGAGGCCTGCGCCAGTTCATGTCGGCGGAAGAGGGCCATGATCCAGACCGCGAGGCGGGCCGCGACCCAGCCGGTTGCCGCGCCGCCGATGATCAGCATCGGAAAGCGTGCAAGTGCCGTGCCGAGGTCGGGATCCGGGATGCCGAGCATGACGAACCCCATGAACAGGCCGAACAACGCGATGGCTGCGGCGTCGTTCAAAAGGCTCTCGCCCTCGATGATCCGCACGAGTCGTCGCGGCGCCGATATGGAGCGGAATATCGAAACCACGGCGGACGGGTCGGTGGTCGACACGATGGCGCCGATCAGCAGGCACGCGGCAAGCGGCAACGTACTCGCCCAGGACAGGGCATATCCGACACTCAGGGTCGCAACGACCACCGCCACCACCGCGAGAACCAGGATCGGCACCCAGTCGTCGAGCATCCGGCGCAGGTTCATGCCCAGAGTGGCCTGAAACAGCAGGGTCGGCAGAAACACATACAGGAAAACGTTCGAGCGGATAGGCAGGCCAAGGATCGCTTCGGCCACCGGGTTCAGGGCGTCGGTCAGATCGGTCTGCAGGAAGAAAATCGCGCCTGCGCCGATCAAGACGCCGAGCACGGCGAGAATCACGCTATAGGGCAGGCGCAACCGCTCTGCGAGCGGTTCGGCGGCGCCGATCACGAGAAAGAGCGCGGCGATGACTGTGGTGACAACGACGATTTCCATAACTCTCAAATACCAGATGAAATTGCCGACGCACGTGCGATCTTTGGTGTCGCCTCCGACCCGGATGTGACAGGCGCCGCGATTTGCATCAGTTGTCTGCCAGCCACGACGTCAGGGGAAGCGGAGGCCCAAACGAAACAAACCCGGTCACGGGACCGGGTTTGGGGTAACTCATGTGCCTGAAAACCAGTTCTGGTTTCCTGTGCGGTGCTCGGCTTAGCCTTGGCGGGCTTTGAACCGGCGCTGCGTCTTGTTGATCACGTACACGCGGCCTTTGCGACGCACGATCCGGCAATCGCGATGCCGGTTCTTGAGCGAGCGGAGCGAGTTCTTGACCTTCATGGCCTATCTCCTGTTCCTGTGGCGCGGGCCAGCGCCGGTGTTACGGGTGCCTCGGATCGCTCCGAAACAGTGAATTCATGGTGGGCACTACAAGGTTCGAACTTGTGACCCCTTCGATGTCAACGAAGTGCTCTACCGCTGAGCTAAGCGCCCATGAATACCTGCGCATCGTCTGCCCCAATAAAATGGGGCGCGGAAACCCGCGCCGGTAGCGGGGTCTATAAAAGGAGTCGCCAGTGTGATCAAGGGCTTTTGGCAAGAGAGTTTTCCTGTTTATGTTGAAGCGAACGAGGAGACGCGATGGACTACCCGCCCTTTCACCTGACCGAACCGAAACAACGCCTTTCCAGCGTGGTTTTTGCGTCCCCCCACAGCGCCCGCACATATCCGGCCGAATTCCTGAACCAGAGCATTCTCGACCCGCTCACGATTCGGTCGTCGGAAGATGCATTTGTTCATGAACTCATTGATTCGGCTCCCGAGTTCGGCGTTCCGCTGCTCGTCGCCGGCGTGCCCCGCGCCTATGTCGACCTGAACCGCAGTCCGGACGAGCTTGATCCCGCGCTGATCCAGGGCGCGGTGCGGCGCGGACAGAACCCGCGTGTGGCTTCGGGGCTGGGGGTCATTCCACGCGTGGTGTCCAACGGGCGTGCCATTTATGCACGAAAGCTGACAATGGGCGAGGTGCGCTCGCGGATCGATCGCTACTGGCGTCCCTATCACGACGCGGTGCAGCGGTTGCTTGAATCCGCGCATTTGACCTTTGGCCAGGCGATTCTGGTGGATTGCCATTCGATGCCTCACGAGGCCATGGACGGGGCCGTCCGGACCCGCGGACGTGCGCCGGACATCGTGCTGGGGGATCGGTTCGGCGCGGCCGCGGACGGGGAAATCGTCGACAGGATCGAAGCGGCCTTTGCTGCCGCCGGGCTGCGTGTCGCGCGCAATGCTCCGTTCGCCGGTGCGTATGTCGCACAAGCCTATGGCAGGCCCTCACGCCATCAACATGCCGTGCAGATCGAGATCGACCGGAAACTTTACATGGATGAACGGCGCATACGTCCCAATTCCGATTTCGAAGCGTTCAGGACTGTCATGCGCGGCGTGGTGGCGGAAATCACCGCCATCGGTCAGGACAGGATGCCGCTGGCCGCGGAATAGCGCGCCGTGTCAGTGGAGCGCCATTTCGCCTTGTAAAAGTGGCTTTCGGTTGGCTGCGTGTCGCTCGACCAGTTTCCTCTGCCGCTTGCCCGTCGGAATCGGACGAGCCGGAGCCGGATCGGTTTCGGCATCCTTCAGGTGGGGAAAGATCGCATAGATTTCCTGCCGTGTTTCCAGTGAAACCGATCTCAGGGTCTCGCGCCCGAGATAGAGGCTCTCTGTCGGTGCCGATTCTGCGAGGATTACCACGTGCCGGTCAAACAGCAGATGGAAATATTCGACGGTCTCGACGCTGTGATCGACGAAAATGCCGGGCAGGGCGGTCAGCTTGATCGCGGGAATCAAGACCTCGCTCGCGGAAAACATGCGTTCGACGATCCTTGACGCGACGAGCATGCGATGCTGCCGCGACACCAGCAGATCACGCCGCGGCAAGCCATTGCCAAGGGCGCCTGCGCAGATCCGCACGGGTCGCAGCTTGGGACAGGCGCGCAATTCCTGCCCGCTTATCTTTCTGCTCATCGACGAGCGCAGGACAATCGCCACGCCATCGCTGTCAAGCACCGTGTCGCCCGCCTGCAGATCCTGAACCTTGCACTCTCCATAAGGTGTCGCGATCATTGTATCCTGCGTGAAGCAGGGCGGCCCCAGGCTGGCCGTCGGGATCGGCGACTGGTTCGGAACCCCAGTGGCGGTGACGATGACGGCATCTTGCAGAACCGTTCCGTCGGTCGGTGTAAAGACCACCGTTCCATTCGCCAGATAGAAGGTCGCGCCGACGACCGTGGTGTCCGTGCCGCCAATCGTTACGGTCACCGTATCACCCAGATAGGTCTGGGAAATGTCGATGCCGTTGATGCTGTCGCCACCGAAACCGGTCAGGAAGTCATCGTCGTTCTGATCGGTGATCGTGTATGCACTGACGGTCAGCAGAGTGCCGGCGGGCGGTGGAGAAAAGGGATCAAGCGTCCAGAACTGATCTGTATATGATGTGGGCATTGGTCTCTGGCGTGTTCACTGGCAACTACGCCTCAAGCCTACTGCACTGCCGTTGCAAAAGTAAGGATTTATTGATTTTCGGGACGCATATCCATGCGGTTCCGGCAAGGGGTCGCGCTTGCCCGTGCCGATGATCGGGCAAAAGCGGTTCCGCCGCCCCTTGCGACGAAAAAAATTGAGCTGTTCTGTCCAATACCGGGACGCGCCGGGCGCTTTGGATCACCCTGAGTCGGCAGACGGCCAATTCGATCGTTCGGGTCGGATTGTTTCGGTGGCAGTTGTGGAACTCAGCCGCAGGCCCTGTTCATGTTCAGAACATCGCGAATCATCATCGGCCCGATTTCGTCCTTGGCGACCACATGGCGCACTCCTGCCTGCTTTGCCTTGTGCCACATGAAGGGCGACGGCCAATCCGTTGCTATGATGACGGGTATGCAACGGAATTGCGCGTGCTGTGACAAATCCAGAGCCAATTCGACGCCGCGCCCGTCCGGCAAGGTATTTTCCATCAGGATGAGCGACACGGGAAACTGCGCAATACATTGTCTCGCCGCGCGAACAGTCGGCGCGAGATGAACGAAGATATCCTTGTGCGCGTGATGCACGGCCCGGGTCAGCCTCTCCTGGTCGCGCGTGCAATCTTCGACGATAAGACAGCACGGAGGCGTCGCCGGTTGGCTACGACATTGCATGTCAACACTCCCCAAGATGTTGCGGGCCAAGCCTGCCGCAGAACCGTTAAGGAAGCGTTGGTGCTTATCGTGGCAATGGATTGATGCCCTTGTTATAGGCCCGCCAGTCATTGATTTCGGGATAATAGGTCTCTCGCCAGCGTCTGACGCGCGGGTTCATGACGCGCCGCCACAGGGGCGGTATCATCGCCGCGATGGTCATGACGGGATAGCCGTAGGGCAGTTGCGGAGCCTGTGACGTGCCGTAGTTCTGAAGCAGGGGAAACCGGCGGTCGGGTTTGTAATGGTGGTCGGAATGGCGTTGCAGGTTGATCAGCAACCTGTTCGAGGCTTTCTGTGCCGCATTCCAGGAATGCCGGGGTTGCACATGTTCGTATTTTCCGTCGCCCAGGTGTTTACGGGTCAGCCCGTAATGTTCGACATAGTTCACCAGTTCCAGTTGCCAGATGGCGACACCGGCCTGCATCAGGAAAAGACCGATTCCGCCCCACCCCCCCAGCAGGAAGGCCAGGAGTAGCATCATCGCCTGCAACGCCCAGTATCTGAAGAAGGGATTGGACGGATGGGTCCAGGGCAGATCCCTGCGGGCCAGCTTGTCGCGCTCCGCCCGGAATGCAGAGATCAGGCTTTGCTTCAGAACGCGCGGATAAAAGCGATGAAAGCCCTCGTTATAGCGCGCTGTGACCGGGTCGCGCGGGGTGCCGACATAGCGATGATGGACCAGCAGATGTTCCGAGCGGAAGTGCGAGTAGAGCACCATCGCCAGCAGGATGTCGGCCAGCATCCGCTCGGCGCGGCTGCGCTGGTGCATCAGTTCGTGGGCGTAATTGATGCCGATGGTGCCGGTGATCACGCCGACCCCGAAGAACACCATGAGCTTTTCCGGCACCGACAGGTGATCGGCACCGCGCACATACCAGATCAGGCCGAACACGGTCAGGAATTGCACCGGCACCCAGAGGATGGTCAGGGCCTTGTACCAACCCAGATCCGCGTCGGGCGTGTCGGGGTCCGCGTTTTCAAGATCCAGACCGACGAGCCCGTCCACCCCGGCGAATGCATACCAGGTGACAAGCGGCAACAGCAGCACGGTCCAGCCGCCCCAGATCGCGCTGATCCAGGCGATCGGAACCAGCGCGAAGGATATCCAGAAAGGGATCGCAGTCTGCCATTTCCTGAGCGTTGCGTTCGATATCATCGGTCTGTCCATGCTGCCGAAGCCGTCAGCTATCTGTGTCACGCACCGCGCCAGAGGTCAAAAGCCTTGCGCATCACCGTAGGTAGATCCGAGGGCCGGAAATCGGCGGCGGAAACGAAACTTCCCGTTGAGGGTCGTGCGTCGATGTCGGCGACGGTGGCACGAATCGTCAGAATGAGATGGAAATGGGTGAAGGTATGGCGCACCTGTGCGGACAGCGTCTCCCACTCGGCATCGAGCGGTGGCGCCTCTGCCGGGGCCGCGCCCCAGTCGGACCCGGGCCAGCCAAGCATCCCGCCCAGTAACCCCTTGTCGGGTCGACGCTCCAGCAGCCAGGCGCCGTCCGTCCGGCGCACGAGGTAGATGATGCCGTAGCGGGTGGGTTTCGCTTTCTTGGGGGATTTGCGCGGCAGCAGGTTTGCGGTGCCTTTCCGTCGCGCAGCGCAGGGCGCGTAGACCGGGCAGATGCCGCAGGCCGGCGATTTCGGCGTGCAGATCGTTGCGCCCAGGTCCATCACCGCCTGGGCATAATCACCCGGCCGCTCGCCGGGTGTCAGCGCGGCGGCGTGCGCGCGCAGTTCGGCTTTGGCACCGGGCAGCGGCGCGTGAATGTCGTACAGGCGCGCCATGACCCGTTCGACATTGCCATCCATCACGGTTTCGGGACGACCGAATGCAATCGCGGAAATCGCGGCAGCCGTGTAGGGGCCAATTCCGGGCAGCGACAGCAGTGCGTCATGGGTATCGGGGAATTGCCCCCCATGATCGTCGGTGACGACGCGCGCGCATTTCAGCAGGTTTCGTGCGCGCGCATAGTACCCCAGGCCTGCCCATTCCCCCATCACCGCGCCATCCTCTGCCGCCGCGAGGTCGGTGACAGTGGGCCAGCGTTCGGTGAAGCGGTGGAAATAGTCCTTGACCGCCGCAACCGTGGTCTGTTGCAACATCACTTCCGACAGCCAGACGCGATACGGATCGGGCGCGCGCCTGTCGCCCGGCGGCACGCGCCACGGCAAAATCCGGGCGTGCCGGTCATACCAGTCCAGCAGGCTGTCCGCGATCCCTGCGGTCGGACCGGGTGCGATGGTTTCTTCGTCACGCATTCTTTATGCCGATGGCCTCCGGTTTCGCTGGCACCTGCCTGTACGGGCTTTACAATAGGCGCAACCGAAGCGGAAACCAGTGATGGCAGAACGGAAATCCACAACCCGAGGGTTCAAGCGAACCGCCAGCGTGCTCAGCGACCGTATTCGCAAGGCCGGCGAGAGCCGGGGATTTGCCGTATCGCGGCTGTTGACCCATTGGGCCGAAATTGCCGGCCCGGACGTTGCCGGCATCGCGCGCCCGGTCAATGTCACATATGGGCGTGGCGGGTTCGGCGCGACGTTGACCTTGCTGACCACCGGTGCGCAGGCACCGATGCTGGAAATGCAGAAAGAGGCCCTGCGCACCAAGGTAAATGCGGTCTACGGCTATAACGCGATCAGCCGCGTGCGGATTACCCAGACCGCCGCAACCGGTTTTGCCGAGGGCCAGGCACTGTTCCAGACCCGCACACCTGCCAGTGAGCCGACACTGGCCCCGGAAATCCTTGCCAGCGCTTCCCAGGCCGCCAGCCCGATTGAAAACGACGATTTGCGCCAGGCCCTTGAAAGACTTGGGCGCAACGTTCTAAGCAAATCCAAACATCAATGAAGAGGTTCTCATGACCCGACATTTCGCGATTTTTGGCGCGGCGGCCGTGCTGGCTGTCGGTGCCGCATTTTTCGCTGGCGAGCGCGCCCCGGTGACATCCCAGACCTTTATCGGAGCGGCCAATGCACAGGATGCCGCCGAGGTCGATATCTCGACAATCGTCGAAATGGTACAGGGTGACGAAGACGCACCGATCACGATGATCGAATATGCGTCCTATACCTGTCCGCACTGCGCCAACTTTCATCAGGGTGTGTATCAGGAGATCAAGAAGAATTATATCGATACCGGCAAGGTCAAGCTGATCTACCGCGAGGTATATTTCGACAAATTCGGTCTATGGGCATCGATGGTGGCCCGCTGTGGCGGTGAGGAAAAGTTCTTTGGCATTTCCGATCTGATCTACAAGGGCCAGCCGGAATGGTCCAAGATGGGCGGTGCGCAGGAGATCGTGGGCGAATTCCGCAAGATCGGCCGCCTGGCAGGGATCGATGAGGCCGCGCTCGACGCCTGCCTGCAGGATGGTGAAAAGGCGCAGACCCTTGTCGCGTGGTACCAGCAGAACGCCGCCGAGGATGAGGTCACCGGCACACCGTCTTTCGTGATCAACGGCGAAAAGGTCGCGAACCAGAGCTATGCCGAGTTCGAAAAGCTGTTCGAAGCGGAGCTTGCCAAGCAATGACAGCGCCGCTGGCCGGATTGAAGGTCGTCGAACTGGCCCGCATACTGGCGGGTCCCTGGGCGGGACAGACGCTGTCGGACCTGGGCGCGGATGTGATCAAGGTCGAGTCGCCCGCCGGCGATGATACGCGGGCCTGGGGGCCTCCCTTTGTCACGCGCGGCGACGACGAAAGCGCCGCGTATTTTCATTCGACCAATCGTGGCAAGGCCTCTGTCACCGTCGATTTCTCGACACCGGACGGGCAGGCGCGTCTGCGCGAGCTGATCCGGGATGCGGATATCTTCATCGAGAACTTCAAGGTCGGCGGTCTGAAAAAATACGGCCTGGATTTCGACAGCCTGTCCGCTGTGAACCCGCGCCTGATCTATTGCTCGGTCACGGGCTTTGGACAGACCGGACCCTACGCGCATCGCGCCGGGTACGATTTCATCATCCAGGGCATGTCCGGTCTGATGTCGATCACAGGTGAGCCCGATGGCCAGCCGCAAAAGTCCGGCGTCGCGATCACCGATATCTTTACCGGTGTTTATGCAACGACCGCGATTCTCGCGGCGCTTCATCAACGCGGGCGCACCGGTCGGGGCCAGCACATAGACATGGCGCTGCTGGATGTCGCGGTGGCGGTGACGGCCAATCAGGCGCTGAACTACCTGACGACCGGCAAGGCGCCCGAGCGTATGGGCAACGGCCATGTCAACCTGACCCCCTATCAGGCCTTTGACTGTGCCGACGGCCATATCATCATCGCCACCGGGAACGATGCGCAATACCAGCGCCTCTGCCGCCTGCTCGGTCTGGATGACATGGCCGAGGCGCCGGAATTCCTGCGCAACAAGGACCGGTTGGCCAATCGCCGGGTGATGATTGCCCGTCTCAACGGGGCCACGGCGGGCTGGACCAAGGCGGACCTGCTGGCGGGCTGCGAAGCGCAGGGCATTCCGGCCGGCCCGATCAACGATCTGCAAGAGGTCATGGCGGATCCGCAAGTCGTGGCCCGCGGAATGCAGATCGAGCTTGACGGCGTACCGGGCATTCGCGCCCCGTTCCGCTTTTCCGACGCGGAACTGGCGCTGCACCGGCCTGCTCCGAAACTGGGTGAAGACAATCCGGGCCGAGCGCGCGGCCCGGAGTAAGGACGCGGGTGTCGGGCTCAGGCGTTCTTGACGATCAGGAACACCCGCGCCGCGCCGCCCTCGGCGACGATGGCATGTTCGATATCCGCCGCATAGCGGCCGGTATCTCCGGTATCCAATATGCTTGAGGCGTTGCCCGACGTGACCCGCACCGCGCCCTCCAGCACGGTCAGCTGTTCACGCGCGCCGCGTGCGTGCGGCTGGCTGCGCAAGGCCCCGTCGGGTTTGAACGTGATGTCATAGACTTCGTGCCCGCCGGCCTCTTCGGGGGGCGACAGGATACGGATACGGCATCCCTGGCCCATGTTCTCGATGCTGGGAACGTCGCTGGCACGCAGCAGGTCAATCCGGTCACTTGCAGAGTCGGCATCCAGCAGCCCTGCAAAATCAACCTGCAGGGCGCGTGTCAGGTTCCACAACGTGGCGATGGTCGGGCTGCTTTCGCCGCGCTCGATCTGGCTGACCATGGAGCGTGACACGCCCGACAGGTTCGACACCGCTTCAAGCGACAGGCCCTGCTCCCGGCGCGCTTCTTTCAGCCGCGCGGGCAGCAACGTCAGGATATCGTCCATTTTTTCCGTCATGGCGGATTCATTCCGACGTAGGGTGACACTTGTCAATACGGTTCAAAGGGTTTTGGATGATTGCCAGCACTATGCCGCGTTGCAGCAGATCGATGTCGGTGTAGCAAACTTGCGTGATTGTCATCCCGGGAGTCGCACCTTCGGCAGAATCTTGGTGCCGGACCGCAATCGGGACATTGGCCATAGGAGAGGACCTGAAATGACTGATATCGTAATTCTGGACGGTGCGCGTACCGCCATCGGAACCTTTGGCGGCGCGCTTGCAGGCACGGCACCCATCGATCTGGCCACGGTGGCCAGCGAAGCCGCGCTGGAACGGTCCGGTGTCGAGGCGGCGCAGATCGGCAATGTCGTGTTCGGTCACGTGATCAACACCGAACCGCGCGACATGTACCTGTCGCGCGTTGCCGCGATGCAGGCCGGTGTGCCCGAGGGAACGCCGGCAATGAACGTCAACCGGCTTTGTGGTTCGGGTGCGCAGGCCATCGTATCCGCCGTGCAATCGCTGATGCTGGGCGACGCGGAATTTGCCCTTGCCGGCGGTGCCGAGAGCATGTCGCGCAGCCCCTACATTGTGCCCCAGCAGCGGTGGGGCGCCAAGATGGGTGACATCAAGACGCTCGACATGATGCTGGGCGCGCTGAATTGTCCGTTCGGAACCGGGCATATGGGGGTCACTGCCGAGAACGTCGCCGCAGAACATCAGGTCAGCCGCGAAGCGCAGGACGAATTCGCGCTCCTGAGCCAGCAGCGCGCGGCCAAGGCCATCGAGGAAGGGCTGTTCGAGAGCCAGATCGTCCCGGTTCAGGTCAAGGTCCGCCGCGACACGGTTGATTTCAAGGTGGACGAACACCCCAAGAGCACCACGATCGAGGCGCTTGCCGGATTGCGGGCCGTGTTCAAGAAGGATGGCAGCGTCACCGCCGGGAATGCCAGCGGTATCAACGACGGTGCCGCCGCGATCGTGCTGGCGACGGCAGATGCGGCAGAGAAGGCGGGGCTCAAGCCCAAGGCGCGCATTCTCGGATATGCGCATGCGGGCGTGCGCCCCGAGGTCATGGGAATCGGGCCGGTGCCGGCGGTGCAGAACCTGCTCAAGCGAACCGGCCTGAGCGTGGACGATTTCGATGTGATCGAGAGCAACGAGGCGTTTGCCGCTCAGGCGCTGGCCGTCAACAAGGAACTCGGATTCGATGCAGCCAGGGTGAACCCCAATGGCGGGGCAATCGCGCTGGGTCATCCGGTTGGCGCAACCGGGGCAATCATCACCATCAAGACGCTTTACGAGCTTGAACGGACCGGCGGATCCAAGGGGCTGATAACCATGTGTATCGGTGGCGGCCAGGGTATCGCGCTGGCGATCGAACGTCTCTGAGCGTGAGGGTGGGGGGCGGTATGCCCCCCATACCCCGACATCTGCAAAAGCGCATCGCGTGGCAAGCGGTGAAATAGCTCCCCTCGACCTCGGCGGATTTACGCGACACGCTCCTCTGCCGCCGCGCTTCCGTCCGTCTGCGCCAGCGGAATGCTCAGCAGTATGGATGTTCCCTGCTCGACGGCGTTCACCGTTACGCCGCCGCCATGACTCTTCAGTATCTCTTCCACGATCGACAAGCCCAGCCCGCTGCCATCTCCGGATTCAAGCTGGCTGAAGCGGCGAAAGGCGATCTCGACCTTGTTCAATGGCAATCCGCACCCATCGTCTTCGATGATCAGGTGCGCGGCACGGTCATTGCGGCGCGTTCGCACGCTGATGCGCGACAGGTGCGGCCCTCCGTGCCGCAATGCGTTGTCGATCAGGTTTGTCATCGCCTCGCCAAGGAGCACGGCGTCGCCGATCACGGGCAGGCTTTCGGGCGTGGCGTCGAATTCGAAATCGATGTTTCGCGACAGGATCCCGGGCCCTGCATCTGAACAGGCCCGTTCCGCGACCTGGTTCAACTCGATGAGCTCAGGCGTCCTGAGGCCGTCATAGCGCAAGCGCTCGAGCGAAAGCAGGCTTTCCGCCAACCGGGCCGTTGCGCGCGCCGATGCGATCAGTTCCTGTTCACGTACCAGCCGCTGCTCGGGTTCATGAACATCGGGCAGGGTTTCCGCCAGCGAAAGCATGGCCGCCGTCGGATTGCGCAACTGGTGGGCGGCGTCCGAGATAAAAGCCTGATGGGCCTGAATGCTGTCCTCCACCTGTTTCAGAAGTCCGTTCAGCGTTTCCACGATCCCCGAGACCTCTGACTGCACCGGCCGTTTTATGCGACTGAGATCGTCGGGCGACCGTTGCTCAATGGCATCCTGCAATCCGCGCAAGGGGCGCAAGCCAAGCTGGACGCCGAACCAGACGACAAAGGCCAGCACCGCCATCAGCGCCCCCATGATCGCCAGGGTGCGCCGCGCGAGCGTCAGCGCAAAGGCATGGCGATCACTGGCCCGCTGCCAGACCGTGACAACCGTTTCTCCGGTGAGATTGTCGATGGTGGTAAGCTCCGACAAACGCAAGACGCGCACGCGATCACCGCGATAGTTTGCCACAAAATACTGAGGGGTGTCCCGGTCGAGTTTTTTCGCTGGCGAAGGGGGATAGGCATAGCCGGTGACATAAATCCCGCCCGGTCCTGTCACGTGATAGAAGATTTCACCGCCCCCGGCATCCGAGACGAGCGCGCGGGTCCGTGGTGACAGGGCGTCGCCCTCGGAAATACCGACATCGCGCGAAATCGCCAGCGCAGCAGCCAGCAGGCTTCGGTCAAACAGCTCCTGCGCCGTGCGCTGCGCCACGTTGTAACGCCATATCCCCAGCAGGACCGAGACCAGCAGAAGCGGTGTCAGGATCAGGATAAACAGCCTGGTCCTGAGCGACATGACCGTCGGTTTCATGTGGTCTCGACTTCCAGCATGTAACCAAGTCCACGCGCCACCTTGATCCGCACGCCATAATCCTGCAGCCGCCTGCGCAGGCGCGAGACATGTGGCTCGATGGCGCTTTGGTCGATATCGGCGCCCGTTCCGTAGACATGCGCCAGCAACTGCGATTTGGACACGATCCGCCCGCGCCGCTCCAGCAGGCATTCCAGCGTGGCGATCTCCCTTCGCGGAATCTCGAGCATGCATTCGCCGGCCATGAGTTGCCGGCTGACACGGTCGAACACCAGTTCGCCCAGAACGTCGCGTGCGGAATATTCCAGCTCCTTGCGACGTGACAACGCCCTGAGCCGGGCCTCCAGTTCATCCATCTCGAAAGGTTTCGTCAGGTAGTCGTCCGCACCGGCATCCAGTCCGGCAACGCGTTCCCGCGTCTCGCTCCGCGCGGTCAGCAGGATCACCGGAGCCCCGTCGCCGCGTAATCGCAGGGCGCGCAGAATTTCGAGCCCGCTCATGCCCGGCAGGTTGATGTCCAGCACCACGAGGTCGGCCCCTTCGCGGGCCAGGAAATCGTGGGCTTCCAACCCGTCGCACAGAATATCAACGGAATGGCCCCGGTCGCGCAACCGATACGCGATTCCGTGCGCCAGTTCGATATTGTCCTCGACGATCGCGATACGCATGCCCCCAACTTTGTCACGTATCGCAAGTTTCACGCAAGCTTGGTGCGCGATGGTCTCAAATCAGGAGAAGGGGATTCGTTCCCATACAAAAAACATATCAGCCATCTGGCCTCGGGCCGGATGGGTTTTCAGGTCCACGGGAGGAACCAATGACCATCAAGACACTCGCTACCACCGCTGCCGTACTGCTCGCGGCGACTTCCGTTTCTGCCGACGTTGATCTGTCCGGCGAAACGGTGGAATGGGTCATCCCGTTCTCGGAAACGGGCGGCTCCGCCAAGTGGGCCAACTTCTTTGCTCCGCTGCTGTCCGAGCAACTGCCCGGCAATCCCACCGTCGTGGTCAAATTCATGCCCGGCGCCGGTTCGACCAAGGGTGCAAACTGGTTTCAGGAGCAGGAACATGACGAGGGTACATTGCTGTTCGGCACTTCGGGGTCGACTCAGTTTCCCTTTCTGCTCGGCGATCCGCGCGTGCGGTATGAATACAGCGACTGGGTGCCGGTAATGGCGTCCGGAACCGGCGGCGTGGCCTATCTCAATCCGGAGGACGGCGCCAAGTTCGACGGTTCTGCCAACAATCTCCAGGATGTCGACTTTATCTATGGCTCGCAGGGCGCAACGCGTCTCGATCTGGTACCGCTGCTGGCCTGGGAAATGCTCGGTATGAATGTCGAGCCGGTTTTCGGCATCAAGGGCCGGGGTGACGGGCGCCTGATGTTCGAGCGCGGCGAGGCAAACATCGATTATCAGACCTCCTCGGCCTACCTGGGCGCTTCGGCTGATCTGGTCGCCGATGGCCGGGCGGTTGCGATGATGACCTGGGGAGCACTGGACGAGGATGGCAATATCGTGCGCGATCCGACCTTCCCGGACATCCCGACCTTCAAGGAAGTGTGTGAAGCCACCGAGGGCTGCGAAACATCGGGCGAGGCATGGGACGCGTGGAAAGCCTTCTTTATCGCGGGCTTCCCGGTACAGAAGATTGCCTTCCTTCCCGCAGGCACTCCGGATGACGTGCGCGACGCCTATGTCGCGGCCTTCGAGGCGGTGCGCAGCGCCGATGGCTTTGCAGAGCGCGCCGCGCAGCAGGTTGGCAAGTATCCGGTCTTTGTGGGCCCGGGCGCTGCGAGGGCGACGGTCGCCGGGACCACCGTTTCGGACGAAGCAAAGGCCTTTGTGACGAACTGGCTTCAGGAAGCCTACGGTGTGTCGCTGAAGTGATCTGATCAGCTCGGCCCCGGTTCTGTACCGGGGCCGTTTCTCTTTTCCCGGAAAAACAGAAAAGGTCGGCGCAATGGATGTTCTTGCAACCGCTCTGCCCGCACTTGGCGATGCCTGGGCGCTTATCCTGCAACCAGTCGTGCTGGGGTATCTCATTCTTGGCGTTGTCATGGGGCTCGCTGTCGGGGTGTTTCCCGGACTCGGCGGGATCGCCGGCCTGTCGCTTCTACTGCCGTTCATGTTTGGCATGGAGCCGGTCCTCGGGCTCGCGCTGATGATCGGTATGGTCGCCGTGGTGCCGACCTCGGACACCTTTGCGTCGGTACTCATGGGCATTCCCGGCTCATCAGCGTCGCAAGCCACGGTTCTTGACGGCTTTCCCCTCGCCAAGAAAGGTCAGGCGGCCCGCGCCCTGTCGGCGGCGTTCACATCCTCGCTGTTCGGGGGGTTGATGGGGGCGCTGTTCCTGACCGTTTTCATCCTCGTCGCGCGCCCGCTGGTGCTGGCTTTCGGCTTGCCCGAAATGCTGATGATCACCGTACTTGGCCTGTCGATGGTCGCGGTTCTGGCCGGGCGCGTTGCGCTCAAGGGGCTGGCGGCGGCCGGGCTGGGCCTGCTGATCGGCACGATCGGCGAAGCCGACGCCGGTGGCAGCCTGCGCATGGCGAGCTATGACATCCCCTATCTCACCGATGGCCTCAAGCTGGTGATCGTCGGGCTGGGAATCTTTGCTGTCCCCGAAATCGTTTCGCTGCTGCGTCAGGACCGTTCGATCGCCAAGGATGCCAAGCTCGGCGCCGGCTGGTCAGAGGGCGTACGCGACTGGTTCGCCAACAAGTGGCTGTCGTTACGCTGTTCACTGATCGGCGTGGTGGTCGGCGTTATCCCCGGTCTTGGCGGTTCGGTCGTCGACTGGATTGCCTATGGCCACGCGGTGCAGACGACCAGGGACAAGTCGAACTTCGGCAAAGGCGAAATTCGCGGTGTCATCGGGCCGGAAAGCTCAAACAACGCCAAGGAAGGCGGCGGGCTGGTTCCGACATTGCTGTTCGGTATTCCCGGATCGGGTTCGATGGCGATCTTCATCGGCGCCATTGCGCTGCTGGGTTCGGGCGACATCGAGGTCGGCCCCGCGATGCTGCGTGACAACCTGGATATCACCTATTCTATCGTCTGGCTGCTGGCGCTTGCCAATGTCGTCGGCACGTTGCTCTGCATCGCCGCATCCGGCGGTATCGCCAAGCTGACCACAATCCGTTTCACCTATCTCGCCCCATTCCTGTTCATGCTGATCAGCTTCGCGGCGTTTCAGTCCGGTCAGAATTTCGAGGATATTTTGGCACTTTTCGTGATTGGGTTGATCGGTATCTTCCTGCGCCGGTTCGACTGGTCGCGCCCTGCCTTCCTGATCGGTTTCGTGCTGTCCAACCCGGTCGAGAAATTCTCGAACCAGGCGTTTCAGATCGCTTCCTTCCGGTTCCGCAAATCGTTCGAAGAGGGCATGGATTACCTGTTTTCGCCGATCGTGATCGTGCTGATCATCGTGACCGTGGTGTCGGTGGTGCTCGGCATTCGGCAGGCCAAGACAATCATGGCCGAGGGCGACGTGCAGTCCGGTTCCAAGCGCGCACCGATGATCTTCCTGCTGGTGATCATAGCTTACATCGTGGCGGCTCTGATCAATGCCAGCATGATCCCGGACTACAACCTGACCGACAAGATCGTTCCGCTGGTTGTTGGTGGTATCTCGCTGGCGTGTTGCCTGATCATGCTGGTGCAGATGATGGTGCGCCCGGAAACCGACGTGATCTTTGCCGACAAGGAAATATTCGGGGAAGACGCCGATGCGCCGTATGGCCTCTGGTCCACACTCGGCTGGTTCGCCGCGCTGATTGTGGGCACCTGGTTCGTCGGTTTCATACTCGCTCTGATCGGGTTCATGATTTCCTTCTTGCGGGTACGTGCAGGCGCAAGCTGGAGCAAGACGCTGATACTGACCGCTTGCGGCGTCGCTCTGATGTGCGTGATGGCCGGTGCCTTGAATCGTGATTTCCCGCCGGGTCTCCTGCAGGGCGCCGTTGACCTGCCCTGGCCGTTGAACTGAGGACGGAACCATGAGTCAGACCGGTATTCCCTTTCTGTTCATGCGTGGAGGAACCTCGCGCGGACCCTACTTCAACCGCGCCGATCTGCCCGATGATCGCGAAACGCTGGCCGAGATACTGCTGGCGGCGGTCGGGTCTGGCCACCCGCTCAACATCGACGGTATCGGCGGCGGCGCGGCGGTGACGACAAAGGTTGCGATGTTGTCGCCGTCGGACGACGAATGGGCCGATGTGGATTATTTCTTTGCGCAGGTGTCGGTCGAAGACCGGCTGGTCGATTTCAAACCGACCTGCGGCAATATCCTGTCCGGTGTCGGCCCCGCGGCAATCGAAATGGGCCTGGTGACGCCGCATGGCGACGAAACCGAGGTTCGCATCCGTGCCGTCAATACCGGGGCGAAGGTTCTGTCCCGCGTCCGGACCCCGGCCGGACAGCTGACATACGAGGGGAACGCCGCGATTGCCGGCGTGCCAGGCACGGCGGCCCCGATCACGCTGAATTTCATGGGGGTGGTCGGCTCGTCCACCGGTGCCTTCCTGCCCACGGGCAACATCCGTGATACGATCGACGGGCTCGAAGTAACCTGCATGGACGTGGCGATGCCGATGGTGATGGCGCGTGCAGGTGATTTCGGTCTGACCGGTTACGAAACCGCAGCAGAGCTGGACGCCGACAAGGGCTTTTTCGAACGCATGGAAGCGGTGCGTCTGCAGGCGGGCGAAAAGATGGGCATGGGAGATGTTGCCAAATCGGTGACACCCAAATTCGGCCTTTTCGCCCAAGCGCGCGATGGCGGCACCGTCGCGGCGCGCTATTTCATGCCGTGGAATACCCATCCCAGCATGGCGGTCACCGGATCGCAATGTATGGCGTCCTGCGCCCTGACACCGGGCAGTATCGCCGATGGCCTGCTCGATCGCCCGGACGAGAGCCCCGCGAATGTCGTTCTGGAACACCCGTCCGGCACCATCGAAGTGCTTGTCGATTTCGAAATGACCAACGGCTTCAGCCTGAATTCCGCCGGTCTGCTGCGGACGGCGCGCAAGCTCGCCGATGGCATGATCTACGTGCCGTCCCATATCTGGAAAGGTCACTGACATGCCGATCATGAATTTGCTCGTTGCGTTCAACGGGTCTGCGGAAACCGAGGCCGCCCTGCGCTATGCGGCCTCGCTCGCGCGCACGCGCAACGCCCACGTCACCGCCCTTCTGGCCCATTCCTCGCATGAAGTCATAGACCGGCGCTGGCGTTGGATCCCGGACGAGGCGCGCACGATTCTGGCGGACGCGAACAAGGGCATACTCGCCGCGATCGAGGCTCGTTTCGATGCCCTGCGCGACGAGTTGGGCCTGGGTGATGGCCTGACGTTTCGCGAACGGGCAGGCCGCGTAGACAACGTTCTCGCAGAGGCCGCCCGACACTTTGACATGCTCATCGTCGGAGCCCATTCCGATCAGGATGACGCGCATGTCACGCTGCATCCGGACCGCATTGCGCTTTTGTCGGGCCGACCGGTGATCGTGATACCGGCCGGTTACGATGCCGGCGCACAGCACAGCCATGCCGCGCTTGCCTGGGACGGCGGACGCGCTGCGGCGCGCGCGCTGTCCGACGGTCTCCGCCTGCTCGAAGCCGAGGGCAAGGTCAGCGTGCTGACCGTCGGACAGCGGGGTGGCTGGCCTGTCGAGGACCTGATTACCCATCTTTCGCGGCACGATGTGGACGCCATTCACGAGAACTTTCCGGAAAAGCACGCTGTGGCCGATACGATCCTGTCCTATTGCGAGCGGCACGATCCGTCACTGCTGGTACTTGGGGCCTACGAACACTCGAAGTTCCGCGAGGATTTCCTGGGTGGTGTGACAGCCGACGTTCTGCGGCGAATCAAGATTCCCGTTCTCCTGTCCCATTGAGGAAACACGTCATGACCGACCACGAGAAACTCGTCGAAGTGCGTCGCCAACTCGAAGACCTGCGCGCCAGCCTCGCACAGCGCATCCGGAGTTGCGCGGGCTCGCGGAACGATCTTACCGACCTGCACGCGCGTGTCAGCAAGGCGATCCAGGCTCTCTATGGATAACATCGGAGCATGAAGGTCCATATTCTCGATGACTGGTTCGACACGCTGCGTGGCCTGCCATGCTTTCGCCTGCTCGCCGGGCATGAGGTGACCGTCTGGACCGACCACCAGCCCGACGAAGCGATCCTGGCCGAGCGGCTGGCGGATTGTGACGCGCTTGTCCTGTTTCGGGAGCGAACCCGCATCACGCGCGGCTTGCTGCAGCGATTGCCCAACCTCAGACTGATCTCGCAGCGCAGCGCATATCCCCATGTGGATCTCGCCGCCTGCACGGACGCGGGCGTACTGCTCTGTTCCAACACGCATTCGGATGCACCCTCCTACGCCGCATCCGAGCTGACCCTTGGTCTGATGCTCGCGGCCATGCGACAGATTCCCCAACAGATGGCCTCTGCCAAGGCCGGACGGTGGCAGATGGGTGTAGGCAAGTCGCTGCGGGGGCGTACACTCGGGCTTTACGGGTATGGCCGCATCGCGGGCGCCGTTGCCGGCTATGCCGCGGCATTGGGTATGAGCGTGGTCTGGTGGGGGTCGCAGGCCGGTCGGGCCCGGGCCGCCGCCGATGGCCATGCCGTCGCATCGGATCGGGCAACGTTCTTTGCGCAAAGCGATATCGTGTCGATCCATGTCAGGCTGAAACCCGAAACAAGGGGCATCATCACCTCCGAAGACCTGGGGTACATGCAGAACGGAGCGCTGTTCGTGAACACCTCGCGTGCGGCCGTTATCGCACCGGGCGCCTTGCTCGACGCCTTGAACAAGGGTCGCCCCGGCATGGCTGCCATCGATGTATTTGACAATGAACCCGTGACGGATGCCTCGGATCCGTTGCTGGCGCATCCGAATTTGATCTGCACACCGCATATCGGTTTCGTGACCGAGGATGAATTCGATCTGCAATTCTCGGATATCTTTGAACAGATAAATGCCTATGCCGCCGGTCGGCCGATCAACATGATCAACCCCGAGGTTTGGTCCGGCGTCGAATGAGTGCGGCGACAATGGGGGCGCCGATGATAACGAGAATGATGCGCGTCAGATGGTGCGTGATGACGAAACCCAGATCGGCGCCGGTCACGATTGCGAGGACGGTCATCTCGGCCTGTCCGCCGGGGGCAAAGGCCAGGAATGCCTCGACCGGCTGACCAAGTCCCAACCCCGTAACCACCAGCGTGAAGACAGCCGCCAGAGCCGCCAGCAACACGACGTATGTGACACCAGCGATCACCACACGGCGGAGTTCGGCCAGAGTCACCCCGACGAAATGCACCCCGATGCCGCAGCCGATGAAGAACTGCGCCGCAAGGATCGCCTCGAGCGGTGGGCGGGTGTGGATCATGTCCGAAAGCGAAAGCACTGCGGTCACGATCATCGGCCCGAGGATCGACGCGCCGAACAGCCCGATGCGCTCGCCGCCCTTCCAGCCGATCCACGCGGCCGCGATCATCATCAGAAGCTCTGATACCGGAATATCCCGTGCCGGTGCGCCGATGGGATTGGTCAGATCCGCGCCGTAAACCAGCGTCAGGAACAAAGGTGCCAATGTCACCAGGATCAGAACGCGTGTGGCGTGGATCAGTGACAAGGCGCGGGGGTTGCCGCCGGCTTCGGTGCCGAAGATAACCATGTCCTGCAGACCTCCGGGCATGGCTGCGTAATAGGCCGTCGGCAGGTCAAAGCCCCAGACTTTCCTGAAGAACGGCACCCCGAAAAGCCCGATCAGCAGAATGAACAGCGGGATCAGCGCCACGGAACCCGCCATCTTTGGAAGTTCCGCAAACAGTGCGGGCGTGATCGATGCCCCGACCGCGACACCAAGGATGGTTCGCGCGGCGACGGAAACCTGACCGAATCCCTTGATCGGCACATGTGCCAGCGCGGCGATAAGGCAGGCGGTCATCGGACCGAAGAGGAAAGGCAGCGGCAGGTTCAGCAGCCAGAAAATGACTGTTCCGAAAGCAGCGAGTGCAAGTGTCAGAAGTCGTTTCTGCCAGGCCGGGAGTTGGGAGGAATGGTGTGACAAGGGGCGTTTCCGAAGCTGTTGACACGCTTTGTGTACGCTTGTATGCAACCGGATACAAGATGCAAGGGAAACCCACGTGACCGTGACGGACGACCAGACACAGACCCGCCCGCAGGGGAATTCGGCCTATATGCAGTTGCTGGATGATATCAGGAACGGCGTGCTGGATCCCGGCGAGCGATTGCGCGAGACCGAGTTGGCCGAGCGTCTCGGGGTCAGCCGGACACCCATCCGCGAAGCCATACGCCAGCTGGAGGCCGACGGATTGGTCGCTCATGTTCCGCGGCTTGGTGCGACGGTGCGCAGCCTTGATTATGCGGAAGTCATGGAACTCTACGAAATGCGCGCCGTGCTGGAAGGCACATCCGCGCGGCTGGCGGCGCGCGCCGCGTCCGAGGTCGAGCTTGAGGAACTGTCAAAGCTGAACGATCAACTGGCCCGCGCGGGGACCGGTGCAGAGGCGACGCGCATCAACCGGATATTCCACGCGACGCTGCTCGATGCGGCCAAGAACCGTTTTCTGGCCAAGTCGATGTTGTCCCTGCAAAAGGCCCTGCTGATCCTTGGCCGGTCTCAGCTTGCCGACAGCGAGAGGGCCGAAGAGGCGGTGGAAGAGCATCGCCGCATCATGGACGCCTTGCTGGTGCGCGACGGTGCGACCGCCGAGGCACAGATGCGCGCCCATATTCAGGCCGCACAGCGCATGCGTATCCGTTCGCTGCAGGAGCGTGATCGCGGCCTCGAAGACTCGTGAGTGGAGCGTTGTCATGAAAGCCGGACCGGATACCTATGACCTAGTGGTGGTCGGTGGCGGCAATGCCGCCCTGTGCGCCGCGATCACCGCGGCGGAAGCGGGCGCGCGGACGCTGATACTCGAAACCGCGCCCAAACCATATCGCGGCGGCAATTCGCGCCATACCCGTAATTTCCGGTGCATGCATTCCGGTCCACTTGGTCCGTTGACGGAAAGCTACAGCGAGGACGAGTATCTTGCCGATCTCATGAAGGTGACCGATGGCAAGACCGACGAACACCTTGCACGACTTGCAATCCGCACTTCGGAAGAATGCCTGCCCTGGATGGAGCAGCATGGCGTCCGGTTCCAGCCGTCGCTTTCGGGCACTCTGTCGCTCGCGCGGACCAACGCCTTTTTTCTCGGCGGTGGCAAGAGCCTTGTGAATGCCTATTATCGCACCGCCAGCGCCCTTGGCGTCGAGGTTCTCTATGAAGCCGCCGTGACGCATCTGGAACTGGAAGGTGATACGGTCACCCGTGTCGATTTTACCCATGAGGGCGACAGAAAGAGCGTTTCGCCGAAATCCGTGGTGGTGGCGTCGGGCGGTTTTCAGGCCGATACCGACTGGTTGGCCCGCGCCTGGGGACCCGCGGCAAAGAACTTTCTGATCCGTGGCACCCCGTATAACCGGGGGATCGTGCTGGCGGATCTGCTGGGGCAGGGGATTGCACAGGTGGGAGACCCCACACAGTGTCACGCCGTCGCCATCGACGGCCGGGCTCCGAAATTCGATGGGGGTATCGTTACCCGTCTGGATTGCGTGCCGTTTTCCATTGTCGTCAACAAGAATGCGGAACGCTTTTATGACGAAGGGGAAGATGTCTGGCCCAAGCGCTATGCGATCTGGGGCCGACTGGTGGCCGCCCAGCCCGGGCAAGTGGGCCATGTCATCATCGATGCCAAGTCGCTCGATCTCTTCATGCCGTCGGTCTTTCCGCCGATCAGGGCCGATAGCGTGGAAGAACTGGCCGAAAAGATGGGCCTGCCGCCCGAAAAGCTTCGCCTGACGCTGGATGCGTTCAACGCCGCCTGCGGCGATACATCCGGTTTCCACCCGACCGAGCTTGATGGCGTGACCACCAGCGGAATTTCCCCGCCAAAAACAAACTGGGCGCGCCCGATCTGCGAGCCGCCATTCTATGGCTATTCACTGCGAACCGGCGTCACTTTCACCTATCTCGGGCTGAAGGTGAACGAGAGGGCCCAATGCTCCATCGGCGACCGCGCGGTCACGAACCTTTGGGCGGCGGGCGAAACCATGGCCGGCTCGATCCTGGGGCAGGGTTACCTGGCGGGTTTCGGCATGACCATTGGCACCGTGTTCGGCCGTATCGCGGGCAGGGAGGCCGCAGCCCATGCAAACTGACCTTTTGTCCGAAGCACGCCGCCAGGCCGAGATCTGCAATGCCTGCCGATATTGCGAAGGCTACTGCGCGGTTTTCCCGGCGCTGCATCGCGAACGGGCGTTCAGCGATGGCAACCTGACACAGTTTGCCAATCTCTGCCACAACTGTCGGGGCTGCTATTATGCGTGCCAATATACCGCGCCGCATGAATTCGATCTGAACCTGCCGAAAGCGCTGGCCGAGCTGCGCCAGCACAGTTGGAAGACCCATGCCTGGCCACGGCGCTTTGCCGATCTTTTCGACCGGTCGGGCATGTTGATCTCGGTGGGGCTGATCGTCTGCTTCGGGCTGTTCTTTGCCCTGGTACAGGGAATGAGACCCGAATCCGGTGCAGGCTTCTATGCCTACATGTCGCATGGGCTGATGGTTGCGATCTTCTTGCCCGCGTTCCTGCTGCCGTTGCTGACCATCGCCATTTCCCTGCGCGGGTTCTGGCGAACCGTGGGCGGCGCGGATCTCCGGCTTGGGGATCTCTGGTCGGCTCTGAAGTCCGCTGGCCGGATGAAAAACCTCGAAGGCGGGCACGGAGATGGCTGCAATTTCGAGGACGAGGACCGTTTCAGCCACGCGCGCCGACACTTTCATCAGGCGGTACTTTACGGGTTTCTGCTGTGCTTTGCCTCGACATCGACCGGCACCGTGCTGCACTATGTTTTTTCAATGCAGGCGCCATACGGCATCTTCAGCCTGCCCAAACTGTTGGGCGTGCCGGGGGGTATCCTTCTCTGTGTCGGGACGCTCGGGCTGGCCGGTCTGAAGCTCAGGGCGGACTCCGAACTGGGTGCGCCCAAAGCCTGGGGCGGCGAGATGGCCTTCGTTCTCCTGCTCTTTACCGTCGCTGCTACCGGCCTGATCCTCTACGCCGCGACGGGTACGCCTTGGGTCAACTGGCTGCTTCCGATACACCTCGGCTCCGTTCTCACCCTTTTCCTGCTCACGCCCTATTCCAAGATGGCGCATGGGTTCTACCGCATGGCGGCATTGACGCAGGAGGCCGGCGCAATGCGTCGGGCTGACAGCACCCAGGCCCATATGTCGCTCGGCAAAGAAGAACGTCGATAGCAGTACCTACCGGGGCAAAATCTGACAGCACCTGCGCCGTCTTTGTTATGCCCGGGCTGGAATTTCAGGCCGCGCCGGACGGCACGGCCCTTTCGGTCCTGATGCTGCAGGGCGCCAACGCGGAGGGTCGAAGGATCCGTGATCGTCTGTACCTGTCAATCGGTCAGCAGCCTGTGCTTTGGGCCCATCGTTCGGTTCATCATACAGGAGAACCGCCGGGCTTGGACCCGTTGCATTGAACTTGGAAACCATCCCGGCTCGTTCAAATACGGTTTTGAACTCGAACGATTACTCTTCAAGAAACAGGGGCACCGTCGACAGCGACATCTTGGCTGACCCGTTCTGAACGTCGCGGGCGTGAGAGATGTAGATCAATGCCTTGTTATCGGAGTCATAAATCCGTCGCACGTTCAGGGATTTCCAGATCACAGAGCGCCGTTCCGAAAACACGCTTTCACCCTCTTCCGAGGTATCGATGTCACCCATCGTGATCGGGCCGGTCTGGCGGCAGGAAATAGAGGAATTCGACGGGTCCTCGAACCAGTCTCCCTTTTGAAGCCGGTCGATCACCCCGCGATCGAAATAGGCGACATGACAGGTGATGCCATCGACCTTGGGGTCGGCAAAGGCTTCGATAATGATGTCATTTCCCAGCCAGTCGACATCGACCTTGCCAACCTCTTCTGCGTGGACGGTTGGTGCAATCAGGGCGACGAAGGTTGCCTTGACCGCCAGCCGCCGGATGCAACGTTTCATGTGCTCCTCCGTCGTCAGGTCAGACCGAGAATACTCAGAACAAGCAAAACGACAACGATGACACCGATGATGTAAAATACGCGATTCATAGGGATTCCTGTTACCGGTCGCCCGGATATTTCTGATATTGAAGTTGATGGGACCGCCGTGAACCGGCGGCCCCCGCAGATCACGAGTTTTCGTTCAGGAAGTCATCGACTTCCTTCTTCGCTTCTTCCTTGGATTTTCCGTATTTTGCCTGGAGTTTGCCTTCCAGCGCTTCCCGGTTGCCATCCATCTCTGCCAACTCGTCGTCGGTCAGATCGCCCCACTTGGCTTTGATGTTGCCGGTCATTTCCTTCCACTTACCTTGGACTTGATCCCAGTTCATTTTAGGTCCTTTCTTGGTTAAGTTAATTTACGATCAGGCGTTCGTCGTTGTCTTGTCAACTCTCGCCTGCCGTTCTGCCAGGCAGATGCTTGGACCTGGCAGGTTTGCCACCCGTCCGGCGTTGGGTGTCTTGTCACCTTTCGCGCCGGACCACGGCGGTATTCAACAGCCTTCGATGACACCGCGACGACAGATGTGTTTTCGCGATGATCTTTGTTCGGGATTGTCGGCACGGGTACAAGTTCACTTTCTACCGGCTCAGCGAGCCACCGACACCATCGTTGCTGTTGTTGTTCACGATCTTTCGATCGGGAAAGAAAACCAGCTTGTTGACAGTTCCTGGATCGACAACCGGCGTGGTGGCAGATCATCGGAACCGTCACTTTCGTTCGAGGTCGAGCCCGTCAGGTGCGCCGGGCTCGACCATAGGCCCCGGTCTCAGTCAATATTGATGGGCCGTCCGACATAGGCGCCGAAGACCGCTGCGCCCAGACCGACCAGAGCGGCGAGAGCGGCAAGCAAGGCAGCCTTGGCCGCGCGATCCGCCGCCTGATCCGCCGCCTCAATGGCGCTGGCCTGGAATTCGTCCAGCTGTTGCTGAGACTCGTCGATCGCGGTCTGGAACTCTGCCCGAAGCTCTTCCATGCGCGCCTGGATCTGATCGACATAGGCTTCCGCCTCCTGGGGCGTCATGCCAAGCCGTCTTTGCATCACGCGAAGCGCCTCCTGCCGGTCTTCTTCGGAGAGCACCGCATCTTCGCCGCCAATGAGCGTGTCGGCAAGGTTTTGCAGTTCTGTCCGGGCGTTCGTCGGATTCCGCAGGATTTCAAGCGCTGTGGAAGAGACCGCACGAAACGCCCTTTGCTGCTCAGCACGGCTGATGACGCTGCGGAACGCCTCGCGTGTTTCTTCGCGGAAGTTCTGCGGCGTGATGCCGGCCTCGCGGAGCCTGGTCGCGATGGGTTCCGGAAGGTCTTCCAGACCGATCTGGCTGATCGCGAGGTCTGGCAGGTTGACGTCGTCGGGGATCGCGCTTCCGACGGCCGAGCCGGTTGCCGATACGGCTTGCGACACGGTGCTGCCCGCCAGGCTGAGCGCCGATCCGGCCATGTTGAACACACCGATGCCCGCGCTTATCGTCAGCCAGGCTGCGGCAAGCGTCGACAAGGCCCAGACCGTGGCGCCGTGCAGCATCGATCCGACACCGTGCAGCACGCCTGCGAGACGGCCGGCAACGAACCCGCCGATGCCGAGGGCAATGACCTGACTCACGAAAAGCCAGATCGGCGATGCTGTCGGGACGCTCCCCATGACGTCATTTTCGTCGATTTCGATCGCGGTCAGGCCGATGCCGAGACCAAGCAGGCTGAGGACGGCGAAGATGGCAAGACCGACGAAAACTCCTGCGAAAATGGCACCCCATGCCGAGCGCCCCCCACGGTCGAGCTGCGTTTCATGCAAATACGCTTCCCGTTGACTTACCATGTGTCCTTCTCCATTGAATTTGTCCGATTTATGCCAGCAGGGTGTCCTGGGGTTTTTAGTCGGCTGATGTTTCGGTGATATGACGGGTGTCTGTCCGCCGACCCGAGCCGGTTTTCGCATCTGACGACTTGCAGGGTGCGATGGACGGTTTCCCCGGTGAAGACAGAGCCGGCGCGTTCATAAAGCGCGAAAAGAAGATGTCTCATTTGCGTGAATTCGTCCCCAGGTTCTGGTTTTCCGCCTCCGACTTTGCTTTGTCGGCGACCCGTTTGACGGCCTCTTTCGCCTTGTCGCCCGCTGCCTGAACGGCGGACTTGTCATCGGGATCGGACGGGTCGGAGCTCTCGAGTTCCGCTTTCGTCTCGGCGGCGATATCCTGGGCCTCTTCCTTTACCGAGGCCACGACCGAGGCGACTTTCCTTTTCTCCTCGTCAAAGATGCGTTCGGCTTCGTCAAACAGGCTGTCGCTCCTGGCGCCCATCAGGCTGTCTTCGCGCCCCGTACGCGGCAGGGCGCCGGCAACCGCCGCGCCGAATGCGAGCGCGAGCGCTCCGATCACCAAAGGCTGGCGTTCGTAGAAATCCGCCACCGCCTCGGTCCCGTCGCCGACCGAACGCGCAACAGAGCGGCGCATGTCAATCGCCTTTCTGCGGGCCGCGATCACGCGCTGGCGGCCTTCTTCGGTCAGGTTCTCCGTGCCTTCGGAGATACGCTGACCCATGCTTGACAGACCCGACCGGGCGGCATCCGCGGTGCGTGCCACACCGGACTTTGCCGAGGCCGCGGTTTCGCGAATGGAGGAACCCGCGCCCGCGACGCGATCCCTAGCGGATTGAACCATGCCGGTCGGGGCGTCCGTGCCCGTTCCGGTTCCGCCGGTATGGTTCTGTCCGATCGGCGAGGGGTCGTAGTCCTCACGCGACCATGACGGTTCGCGAAAGCCGGGTTGTGCCATGTTGTGCTCCAGCCGGCCCTGCACATCGTGCCCGTCACGGTAGCGATCGCGCGATTGAAACTCAGGAGCAGGGCGCCGGCCGCTTCCAACCATCAGCCACGTCAGGCCAATGCCGGTCAGAGCGAGCGGGATCGGGTTCGCCTTGACCTGCTCCGAAATCGACCGGCCCATGTCGCCGCCATGCTCGCGAAACCGGTTGCCGACCTGACGCACCAGTTCCTCGACAGAAAACTTGTTCTGCAACTCGTTCAGGTTGGATGCCAGATCAGAACGATGATCTTCGATTTCCCGTTCGATCTGTTTCACGCTGCGGGTTTCATTTGTCATCGTATGCCCCCTTGACCGCTGCCGCATCGCGCTGAACATTCTTCAATGTGCGCGACGGAGCGAGGCTGGAAAGTTTCAAATCACTCAGGCCCTTGTTCACCAGGATATACGCCGCGATACCCAGCAGCGCTCCGACGATCAGCGCGGCCCAGCCGGTATCCAGCCCGGCCTCGGCCAGCGCCGCGACAAGAGCGGCGGCGAGGACGTTGAGCGCAACCAGCGCGATGATCGCGGCACCGGCAATCAATCCGATTGCGGCACCGGCCTTGCTGACATTGTCGCTGACCTCGGCGCGGGCGAGATCTATTTCACCCCTGACCAATCCGGTCACGTTGGCCATGGCATCCGACAGCAGCGCTCCGGTGCTCTTGCCTGTGGGTCTGTCACTCATGACAACTCTCCGTCCAAAGAGGTTCCCGATGGTCCCTCATGCGCGCCCTGTGCAAGCGCACTTCCGGTGCCGGGCGTGTTTCCCGCCTCCGAGATGTCGCTGCCCGATGCCTTGGCAAATCGTGTGGCGGCAAAGCCGACAAGCGCCGCACCCGCCAGAAAGATCATGGGATTGCGCCGCGCGAATGCGCTGACGTCCTGCACCATCTCGCCGAGGTCCTTGTTGCGCATCGCATCCGAGGCGTCGGCAAGGCTCTCTGCAATTTGCCCGAAGGTGCGCTCTTGCGGTGATCCGCTGCGCATCTCGCCGGCCGCCGTGCGGAGCGCCGAGGCAACATCAGACAGTTCATCGGCCGCGGTGTTCTTGGCGGTATTGGCCTTTTCCGATGCGGCGACGGCAGCATCCTGTGCCGCGCTCTGCGCCGAAGCCCTGGCTTCGCCAGCCAGCCGCGCCACCTCCGCCCTGGTCTTTTCCTTTGCTCCGTCCGAGTCCTTCATCCTGTCCGAATCGGAGCGGGCACCCGGATTTTCTGGTTTGTTTTCAACCGTCATTGTTCTCTCCGTCCGAGTTCAGAATACAAGACTGATCACGGCGAGAACGACGACGATCACCCCGATCAGATAGAAAACGTTGTGCATCATTGTCCTCCGTCATGCGCATCAAGCGCGCTCCGATATAGATACGGCTTTGGTGCCCGTGATGCGCGGCGCAAGACGTTAATCTGTGTTAAGGTTTTTGAAGATTGGTGCGGCATTTGGCGGAATGGTGAACAGGAGCGCGATCAAAACAGAGTAGCCTGCATGTGCATCTCGAAAGGAGTGGACATGAGTATCGACACGCTTGAAGACCTCTACATCGAACAGCTCAAAGACCTGCACAGTGCCAACAGCCAAGCGTACAAGGTAACCAAGGATATGGCCGCGGCGGCGACCGACGAAGACCTTGTTGCCGCGCTCAACGCGGGTGCCGAGGGCATTCAGAGGGGCATCGACGAGTTAACTTCGATCTGCGCCCGCCATCACGAACGTCCGGCGGGAGAGCATTGCAAAGGTATGGAAGGGCTGGTGGATGAGGCCCGCGCGCACGCCATTGACGAATCATTCGGCGAGGATGCGACGCGCGACGCCATGATCATCACGCAATACCAGCGCCTGGTGCATTATGCGATCGCCGGATATGGCTGCCTCGTGGCCTTTGCAGACAGGCTGGAGCTGGCCGAGGATGTGGCCGCGCTCAAGACCTGCCTTGACGCATCTTACGAGGGTGACCGGACCATGACGGAGCTTGCGACCAGCGGTATCAACGCGGACGCAGTTGCCTGATTACGGCATTTCGCGATAAACCTGAATCACCTGACGCTGCCTGAAGTCAAAGATTTCAGCGTGTTGGGTGATGCCGGATTTTTCAAGTCAATCGCGAAACGCTTTAGTCCTGCATCGCCTGACGTGCGGACTCGCTACGCACCACCTTTTGGGCCGGCGGGAACCACGATGTATCCATGTCAACGAAGGGGTTCACGAATTCGCACTCCCGCTCCCACTTGGCGCGATCGCGCAGGCGCATGTAGGGCCGTTCGATCTCGATCTCGCCAGCGGCGGCAAAGCTTCTGAGCAGCTTGTTGATATAGATCGACGTCAGCCCGACCGCCTGCCCGATCTCGACCTGGCTGAAGGGAACCTGAAACCGGTTCCCGAGGCCCACATTGGACACTTCCAGACGGGAGCGAAGCTGCAGGAGCCAGAACTTGAGCTTCCTGGTTGCATCCATCGAGGCAAGGCTGCTGGCGTGATGGCGAAGCGCGATCTGGTCGAGGCTGCCGATTGCGGTCAGCAATGCGCCAAGGCGCGGAAAATCCGAAAAGAGCGGTGCCAGACCGCTGCGCGGGAACGGGCAGATGACCCCGTCTGTCTGCATGACAACGCGATGGTTCGCATGGGACGAGCCGATCTCGGCAAGTCCTATGACCTCGCCCGGCAGGTATATGCGCAATATCTGGCTTCTGCCGTCCGAACTGTCGGCTTTGACCACGGCCCAGCCTGTTTTCAGAATATTGATGCCCTCGGTCTGATCGCCAACGCGGATGATCGTTCCGCCCTTGCCCTGCGCGCGCTCGTCCTTTTCCATTTCGGCGACAAATTCGCGTTCCTGCTCGGTGAGGCACACGAAGCGCGACAGGCGGCTGACAAGACAGCTTTCATAATGGTGATTCATGGGAAACCTAAATTGTTTTATGATGTACCGGCTCGCCTGCGCGAGCGCCCTTAGGTATGTTATCCTACAATCATGTGGTTCACTGAGGAAAGAAGCATCGTGAAACTATCACCGACCATGCAGTCGGTCATCATCCCGCCATCGGTTGATTGTATGAAAATCGACATGAATATGCGCGTCTTGATGAATCGGTTGTCGTCTCTCTCCTGTGCTGTGGCCTTGTCGGCAAAGGCCGCACGTCACCGCCTGATCGGTATATATCCTACTGGCGCATGAACCCTGATTGACTAAGCTAACTTTGGATCCGATCGTGCCATCGATCAAGGTGTGATCCAATCACTTCAACACTCTGCTTTGGGAGAAAAGACTATGGAAGATGCTGGGATCGGCTGGATTGCAGCGATTATCGTGGGCGGGCTCGCGGGCTGGATCGCGTCCATCGTAATGAAGTCAGACACTGGTATTCTTCTGAATATCATCCTCGGAATCGTCGGAGCGGCGCTTGCCAGCTTCATCTTCGGTCTGCTCGGCGTCTCCTTTGGGGGCTGGCTGGGATATCTGGTGGCCGGTGTTGTCGGCGCCTGTATCCTGGTCGGCGGTGCGCGTGCGATCCGACGCTGACACAGACACAATCACGATAGGGATGAACGCAGTGGCAGACACTGCGTTCAACATTTTTTAGATCTGCCATCATAATCGCAACGGGATGTAGACTGATATGTTCGAACCGGGACGGAATTGCTGGCGGCTAGAGCAGGCGGAACAGTTCGCCTTCATCGTTGATGCCGAGGAATATTTCATCGCGGTCAGGGCCGCGATGCTGAAGGCCCGGCACAGTATCACATTGATCGGTTGGGATTTTGATGCCCGTATCAACCTGGGCGACGAGGAGGGGCCGCCCAAACTCGGCGATTTCATGGTGTGGCTGGCGGACAGGACGCCGGCGCTTCAGATAAGGCTGCTGCGGTGGGATACGGGTGCATTTCAGGCGATGTTTCGCGGCAACACGCTCGCGACGATGTTGCGCTGGAAACTGCATAAGCAGGTGACCTTGAAACTGGATGGCGCGCATCCATTCGCCAGTTCCCATCATCAGAAGATTGTCGTGATCGATGATTGCATCGCATTCTGCGGCGGCATCGACATGACGATCGGGCGCTGGGACCGGCGCGCACACGAAGACGACGACCCCGGCCGTATCGGACCCGATGGCCAGATGCACCCGCCGTGGCATGACGCGACAAGCGCCTTTGACGGAGAGGCGGCACGCGCGCTGGGCGATCTGGCTCGGAAACGATGGAAGATCGCGACCGGCGAAACGCTCGAGCCGGCCAGCGAAACGCACGATTGCTGGCCCGATAAACTTGTGCCGAACTTCCACGACGTCGAGCTTGCCATTGCGCGGACGCAGCCGGAAATGGACGGTGTCGAACCCCTGCACGAAATCGAGGAGATGTATCTCGACCTGATCGCCGAGGCGAAATCATGGATTTACGCCGAAAGCCAGTATTTCGCGTCGCGGCGTATCGCGCACGCGATTGCCAAGCGGCTGGTGGAAGAGGACGGCCCGGAGATCGTGATCGTCAACCCGATTTCAGCGGAAGGGTGGCTTGAACCGATCGCCATGGACAGCGCGCGTGCCCGGTTGCTCGAGGCGTTGCGACAAGTGGACAGGAACGGGCGGTTCCGCCTTTACCATCCGGTGACCGCAAAGGGCGAAGAGATCTATGTTCATGCCAAGGTCATGGTCGTGGACAACCAGTACCTGCGTGTCGGGTCATCGAATTTCAACAATCGCTCGCTGCGGCTCGATACCGAATGCGACGTGGTGCTGAGTGCGGGATCTCCTGCAAAAGCCGAGTACAGCGATGAAATCGCGTTCTTGCGCAACGATCTCATCGCGGAACATCTGGGGACCAAGCCGGACGAGGTCGCGAGACGGCTGGAGGATAGCGGATCGCTGATCAGCGTGATCGAGGATTTGCGTGGCGAAGCGACCGGGCGAACATTTCGGCCTTATGAAAAGCCTGACCTGAGTGACCTTGAGGAATGGCTTGCGGACAATGAGATTCTCGATCCCGAAGGTCCGGACGCGATTTTCGAACCGCCCAGCAAAAGAGGATTGTTCAAAGGCTGGCGCCAGGCGCTTTGGCGGAAACGCAACAGCGGAACATCAGGCCAGCGGCGCAGTTAGGCCGAACGCCCGGTGAATGCCGGCGGGCGAGGCGGCGGCGCAGGGCGTGTCGCGCAATGGCGACAGGCGGCATGTGCATCCGGATTTGATGATCCGGCGGCCTTTGCGGATCGGGCTTCGCAACAATTCCACACGACCTGGTGAACACTTCTCACTTGAACCTCTAGTGGCTGGAAGAGTTAAGTTGGCGCAAATCGGTCTGGCAATGCCGGGACCGGACAAGGAAATTACGCGGAGCACCATACATGCTGACAAGACGACATTTCATCCAGACCACCGCCGCGCTGTTCTCGGCGTCTATCTCGACACCGCTGATGGCGAATACCTGGCCCACCGAAGCGGAAAAGGCGGCATGGGACGCGCAGGTCACGCCGCCCGGATATAACCCGGCCACATCGAATCCATGGGGTCTGCATCCGCGCTTCCTGCCTCAGCGCGTCATGGCCAGGGCGGGGCTCGTTCCCGGGGATATACATGTCGATGCCGTGGCGCGCTATCTCTACCACATCGAGCAAGGCGGCACTGCCATGCGCTATGGCGTGGCGATTGCGCGTGGCACACTTTACGAACCGGGTGTTTACACGATCAAGCGCAAGGTCAAGTGGCCGCATTGGCAGCCGACACAGAACATGATTGACCGTGACCCGGAACTCTATGTCGGCGTTGCCAACGGGATGGAGCCCGGACCTGACAACGCGCTCGGGTCGCGCGCGCTCTACCTCTATGTCGGCGATCGGGATACCTATCTGCGGATTCACGGCACGCCGGATCCGCGCAGCATAGGCGGCCGCGCGAGCTCCGGTTGCGTCCGCATGGTCATGCCGCACATCAACGATCTTTATCCGAATGTGGAGACCGGCTCGACCGCGTTCCTGTATTCGGCCGAGGACAGCGTGACTTCGCCAAGTTGACGCATCTCTCGCGGTCTGACGGCGGCCGGTCCGATCAGGACTGGCGCGCGACGCAGATGGGATTGCCGCCCGTCGACCGCAACGGCACCAGGGTCGTTTCCACCGGCCCACTATGTGCATACCAGTAGCAATTGTCTTCGGGAACAAGCCGGGCCGTGGTGAGATCCTGGTCCGGCGCGGCGAGCGCAATGACTGTTTCGGGGACATTGCCGATCATGGTCTGTTCATTGTTTTTCATCGTCGGCGCGGCACAGCCTGCAAGGGCCACTAGCGTTACCATGATCGCTGCGTGTCTTTGAATCATATCCATCTCATTCTTTTCTGCGGGTCAGTCGTGGCGTTTCACGGTCTCGCTGCGTTTCAAGGGGCCGCGGGTCATTTTGGTCACCGGGCGTAGATTCGGTTTTAGCCCTTGAAGCTCTAGTTGCTGTAGGGGTTATGTGAATGTGGAATCAACGAACTCCGAGGTCAATCCATGTCTTCAGATGGCCACCGCCACGATCACAAGCACAGTTCCGACTGTGCTGAACATCCACACGACGATCACAATCATGCGAGCGGCGAACACGCGCACACGCACTCTCATGGTGCGGGCGAGGCCTGTTGTGGTGCCGGCGCCAATACCGGACCGGCGCTTCCGGTTCCCACGAACGGGCGGAGCTTCCAGGTCTCCGGTCTGGATTGTGCCGAAGAGGTGGCGATCCTGAACAGGGTTGTCGGTCCGAAAGTCGGCGGGACCGATCATCTGGCGTTCGACGTCATAAACGGCCGGATGACGATCCTGGACACCGCCGAGAGCATTTCGGACGCCGAGGTCAGCCAACTGGTCGCAAGCACGGGCATGAGCGCAAAGCCGTGGGATGCCGACAACGCGGCAGAGGACCAGGCGGCGCATCTGGCACGGCAGAAGCGGTTCACGGCGCTGAGCGGAGGCTTCTGGGCGGCGGGGTTTATCTATCACATCGTTGAGACAGGGATGGGTGGCGCACTCGGGCTGTTTGCCGGTCATGGTGAAACGGCGATGCCGCTGGCGGAAGCGGGCCTGTTCGCGGTTGCGATCCTCTTCGGGGTCTGGCTGGTTGCGCCAAAAGCCTGGTCTTCGGCGCGACGGCTTTCGCCCGACATGAACCTGTTGATGGTCGTGGCTGTCGCCGGTGCCATCGGGCTCGGCGAGTTTTTCGAGGCGGCCACGGTCGCATTCTTCTTCTCCCTTTCCCTCTATCTCGAAAGCTGGAGTGTCGGGCGCGCGCGCAATGCGGTTTCGGCCCTTCTGGACCTGGCGCCGCCCACGGCGCGGGTGATCCGGGCGGATGGCACAGAGGCGGACGTCCCGGCGGCAGAGGTTGCGGTGGGTGATCGCTTTGTCGTGCGCGGCGGCGACCGTGTGCCCCTTGACGGTGAGGTTGTCGAGGGCGCAGGTGCGATCGACCAGGCCCCGATTACGGGTGAAAGCGCGCTTGTGCCAAAAGAACCCGGCGACGAGGTATATGCCGGGACGATCAACGGTGAGGGCACGCTGACGATACGTGCCACCAAAGCCGCCTCGGACACCGTGCTGGCGAAAATCATCCGCATGGTTGGCGATGCCCATGCGCGCCGTGCGCCGGTCGAACAATGGGTTGCGAAATTCGCACGCATCTACACGCCCATCGTCATGGCGCTGGCGGTTGCCATTGCGGTTCTGCCGCCGCTGCTGATGGGCGGAGCCTGGGATTACTGGTTCTACAATGCGCTGGTGCTTCTGGTCATCGCCTGCCCCTGCGCTCTGGTCATCTCGACGCCGGTGTCCATCGTTGCAGCACTTACCGCCTCGGCCCGTGCGGGTGTGCTCATCAAGGGGGGGGCCTATGTCGAAGCGCCGGGTCGAACCACGGCGCTTGCGATGGACAAGACCGGGACGATCACCATGGGCGAGCCCGAAGTGGCTGCAATCTATCCGTTTGGTGACGCTTCGGAGCAGGACCTGATGCAGCGGGCGGCGGCGCTGGAGGCGCGCTCTTCACACCCGCTGGCCCGTGCGATCCTTTCGCGTGCGGCCTCGGACGACATCGACGTGACGGCGGCCGACGACACCCGCACCGTGCCGGGTCGGGGATTGGAAGGGCGCGCCGACGGGCACGCCATCTGGCTCGGTTCGGACCGGTTCGCCGACGAGAGGGGATTTGGCGATGACATCCCGTCGGATCTGCGCGACCGGATCGAAGGCGCGGGCAGCACGCTGGTTGCCGTGGGCGACGAAACAGGTGTCACGGGCATCCTGGAGTTGCGTGACCGCATCCGGCCCGACGCCAAGCGCATCGTCGCGGAACTGCATGAGAAGGGCGTGAAGCAGATCATCATGTTGACTGGCGACAATGAGCGTACCGCCCGTGCGGTGGCTGCCGAGGTCGGCATCGACGAGGTGCGCGCAGAACTTCTGCCCGAAGACAAGGTCGCCGCGATCGAAGAGCTTGTTGCGAGACATGACATGGTGGCGATGATCGGGGACGGCGTGAACGACGCGCCGGCCATGGCGCGCGCGCATTATGGCATCGCAATGGGCGCTGTCGGCTCGGATGCGGCCATCGAGACGGCCGACATCGCGCTGATGACCGACGATATCGGTCGGGTGCCATGGCTGATCGGGCATTCGCGCCGGACGATGACGATCATTCGCCAGAATATCGGCATCTCGCTGGCGACCAAGGCGGTGTTCGTCGGCTTGACCGCGTTTGGCATGGCCTCGATGTGGGGTGCGATTGCCGCCGACGTCGGCGTATCCCTGCTGGTTGTGGCCAATGCGCTGCGGCTGCTGAACGGTCATCGGGTCAAGGATGGTCCATCGGGTGGTGAGCCGGTGGACGACCGGATGCCGAAAGGCGCGCTGGCGCATGGTCATTGATCCGGCGTTTTCATACGAGTAGCGTTCAAAAATGAATCAGGCTTCGCAAAAAAAAGGAGTCGAGCAGTGTTGAAGACCGGAATATCACGACGGATCCTGCTTTTGGGCGGAGTGGGCGCGTTCCTGTCCGGCTGCGCCAGCAAGTTCAGGACCTACAAAGGGCCAGAAGTCACCCGCCTGCGGATGTACAAGGCGCAGCGCCTGCTGGTTCTCGACGGTGCGGACGGTGTCTTGCGGAAATACCCCATCGGGCTTGGATTTGCCCCCGAAGGGCACAAGCAGTTCGAGGGCGACGGACGCACGCCCGAAGGCTCCTACATCATCGACCGGCGGAATCCCGATAGCCTTTTTCACCTCTCGATCGGTATTTCCTATCCGAATGAGGCAGATGTCGCTTTTGCGGCGGCGCAGGGGCGGTCTCCCGGAGGAGATATTTTCATTCATGGTGGCCCACGGCGCGGGATCGACCCGGTGAACAAGCGGGACTGGACTGCGGGGTGCATCTCTGTGACCGATCGGCAGATCGAGGAGATCTATGCGATGGTCAGGGACGGAACGCCAATCGACATATACGCCTGAGCCGCGCCCGCCAAGGCAGCACAACGGTCGGCGCATGCGCTGCGCAACCAACAATCCGAGTGCGGATGCGGGGGCAATGGCGTCGGCCCGTCAGGTGCGGCAGGTCCCCGTCACGAGCCGGTCTGAAGTTTCCTGCCCAGCCATGGCGCCGCGAGCAAAAGGCCCACGCCGCCGACCACGAACACATCGGCCATGTTGAAGGCCGGCCAATGTGCCGATCCGATGTAGAAATCAAGAAAGTCCGTCACCGCGCGGTGACGCGTGCGGTCCATCACGTTGCCAAGTGCTCCGCCGATGATCGCACCGTAGGCAAGCGCCTCGACCCGGCAGGTGGTGCGCCCCAGCATGAGCGCGAGCCAGACACAGATGGCGAGCGCCATGATGACGAGGCTCCACCATGGCGCGCCACCAAGCAATCCGAACGTCACCCCGTCATTGCGCAGATAGATCAGATTGAAACCGGGAAAGACCGGAATTCCCGCGCTCAGCGCGGCGGCATTGGCGACCACGACGGCCTTGGTCATCTGATCGACGAACAAGGCAGTTCCGGCGGCAGTTGCACCCAGGAAAATCCCGCTCCGCACCTGCGTCACGCCAGCCATACGTCCAGGAACAGCATGATGACGAGACCCACTGCGAGACCGAGTGTGGCCCGGTTCTGGTGACCGGAACGGTGCGTTTCCGGGATGATCTCGTGGCTGATCACATAGAGCATCGCACCGGCAGCAAAGGCGAGGCCCCACGGCAGCAGCGGCTGCGAGATGGTGATGATGCCGGCCCCCAGAAGCCCGCCCACCGGTTCGACGAGGCCGGTGAGGGCAGCAATGCCCCAGGCGCGCCACCGGGAATACCCCTCGCCAAGCAGCGAGACGGCAACTGCCAGACCCTCGGGGGCGTTTTGCAGTCCGATGCCGATGGCAAGCGGCAAGCCACCTGAAAACCCGTCAGCACCGAAGCCGACACCGACGGCCAGACCTTCGGGAAAATTATGGATCGTGATCGCGATGATGAAAAGCCAGACGCGGCGCAGCGACGCGGCATCGGGACCTTCCCGTCCGGTCTTGAAGTGTTCGTGCGGCAGCCGCTCGTTCATCAGGGCAACCGCGCCCATGCCAAGCAGGATCGCGATACAGACGATGGCCGCCGGAATGGCACCGTTGTCAAACTGTCTCTCCGCCGCTTCGAGAGCCGGGATGATCAGCGAGAAAAACGAAGCCGCCAGCATGACGCCCGCCGCGAACCCAAGCAGCAGGTCGCGCGTCGCGCGCGAGGGTATGCGTCCGAAAAGAACGGGGACAGCCCCGATCGCGGTCATCGAGCCGGCGGCCAGACTTCCAAGAAAGCCAAGGGCTATTGGAGAGAGTTGTTCCAAGTTGCTATGCCTCCCAGTCAGGTCAGTCAGAAGCCGGGTAGCTTTTGAAGATCCCGGCGGCCCCATCGCGGCTGATCAGCACGACGTCATAGGCCTCACGTTCGTCTTGTGGCCCCATGCCGGGCGATCCGTAGGGCATTCCGGGCACTGCCAGCCCCACCGCATCCGGGCGTTCATTCAGCAGTTGCCGGATGTCGGATGCCGGCACGTGACCTTCGATAACGTAGTCGCCGACCAGCGCGGTGTGGCAGGATACCATGCCCTGCGGCACGCCGTTGTCGCGCTTGAACCGGGCGAGTTGGCCCCTGGACAGATCCTGGGCGGTTGGTGCAAAGCCGTTTTCCGACAGATGCGCCATCCACGACACGCAACACGCGCAGGTACCGGTTTTGCGGACTTCGATCGGGATCGTATCGCCGAAAGCTTGCGCCGCAGGCAACAACGCGATTGCGAGGGCAAGGAAAGGAGCGCGTCTGGTCATGGATCAAAGCCTTTCGGTTGTCGTTGGCGCGGGTTCGCTGGCGAGCTCTTCCGCAAGAAGTGAACGTGCCTCGGTCAGCCGTTCAAGTGCGGCTTTTGTATCTGTTGCACGTTCGGTCGCCTTGGCAAGCCGGTCGCCCGCAAGCGGGTCGGTGGGACGACCGTCGATGCGCACTTCGTAATGCAGGTTGGGGCCCGTTACGGTCCCGGTTGCCCCGACGCGGCCGATCACATCACCCGCAAGCACGCGCTGGCCCTGCTTCAGCCCGTCCGGCACACCGCTCAGATGCGCATATCGCGTGAGCGTATCAGAACCATGTGTCACCTCGACCACGCGGCCGTATCCGCCTCGGCGGCCGATAAAACTCACGCGGCCCGGCGCCGTTGCATATACCGGAGTGCCTTTGGCCGCGGCAAAATCGACACCTGTGTGCATCCGGACATTGCCAAAAACCGGGTGCGTGCGGCGGCCGAACACGGAACTCAGACGTGCCCCTTCCACCGGCTGCGCAAAGACGCGCAGCATGTTGCCATCGACATAGATTGTCGCCCGGCCTGTACCGTCGTCCGGCCAGACGATCTCATAGACCGACCCGCCGAGGTCAAGCGCGGCGAAGGTGAGTTCGGGCTGACCGATCCTCTTGGTTCCGGCGCGCGCCTCGCGCCAAAGCAGGCGCATCGTCTCGCCCCCCGTAAGCTCGCGCCGAAAATCGACTGTTCCGCCGAGCATCTGCGCCAGATCGACCGCGAAGCGTGCGGGGATGCCCGCCTTGTCCAGCGCGGCGAAGATCGAGCTTTCGATCACCGCCTCGCCGGCAAATGTCATCATCCGGGCGTCCGGCTCCAATACGCGGGTGACAAATTCGTCGCCGAGAACCGTTTCGATGCGCACGCCGTCCTCGACGGCCAACGCCACGCGCGTCGGGGTGCCGTCGGCCTTCGAGATCACGGTGACCATATGGCCGGGGCGTAGTCGGCGCAGATCATATTCCGCCCCAAGCGCGAGCGCGATCTCGGCGCGGTCGGGTGCGGCGATGCCGGCGTCCGCCAGCGCGGCATCCAGCGTCTCGCCCGCTGCGATCTTACGCGACCACGTGGTCAGGGGTGGTTCCATCGCTGGCAGAGATGTTTCGGCGGACACGGGCTGCACGAGCGGCAGAGGAGCATTTGCGGGCCCGACACC
Source organism: Alphaproteobacteria bacterium (assembly GCA_030431825.1). Lineage (GTDB taxonomy): Bacteria > Pseudomonadota > Alphaproteobacteria > Rhodobacterales > Rhodobacteraceae > Sedimentitalea. Next base: position 49,908 of record JAUIIJ010000029.1, read on the forward strand.
GACATGTGCCGCCTTGGGCAGGGTCACGATTCCATCGATGGGCTGCGGTGTCGTGAGCGGATGCGGGGCCCAGGGTGTCGCCTCGGCAATCGCCGGTGGGGCCGGCTCTTTCAACAAGGCCCCTGCAATGCCAAGACCGGTTACCGATAATGCGCCTGCGGCGGCGACGGTCGCCAAGCCAGTTCTTATCTTCATGTTGCCCCCTTGACATCATCTGACAGTACGCGCCTCAGCTTGGGCACTGCAAATTCTCTCGGTTCATGATAGTCGATCGTCGTGACGAAGCGGCCCGTGTCATCGAACAGGAACACGCTGGCCGTGTGGTTCATGGTGTAGTCGCCATCCCCGGTCGGGACGCGCTCGTAAGAGACACGGAATCCCTCTGCGGCGCGGGCGATCTGGTCCTGCGGACCGGTCCAGCCGCGAATGGCCGGATGAAAATAGCTGACATATTCAGCCATGGCATCGACGGTATCGCGCTCCGGATCGACCGTGATGAAGATCACGTTCATCTGCGCGGCCTGATCCCCGAGTTCTTCCAGCCAGCCCGAGAAATCCGACAGCGTCGTCGGGCAGATCTCGGGACAGTAGGTGAAGCCGAAGAACACCATGGTCGGGCGTCCGACCAGCGTGCCCGGCCCCACTTCGTTTCCCTCGTGATCGGTCAGGCGGAAATCCATCTCAGACAGCGAAGCTGGCCGTTGTCCGCCCGGTTTCGGAGCAGCGGGCCCGTCCACGCGCCACCAGCCGACACCAAGCATCAGCGCGAGCGCAGCGGCACCGGCTGCACCATACTGAAGAACCCGTCGACGCTGCATCAGCCCTCCGGCCCGCGTTCGGCGATACCGAGGATCGGGACCTCGACGGTCACTTCGCCGCCGTCCGCGAAGGTCAGCGTCAGCGGGAAACTCTCGCCCTCGGTCATCGGGTTTTGCAGTTTCATCAGCATGGCGTGCAGCCCGCCCGGCTCAAGTGCCACGCTCTCGCCCGCTTCGATCGTGATTTCGTCGACAGGCGTCATCGAACTGACCCCATCGGCGTTGGTTTTCGATTCATGGATCTCGGGCATCATTGCCAGTGGCGTCGCGAGCCCGGTCAGCGTCACCGCATCTTCACCAGTGTTGCGCACGATCATATAGGCGGCACCCGGCCGCTTGACACCGATCGAGGCGCGGGCCCAGGGCTGTTCGACACTCACATCCTGCGAGCCGGCAAATGCCGGGACAGACAGGCCTGCGGCCAGCACGAGAACGGCCAGTCCGTTGACATATCTCAGCTTGTTCATGGTAGATTCTCCTGTATCTGAGCGCGCATCAGCCCTGGCTGGCTGCAACCTCGGACGCGACCAGTTGCCGAAGTTCGGCCTCACCGAATGGATCCAGCGGTTTCGAGTTCACGAAGAACGTGGGTGTTTGCCGCACGCCGACCGTTTCGACATCGGCGCGATCCTGATTCAACACCGCAACGACTCCGGGGGCCAGCATCTGTGTCCTGGCGGCTTCGATATCCAGACCTCCGCTGGAGGCGATTTCGAGGATCAGGCCCGGTGCGGGGGCACCGTGAGACGCCCATCTGGGCTGCTCCCGCAACACCGCTTCAAGCACCGGTTCGAACACGCCCTGCATCCGCGCGGCTTCGAGAACCCGGACGGCCTCCATCGAGGCTTCGCCGTGAAAGGGCGTATAGCGGATCACGACACGGACCGCATCGCCGTGCTGCGCCATCATGTCCTTGATAACCGGATAGAATGCGCGACAGGCTTCGCAGGCCGGGTCAAAGAACTCGACGATGGTGACCGGCGCGGTTTCGGGTCCGAGGATCGGGGAATAGGGCCGGATCAGCACGTCGTTCACCCCGGGCGCGACGGGGGTTGCATCGGTCACGGGTTGCGGGCGGCTGACATACCAGGCCGCACCGCCGAAAGCGGCAGCACCAACGGCAAGAACGGATATAACGAGGCCGCGTCGATTCATGTGTGGTTTTCCTTCAGTGAAAGAGCCGACAGCATTGCGATCATTGCGAAGGCGACAAGCGCCATCAGCGGAATCGGTATGCCGAAGATCAGTTGGTTGTCGTCGGTGCAGGAGGGGCCGGTCGCTGTGCAAGGCTGAATGCGCTCGGGGATCAGCCCGACGTAAAGGCCCAGATGCCAGGCTGCGACGGCCGCGCCGCCCAGGGCCAGCGCGAGTCCGTATCGGCCAACGCGCGCATCCTGCCACCACAGGCCAAGCCCCAGCACGATGGCCAGGGGAAACATGAAGGCGCGCTGGAACCAGCAGAGCACGCAGGGTGCCTGTCCAAGCACTTCGCCAATAAAGAGCACGGCGAGCGATGAAACCAGCGCAATGATCCACGCCAGGCCAAGCGCCCTTTCTCCGGAAAGTCGGGTCATGGCGATCAGATCCTCTCTTTCAGATCGGCGATGATGTCCTCGGCGGGCGTGCCATAGGGCCAGGAGTCCGCGAAGCCCGCCTGCGTGTCGAACAGGAAGAGATGCGATGTGTGGCCCATCGTGTACCCGTCCGGGGCAGTCGCCTCCTCGATCCGCTCGTAGAATATGGGGAACGTTTCGGATGTCGCCGCAATCTGCTCGGGCGTACCGGTAAGGCCGATGATCCCCGCGTCGAACAGCGGAACATACTCGGCCAGGGCCGCCGGCGTATCGCGTTCTGGGTCAATGGTGATGAAGATCGGCCGCACCTTTGCCGCCTCATCGCCCAGGCCCTCCATCACGGCGGCAACTTCGGACAGCGTCGTCGGGCAGATATCGGGGCAGTTCGTGAAACCGAAAAAGATCAGCATCCAGCGCCCTGCGAAATCTTCGTCTGTCTGGACCATGCCGCGATGATCGGTGAGTTCGAAATCAGCGAAGAACGTGGGTTCGTCTTCGGCACGGGTCCGGTCGGAACGGTAGTCGGACCAAAGCAGCAACCAGATGGAAACGAACGCCGCGACTCCCACTAAACCCCATAATATCTTTTGAAGACCTGAAAGCCTCACGCCGCTCCGCCCGGATTTGATTCTGTGTTTTGAGTGCGTCTACATCCTCTAGCTGCTGGAGGTTCAAGCCGTATTTTGACCAGAAATTGCGTATTCACCGACCTGTGAGAAACCGGTGGGAGCTTGTGCCGCGTGGCGCTAAAAGCTACACCCGCTATAGCTAAGATGGAGAAGTGGATATGTTGACGATCGGCACTCTGGCGAAAAAGACCGGAACCAAGGTGCAGACGATCCGCTATTACGAGCAGATCGGGCTTTTGCCCGAGCCGGGGCGATCGGCTGGCGGTCAGCGCCGCTACAGCAACAGCGAGCTCGATCGCCTGTCCTTTGTCAGGCATGCGCGACAGCTTGGGTTTTCGCTGGATGCGATCCGCGAACTGCTCGATCTCAGCGATCACCCGGACAAGTCCTGCGCCGATGCCGATGCCATCGCTCGTCGGCAACTCAAGCAGGTCGAGCAACGCATGGCCCGGCTCGAGGCCCTTCGGACCGAGTTGCAGAGGATGGTGCGCGAATGCAGCGGCGGCGATACCGCTGACTGCCGTGTGCTGGAAGTGTTGCGCGACCACTCCGAGTGTTTGACCGACCACGAAGAAATCGGCGCCTGACTGCGCGTGTTCCCGTGCAGGACATCGGCCGCTGTGCCACGAGGATAATTGGAGTCTCGACGCCACTAAATTCTGGTTGGTACCGGGTGTCTTTTCAGCGGCATGCGTCGGGAAAACCGGGCCGCTGCGGTGTGTTTCTGGATGAAATCGTCATCCTCTGACCGCTGCATGTGCTTGTTGAAACACCATTGGCCAGATTTGCCGGAACCGCTGCGCACAGGCATGTGCGGGTAAAGGTCACATTCAACATCGCCGGCCTGCGCCGTATCTGGAGAATCTTGTTGATCCTCTAGTGGCTTTAGCTTTTACAAGGGCCGCGTCTCATGCGCCAAAGCAAGGCAGGAATTGAATGATCGAAATTTCCGGTGTCGGGATCGCCGCCGCCTTTCTGGGCGGGGCCATTTCCTTTTTGTCGCCCTGTGTCCTGCCCCTGGCGCCCGGCTATGTCTCTTATATTGCGGGGCAGCCCGCCACCGCCTCCGGAGAGGTGCGCAGCATTGGCGAACGGGCGCGCAGCGTGATTCTCAGCCTGTGGTTCGTCCTCGGGTTTTCCACGGTCTTCGTGGCGCTCGGGGCTGGCGCCAGTCTGCTGGGCGGGATGCTCTTGCGATGGAAATACGAACTTGGTCTCGCCGGCGGCGCTCTGATCATACTGTTCGGGCTGGTCATGATGGGGGCGATCAGGATCCCCGCCATGATGCGGGACACCCGGATGAATGTCTCTGCCAAAGGTGGCAATCCACTGGGTGCGTATCTTCTTGGGCTGGCCTTTGCGTTCGGCTGGACGCCCTGCATCGGACCGGTGCTGGGATCGATCCTCGCGGTGAGCGCAACGTCAGGTGCGGATGGCGTGGCGCTTCTGGCGATCTATTCCGCCGGGCTGGGCTTGCCCTTCCTGCTGATCGCGCTGTTCACCAACGAGATCGCCGGCAGGCTCAAGCGGGTCGGTGCGGTGGGGCGATGGCTCTATCGCGTCTCGGGTGGATTGATGGTGCTGATGGGTATCGGCGTAATGACAGGTCAGATCAGCCGCCTTGCCTTCTGGTTGCTCGAAACCTTCCCGGTGCTGGGCACGATCGGATAGGATCGCGACCATGGGCAGGCTGTGAAAAAGGCTTGCATCTACAGTCACTGTAGAGATTATCACTCTTCTTGAACGATTCTGGGAGAGACCCTGTGACACGCGCCGACCGCCATTTGAACGCGACGCGATTGCTGGACTTTGAGACGTCCACGATCTCTGAACTGATACGGGACCGCGGCTGGGAAAAACTCGCCCGCCACGAACGGATCGGCGCGGTTTACGACTTTGTCCGGAACGAGATCGAGTTTGGCTACAACCGCGCCGACGATATTCCCGCGTCCGAGGTTCTGGCCGACGGCTATGGACAGTGCAACACCAAGGGAACGCTTCTGATGGCCGTGCTGCGCGGCGTTGGCATCCGCTGCCGGCTGCACGGGTTCACGATCCACAAGGCGCTTCAGCGCGGCGTGGTGCCGGAACTGGTTTACCCTCTCGCCCCGTCCGAAATCCTGCATTCCTGGGTCGAAGTTCACACCGGTGAGGGGTGGATCGATCTCGAGGGATTTATCATCGACGCGCCCTTCCTGCGCACGATCCAGGCGCAATTCAGCGACACTGAAAGCCTCTGCGGTTACGGCATCGGAACCAATTGCCTGAGTGCGCCGCCGGTTAGCTGGCTTGGCAAAAGCACCTATATTCAGAAGACCGGTGTCGTCCGTGATTTCGGAACCTTCGACACGCCGGACGACTTTTACCTGCGGCATGGTCAGAACCTTGGGGTCATGCGCGACCTGCTCTATTGTCGCGTCCTCCGCCACTGGATGAATTCCCGGGTTCGCAGCATCCGGTCCGGCCGGGTTCCGCGTATTCCCGGAATGGCCCTGCCAAATCACAATCACAAGGAGACACCACGTGCCACATGATCACGGCCACGCGCATATCGATCCGGACTCGGGGGACCGTCGTGTCTCGATCGCCATATGGGCGAACGCCCTCCTGACAGTTGCGCAGATTCTCGGCGGCATCCTCTCGGGGAGCCTCGCCCTGATCGCCGATGCGCTGCACAATTTCTCGGATATGGCATCGCTGGTGATCGCGTTCGCCGCGCGCAAGATCGCCAGACGCCCCGCCGACGACCGTATGACTTTCGGATATGGTCGCATCGAGGTTGTCGCCGGGCTGATCAACTACACGACCCTGATTCTCGTTGGTGTTTATCTGCTCTATGAGGGTGGGATGCGGATGATCGATCCCCCTGAAGTCGCGGGCTGGACCGTCGTGATCCTGGGCGGCATCGCTCTGATCGTCGACACGCTGACCGCGCTGCTGACCTATTCGATGCAGAAAGGGAGCGTGAACATCCGGGCCCTGTTCCTGCACAACCTTTCGGACGCCCTGGCCTCTGTCGCCGTGATCATCGGCGGCTCGCTCATCCTTCTCTACAATATGTGGTGGGTCGATCCCGCGATCACGATCGGTATTGCGGTCTATATTCTCTACCTTGCGATAACGGAAATCGGCGAACCCATTCGCATTCTTATGCTGGGAAGCCCGCCCGACCTGAATGCCGCGACAGTGGTTGCGGCCATCAGGGATGTCGATGGGGTCCGGGACGTACACCACGTTCACCTCTGGCAGATGCAAGAGAACGAAGCCGCGCTCGATTGTCATGTGGTAATCGATGAGGGCGCATCGCAAGAAGCCACCAAGGCCGCCATCAAGGCACGCATCGCGGAGCAGTTCGGTATTCGTCATTCCACCCTGGAGTTCGAGGATCCGGAAAACGCCCACGACGACGCACAACTCTACGGACACGAGGACCACCGCAGCTGACAAGAGGAGATCCGGATGTTTCACTGTTTTATGCCGCTTCTTTGATAGCATTTACTGCAGCAAAGGAGGCGAAATATGGGAGCGAAACGGACGGATCAATTCCGCGCTGACGAGCGGGCTGACGCGCAAACAGGTGGCATCTGATTTGGGCGTTGGCGTTTCGACATTGAACAAATGGCTGACGGCGCATCGTGACATTGAGATGGTATCGGACAAAGACGTCGACCTTGCCCGTAAGAACGAGCGGCTTCGACGGGAGAACCGTATTCTCAAGGAGAAGGGGGATATTCTAAAAAACCATTCCGGGCGACAGCCCGCCTGTGTGTGGTAAAAACAGCCTGTGTTACGCTTGTGGGGAAGGTCAGTTGCCGATGGCTGTGGCTCTGCGTCAGCCGCCCAAGGGCTGCATTCACCACACAGACCGCGGCAGCCAATACTGTTCCCACGATTATCAGAATCTCCTGCGGCAGCACGGCTTCCAGGTATCGATGAGCGGCCAGGGAAACTGCTATGACAGCTCAGCCGTCGAGACGGTCTTCAAGACGATCAAGGCCGAGCTGATCTGGCGAAGGTCGTGGCAGACGCGCAGAGACGCGGAGCTGGCCATCTTCCAATACATCAACGCCTTCTACAATCCGCGACGGCGGCACTCGGCACTTGGCTGGAAAAGCCCCGTGGCCTTGGAACGGAAAGTGGCCTAAACGAGCACCTGAGGCTGCACAAAAGCGGGACAGGTCCAGTCGTCATTTACTGGCTATGAATCCTGAGCCTAAGAGAGTTTTTTTATTATATTTGAATCAAATAATGAGCTGCTTATTCTCATAGCATGATAATTACATCTCCTTTTTCCATCCGCTCTTCCCGTGTGCATGAAGCTTGCGGACCTTTGGCGGCCAGCTTCGTTGCTGTGATGGTCGCGACGTCCGGCGGTTATGGCTTTTGGGCGCGGGAAAAACATCAGCCGGAAGCGATCACGCCGCAAAGTCTCGACATGTTCTTTGACGTCTCAACACTCGTTGTCGCGCAAAGCCAGAGCCAGACCGAGACGCTCGCGGTGGCCGAAGAGGCCCTGCGCGATGGTGTCTGCCCGATCGTTGTGATGCAGCTCACAGCCCCGCTCACGCTCACCGAAGGGCGGCGTTTGCAGCTTGCGGCGCAGGCGGGCGGGACCACGGGGCTTTGCCTGATTGATGAGGACAAGCCCAACAACACCGCCGAGACGCGGTGGCATTGCGCGCCCCTCCCGGATCCGGACAACTATCCCGAAGACTCGACTCTTCAACGCTGGACGCTTATAAAGAACAAATCAGGAACACTTGGTGTCTGGGATGTTCGATGGGATCAATCGGCGCGTCGTCTCATTGTGGTTTCCGCGTCTCGCGAGTGACCGGGTCTTGCGCGCGCGCCCCGTGGAAGGGCCTTTTGCCCTGACCCATCAGGAGAACAACGCCAATCGCGTCTATTGCCTTAATGCGGAGGCCGAGAGAGTGGGTCTCTTTCGTGGGATGCCCTTTTCCGACGCGCGGGCCTTTTGTCCCGAATTGTTGAGCCGGCCCGCTCACCCTCATGACGATCAGCGTTTTCTCGACATATTGCGCCGCTGGTCACTGCGCTATTGCCCTTGGGTGGGATTTGAGGGGACAGACGGGCTCACGCTCGATATCACCGGTTCGGCCCATTTGCTGGGGGGAGAGACGGCTCTGCTGCGCGATCTGCGCGGAAAGCTGGTAAGGGCCGGACTGTCGGCGCGGATTGGCCTTGGAGACACGCGCGGCGCGGCCTGGGCGCTGGCCCATTTTGGCGAAGGGGTGGCGGAGGCTGGTCGGGCGCTGGAGGCTCTGGCACCACTTCCCGTGGCAGCGCTGCGTCTGGACGCAGAAGTCATCGTCGCGCTTCAGCGCCTTGGGCTGCGGACCATTGGCCAGCTTGAAGAGGCGGCCCGCGCGCCGCTTGCCCGGCGCTTTGGGCCGGGTCTCATGCGGCGTCTCGATCAGGCGCTTGGCCGCCAGCCTGAAGAGATTTCACCGCAAAAGGAGCCGCCGCATTACGGCGTTCGGATAAGTCTGCCCGAACCGATCGGACTGGAGTCTGATGTGATGGTGGGAACGGAGCGCTTGCTCACCCGTCTTTGCGAGAAACTGAAGCAGCAAGAAACCGGTGCGCGGGTGCTCTGCCTCACCCTGCGCCGGGTCGACAATGATGCGCAGCATTTGGAGCTACGTCTTGCGCGGGCCATGCGCGAGCCCTCCCGCATCCTGCCACTTTTCCAGCGCGGTGTGAGCGAGGTCGATGCAGGCTATGGGATTGACCAGCTTCGGCTGGAGGCCACGCAGGTGGAGCCGATGCCCACCGAGCAGATCAACTATGTGAGCTCCGACAGCGCGGACCGGCTCGACGATCTTATTACGCGTATCGGCACGCGGATTGGCCTCGAAAATGTCCAGCGGTTTTTGCCCGCCGACACTCATATCCCGGAGCGCAGTTTTATCATTGCGCCCGCAGCCTATTCCAAACCCACCGGCGGCTGGAGTAGCCCGCGGCCGCGGCCGCTCCTGATGTTCCGCCCCGAAGCCATCGCCGCCCGCAGTTCCCGCCCGCCGAAAAGCTTCCGCTGGCGGCGCATGGCGTTTACCACCATGCGCACCACCGGGCCGGAGCGGATTCTGCCGGAATGGTGGCTAGAGGATGAGAATTGGCGGCACGGCATGCGCGATTACTGGCGTGTCGAGACACATCAGGGGCACCGGCTCTGGCTGTTCTACACACCGCAAAATCCCGGTTGGTTCGTGCAAGGCGTGTTTCCATGATTGAGATCAATCCTGGACGCCACCCGGTTGAAGCGCCGCGCCACAAGGCTCGGGATATCAAAGCCTGCGGTTATGCCGAGCTGTGTGTGACCACCAATTTCACCTTTCTGACAGGCGCTTCGCATCCCGAGGAGCTTGTGACCCGTGCCGCCGAGTTGGGGCTTTCCGCCATCGCAATCACCGACCGCAATTCTCTGGCAGGCGTGGTGCGGGCATACTCGGCGCTGAAAATCATTGCGGAGGAGGCAGGGGAGCCCGTGCGCATCCGCTCGCAGCACCGTGTCGATAGCTGCTCACGGCAGGAAATCGGATCGCCGCAGGACATCGCCCGGCCCGATACGCCGACTCTGCCAAAACTTATCACCGGCTGCCGGTTGGTGCTGCGCGACAGTGCCGTGGAGTGGCTGGCGTTGCCAACCGATCTTGCCGCCTACAAGCGCCTTACACAGCTTCTGACCCTCGGCAAGAGGCGGGCACAGAAGGCGAAGTGTCATCTCGATTTCAAGGATCTCATCGAGCATGGCAAAGGCATGATCCTGATCGCCCTGCCGGGGATAGATCTCGCCGCTTCCATCTCGGATATTCAAAAGATCCAGCGCTGTTTCCCCGGCTCAACCTTCCTCGGTGCGGCCCCGCGTTATGACGGCTCGGATCAGCGGTATTTCGACACATGCGCCCAGCTGGCGCAACGTTGCGCCGCTCCCATGGTTGCGGTTGGCGATGTGCTCATGCACCGCGCCACCCGCCGCCCGCTCGCGGATGTGCTGACCTGTATGCGAGAGGGCTGCACGATCGACAATATCGGCCGGCGCGCGCTCCTCAATGCCGAGCGGCGGCTCAAGGGGCGGGCCGATATGGAGCGCGTGTTCTACCGCTACCCGGCGGCACTGCAGCGCACGCTGGAAATCGCCGCGCGGTGTTCTTTCTGCCTCAGCGAGCTGCGCTATCAATATCCCGACGAGATTGCGGACAGCGGCGAGACCCCGATGGCGCGGCTCACCCGACTGGCACAAGAAGGCATGGCCCGGCGCTACCCCAATGGTGCGCCGGAACGCCCACGACAGCTCATGGCCAAGGAACTCGCGGTGGTGGAGGAAATCGACTATCCCGCCTATTTTCTGACGGTTTATGACATTGTGCAATATGCGCGCAGCCAAGGGATTCTCTGCCAAGGGCGCGGCTCGGCCGCCAATTCGATCCTTTGCTATCTTCTGGGCATCACCGATGTCAGCCCCGACCAGATCGGGATGGTCTTTGAGCGCTTCGTCTCGCGCCACCGGGGCGAGCCGCCAGATATTGACGTTGATTTCGAGCATGAGCGGCGCGAAGAAGTCATCCAGTGGATCTATACAAAATACGGCCGCGAACGTGCGGGCCTCTGCGCAACCGTGATCCATTTCCGCTCCCGCGCCGCGATCCGCGAGGTCGGCAAGGTCATGGGGCTGTCTCAGGATGTTACGGCAGGTCTGTCCGGATCCATCTGGGGCTATTCGAGCAAAGGGCCGGATATGGAGCGCGTCCGCGAGCTCGGTCTGAATCCGGATGACCGGCGTCTGTCCCAGACCCTGCATCTGATCGGGCAGCTCATAGGTTTTCCGCGTCATCTGTCGCAGCATGTCGGCGGGTTTGTGATCACGAAAGGCCGGCTTGACGAGCTGTGCCCGATCGAGAACGCCGCCATGGAAGACCGTACGGTCATCGAATGGGACAAGGACGATATCGACGCGCTCGGCATCCTTAAGGTCGACGTGCTGGGCCTCGGAATGCTCACCTGTATCCGCAAGGCGTTTGGCTTGCTGGAGCAGCATGAAGGTGAGGTTCTGACGCTGGCCACTGTCCCGGCAGAAGATCCCGCCACCTATGACATGCTTTGCGCGGCCGATGCGGTCGGGGTCTTTCAGGTTGAAAGCCGGGCACAGATGAATTTCTTGCCGCGCATGAAGCCGCGTGAGCTTTATGATCTGGTTATCGAGGTCGCCATTGTCCGCCCCGGCCCGATCCAGGGCGGCATGGTTCAGCCCTATCTGCGCCGGCGGCAGGGGCTGGAGGCCCCTGAGCCTTTTGGCCCGGAGCTTGAAGCGGTCACGCATCGCACCCTCGGCGTGCCGCTCTTTCAGGAACAGGCGCTGCAGATTGCCGTGGTGGGGGCCGGCTTCACCGCAGAGGAAGCGGACCAGCTTCGCCGTGCACTTGCCTCCTTTCGTCGCATGGGGACAATTGGCGAGCATAAGGACAAATTCATCAAGGGTATGCTGTCGCGCGGCTATAGTGCTGAGATTGCCGAGCGCTGTTTTTCGCAAATCGAAGGCTTTGCCGATTACGGTTTTCCTGAAAGCCATTCGGCGGCCTTTGCTCTGCTTGTTTATGTTTCCGCCTGGCTCAAATGCCACCACCCCGCGATCTTCGCCTGTGCGCTGCTCAATTCACAGCCCATGGGATTCTATGCGCCCGCCCAGATCGTTCGCGATGCACGCGATCACCATGTCGAGGTGCGCCCCATCTGCGTCAACCACAGTGCATGGAACAACACGCTGGAGCGCCGCGCCGACGGATCGCTCGCCCTGCGGCTCGGTTTCCGCCAGATCAAGGGTTTCAAGGAAGACGACGCCGATTGGATCGCCGCCGCGCGCGGCAATGGCTATCCTGATCCCGAGTCCATCTGGCTGCGCGCCGGGATCGTGCCGGGCGTTCTGGAGCGCCTCGCCGAAGCCGATGCGTTCTGCTCCATAGGTCTCACCCGCCGCGACGCGCTCTGGCAGGTCCGCGCCATTCGCGGCACGAAGCCTTTGCCGCTCTTCAACGGCCCTATCGACGGGGAGACGGTCCGGGAGCCCGAAACCGCGCTCCCCGTCATGCATCTGGGTGAAGAGGTGGTGGAAGATTATGTCTCGACACGCCTCACGCTCCGCGCGCACCCGATGGAACTTTTGCGTCCCTCCATGCCCGGCCTCACCCGCCACGACGCCCTCAAAGACGCGCCGCTCCGCCGCACCACCGTCTGCGGCCTCGTGATCACCCGCCAGCGTCCTGGAACCGCATCGGGCGTGATCTTCCTGACGCTGGAGGATGAAACAGGGGTCAGCAATGTCGTCGTCTGGAAGCAAACTTTTGAGCGCTTCCGCCGCGCCGTGATGGGCGGACGGCTCCTGCGTGTCACCGGGAAGCTGCAGCGTGAAGGCATTGTCGTGCATCTGATTGCGCAGCGAATTGAAGACGTCTCGCATCATCTGCATTATTTCGGCCATCCCATGGAAGACGCTATCGGTCGGATGGACGCTAAAACCGACAACGTTCCACGCCCGCTCCCGCCGCCTCGCGCAATACATCCGCGCGATCAGGCGAAACGACTCTTTCCAAGCCGGGATTTTCACTAACAGGAAGCGGGCGCCGCCGCCCTTGCAAATCCGCAACTGACCTTGCGGCCCGAGGCCGATTGCAAGCGCCATGAGACGCTGTCCTCTGCTGAGGGGGGTGCGGAATGAATGCCCTCATCGACCAACTGACTGCCCTTCGCTTACATGGAATGGCAGCTTGCGCCCATGATTTGCTGTCCGCGCGCAAGCCAGGTGGTGATCCGCGATGCCGCGTCTCGAAGCTTGCTTGACCTTCGGGAACAGCCGGGTGTCCGCATCGGCGTCATCATCTCCGACAACGACACGATGGTTTTTGCGCCGGTCTCAAAAAATATGGAATTTATCCCCGTGACGCAAGTAAGCTGAATTGCTATCTATGATGCATGGAAAAGAGCAAATCAGCATCCCCCGACTTTAGCGTCCGCGACTTCTTTAAGCGTTTCCCGGATGATGAGGCGTGCCTTGAACACATCTTCAAGGTTCGCTTCGGGGAGCGCCACACATGCCGCGCGTGCGGTGCTGAAAGCACTTTCCATCGGATTGGGTCCGCAGATAAGCGGAACAAAGAAGGCAATGCGCGTCGCGCGTGGGCCTGCGCCGCTTGCGGGGATCACGTCTATCCTACTGCTGGCACAATCTTTCAAGACACCCGCACACCGCTGCAATCGTGGTTCTACGCTATCTATCTGTTTGTCACTACTCGGCACAGTGTTTCAGCCAAAGAGCTCCAGCGCCAGCTTGGCGTGACTTACAAAACAGCATGGCGGATCGGCCACAAAATCCGTGAGCAAATTGACAAAAACGAACTCAAAGCGATGCTTCAAGGCCATGTTGAGATTGACGAGGCCTATGTGGGTGGCAAACGCCCCGGCAAGCGTGGTCGCGGTGCTGCTGGCAAAACAATCGTAATGGGCTTCAAGGAGCGTGGCGGGCGTCTTGTGACCGAGATCATCCCCAACGTGAAGCTGATCACCCTGCGCGCAGAAACGCTCAAGACCGTTGAAGCTGGCTCTACCGTTTCGACAGACGAACTCTACAGCTATCGTTTACTGAAAGAGCATGGCTATTCGCACGTTGCCGTAAAGCAGTGTGCGAAGGAGTGGGTTGTTTATGACGCTGAATCCGACACGCTGCACCATACAAATCACGTCGAGTCGTTCTGGCGACATTTCAAGCACTCAATCCGTGGCACTCATGTTTCGATCAGCCAACGGCACATGCGTAAGTATCTGGATGAGTTTACTTTTCGCGCGAACCATCGCGCGGAAGCGAATCTGATGTTTGATCGTCTTGTGGTGGCGTTTTGATCACGGTCGCGGCGATTTCATCGAAATCCTCCGCGCTGATCGGGCCGACGCCGCGAGCCTCTTCTTGTGCAATAAACTCTTCTAATCGCCCGCTTTTTTGCGCCTTTGACAGAGAGAACATGCTGGATTCGCTCCAATATTCTTGACTTTCAATCGACTGTAGCATAGCAATGCCGATAGGCGAACGGGTGGCCATGGCCACCCGCTCTTGGTCCCCCAACGGGGCTGCAGATCACGGACGCTAGCTAGTCATTCCGTGATCTGGGGATTGGTTAATGGTTCCATAGAACCACCCCTGATCAAGTTCCCGGCAACTTCCAGTTCCGGGTCTGGCCTGCGGGGTCAGGAGAATGAGCAGAAGGAAGCCCTTGGCTTGTTTCCGACTGCATATCTGAGGAAGCGGTAACTTCCCCGGTTTCTGAGCCGCCCTTGGGCGGCTCATTCTCTTTAGAAGAGTGCTTTGCAGACTTCCAAATCTTTGTTGAGGTATCAAGTTCAAGCAATCCATCTGACTTCGCGCGAGATAGTTGCGACGACATGCTGGCTTGAGGGATTTCAGTCTCATACTTCTCGCTAATCCACTCTATGACTCGGTCAGACGTTCCGCCTTCCGGGTGATCGTCAAGCACCGCAACAATCATATCACGGTGCGTCATACGGGTTGGTTGTCCACGCGATGCAACCGGCAAGGCCCCGCCATCAATGGCAGATTTGGCGGCGCGAAGCTCGCGAAGCTCATCATTCAGCGTCTTGATTTGCGCCCTAACCTCGCTTTCGCGGGTTGCAATAAAGTCTCTGAGCGTTTGTGACATAGCGAATCCGAGCCTCGTTTGAGACCCGTTATTGCTTGATTGATGATTGCTGTCAACCATCAACTTGATAACAGCCCCGCAAGATCAAGCGGACAGAACAATCACGAAACTTGCGTCAAGGGGATACACCCCAAAAATATTGAGGCAGGATCAGATACTGCGGAAAAACCAAATGCCATAGTCCTCCGGGGGCTTCTACCGAAAGCTTGGCCAGAGCAGCCGGAACCGAGCGATCGGAAGACAGCCCTACCGGTGAGATTGGAAATGCTGCGCTGGACCCAAAAAAGGTCGAAGCGATGCAGTCGGACCTCGAACGCAACCCGCCTGCAAAATTCGACATCGCCCGCCGATTGAACGTTTTCACCTCGCGAGTGGTTTACGTAGAGTTTGAGATCAAGAACTTTGCGCTAGGGCGCAAAGGGGTGCCGCTTCCTGACGATTTCAAGACCGCGACTACCAAGGCCCTCCAAACTCAAATCTCCATCCGCTTACGCGCCCCAATGGCAGAAATTGGCGCGGGCGAAGGCGTCGTCGGAGAAGGTGAGAGTGCGACCACCCTGAAGATTGACGATGAGTGGCTTCGCAAAGAACGAAAAAGGATTGAGGATCTTTTTACGTTCCAGATTGACAACTTGGGTCGCGTTATCCTGCGAGAGGATCTACAAGCATTCGACGATGCCGTCAAAGCTTTCACGACCGTAGTAGAGCGTTATCATGAAAAAGTCCGAGAAGCGCTCGATGCGCACCGGAAGACTTTCCGCGATAATTTCGTGGCTGAGTTTCTCCCCAGATGGAAGGCAGCGCCGGGCCCTCCTGCCGCTTCTGAACGAACGGTCTGAGGGATCGGTCGAGTTCAAGCACCAGAACATTAGCGCGGTTCTCAAGGGCCTCGGCGAGGACTGGAGCCCCGGCTACAAGCCCGCGTTCAGTTTCCAGCTCTGGACCTGTCGCGTTTTTGTGCCGCCCCAGGTGCTTGTTTAGGCCACTTTACGTTCGAAGGCGACCGGGCT
>JAUIIJ010000084.1 GCA_030431825.1 Alphaproteobacteria bacterium
CGGCCCGAACTCTCGCAAGCTGCTGCAAAAGATCGTGGATCAGGAATTCGACATCTCGAACGAAGGTTTCCCATTTATGGCCTGTGGCGAAATCACTGTCTGCGGCGGGCTGCGCGCCCGGCTGTTCCGCATCTCCTTCTCCGGGGAACTCGCCTTCGAGATCGCGGTGCCGACCCGCTATGGCGACGCGCTGATGCGCAAGCTGATGGAGGAAGGCAAGGAATTCGACGTCACGCCCTACGGTACCGAAGCCTTGTCCGTTATGCGGATCGAAAAGGGCCACGCCGCCGGGAATGAGCTGAACGGCACGACCACCGCCAACAATCTGGGCATGGGACGCATGGTCTCCAAGAAAAAGGACTGTATCGGCAACACCCTGTCCGAACGGCCCGCCCTGAATGAAGAGGATGCGCTGAAGCTTGTCGGGTTCAAGCCGGTCAATTCCGGCGATGCCGTCCCGGCGGGCGCGCATCTGATGACCAAGGGCTCGCCCGTCGATGCCATGCACGACCAGGGTTATATCACATCCGCCTGCTACTCGCCCAACCTGGGTTGCCATATTGGCATCGGCTACCTGAAATCCGGGGATACCAGGCTGGGCGAGGTTGTTCGGCTGGTCAGTCCGCTGACAGGGGTTGACCATGATGTCGAAGTTGTCAGCGCCCATTTCGTCGATCCAGAGGGGGAACGTCTCCGTGCATGATCTGAAACCGCATACCCTGACGCCCCTGACGCCGCTTGGTGGAACCGCACCGCGTGTCGACACGATCGGGCCTGTCACGGTGACCGAAGTTATCGATGTGGCACTCGCCTCTGTCGCGGCCCGCCTTGGCAGCGAAGATGCCACCCGCGCCACCCTGACCGATATCATCGGCGAAGCGGCCCCTGCCCCGTCGCGTCACGGTGGTGGCACGCTTTCGGCGTTCTGGACCGGTCTGGATCAATGGATGGTCGAGGCGCCCTTCGACACCCACGAGGAGCTGGCCCGGACCCTGACGGAAAAGTTCGGCGACACCGCCAGCATCACCGAACAGACCGACGCCTGGTGCCGCTTTGACCTGACTGGCGACGATCTGCCCCGCGCGCTCGAACTGCTGTGCAACGCCGATACGGAATCCTGGACGGGCGGCGAGGTGCAGCGCTGCACGCTCGAACATCTGGGCTGTTTCGTTTTATGCCGAAACCCGGCGCATTTCTCGGTGATCGGACCGCGCAGCTCTGCCGGATCGCTGCACCACGCGCTGGAAACAGCCTGCCGTTCTGCGCTCTGATCCCGCTCAGACCGAAGGCACCGGACGGTTGCCTTCGGTCCGGTAAAGATTGATCCGCTTGCGGTCCTCTTGCGGGCTCATCCCGTATTCGGCGCGGTAGTGGCGGCTGAAATGCTTTGCGCTGGCATAGCCCACGGCAGCGGCCACATCCGCCACCGCGTCATTCGTGTACATCACAATCTGCCGCGCGGCCTGCATCCGTAGTCCGCGAAGATAGGTCGTCGGGTTCTGGCCTGTGGCCTGCTTGAAGCTGCGTTCGAGGTGCCGGGGCGAGATGTCCAGGCGTCCGGCAAGATCGGCAACGGATGCCGGGTTGGCCAGATCCTCGATGAAAAGGTTGATCGCCCGTGTGACGATTGGCGAAAGATCTGCGCGGATACCTTCCGACTGGCGCACCGGCACGGTTTGCCGCACACCAAGTTTGCGCATCATCGGGTGCTGGAACCAGCATGCCACTTCCATCGCGACATCCGAATCCAGATCGGTTTCGATGAAACTCAGCGCCAGGTCGAAAGCCGCCGCCGCGCCCGATGCCGTGACACAGCGGTCCGTAATCTCGATCACCTCGTCACTGTAGGACACACCGGAAAACTCAGCAGCAAAGGCCGCCTCGTAGCACCAGTGCACCGACATCCTCTCTCCGGAGACTGCC
>JAUIIJ010000030.1 GCA_030431825.1 Alphaproteobacteria bacterium
ATTTCCACATTGATATCGCTGAAGTCAGGACCGGGGAGGGCAAGCTCTATCTCTTTGTAGCCATTGACCGAACCAGTAAGTTCGCTGTGGCTCAGTTGGTCGAGAAAGCCCATCGCAAGACTGCGTGGGAGTTCCTGGAGCACCTGCTTGAGAAGGTGCCCTACCGGATACACACGATTCTCACAGACAATGGCATCCAGTTCGCCGAACAGCCCCGGAACCGTGACAGCGTCACATTCCGCAAGATGCGTTTTGACCTGATTTGCGAAGCCAACGACATCGAACATCGTTTGACCAAACCAAATCACCCCTGGAGTTCCGAGGATCAGAAAACAGTCCGGGGGACTGTTTTCCCGAGGGACGGCCAGGTCGAACGGATGAACCGTACGATCAGGGACGCGACGGTGAAGAGGTATCACTACGAAAGCCACGATCAGCTTTGCCGTCACTTCGCCGATCTCCTGGATGCGTACAACTTTGCGCGGCGGCTGAAGACACTCAGCGGGTTAACGCCATACGAATACATCTGCAAAATCTGGACATCAGAACCAGAGCGATTCATCATAAATCCGATCCACCAGATGACAGGACCGAACATTTCGACACCGCAGTCCAGGCCGCGCGATCGGCTTGCCCCGGGCGATTTGAACCCATAGACAGGCGCGACCCCAAACCACCAGGAAACGGAGCCCGACATGTCCCCGGAAAAATCTGATGACCGCCTGATCGTTGCGCTTGACGTCCCCAACGCATTGCAGGGTCTGGAATTGACCCGGCAGATCGGCGATGCGGTGGGCTTCTATAAAATCGGGCTCGGGATGCTGACCGGGGGCGGTCTGGCCCTTGCCAACGAGTTGAAGGAAGAGCACGGCAAACGCATCTTTCTCGACATGAAGCTGTTTGACATCGGCGCGACGGTCGAAGCCGCGGTGCGCGGTCTGGCCCAATACGATCTGGACTTTCTGACCGTGCATGGCGATCCGCATGTGGTGCGGGCGGCCAAGGAAGGCGCGGCGGGCAGCGGACTGAAAATCCTCGGCGTGACGATCCTGACCTCGCTGGATCGCGGCGACCTGGATGACGGAATGATGATCGCCGGACAGGTTCCCGAACTGGTTGTCGAGCGGGCCGCGCGTGCGCTTGAGGCCGGGGCCGACGGGGTCATTGCGAGCCCGCAGGAGGCAGCCGCGATCCGCGCCCTGCCCGAAGCGGAGGGCCGCCTGATCGTCACCCCGGGCGTTCGACCGGCAGGGGCGGCGCTTGGCGATCAGAAGCGGGTTGCGACACCGGCAACCGCGATTGCAGACGGTGTCGACCATATCGTAGTCGGTCGTCCGGTCTGGACCGCGGCGGATCCGCGCGCCGCCGCACAGGCGATAATCGCTGAAATGGCCGGTTCGTGACGGGCGCATGAAACCAGCAGGAAATGTTGTTTCCCGCCTGTGCCCATAAAGGCACATTCAGGAGTTGTATTTCCAAAGTCGGGGATTCCTGACTTTTCAAATCGACGGTTTTAGGTGACGCTGGGTCAACGGATACTCCCCTGCGAACCTTTTCTTCCTGTGGTTCGCAACCTCCCCCCGCCTCAGCCGCGGGGGGTCTTTCCGAAAATCCCGGCTAGCCGTTCTTTTCCGACAGATACAAGCGGATCTGTTCGGCGAGGTGCGGCACCGCCAATTCGTGTTCGCAATAGGTTCTGACCGGCATCAGGCACCAGCCCTGCCCTTCGTTTCCGAACACGATTTTTTCCCGCAACCGGCGCGGTCGATGCGCCGCGAAGAACCATGAGGAACCTTGCGGGCGCTGGTGACAGCGCGCCCAGACCAGATCGCGCTCTTGCAAGGTCAGACCAACCTCCTCATAGGTCTCGCGCAAAGCACATTGTGCGGCAGTCTCGTTGCCTTCGCGCCCGCCGCCGGGCAGATCCCAGTGATCCGGCCAGGGAATGTCAGGGCGGTCATCGCGGCGGATCACCAGCAGATCGTTCCCCAGGAACAGGGCCAGCTTGGCTCCGGAAAACTCCATCATCGAGGCCCGGCCCCCTGAAAAATGCGCTGACGCGGCAAAGCAACCTGCTGTAACATGACCAGTATAGTAACGATTTGCATATCGGAACAACCCGCCATGCCCTCACTCTGCCGAGATTGCCTGCATCAGGCGCAAGGCGACATGCGCCGCTGCGTCAGATGCGCAAGCCCGCGCGTCCTGCGGCATCCGGAACTGTTCGATCTTGGCATCGCGCATATGGATTGCGACGCGTTCTACGCGTCCGTGGAAAAGCGTGACAATCCCGAGTTGGCGGACAAACCGGTGATCATCGGCGGTGGTCGCCGGGGGGTCGTGTCGACCGCCTGTTATGTTGCCCGCATCCGTGGCGTGCATTCGGCGATGCCGATGTTCCAGGCGCTGAAACTGTGCCCCGACGCCGTCATCATCAAGCCCCGCATGGCAGCCTATGTCGATGCCAGTCGCCAGATCAGGGCAATGATGGAAGAACTGACCCCCGCGATTCAGCCGCTTTCGCTGGACGAGGCCTTTCTCGATCTGACCGGCACCACGCGCTTGCATGGTGCACCGCCGGCGGTGATGCTGGCCCGGTTGGTCAAGCGCATGAAGGACGAGCTTGGCCTGACCGGTTCGATTGGCCTGTCCCACAACAAGTTCCTCGCCAAGGTGGCCTCGGATCTCGACAAACCGCGCGGCTTCTCGGTGATCGGCAAGGCGGAAACCGCAGCGTTCCTGCACGACAAGCCCGTGCGCCTGATCTGGGGCATCGGCCCCGCGGCACAAGCCTCGCTCGACAAGGCGGGCATCCGAACCTTTTCCGACCTGCTGCGATGGGAGCGAAGCGAGCTTTCGGCGCGTTTCGGGGCGATGGGGGAACGCCTCTGGCATCTTGCGCGCGGACAGGACCGGCGCCGCGTTTCCGCCCACGAACCGGTGAAATCAATCAGCAACGAAACCACCTTTTCCGAAGACACCGGCGATCCCGACCTGCTTGACGGACACCTGTGGCGCATGGCCGAAAAGGTCTCGGATCGCGCCAAGGCGCGGCACCTTGCCGGTCGGGTCGTGACGCTCAAGCTGAAACGCGCGGACCATAGCAGCCTGACCCGCCGCCAGGCGCTGCGCGATGCGACGCAAATGGCAGACACCATCTATCGCACAGCGTGCGCATTGTTCGATCAGGTGACAAATCAGGGCCCCTTCCGCCTGTTGGGTTGCGGGCTGAGTGAACTGGTGCCCGAGACCGAGGCAGACAAGTCGGGCGACCTGCTCGATCCGGGCGCACGACAGCGCAGCAGCGCCGAACGCGCCACGGATGCGATTCGCGCGCGGTTCGGATCGGACGCAATCAGAAAGGGACGCTCGCTGCGCTGATCGTCCCGCCGCGACGGACCTGGTTCGTCAACGCAAGACCCGGAGCGACGCGCGGTCCTGTTGTCGGGTTTCGAACCACTGGCACATCACCATCCGCCCGAAAGCAGCCAAACGAAAAGAGCCCCGCCGTGAAGGCGGGGCAAGTCTGGTGCCTCATGACAGGCCACAGGCACCGGCGGTAGCTCGGTAATTCTGATGTGTCAGTTCTGCATCTCTGCACGGATTTGCTGGCGCAGCACGTCGATCGGCACGGTCTTGCCGTCACGCTTGAAGCACCAGTAGGTCCAGCCATTGCAACTCGGCGCGCCCTCCAGCGCGGCGCCGACCTGATGGATCGATCCCTTGACATCGCTGCCGATCAGGGTGCCATCGGCGCGTACCTTGGCCTTGTGACGCCTGTTCATCGAAAACAGCTCTTCGCCCGGACGCAACATGCCCCGTTCGACCAGCTGTCCAAAGGGAACGCGTGGCTCGGCACGCTTGCTGGTGCTGACCTGCAAGGCTTCGCGATCGAATTTGCGCACGTTTGCGATGCGCTTCTCTGCAACCTTGCGATAGGCGGCTTCGCGTTCGATCCCGATGAAATCGCGCCCCAGCATCTTGGCCACGGCGCCGGTCGTGCCGGTGCCAAAGAACGGGTCGAGCACCACGTCGCCCGGCCGTGTCGTTCCAACCAGAACCCGATGCAGCAGGCTCTCGGGCTTTTGCGTCGGATGCGCCTTGTCGCCGTTTTCATCCTTGAGCCGCTCGTGCCCCGTGCAGATCGGCAACACCCAGTCGCTGCGCATCTGGATACCTTCGTTCAACGCCTTGAGCGCCTCGTAGTTGAACGTGTACCTGGCCGCCTCGTCCCGGCTCGCCCAGATCATCGTCTCATGGGCATTGGTCAGCCGCTTGCCACGGAAATTCGGCATCGGATTGGATTTGCGCCACACCACATCGTTCAGAATCCAGAAGCCCGCATCCTGCAACGCCGCACCGACGCGGAAGATGTTGTGATAGCTGCCAATGACCCAGATGGCCCCGTTCGGTTTGAGAATACGGCGCGCCGCAGCGAGCCATTCACGCGTGAAGCGATCATACGCACCGAACGAGGCAAACTGATCCCAATGATCGTCGACCGCATCCACTTGGCTGTTGTCAGGACGGTGCAGATCGCCGCGCAACTGCAGATTGTACGGCGGATCGGCAAAGATCAGGTCGACAGAAGCCTCGGGCAGGCTGTTCATTGCCTCGATGCAATCGCCATCCATGATCGTGTTCAGCGGGAGCGCAGGAGCCCCCTTGGTCTTGGTCTTGGTCATTGTCTGCCTCTGTCCGTGGCGCTTTGTGCGCTCTTTGGTTGAGGCAAGGATGAGTCAAAGCCGATTCGCCGTCAATTTCTTTTTTGAATCAGTGGCTTATAGATTTTTCTTGATACAATATATTGTGTACCGGTTTGAACGAACGTCTATGGTGTGGGGTCACACCGAGATTTTGAAGCGCGTCCCTGTGTCTTTTTGACGGGTATCCGGCATTGGTCTCCCATCCGTATCCGGGATGCTGTTGCGCCAAATCCACCATGATGCGATCGCGTTCGATTTTGGCCACGATCGACGCTGCGGAAATCGACACCGAACGGGCATCTCCCTTTATCACCGCCTCGGCGGGTATGCTCAGCCCGCGCGGGATCAGGTTGCCGTCGATCAACAGGAAATCCGGCGCCGGTGACAAGGCCGCAACCGCGCGCTCCATCGCCAGGTGGCTGGCGCGCAGAATATTCAGCCGGTCGATCTCCTCGACACTCGCATGGGCGATGCCGATCTCTGCGACGCGGTGCAATTCCTGATCCAGAGCCGCACGGGCTTTGGGCGACAGCTTCTTGGAATCGTTCAGCCCCACGGGCAACACGTCGAGATCCAGAACCACCGCCGCCGCGGTGACCGGCCCGGCCAATGGGCCACGGCCGACCTCGTCCACACCCGCAATACGACAATGGCCGCGCGCGCGGGCGGCCAGTTCCAGGCTGTCGTCGGGTATGCTCATGCCCCCCTGCTGCATTCTGCCCGAAGGCAGTGCAAGCGAAAAGCGCGCAGCGGGGCAAAGGTCGCGATAAGAGACGGCATGGCGGACGTGGAAAAACACAGCATAAAAGATCACGTTCTTCTGTTACTGGCTGCCCCTGAAACTGATCGCCCCGCCGTCGCCCTTTCGTCGCCCCTACCGATAGCGACATACACAACTGCGCTCCGGCACGAATGACCGCCAAAACGATTGCGACCGAACCATCTCCGCCACCTCCAGAGCGGTGCCTTCGATCTTAGGAAACGCTATGCTCTCGAACATGAATACCTGATGTGCGTAGGTCAGGCAGTTCACGAGTCTGCGGGAACAAGTGGGCAAATCCAGCGGAACTGGTGCGTCCTGGTAAAGGACTATCACATGACACGGGCAACAAATCCTTCCAGGTCACTCATTCCCACTACATGGCAATAGATCATGTTGATGATCTCAAGTTCGCGTTCGTGCAATTCATCAGTGGCCGCAGCGCAGGCATCATGAACGACAAGAACCTCGAAGCTCTCATCAGCCAGCGAGCGCACCGTCGAACTGATGCATTGATCGGTGAAGATGCCTGAAACGATAACGTGCCGGATGCCGATATTTTGTAGCGTCAAGCGCAAGTTGGTGCCGGTGAGCGCGCTGTCGGTGGTCTTGGTCACCACAATCTCGTCGCCCTGCGGAGCGAGCGCATCGACAATCTGGCTGTCTTCGCGCCCCTTGGGCAAAAGGAGATAGTTGAACCCGGGTTTCTTCTGGCTGAGCGAGCGGTCGCGGCCATCTTCTGTCTGACAGGCAATCCGTGCGAACATCACCTCGATCCCTTCCGCGCGGGCCCATTCAATGAGCCGCGCGTTATTCGGGATAACAATATCGTTCATACGATTGAAGAAGGGCTGCCAGCGGCTGGCCTCCAAGTCGTCTTCCGGTGTTTCGAGATAGGTATTCTGGATGTCAATCACGAGCAGCGCGGTGCGGGCCGGCTCGAGTACGATGTCTTCGGGCTCTTCGGCAGTTTCGTAATAGAAACTGCGAAAGGCGGTTTTCCAGTTGCTCATCTCCGGTCCTCTTGCGAACGGGTGCTAAGCCCCGATTTTGTCCATATAGGCTTGGCCCAGGCGGGCGGTGACAGCCGCGAAACCGGGCGCAAGTTCCTGCGGCTCGGGCGCCTCAATATGGCTACCGATCCATGCCAGGAGAGCCATGCGCCGCAACATCACGAAAGTGTCGATCTCGGCCTCTTCCTCGGCGCTCATCTTGCGGACGGACCTATAGCCGTGCACCCATGCCTCGCGCATTGCGGGAATGCGCGGGTCGTCTTCGATAAAGCTGATGGCGGCAGCGAAGTCGTAAAGGAACCATCCCCAACCACAATCGTCGAAATCGATGAGGCGGGTGCCGTTGGCGTTCACCAGCAGGTTGGCCAGACGCATGTCGGCGTGGATCAGGTTGAACCGGTCAGGTGCCTTGCCGAACGCGTCGAGCCGCTCGCAAATTGTCTGCTGCACCTTCTCCAGCACCTGCGCAACCTCTGCCGTGACCTCTGGAGCGTCGCGCCAGTCGCCCCATGTCGCCTCGGGGCCGAACATCGCGTCGGCATCCCAAGTAAGACGCTCGAATCCGTCTGGCTTGTCCCAGCTCAGCACATGTTCGTGGCAGCGTGCGGCAATTCTGCCCAACTCCCGGAACCCGTCGGTCATATCACCGCTTTCATCGGGCTGCGACCCTTCGACGAAATGGAACAGGACCATGTAACGGGTATCGGCCAGACCGTCGACGCTACCACTCTGGATCGGGTCGCCGTTCTTGCCGGTGTAATACCCCGGCGTGGTGACCACACCGTCGCGGTCGAGCGCCTCGAGCCAGGCCAGTTCGCATTCGATGGAACGGTGCGAATGGTAGTTTTCGCGATGGATGCGCAGGACGGACTTGTAGTCGTTCGGTGCCTCCACCAGGTAGGTCGCGTTTTCTGACACATTGATGAGCCGTGCCGTGGCGTCGTCGGGAACGTTCCAGAACGAGAGTGACTGCTGCGCAAGCCGGTGAAGATGGCGCAGCAATTCTTCCAGTGGCATATCCGATCCGGACATCGCGATCTCCCTCCCTGTCGTATTTTCTCGATCGTCAGATCTCTTCCATCGCCTCAAGCGACTCGGGCAGGATCTGACCACCGTCGATGACGATCTGCTGCCCAGTGATGTAACCGGCCTCGTCCGATGCAAAGAACAGCGCGGCATTGCCGATATCCTCGACATCGCCAAGACGCTTGAGCGGAATCGAGGCGGCCATCGTGTCCAAATAATCTTGACCGAGATCCTGAAGGCCTTCTGTATAGATGTTGCCGGGCATCACGGCATTGATCGTGGTGTTGTAGCGCGACAATTCCATTGCAGCGGTCTTGATGAAACCCAGTTGTCCGGATTTCGAGGCGCCGTAATGCGCCCAGCCCGGAAAGCCGGTATGCGGGCCGGTGATGGACGAGGTGATCACGACGCGGCCCTTGCCCGCTTTCTCGAAATGCGGAATGGCCGCTTTCACGCACAGGAAGGAAGAGCGCAAGTTCGTGGCCATGACCTGGTCCCATTCGGCTGGATCCATGTCGATCATCTTGGTCTGGGGGAATGCGCCGGCGTTGGCGCACAGAACGTGCAGGCCGCCCTGCGCCTCGGCGGTGTTGTCCACCATGGCCTTGACGGAGTCCCAGTCGGCCACGTCGCACACCTCGTAACGGACATCGCCCTCAATCTCGCTTGCGGCCTTTTTCAGGTTGTCCTCGTTACGTGCGGCGATCGTCAGTTTCGCGCCCTGCCGTGCAAAGACAGTGGCGATGCCGCGACCTATGCCCTTGGACCCGCCTGTGACGATAACGCTTTTGCCTCTGAGTGACGTAAGCATGGGGATTTCCTCCGTGTTGGTATCTTGTTGTGTTGGTTCAATCCTGGGCCGTTCTGGCCTCTTTGTTTGCCCGCATGAGCCAAACCAGCGCGAAGGCGAACAGGATCAGCAGAAACGACCCGACCACCGACATGATGCCGAGCGTCGGCACGAGTGGCGAATAGCCTGAAACCATCTTGGCATAGAGCCATTCCGGAAGGGTCGAGTCCGCGCCGGTGGTGAACAGCGACAAGGGAAAGTTGCCCCAGCTGAGCAGGAAAGCGAAAAGGCCTGCCGACACCAGACCGGGCATCAGCAGCGGCAAAGTTATCTCGCGCAGGACGGTAAGCGTCCCTGCTCCCATGTCACGGGCCGCCTCCTCCAGCGCGGGATCGAAGCTGTAGGCGCGGATGGCCACGATCAGTGTGGCAATCGGCGTGATCCAAACCAGGTGCGCGACGACCGCGGTCTTCCAGGTGGGAATGATGCCAAGCGAGTTGAACCACATCAACAGTGCAAGACCCAGCACCGTCTGCGGAAAGAATATCGGCAAAAGGATCAGTTTCTGGAAGACGTTACGAAACCGCCACTGATACCGCGCAAAGGCCAGCGCACCGAAAAACGCGAATACTAGCGACACGATCGTGACGACGACCGCCACAGAAAGCGAGGTCAGGAGCAGCTCGCTGACCGTACTGCTTTCGAATGCCTCGCCGTACCACTTTGTCGAGTAGCGACGGATCGGAAAGCTGAGGTACCGCGCCTGTGAAACCGAGGCGAAGCCGACCGAGACCAGAGGCAGGTACAAAAAGGCGATCATCAGGATCCCGTAGACGAACAGGACGTTCCGGGTCAGACGGCTGGCTTTCATCAGCGTTTCCTTCCCATGATCGCGTCGAGATCGACTTTGGAGATACCGAAGAGCGCAAGCGTGCCGATGATGACGATAAGAACCATCGACAGGGCAGATCCCAGCGGCCAGTTCTGGCCGAAGGTGAACGCGGTTTCGATGTCGTCGGCGATGGCAATGACGGCTTGCCCGCCAAGGATCTTGGACTCCGCCAAAGCACCAGCGGCCAGCACGAAGCTGAGCAGCGAGCCCACGACGATACCGGGAGCAGCCAAGGGAATTTCGATCTGCCAGAGCACCTGCCAGCGCGACGCACCAAGGTCATATGCGGCTTGGCGGGTGTCGTCGGGCACCATCGCAATACCCTGCGCCAGCGGGAACAGCATGAAGGGCAAATAGACATAGACAAGACCGAAGACGATGATCGGCACCCCATACAGGGGGCTGTCGAAGCCGATGCCGGTAAGAGCACGGAAATGTCCTTCGATCAGGCCGCCTTTCATAAGTGTC
The DNA here is from genome assembly GCA_030431825.1 of Alphaproteobacteria bacterium. Classification (GTDB taxonomy): domain Bacteria; phylum Pseudomonadota; class Alphaproteobacteria; order Rhodobacterales; family Rhodobacteraceae; genus Sedimentitalea. The sequence continues at coordinate 9,656 of JAUIIJ010000030.1, forward strand.
AGGACCCAGCCGAAAAGTCGGATATTCTCGGACACGAACAAGCTCATGACAATCGCAATTGTCAGCACCAACGTGAAACTTTTAAAAACCTTGGCCATGGCATAGGCCAGCGGCCAGCACACGACCAGCAGGATCGCGGTCGACGCCAAAGCCATCCCCAGCGACCACAGAAGCGACTTGTAATAGCCCTGCTGGACGAAAACCGCGTAAGCCGAAAAGTCTGGCGTATTGGCGAGTGAAAAGACCTTGGCCGGCATGATGGAGAACAGCGCGACCACGACAAGCGGCGCAAGAAACGCCAACCCGAGCAGCGCCACCACCGGGAGCGCGGAGAAAAGACCGAGTTTTTGATCGAGGGACTTCATGAGGCCTCGTCGATAAAGTGTGTGTTTTCGACATTGAAACCGACGGTCATCGTCTCGCCCTCGGACACGGTGCGCCGGTCTTCACGCAGCTTTTCTACCGTGACCATGCCGGCCGGGGTCTCGATCTCGTACTGAATGCGCGAGCCAAGCGCATATTCACCGTGCAGCGGACCGGACATGGTAAAGTCGAAAGCATCGGCGGTATCCGCAAAACCGACATATTCGGGACGCACCATGAGCAAGCCGCGTGCCTCCTCCCCCGCCGGTACCAGTTTCACTCCGGACCGGCTCGAAAGGACATCGCTCGACACCGAGCCATCGGCGGCAACCGTCACGTCAAAGAGGTTTACTTCGCCCATGAATTCTGCGACGAACCGGCTGACCGGCGCGCCGTAGATTTCGTCAGCGACCGAGATCTGCTCGATCTTGCCCCGTTTCATGATTGCGATCCGGTCCGACATCACCATCGCCTCCTCGAGAGAGTGGGTGATGTAGACAAAGGTCTTGCCCGTGCGCGCGTGCAGATCCTTCAACTCTTTTTCAAGCGTCTTGCGCAGGCGATAGTCGAGCGCCGAGAGCGGTTCGTCGAAAAACAGGATCTCGGGATCGAAGGCGAGCGCGCGGGCCAGCGCCACGCGTTGCCTTTCACCGCCGGAACATTGCGAGATGCGCTTGTCATAATAGCTTTGTGGCAGGCGCAGCAGGTCGAGGAGTTCCAGCGCTCTGGCCCTACGGCGATCGGGCACTTCCTTGCGCAGTTTCAGCGGAAACTCGATGTTCTGGCCAACCGTCATGTGCGGAAAGAGTGCCAGCGACTGAAACACCATGCAGGTCGGGCGCTTGTTCGCGGGGGTGTCGTCGATGCGTTGATCCCTCAACCGGATCTCGCCGCTGGTCAGGTCGTCCATGCCAACGAGCAGACGGATGAGCGTCGATTTTCCGCTGCCCGAAGGGCCGACGATCGTAAAGAACTCGCCCTCTTTGATGTCGAGATCGATCCGGTCGAGCGCAGTGAAGTTTCCGAATGACTTCACCACACCACGCAGACTCAGAAAAGGCGAGGAATTCATGTTCTAACCTTGAAAACAGGAAATTCAGAAGAAGCGGCCCCGGAGATTGAGACGCCGGGGCCATTTACGCTTACGAGCGGCGCTCTTCGGTATAGATATCGATGAGCGTGTCGTAGGATGTGACGACCTGGTAATCGAGCGAGCGTTCCATCTCCTCGGCAAGGGAGTCCATCTGGATCGCGTCCAGTTCGTCCGAGTCAAACAGCGCCATGACCGCCTCGTCACCCATCTGGCTGACCGGGTTGTATGTCCCCTCCGTAAAGGCGACGGCTTTTGCGATTTCCGGCGTTTGCACGAATTCGAGGAAGTCCTGAGCCAAGTCGCTCGGGTCAGGATTGTTGACCAGCGAGGTCAGCTCGATCCAGACCACGCCACCCTTGCCATCGACCGGCCCGGATAGGGGCGTGATCGCGCGGACATTTGTGGCGCCATCGTAGCGCGCGGGCGACGCTGTATAGGTGCCGCCGGTGAAATAGGCGTCGATCTCGCCATTGATCAGAGCGGTGTTCATCGCCACCAGATCGTCCGTCATCAGCTTTGCGCCCCCAAAGATCGTCCGGGCGGTCTCACGGAACTTCTCGACATTGTCGCCCTCGACGGGCTCGAACGGGTTCAGCCCAGCTGTCAGGCACATGTGCATGACGTTCCAGTTGTCGTAGGTCAGGACACCATAGCGATCTTTCATCGCAGGATCGAGGAAGAGGTTCCAGCCCTGCTCTTCGGCCATCTCTCGGCTGATCTTGTCAGTGTTCACCACAAAGCTGAACGGCCCATAGCGCTGTGGCATTCCGATCAGTTCCCCGTCATCCGCGAAGGACAGTTCGTAGGGCGGGTTATTGAAGGACGGCAGCATCTTGTCGAAATACGGCAGGAAACGGTCTTTGTTCAGCGGCTTGATCAGGTTATCCGGATAAAGTCGGTCGCGCGCCCAGGGCTGGTTGACGTTGATCAGATCCCATACCGAGGTTTCCCCGGCGCGAAGCTTGTTGATCATGTCCGGATCTGACGTGCCGCTTTCGGCACGCACGGTCGCATCGGGATGCGCGTTGCGGAACGGTCCAAGCACCTGGTCCGAATTGTAACCTTCCCAGCAAAGGATGTTCATCCGGTCGCTGCGCGCCGCGAACGCGGGGCCGAGCGGACCTGCGGCGGCCAGACCGGCCAATGCCGCCGAGCGGCCAACGAACTGTCTTCTTGAAATTCCCTTCTTCATCCTTTTCTCTCCTGTTGGTTGGTTTATTGCGCCCTGTTCAAGCAGAGCGTCCTTTGATTTCGCTCAACGTCTCTGTGATCCTGTCCCGTGCGATCTGCATGTCCGCCAGACTGCCAGACATGAAGACCCGCCCTGTCGCGCCCATCATCTGGACGTCGTTGATCACGGCCTCGGGCGCGGCCTTCTCGGCCTCGTTGGCGGCCACGCAGGCAAAGAGCGCCGGCGTCATTTCGTAGATCAGCAGCGCCACGCCGGGCACGAGGATAGACCCGTCGCGCGATCGGTTCAGGATGATGGCGTGCTGGTCTGACAAATCCTCGATGATGTCGTGGTAGAGCACCTTCGGCGCCAGCTGATCGGTATGCTTGGCGCCGATCCCCTTCAGAATCGCCCGCCCCGCCGCGTCGAGATCCTTCATATCGTCGGCGTGTAACTCCAGCAGGCCGAACTGCCGCTCAGTAAAGAGGATACCCGGCTCCATGTCAGGGGATTCCTTGAGCGCCAGGTCGGCGATGCGGTGAATGCTGAGCGCGGGCGCGACCTCTATGATCAACGAGTTCTGCCCGCGGAACGGCGGATAGGCACGCGCCCGCAGCGGGGAGGAAAGATATGCCGAGAACTGCGGCTGCAGGTCCGTGATCGGTAGATATACGCGAAGTTCCGTCATGATCCTGTCCTGTCCGCTTGGCCGAGCTTATTTGGAAACGGCTGCAGCCGAGAAATGCTTGCCGAGATCGGCATGCGGGCGCGGGATGACATGCACGGCGGTCACTTCACCGACCTGACTGGCCGCTTCGGCGCCCGCTTCGGTGGCAGCCTTTACCGCACCGACATCGCCCTTGACGACGACCGAGACGAGCCCGCCGCCGACCTCGTTGCGGGCGACGATTTCCACGTTCGCGGCCTTGACCATGGCGTCCGCTGCGGACAGCGCGGGGACGTAACCCTTGGTTTCTATCATTCCGATTGCTAAATTAGCCATGCGTTTGTTCCTTCATGCTTGACTGTTATTTCTTGTCATCGATGGAGCCGATGATCAGGGCGTCCACGGGCACTGTTTCGCCTTGAAAATACCCTGCGGCCACAGAGCCCTGGGTCACCAACACGGTCTCGCCAGTGTCACATCCGAGCGGGTCGAACGCGATCAGCTTGCTGCCGCTGTCGGTCTCGACTTCCAGCAGCGCGCCGCGTGGCAGCGATGTCACGCGGCGGGTCGACCAGACCTTTCCGGTCACGCGCGCTTGTATCATGTCTTATCCCTTTCGATCCGGATGCCGCGGCGCCGCGCTTCATCGCGCGCCAGCGGCGTCAGCCGACTTGATGGCGAGATCCGCAGGCTGCGGGCGGACGCGGCAAGCGCATTGATGTCGCGCTCGGTAATCAGCGATTTGTCCAGCCGGTCCGGCGCCGTGCGTCGGGAGCCGGTGACAATCGGCTGCGCGGTAGCGTGCGCAGGGGCCGCCAGGTCGAACACCAGTTCGCCCCGCGTCACGCGGTCGGCAAAGCCAGGCTCGGCTGCCCGCTGCAACAGTTCCTGGGCAAAGCGGGACAGGTCGACGCCAGACGCGATGCGCACCAGTTCGCGCGCGGGGGCTGGGCTGCCCACCTCGTTGCGCAGTGCGGCGATTTCCTCGCGCAGGATTGCGCGGATCTCGTCCCTCAGGGCTGACATCACGGCGCTCCTGCATCACGCAATGCGCCTTCTGCCGCATTTCTTGCATTCCGGACATCGGCCTCGGTCCCGGCCATGTAAAGCCGCCCGTTCGCCCCGATCATCCGCATGTCGATCAATTTCACATCGGCTTCCTTCTCGGCCTCGTTGCAGGCGAGGATCGCGTAAGCAGCGGACTGGCATTCCAGCAGGTAGATGCTATCGCCACCAAGCACCATTGAGCCCAGCTTGTTGCGGTTCATCAGAAAGGCGTGCTGGTCGTCGACATTGGTGACCAGCTTGGAAGCAAGGATCTTGGGGGGAGCCACGTCGTCGGCGGTCTTGCCGAGCGTCTCGAGAATGGCAGCAGCACCCGAATGCACTTCTGCGGTAGAGCGAGAATGGAACTGCAGCGTGCCGAACTGGCGCTCAACCACCAACAGGCCCGCGCGGACATCCGCACTTTTGAGGACGGTATCGGTCAGCGCCTCGACATCGAGGCCGGGGGCGATTTCGACGATCTGGGCCGCCATCCGAAGACGCGGCAGCGTGCCCCGCATCCAGGTCGAGATATAGGCCAGAGTTTGGGGCTGAAGTTGATCGATGAAGATCGACGCACGAAGATCGGTCATGCGTCACCCCCTTTCAGGCTGCGCAGTTCTTCCAGGATAAGTCGCCGCAGTTCGTCGCGGCTGACGTCGGCTGAACGTCGATGTGTTGCGGGCTCCGGCGAGGCGACGGGAGCCGCCGGCATCGCACGGCCGGACGAAACCGCGTCCAGGTCTATGCCCGCAAGAGCTGCCGGCACGTCCTTGCCGTAGGCGATGCGCGTCCATTGAACCAGGTGCTGCGGGCCGAGGTTTTCGCCGATCGAGGATCGTCCGGCAAAGCCGGTCCCGATGGTAAAAGACGGCGGCAGATGTGTCGCAAATCCTGCCGCGCCCTGCGAACAGGGCGCGTTGACCACCACGCGGTAGACGGGCACACCCTGCGAAAAAGCCACCAGCCGGTCAGTGTCTTCACCATGGAACGCCGCCGAGTGCCCCGCCCCGCGCCGCGTCGTATGTTTGGCGAATGTCAGGGCCTGTTCGAAATCCCCCGCGGCGGTCAACGTCAGGACCGGGCACAGTTTTTCGCGGAAAAGCAGGTCGTCCTGGCCGGGTGTTTCGACCACGGGCACGAGAATTTTCGTTGACGGGTTCACGCGCAGGCCCGCCCGCTCGGCAATCCAAGTGGCGCTTTTGCCGATGGCATCCAGATTGAAGCCCTTGTCCGTGAAGAGGTAATCTCGCAGGCGGCCTGTGTCGGTCTCGTTGCAGACATGCGCGCCGGCCGAGCGCAGCGCACGCTCCATGTTCCCGCGGTTGCTGCCCAGAGTGATCGCCACGCTTTCGTTCGTGCAGAGTACCGAATTGTCGAACGCCTTGCTTTCGACAAGACAGCGCGCGGCGGCGTCCACCTTTGCCGTCGGGTCGATATAGGCCACGGCATTCCCCGGCCCGACTCCAAGCGCGGGATTGCCCGAGGAATAGGCGGCACGCACCATTGCGGTGCCACCGGTGGCGAGGATGACGCTGATTCGGTCAGACCCCATGATGTCCTGCACCAGTGGAATTGATGGGGCCTCGACACATTGTATCAGACCCGCGGGCGCACCCGTTGCCTCTGCCGCTTGCGCGAGATGCCGGGCGGCGGCCGACGAAACGGCCTTTGCCGCCGGATGCGGACTGAGAACGATGGCATTACGGCTGAGGATAGCCAGCATCGCCTTATAATACACAGTGGCGACGGGGTTTGTCGCCGGCGCCAAGGCAAAGACAACACCTGCCGGTTTCGGAAGCTCAATGATCTTTCTAGCCTCGTCAACGCGCGGAGTCACCAGATCCAGATCGCGGTAATAATCCAGCAAATCATGCGTGCAGAGCCTGTTTTTGATCGTCTTATGCTCGACCACGCCGAACCCGGTCTCGGCGACAGCCTCCTCGGCGAACTGGGCAGCTTTCTCGTATCCCGCCTTCGCGACGGCGTCGGCGATCGCCATCACCGCATCTCGGCTGAAATCCTTGTAGTAGCGCGCGGCCCACGCGGCACGACCTACCTTCATACGGGCGCGCGACAATTCCCTGTCGGGAACTGAAAGGCGCGGCGCATCCAGTGTAGCCTGTTCGCTCATGCTGCCCGCCTCATGGTCTTCAGAAGCTCACGGGCGCGCGGCATGGCTGCGTCGAACCTGTCCATGATCTCCTGGCAGGTATCGACGTCCAGAACGACGCCCGGCTTGAATTGCAATACGCGCTTGTCGAGCGACGAGAAGATGGCCCAGACACCGTTTTCATACAGCGCGCGAGACACAGCGACGGCCCCTTCGGGATGATCGAACTCCAGCCCCAGCACGACGCCCCGTTGGCGTACGCCGACAAAGATGTCGCTATGCCGCTCGATCATCTCGGCCATCCCGCGGGCAAAGAACTCCGCCACGAAATTCACGTTCGAGACGACCTCGGGACGTTGCAGCATCTCGATCACGTGATGCCCGACAAGACAGCCCAGTTCGGCACCGCCGGAGGTGCTGATATGAGCCGCGCCGTCCTCGATGAGCCATGCGCCGCATTCCTCGGTGGTGAGGCATGCGCTTATCGGGTAGATGCCACCGCCCAGCCCCTTGCCGCAAACGAACATGTCAGGCGTCAGGCCATATCCCTGCCACCCCCACATCACGCCGGTCCGCATCAGGCCGGTCTGCACCTCGTCTGCAATGAACTTGGTGCCGTATTTCCGGCACAGATCCTGGCAGGCCCTGAGATAGCCATCTTCAGGCATCGGGAAACCGTAGGTCGCTGGAATCGTTTCGATGATGAACCCGGCCACATCACGCTTGCTGAGCACTGCCTCAAGCGCGTCGATATCGTTGAAGGGCACTTGGATGAAGTCGTCGGGCATTTCCGACAGGAAAATCTTGGAAAAGCGTTCGTCGCCGGCGGCGACAGACAGGCCGGAATGTCCGTGATATCCCTTGATAATCGACACGATCTTGCGCCGCTTGGTGGCGTAGCGCGCGGTTTTCAGAGCGATTTCGACCGCCTCGGCCCCCCCTGCCCCAAAGATCGCATATTTCATGTGCGGTGCCGTCGCCACCAGCTTCTCGGCAAAGGCGGCGCGGGCAACTGACGGAAACCAGTGGTTGCCCATGTCGAAGTAATCAAGACCAGACTTGAGCACCTCGACGAGTTCCGGATGGCGATGCCCGAAATTGTAGGTGCCACCATTGAGATGCAGGTCGATCAGACGCTTGCCCGACATGTCGTAAAGAAAGTACCCCTCGCGGCGGTCGATCACCATCGGTGTACCGGCTTCCTTCCAAAAGCTGACCTTGCCGGGATTCCAGTATTCCGCCGCCTTCTTCAGAAGGTCGTCCTTCGATTCGAAGGAAAAGTACCCGTAGTTGAACACGCGATTCCCCTTTGCAGTTGGTCGCAAAGTTAGCATTTAATTTCTGACTAACAACATTTTTTGACCGATGTTGGTCATTTTTATTTAGAACAACCTGTGATAATCACGTATATTCAAAGTCGCTCGCCAGCTAACGGATTAGAAATGTCTAAGAAAACAAAGCGGCATGACCAGATTTTAGGCATTCTGGAAGTCGATCCGTCCATCCGTGTGGCGGAGATGGCCGAGGAGTTGGGCGTATCGAGCGAGACGGTTCGGCGCGATCTGACCGAACTGGACGAATCGGGGCGGATCAAACGCACCTATGGCGGGGCCGTCAGGACCAAGGCGTTCGAGCCCGCGCTGGCCGAGCGATTGAAATTGCACACACGAGCGCGCGAACAGATTGGTCGGCGCGCTGTCGAGCGGATCGGCGACGCTGGCTGCCTTTTTATCGGCGGTGGAGCCACGACATTGCATTTCGCGCGGGCCTTGCGCGGCATCGACCGCCAGCTGACGGTGCTGACCCCCGCGTTCAGCATTGCGACCGAGTTGTCGGTAAATCCGTTGATTCAGGTTATGTCCTTGCCCGGTATCGTCGAGCCGCGCGAGGGGCTGGTCTATGGGTCGCAGACAACCGAATGCATCAAGCAGTTCCACGCGCCCATAGCCATAACCGGCGCTTCGGGCGTGGACGAAAGCGGCGTCAGTGAAGCACTGCTGCACGCCGGGCAAGTCTACGCAGCGATGATCGAGGCCTCGGACGAGACAATTATCCTCGCCGATGCCTCGAAATTCGGCAACCGGTCGCTGCAGCAGATCATCGACTGGAACCCCAGCATGACCCTGATCACGGACGAGCGGCCACCCCCCAACCTATGGGACGCGATCCGCAAGGCAGACGCGCAGATCATCGCCGGCTGAGCAATGGATGGGCGCGGGGAGGCGCAAATCAAATGATCAACAGTTACGATGCCAACCGCTGGAAACGCTTTGACGAGTGGGATGAGCGACCGCTCCGCCACGACCAATTTGCGGCCGAGGACCCCGAGAACGGATTTTCCGCATTCAACGGGGCAGCCGACCCCAGCCCCGGCCTGAAGGTCGAAAACGGAGAGGTCACTTCCATGGACGGGGTCGCGGCCCGGGATTTCGACATGATCGACGCGTTCATCGCGGCGCATCACCTGGACGTGGACGTGGCCGAGGAGGCGATGGCGATCCCGGCCGAGCAACTTGCGCGGATGCTGGTCGACATGAATGTCCCGCGAGCCGAGCTTGTCCGCCTGGCGCGTGGCCTGACACCGGCCCGCTTGGCGGAGGCCGTGGCGCAGTTGAACGCGATAGAAATCGCCTTTGCCTATTCCAAGATGCGTGCCCGCAGAACGCCGGGCAACCAGGCGCACGTGACCAATGCCAAGGACGATCCCCTGCAACTGGCCGCCGACGCCGCCGTCGCGGTGGCACTGGGGTTCGACGAAATCGAGACAACGATGCGGGTGGCACGCAATTCGTGGTCAAACGCGCTGGCCTGCTGCGTGGGGTCGGTCGTGGGGCGGGCCGGCACGCTCTTTCAGTGCTCCAGCGAAGAGGCCGAAGAGCTCGAGATCGGCATGGCGGGCTTCACCTCCTACGCCGAGACAGTGTCGGTCTATGGCACGGAAAGCGCTTTCATCGACGGGGATGACACGCCGTGGTCGAAGGCCTGGCTGACCGCTGCCTATGCCTCACGCGGGATCAAGATGCGCTGCACCTCGGGTGCGGCGTCAGAGCTTTTGATGGGGTATCATGAGGCAAAGTCGCTGCTCTATCTCGAAGCGCGGTGCCTGTGTATTCAGCGCGGCATGGGGTCCCAAGGCACGCAGAATGGCGGGATCGACGGCGCGCCGCTGGCCTCGTCCATTCCCGGCGGGGTGCGCGAGATCTGGGCCGAGAACCTGCTGGCGGTCTGGCTGGACCTTGAATGCGCCTCGGGTAATGACGCGAGGCACTCTGAATCCGAGATGCGGGTCGCCGCCAAGGTGCTGCCCTTCCTCATCGGCGGATCGGACCTGATCTGCTCGGGGTTCGGCAGTATCCTGAAATACGATAATTCGTTCAATCCCTCGTCCTTCAACGGCGAGGAGCTGGAGGAATTTCTGGTGCTGCAGCGCGACTTCGAGGCTGATGGCGGGCTGACCTCGATCGAGGATGCAAGCGCACTGGATCTGCGGCGCCGCGCAATCGACGCACTTTCGCACGTGCTGAAGGATCTGAATCTGGCCGCGCCGACCGAGATCATGAAGCGATCGGTTGCAGCCGCGTCTGGCTCGAACGACACGAAAAGCTTTACACCGCGCGACGTCGCGATGATCAGCGACAAGATCAACCGCCAGCGCATCACCGTTCTGGACGTGATCCGGTCACTGCATCGCGGAGGTTTCGTGCCCGAGGCGCAGAACCTGCTGTTCCTGGTGAAGCTGCGCGTTTCGGGCGATTACCTTCAGACCTCCGCCATCATACGCGACGGCCATGTCATCAGCGCCATCAATGACCCCAACGACTATACCGGCCCCGGCACCGGCTATCGCCTGACCGAGACGCGGCGCAAGGAGTTGGCGGCAATCCGCAACGTACTGGACCGCGAGGAGGTGCTCCGCCGCGAGGCAGCAAGTGAACCTGCAGAAGCCCGCGCAATCGAATACAGCACAATGGGCCCCGCCAAGCGCGGCACCGACCCGCACGAGGTGGTCGTGGGGATCAGCCCCGGGTTCGGCACCAAGATATTCCGCACCCTTGCCGGGCTTCCGCTCAGTAAGGTGTTGAAGGCGCTTCGCGACGGGATCGAAAAGGAGGGCGGACGAATGCGGCTGATGCGAATCCGGCATACCGCCGACACGTCTTTTTTAGGGCTCAGCGCCGCGCGGCTGTCGGGCTCCGGCATCGGGATCGGAATCCAGTCCAAGGGCACGGCGGTCATCCACCAGAAGAATCGCTTGCCCCACAACAATCTCGAGCTTTTCTCGAACGCCCCGGTGACCAGTCTGGACCATTACCACGCGCTTGGAGAGAATGCAGCGCGATACGCTCGCGGCGAACTGCCCGCGCCAGTTGTCGTACTGACCCAGGGTGAGGCGCTTGGTGCAAGGTTTCATGCCCGCGTCGCGCTGACCTATGCGATCGAGACCAGGATGACGGAAAACAATGCCTCGCCCGAAATGGTCGAGATCAACTTTTTGGGAGACACCTGATGGCCGACCGACCGCTCACGAGAAATGATTTCCCACTTGCGGAAAAGTTCCCCAATCGGGTCACGGGCCATCGTGGCAAGTCTCTGGGTGATCTGACCCTTGAGACGGTGCTTGCCGGCGACGTCGAGATGGAGGATTTGCGCATCACACCTAACGCTCTGTTGCAACAGGCTGAGATCGCCCGTTCCGCAGGCCGGGCCGCACTTGCGCAGAATTTCGAGCGGGCGGCGGAAATGACACGGATGCCTCAGGAAGAGATCATGAAGATCTACGAACTGCTGCGCCCTGGAAGGACACGGTCGATCGAAAACCTGCTGGACATCACTCAAAGGCTCAGGTTCGACTTCGAAGCGCCCTTGCTCGCCCAACTGGTGGAAGAGGCTGCTTCAACGTACGAGAAGCGGGGACTATTCACTACGCGCTACTGACGCGAGTGTCGCTGGAGTTGCTTCACTATGCCCTGATTGAGGGACTGTCGCGTTAAGGGCGGGTTTGCTGGTGATTTGCAGATCCATCAGTTCAATTCCTTCAGTCGTTTTTCCTGCCGTGCGATCAGCCTGTCAACTTCCGCGCGGGTGGCGTCTGTCAGCGGCGCACCGGGACGGCGCAGGGTGTCATGAGCGATGATGCCGCGTTTCGCGAGCGTGTATTTGCGGATGGCGAGGCCTAGGCCGGGCTGCTGTTCGAACCGGGCCAGCGGCAGATAGGCGTCAAAGATGTCCTGGGCGCGGCTGGCCTCTCCCCGGGTATAAAGATCGACCACCTGCACCATCATCTCGGGGTAAGCGAAACCGGTCATGGCACCATCCGCCCCGCGCGCCATTTCCTCGGGCAGGAATAGTCCGCCATTGCCGCAGAGAATCGACAGCGGACGCTCAAGCGTACCTGCGGCACGCAGGGCGCTGATCTTCTCCAGCCCGGGCCAATCCTCGTGTTTCAGGCAAACACAGGTAGGCAGATCATTGATGATACGCGCAATCACTTTCGGCGCGATCTGAACGCCGGTGACCAGTGGGAAGTCCTGTAAAACGAATGGCACATCGCCCAAAAGCTCGGCCACCTGGGTGTAGTAGTTCACGATCTGATCATCAGTGCGCAGGTTCCCGGGCGGGGCGACCATGACGCCTGCCGCACCCATATCCATCACAGCGCGGGTCAGCGTCTCGATCTGCGCAAACCCCGGGGCGGAGACGCCCACCACGACCGGCACGCGGCCATTGACGCGGGCAAGGATGCGCGCCACGACCTCGCGGGATTCCTCGACCGTGAGCTTGGGCGCTTCGCCCATCATGCCCAGTACAGTCAACCCTGTCGCGCCTGCTTCAATATAGCAGTCGACCATGCCGTCGCAGCTTTCCATGTCGATCCGGCCATCGGGGTGGAAGGGGGTAACGGTGATGACAAAGATACCCTTTGCGTCTGCTGTGAGTGCGGACATGTTCTTTCCTATCGTGTGTGTTGCATGGCGACGCGACTAATGGCCATGGCAGTCGCGGCTTGGCAGGGCTCAATCACCGGGATGCCAAGATCGGTTTCAAGGTCACTCCGAAAGGCTGTCATGCCGGCGCAGCCAAGGATCAGCACATCGGCGCCCGCGCCGTCACGCAAGCTGGTTCCCACGTCCTTGAGCCGCTCAAAGGTGCGGGTCTCATCTGCCAGTTCGAGTACGCCCAACCCCAGCGGTTGGTCACCGGCAAGACGGTCCATCACGCCCATGGCACCGAGATAGCGTATGTGGCGAGGGATGGAGCGGCGTAGGATCGATAGAATGCCAAAACGCTGGCCAAGGGTCATGGCGGTCAGTATCGCAGCCTCGGCGATGCCAAGTACGGGGCGGTCGGATTGCTCGCGCAGGGCAGCGAGGCCGGGATCGGAGAAACAGGCGATGACAAAGGCGCTGGCCTGATCCTCAAGGGCAGCACAATGGGCGAGCATTGGCCCCACGACGCCATCAACATGCGCCTGCGTTTCAATCCCTGGCGGGCCTTCGGCGAGCGTACGCGCGACGATCGGCACCGGGCTGGCTGTCCGCATGGGATCAACGGCGCGGTCGATGCCGTCGGTCACATGCTGGCTGCTGTTGGGGTTGATGATGTAGATCGTCATGACCGCCCTCCTGACCGGATTTCGCCCTGCCCCCAGAAATCGGCGGGTAGAGCGAGATCCTCCGCGGTGCCCATTCGCTCAATCATCAACGAAGCCTCGGATGCAGCATCGCGCAACACTTCGGCCTCATGCAGCCGGGTGGCGCAGGCATCGCTCAGCACCATTTCGCCGCCGATCATCACGTTGCTTACGTCATTGCCGTTGGCAAAACAGACGAGCCGATGCACCGGCATATTGCCAGGTTGAAGGTGCGGTCGCGCGAGGTCGAGCGTGACGATATCGGCCGCCTTGCCGACTTCTAATGACCCGAGGCGGTCCTCCATCCCGAGCGCTTTGGCCCCACTGATGGTACACATCTCGAGCACCTTGCCGATGGGCAGCACATCGGCGTCCCGAAAATGCCGGCGGTGGTAATGCATGGCCTGCTGCATGTGCCGGAACATGTCGCCCGAGCGATCCGGTGCGGTGGCGTCAGAGCCAAGCGCAACACAACCGCCGATCTCGATGATCTCGGTCGCCGGGCAGCGGCCTGCGATCGAGGCATTGGCCGACGGGTTATGCGCGATCTTTGTGTCGGTTTCTGCCACCAGGGCAATCTCGTCATCATGTAGGTTAATGCAGTGGGACAGCAGCGCATCCGGCCCGAGCAGGCCGAGCGCCGCAGCCCGGCGGATCGATCCGCGCCAATGACCGTCTTGCGTAAAGATCAGTCCCTTTTCGCGTGAATAGGCCCGCACGGCGCGGCTTTGAACACAGGCTGCAGCATAGTCTTTGGCCGCCATGTCGCGCTCGTGTTCATCGCGCAGCACAGGGTAGAGCATGGCGATATTGATCCGGCCGGCATGGGAATTGTGAAAGTCCTCGACAATGGCCTTGCTCGTGTCGAACTGCTGCTCGAAACTGACCTGATAGGACCGCTGCACGCCCCCATTCCAATCGGCGTAGGTAAGGGGATGCGGCGTGCGGTTGGGGCCTATGGCGACCACCGAGCGGGTGCCGACCTCCAGCACGCCACGACAGTGAGCGGCAGCATAATCGGGGTGATCGCTGCGCATGATCGTGTCGCCGCCGCCCAGTAGAGAGACGCCGGTCGTCACCCCAAAACGCAGCCGCTCAAGCGCCGCCAGCCGCGCTTCGGCATACCAGAATTCGGGCGGCGACACCTGCGTGTAGACCTCGCCGCAGATCGCTTCCCAACGGTCATCGCCATGCATCCCCATCGTTTTGATCAGCCCGTGGCCCGCATGTGCATGGACATCGATCAGGCCGGGAAAGACGACATGGCCGGCAACATCGATCACCTCCGCCGCCTGCACCTGTTCGCCCAGTTCCGTCGCCGTGCCAATGGCGGTGATCAGGCCACCTGATACGGCGATCGCGCCGTTTTCGATCACTCGGCGCGCGGGGTCCATTGTGATGACGGTGCCGCCGATGAGAAGTGTGTCAGCCTGCATGGCCAATCTCCTCCAGAAGCGGCAACTGCGTCACGTCGATCACCCCGTCCGCCGGCATAGTAAAGTCTGGATGATCCCCGGCGATCCCGATCACCCGCAGCGGGTTGTAGAGCGTGAGCCACGCCGGGTCGTCTTGGAGCAGCGCGTAGGCGCGTCGCCAGATTTCGGCACGGGTCGCTCGCTCCGTCGTCACACGACCCTTGTCGATCAGGGCTTCGATCTGAGGGTTGGCATAGCCCTGCCACCACGACCCGCCGACACGGCTATCGATCTTCTCATACAGCACGCGATAGGTGCTCATGGGGCTGGAGTCGAATACGCAGAGATCATGGATCTCCTTGCGCCGAACCATATGCGCATAGTCTTCGCGTTCGGGGTGGGCGTAAACGTTGAGCGTGACTCCCACTTCGGCTAGCTGCGCGGCAATAGCCGCAGTGAGCCGTTCGGCCTCATCAGGCAGGCGCGTGGGGCAATCAACTTCGAGTGTGAGACCATTGCCGTGTCCCGCCTCGGCCAGCAAAGCGCGGGCGGTTTTGCGGTCCATCTCAACACCCGCCGCCGACCGCGCCGCACCGAAATGGTTGGGGCTGACGAAGCCGTGCAGGGGTCGTGCGGCACCACCCATGACCGTTTCGACGATGGCTTCGCGTTGGACCGCAAGGCTCAGCGCCCGGCGAACACGCGCATCGGCAAGCGGGCCTGTCGCGGCATTCAGCAGATATATGATCGCCACAGGAGAGAGAAATTCATGGCGCGTCGTCCCGAGCGAGCATGAGGTTTTGAAATTCAGGTCATTGGCAACCTGAACGGTACCTTCAGTCAGCATTGCCTGACGCTTTGCTGCGTCGGGCTCTAGCATCCAAGTGACCGTGGCATTCGCCGGCGCGTCTGAGAAATGCCCCTCAACACGTGTGGCGCGGATGCGATCGGGTGTGACTTCGGCGATACGATATGGGCCGCTGCCGATCTGCACGCTGTGATCGCCCGCGTCCAGCGCGGAAAAAGCCGAAGGCGCGACGATAAACCCCTGTTCCAATACATCCAGCAGGTCCGCCATCGGCTCGGTCAGGATGACGCGCAGTTGCGTTGGCCCGAGCACCTCAAGCTTTGCCCCGCCGAGAAACTGCCGCCAGACAGCGGGCGCGCCAAGGGTATAACCTTTGTCCTCCCGCGCCATACGTAAAAGCGAAGCGGCCACAGCAGCTGCGTCGCAGGCGGTGCCATCGTGGAACTTCACACCTGTCTGCAAGGTGAAACACCAGACGCAGGCGTCGTCAGACACCGTCCACTCACGCGCAAGCGCCGGTACGAAATCTTGCCCCTTGCGTTTCACCAGCGTGTCATAGACGGCGTGCAAAACCGTCAGCTCGTCACTCGCATCGGTACAATCATGGGGATCATGCAGACCCAGCCGGGCCTGTGCGATAATGGTCATGCGACATCCCTTTCCGGCTCGTCGATCAGGTGGCAGGCGACTGTTTGGCGATCGCCCACATCGTGCAGATCGGGTCGCTC
Organism: Alphaproteobacteria bacterium; assembly: GCA_030431825.1. Lineage (GTDB taxonomy): Bacteria > Pseudomonadota > Alphaproteobacteria > Rhodobacterales > Rhodobacteraceae > Sedimentitalea. The sequence continues at coordinate 25,689 of JAUIIJ010000030.1, forward strand.
GACGGCACAGCGGTCCCATGCGAAGGGGCAACGGGTGCGGAAGCAGCAGCCGGACGGCAGTGACAGAGCCGAAGGCACCTCGCCCACAAGCTCAATCTCTTCCTTATCGCGCTTTTCCTTGATACTTGGTGCGGCTGAAAGCAACGCGCGCGTATAAGGATGGCGAGGGCGTGAGAAAAGCACATCGCGCGGGGCGTTCTCGACCATGAAGCCCAGATACATAACCCCGATCTTGTCGGCGATATGATGCACCACCGAGAGGTCGTGGCTGATGAACAGATAGGCCAGCCCGAACTCATCGCGCAAGTCTTTCATCAGGTTGAGGATTTGCGCCTGGATGGAGACGTCGAGCGCGGAGACCGGCTCATCCGCAACGATCAGGCCCGGCATGACCGAGAGGGCGCGGGCGATACCGATCCGTTGCCGCTGCCCGCCTGAAAACTGATGCGGATAGCGCCCGGCGTGTTCGGCGTTCAAGCCAACGCGGGCGAGGAGTGCTTCAATCTTTGCGGGCACCTCGCGCCGTTCGGCGGCCGTGGCGGTTTGCTGAAGCAGGGGCTCGGCCACAATATCGCGAACCTTCTGGCGCGGATTGAGCGAGGCATAGGGATCCTGGAAGATCATCTGCATTTTTGCACGGACGGGCAGCATCTGGGCGAAGTCATGCTCGGCGACGTCTTCGCCGTCGATGCGCAGCTCGCCGTTCGTCGGCTTGTAAATCCGCGCGATGGTCTTGGCGACTGTCGACTTGCCGCAGCCGCTTTCGCCAACCAGGGCCATGATCTCCCCGCGCTCGATGCTGAAACTGACACCGTTCACCGCGCGCACCACCGGACGGTCAAGCCGTATACCCTTTTTGCCAAAGCGCAGCCGATCGAGCACCGAGCCACCCAAGGAGAAGTGCATCTCGAGATTGCGCACGTCGAGCATCGGTGCGGTGGCTTCGGTCATGCGCGTTTTCCGGGTCTCAGGGGGAAATGGCAGGCGGCGGAAAGGGAGCCGCGCTGCGCGGTCAGGCTGGGTTCAACCTCGCCACAAAGGGCCTGCGCACGGGGGCAGCGGTCGCGGAAGTTGCAGCCTTTGGGAAGATTGCGGATGTCCGGGACGGTTCCAGGGATCTGCTGAAGCCGCTCATGCCGGTTCGATAGATCGGGGATGCTGTCGATCAAGCCGCGCGTATAGGGATGCGCGGGTGCTTCGATCAATTCGCGGGTGCGTCCGCGTTCGACCACGTTGCCGCAATAGAGCACGGTGATGTGGTTGGCCATCTCGGACACCACGGCGAGATCGTGGGTTACGAGGATCATCGACGCGCCCTTCTTAGCGATCTGACGGCGCATGAGCTTTAGTATCTGGCTCTGGATCGTCACATCAAGCGCGGTGGTCGGCTCGTCTGCGATGATCAGCCGAGGCCGCGCCAGAAGGGCGATGGCAATGACAACTCGTTGGCGCATGCCACCAGAGAATTGATGTGGGTAGGCCTTCAGGCGTTCTTCCGCGCGACTGATACCGACGTTTTCCAACATCTCGACGCAGGCAGCGTGGCGTGTCTTCACATCAAGATCGCTGTGCAGGCGTAGGACTTCGTCCATTTGGCGACCAATGCTGTGCAGCGGGTTGAGCGACGTCATCGGGTCTTGAAACACCATCGAGATCTCGCGCCCGCGGATTTCGCGCAGCCGGGCTTCGCCCGCTTTCACAAGGTCTTCGCCATTAAGCCGGATCTCCCCGCCTTCGATCTTGCCCGGGCTGTCGATCAGGCCGAGGATCGAGAACCCCACGACCGATTTGCCGCCGCCGCTTTCGCCGACCAGCCCCATGACCTCGCCCGCGGCAATATCAAAACTGACGCCGTTTACGGCCCTCACCGTACCGGCAAATGTGTGGAAATAGGTCCGCAGATCGCGTACTTCGAGCAGCTTGGGTTGTGCTTTGCCCGCCATCACTTCAACCTCGGGTTCAATTCGTCACGCAGGAAATCTCCAAACAGGTTGATGCCGAAGACCAGCATCATGATTGCGACACCAGGGAAAACGCTGGTCCACCAGAGGCCAGAAAAGAGCACGTCGAACCCGTTCTTGATCAGCAAGCCGAGAGAGGGTTGGGTGATTGGCACGCCGACGCCGAGGAAGGACAACGAAGCCTCGATCAGCACGAAGGTGCCAACTTGAATGGTGGCAATCACGATCAGCGGGGTAAGTACGTTAGGCAGCACGTGTTTACGAATGATCTTGGAGTTGGGCAGCCCGGCGACCCTGGCCGCCTGTACATATTCCTTTTCAATCTCCGATAATGTTGAGCCGCGCACGGTACGGGCGTAGACGACCCAGCCCACCGCCGTCAGGGCGATCAGCACCTTGTCAATGCCGGTACCGACCGCTGACATCAAGAAAAGCGCAATTAGGATCGATGGGAAGGACAGCTGGATGTCGGCGATCCGCATGATAACGCTGTCAACAAGCCCGCCATAGAAGCCGGCGACTAGGCCCAGAAGCGTGCCGATGGCACAAGAGGCGACCATCGCGACCAACCCTATGAAGAGTGAGATGCGCGCGCCATAAAGGATCGACGCCCAGACATCGCGTCCTTGCCCATCGGTGCCGAGCCAGAACCGAGGGTCGCCCCCTTCAAGCCAGAAAGGAGGCTTGTAGCTGTCCATCAGGTCGAGCGCCGCAATGTCATAGGGGTTCTGGCTTACCAGGAATGGGCCGACCAGAACCGCCAGCGCAAAAGAAGCCATCAAAGCGCTGCCGATCATGGCCGAGGAACTGCGACGGTAGTTGTAGAAGAATTCGGACTGGAAGAATGCCGTCATGTCACCACCCGCTCATTTCAACGCGATGCGCGGGTCGATCAGCGTGTAGACGATATCGACCAGGAAATTGATGACGACAAAGATCAGCGCGACCAGCATAAGATAGACAACAATCACAGGCCGGTCGGCGCGGTAGATGCTGTCGATCAACAGTTTGCCCATGCCAGGCCATGAAAAGATCGTCTCAGTGATCGTGGCGAAGGCGATGAGGTCGCCCAGTTGCAGGCCGAAGATGGTGATGACCGGGATCAGCGCGTTTTTCAGCCCGTGTTTGTAGAGCACGTCACGCCGCGTCGCACCTTTGGCGCGGGCGAATTTCATGAAATCCTGCCTCCCGACCTCCATCATGCCCGCGCGGGTCATGCGTAGCAGGATCGCCATGGTCGCGAGCGATAGAGTGAGCGCAGGCAGAATAATGTGGCGCCACCCATCGGCGGTTAAAAGGCTGATGCGCAGACCGAAGATCTCGACCGTATCTCCCCGGCCGGAGGAGGGGAAGATTCCCCAATGTACGGCAAAGAGAAAGATCAATACCATACCAACCCAGAACCCCGGCAGAGAGATGCCCAGAAGTGAGCCCGCCATAATGATCCGGCTGATGCGGCTGTTCGGATTAGCACCGGCATATACGCCAAGCGGGATGGCGACGACCAGAGCCAGTGCCATGGCAACGAGAACCATCTCGACGGTGGCAGGCAAACGTTCGAGGATCAACTTCAGTGCGGGTTGTCGGAAGACGTAGGAGTTTCCGAAATCCCCCTGCACAAGGCTGGAAATGAAACGCCAATATTGCACGAGCACCGACTGATCGAGGCCGAGAATACGCCGGGCCTGCGCAATCTCGGCATCGGTCGCGTCGATAGGCACGACCATGAATACCGGATCGCCGGTGAAACTCATCATCAAGAAGACGATCACGGAGACGACCCAGAGCACGAGGCTCATCTGGATCATGCGTTTCAGCAGATATCCGAACATCGGCAGCTAAGGTCTTTCGCTGGCAGGAAAAGATGACGCCGGCGACAGCAAGTCGTCGGGGTCGTACAACGTGGCTTACTCGGTCACGTCCATGTCATATGCCCAGATGAACTTGTCCACGCGTGGCACAAGGGTAACCCCGTCGCGCACGGCGTAGATGTCCTGCTCGTAATGCACGGGGATCATTGGGATATCGGCGAGCAGCAATTTGGAAGCCTCCTGCAGAAGGCGATCACGCTCTTCGATGCTGGGTGTGGCATCGGCCTGATCGACAAGCGCGTCGAGTTCCGGGTTGGAGTAGGAGCCGCGGTTGACCTGGCCATAGCCCTCCTTTTTATCGCGGGTGTAGAAAAGCGCGCCATACATGGAACCTGCATCCCCCGCAGGCACGTCCCAGCCCGACATGATAAAGCTCGACTGCTCGGTCGGGACGCGGATGTAGCCCCAGAAATTCGACTTGGGCATGATGTTCAACTTCAGATCGATATTGATCTTGGCCAGCATGGAGGCCAGCGCTTGCGCGATCTGCGCGTCGTTGACATAGCGGTTGTTGGTGGCATCCAGAGTCATGGTGAAGCCATCGGCATAGCCCGCCTCTGCCATCAGTTCTTTGGCCTTTTCAATGCCCACCGGATACATCTTGCGGAAGCTCATCCCATCGGCATAGCCGATATGGGATTCCGGAACGAATTGATCGCTCGGCGTCGCCAGACCATTCATGACGATTTTGTTTATCGCATCGGTGTCGATGGCGCGGGCAATGGCTTCGCGAACGCGCTGATCGACCATCGGATTGTCACCTTCGATGGTCGGCGACTTGGCGCGGGTGTCCATCGCCAGCACAACGTTCAGCAAACTGGGACGGGTGACAACTTCGAAACCCTCTTCGCGCTTCACACGATCCACATCACGCACGGCGAGATCTTGTATCACATCGACTTCACCAGTCAGAAGCGCCGCAGTGCGGGTCGCCGGATTGGTAATGGGCCGGAAAGTGACCGTGTCAATCCTGGGTTCGCCCGCCCAGTAGCCGTCAAAGGCATTTAAGACCAGCTTCTCCTCCTTGATCCACTCGTCGAGCATATAGGGCCCGGTGCCCATCGGTTCGAGATCCATTTTCTCGTCACCTGTCTCGGTCGTGTAATCACTGTCGAGGATGAGCAGTTCAGCCAGATCATTGGGCAAAACGGCATAGGGCTTCGGCGTCGTGATCTCGACCGTGTGATCGTTCACGGCGGCAATCGAGGCAATATTTGCCACCAGATCGGGGCGGATCGACTCACGGGCTTTCTCGACGGTGAAAACCACATCTTCGGCTGTGAAATCATTGCCATTGTGGAATTTCACACCTTCGCGCAGCTTGAAGCGCCATGTGGTGTCATTGACGTTTTCCCAGCTCTCAGCGAGCCCCGGGCCAAAGGACAGATCCGCGCCGCGCTTCACCAGCGGATCATAGAGGTGATAATACATGATGTTAGACGACAACTCCTCTCCGGCCAGCGGGTAGAGGTGGCTGGGATCTGCAGTCAGGCCAATGGTTACCGATTTTTCGGCCAGCGCCGCGCCCGCCGTCGTCGCCATCACTGCAAGACCGAGGGCACTGGTGCGCAGTGCTTTTCCACTAAGATATTTCATTGCGAGTTCTCCACTGTTGGATGGGTGGCGCGGCCGCTTTTCCGACCTTCATTCGTTATCCTTTGGGAATAGATCAATGACCCGGACGCGCAGTTTGGACCTCGATCTGGTAGCCTTCGGGATCGTTCATGGCGAAGGCGCGGATGCCAAGCTCATCGCTGTCAAACATCCCGGTCAAACCAGAAACTTCATTCGCCTCGGCCCACGCATACCAGGCATCAACATCAGGCACTCGAAGACAAAGCTGCACCGTCTTCTTCTCCTGCCACTTCTGCATGCCACGGGCTTCATCCACGAGGCCCACATGGGCCTGCCCATCGATGCGATAGATTTTCGACCAACCCTGATCGATGGCGAGAGTAAGGCCCAGCACGTCTTCGTAAAAACGCATCGCCGTCGAAAGATCGCGGTAATACTGAAAGGTGATCGCCAGAATGATCCCGCCATCGGGTAGTTGCGCCTGCATGGAATCCCCATCGCATTCCCAATTAGTATTCAGATGGTATACACATGGAATTCTGAGTCAATCATCTTTGCTGTTGAGCCGGCTTTGGCCGGGATCAGAAAGGGTGATAGATATGCGATATGATGGATTCGCGAACGTTCACCAGATGCAGTTTCATTGCGACGCGGGCTGCCTCTTGATCCTGTGCGATGACGGCATCAATCAGTGCGATATGCTCTTCACAACCCGGCACCAGACGATCGGGGATCGAGCCTTGGTCATACATGCCAGTCTTGACCTTCAGCCCCTCAATCAACTCCAACAAAAGTTTGGAGCCCGCCATCTCTGCAATGATAAAATGAAGCCGCATATCCAGGGCTGAATGTTCGGCTGTTGATGGGCGTGGACCGCTCATAAATGCCTGCATTTTTGATCTGATTTCTTTCAGTGCCCCAGTGGATTTACCCGAAGCTGCTGCCTTACGTGCCGCTTCACATTCCAGCAGGCTGCGCACGTGGAGGATCTCCATGATCTCGTTCAAAGTCACGCTCGAGACCACCGGTGTGCCGCCCGCGCTGCGCTTGGCTAAACCCTCACTGACCAATTGCCCAATCGCTTCGCGCACGGGAGTGCGCGACACGCCCAGATGATCGGCGAATTTCTTCTCGCTCAACCGCGTGCCTGGCTCCAATGTTCCGTCCAGAATCATCGCCTTCAGACGCTTGAAGGTGGTATCCCCAAGTGTCTCGATTTTATCGGCCATGTGATCTCCTCTCGACGGCATATGGTCCGTCTCCTTCACAATATATTTCTCGAAGGTATACCAATTAGTATACGCATGGTATGACTAATTCGCAGGTAATTGACGCTGCATATCATCGAGGTCGTCATGCAAAGTAAACAGATTGATACCATCATTCGCGGCGGCACCGTTGTCACCCCATCCGGCACTGCGGTTCAGGACATCGGCGTTTCGGGCGGCAAGATCAGTGAATTGGGCAACGCAATCGCATCGTCCGCGCCGACCGAGATCGACGCGCGCGGTCTGCTTGTCCTGCCCGGCGGCGTGGACACCCACTGCCATATCGAACAGATGTCCGGTGCCGGGCTGATGAATGCCGACACATTCCGCACGGCCACACGCTCCGCCGCAATGGGCGGGACAACGACAACCGTCTCATTCGCCGCGCAACATGCAGGTCAGAAAATGCGGCAGGTCGTAGGAGACTATGCCGCGCTGGCCAGGAAAGGCGCGGTGATCGACCACGCCTTTCACATGATCGCCGCCGATATTGGCAATGACAATCTGACCGAGGACATCCCCGCGCTGATCTCCGAGGGGCATCGCTCAATCAAGATTTTCACCACTTACGCCAAGGTGCGCCAGGATGATAAATCGATCATCGACATCCTCGCGCTTGCCCGGGACACAGAGGCGCTGGTCTGTTTCCACGCCGAGAATGACGGGCTGATCGGCCATATGACCGAAAAGCTACTGTCCGAAGGCAAGACCGCGCCGAAATACCATGCGGCCTCTCACCCGCGCGAGGCGGAGATTGAGGCAATCGACCGCATGTGCCGCTTTGCTGAATTCACCGGCGCACGGATCATGATTTTTCACGTCTCTACCCGCGAAGGGGCCGAGATCGTTCGCCAGGCGCGGTCCCGTGGCGTGAGGGTGCAGGCCGAGACCTGTCCGCATTACTTATTCATGACCGCTGATGTTCTCGAACGCGAGAACGCAGCCCGCTTCATGTGTTCCCCTCCACAACGCAGCCGCGATGATCAGGAGGCACTTTGGAACGCAATGGCCGATGGCACGATTGAGCTCGTTACGTCAGATCACGCGCCCTACCGTATGGATGCGAGCGGCAAATTCGCCCATGGCGAGGATGCGCCTTTTAACCAGATCGCCAATGGGATGCCGGGGCTGGAAACGCGGTTGCCGCTGATGTTCGACACCATGGTGAGCAGTGGCCGCTTGGGGGTTGAAGCCTTTGTCCAACTCACCGCCACCGCCCCTGCCAGGACTTTTGGTTTGGACGGTAAGGGTGCGATTGTCGAAGGGTTTGATGCCGATCTGGCGATTTGGGACCCGGAAGCGACGCATAACTATGGAGCGAATGACCTGCATGACAACGCAGGGTACAATCCTTTTGAGGGCACTACCGTCAAAGGCCTGCCGCTCCACGTGTTCTCTCGTGGAAAAATTCTGGTGCGCGATCGGTCCCTCTTGACAGAAGCGCCCCAAGGACGCTGGTTGCCAATGAGTGCCGTTTTCGGCGGCGTAACTGCACGCCTCGTATGAGCGGTTTTTGGTTTGCCGGGCACGAATAGACTACGCCGCTGGCGCGGAATGGTCAAAATATGCAGGCGCTGCAGACGGTTGACCGAACCGAATGTTCTTATGCTCTCATTGGTATTGTCATGTCAACAGGTGCGGGTTTGCCGATTGTTTGGAAATGGCCTAGGTGTTCGGTCCCGTCATCTGGTGGATCGGATTTATGATGGATCGATCTGGTTCTGATGTCCAGATTTTGCAGATGTATTCGTATGGCGTTAACCCGCTGAGTGTCTTCAGCCGCCGCGCAAAGTTGTACGCATCCAGGAGATCGGCGAAGTGACGGCGAAGCTGATCGTGGCTTTCGTAGTGATACCTCTTCACCGTCGCGTCCCTGATCGTACAGTTCATCCGTTCGACCTGGCCGTCCCTCGGGAAAACAGTCCCCCGGACTGTTTTCTGATCCTCGGAACTCCAGGGGTGATTTGGTTTGGTCAAACGATGTTCGATGTCGTTGGCTTCGCAAATCAGGTCAAAACGCATCTTGCGGAATGTGACGCTGTCACGGTTCGACGGCTGCAAGGCATAAAGGCAATCATCCAGCGGCAGCAATGTGTGCCGCCGGAACGCCACCACCATCGCCTCCTCATCTTCGCTAAGAACAGTTGAAGAAGGGTCTTTCGGCCCGGTCTTCTGATCTTCCACAGTCTGACGCTTGCGCCACTTCGCCACCGTCTTGGGATTGATCCCAAACTCCCGGATCAACTCCGCGACCGAAGCTTGCGATCGCTGTATGGCTGCTCTGACGGCGTGCGTCGTCGTGGCGCTCCCGTGACGAACTTGTCCCATAATGCTTCCTTCCATTCCTGCGAAAGGATCAAACCATCAAACCGTGGGAGCAAACACCTAGGATCGGCTCGAAGGGCTGGATATTCCATTCCCGGTTCTTGGCCTTGATGAACCATTACGTGATGGAGCCGGTGGCCTGCACCCAGGCTGCGGGCTGGGGCAAGCCATTGTTGCGCCATTGGTCCGAGCGACAATGACGACGGCCAGGTCGAGAACCAGGTGCAGTTTCTGCGCGGTCGGTTATTTGTGCCCAAACCTGCCTTTGATGATCTCGATGCGCTGAACGATTGGCTGCGCCTGCGCTGTGAAGAGCTGGCAAACCGGCCCCATCCCGAGCAATCGGATCGCACGATTGCAGAGCTGCTCGAAGACGAACGCGCCGAACTGCGCCCTCTGGGGCGAGCATTTGACGGATACGTGGAAAAGACCGTTCGTGTTCGCTCCACCTGCCTGGTTCAATATGCCAGCAATCGCTACAGCGTGCCGTCCCGGTTCGCGGGGCAACATGTGTCGCTGCGCGCCTATGCAGGCCGGATCGTGCTGGTGTCGGGCCAGGATGTCATCGCCGAGCACAAGCGTCGCCTCACCCGCAATGTCAGCTATTTTGAACCTTGGCACTACGTGCCGCTGCTGGATCGCAAGCCCGGCGCCCTGCGCGACGGTGCCCCCTTTGTGGACTGGCAACTACCTGAGGCCATGCATCGGATCAGGGAGCATTACATGGCCGGCAAAGGCGGGGATCGGGAGTTCGTCGATCTGCTTCTGCTGGCCCAGGATCACGGGATCGAGGTGGTCGAGACGGCTTGCGAACTGGCGGTGGAACAAAACACCCTGCGCCTGCCCACCATCATCAACCTGATTAACCAGTTGGTGGAGCCGGTCATCACGCCGCTCAGCGACGCTTATACCTATCCGCAGCTGACCCTTGCGGCCCGAGGCCGATTGCAAGCGCTATGAGACGCTGTGCTCGGCTGAGGAGGCTGCCGCATGAACGCCCTCATCCATTGCCCGGCAGGCGATTTGCAACGCAAATCTGCCGAGAGGGGACCAACTGACCGCCCTGAGGCTGCATGGAATGGCAGCTTGCGCCCATGATTTGCTGTCCGCGCGCAAGCCACCAAGTCTGACCACAGCGATAAAGCAACTGATCGACGCTGAGACTGTAGAGCGGCGGGTGCGCTCCATCCAGTATCAAATGAGGATTGCGAAGTTCCCCCACCACAAGGACTTCGCCACCTTCGATTACAGCGCGGCCGCCGTCACCCAGCCCCAGATCGAGCCGTTCTGCTCAGGCCAGTTCACAGAAGAGGCACACAATCTCATCCTGGTGGGCGGAACCGGCACCGGCAAAACCCACATCGCAATCGCGCTTGGAACCACCCTGATCAATAACGGCAAGAAGGCCCGTTTCTTCAACGCCGTCGACCTGATCAACGCCCTGATCAAGGAACAGGCCGAGGGCAATGCCGGGAAGATCATCCGGCAGCTCTCGGTCCTGGACTGCGTCATCATCGACGAGCCGGGCTACATCCCGTTGCCCAAGTCCGGCGGCGCCGCTGCTCCATCTGATCGGCAAGCTCTACGAGAAGACCAGCGCCATCATCACGACGAACCTGGAGTTCGGCGAATGGGTCTCGGTATTCGGTGACGCCGAGATGACAACCGCACTGCTCGATCGCGTCACGCACCAGCGCGCCATCATCGAAACAGGCAACACGTCCTACCGGTTCACCCGGAGTAAACAGAGCAGAAAAAAGCAACTGCCGCGCAAGCAAAGCCCCCAGACAGACTCGCCATATGAGGGCGTCCCGACTGAGCGCTTCGCGCCAAAAAGCATGGGTCAAATTCAAATGCTGAAACCGGGTCAATTTTGAACGCTCATTGACAAAAGAGGAAATCAATGATCGCGATCAGCTTTTCATCGTTCTGGATTTCAGAAGGGCGCAAACGCGGAAAGGCAGCACGCGCAGCGTCCAACGCTTCGGCCACATCGAGGCCACGGATTTGCCGGATCAGATCATTGTCGCGCTCCCGGTATTCCTTTAGCCGCTCGGCAGCAAACGATGCGCTACGCAAGCGCGCCAACAAGTCGCTTGTGCGCTTGATCAATGGTGGGAGATTGATCCCTCCGGCCGAGAGAATGCGCCCATTCTCAGCTCGCCTGCCAAAACGGCGTCCGTTGGATACACTGGTACGCAAGATCAGCCCGCGCGCCTCCAGCCGCGACTCGTTTCGAGCCACGCGGCGGATGGTGAAGCCGAACCGATCTGCCAGTCCGGAAACCTTCTCACAGAAGGCGCAGATGCAATCTGCGTGAAAATCGTCCGCCCGAACGAGACGGCATGCGCAGCGAAGATAGCTCAAACCCTCATCGCGCAACCGCAAGCGGCTCCGCAACTTCTCCAGAATGCGCAGCAATTCGAATGGCTTGATGTCAGCGGGCAGCCCGGGATGCCTTGGCGTGGTGCTCATTTTGCGTCTCCCGAGGCCCTTGAGACTGGATGGAATGCCGTAGATAGAGATTATCGAGAACTTCAGTATGCCGTTGAGGTGGGTGGCCGTCCAATCAGCGGTTTTTCTTTGTCCGCCTGGCCTTATTTGCAAAGCATTGCGAGTTCTGTCGTGGAAACCCGGGCGGCACGGTTCAGCGACCTCCTGAACGTCCTGGCGAGCATCCGGCCCACCATCTTCCAATGCCGGCACATTCCCAGAACATGCAGAAACACATCAAGAATGCCGCGTGTCAATTGCGTGCCGGTTTACCTGACCCGGTCCCGCATCGTTCTGCATGACGCCGCACGAACCAGCGGGGCAAGGCTCTTTTTCTGTTGCAGTATTTTCGGGGGAAGCGTATCTCCGGCGGTGGGACACCCCTCCCCAACGAGGGGCGCTTTATCTGGAAGGGTAGCAAAATGGCTATTGCACAACCGGCGACGCGGCCGGCCAATCCGCGTTTTTCTTCTGGCCCCTGCGCCAAGCCCCCCACCTTCGACCTTCTCAAGCTTGCGGATGCGCCTCTGGGCCGCTCGCACCGTGCCGCGATCGGCAAGGCGAAGCTCAAGGCCGCGATCGAGGAAACCCGCGACCTGCTGGGTATTCCCGCTGATTACAGGATCGGCATTGTTCCCGCCTCGGATACCGGCGCCTTTGAAATGGCGATGTGGAACCTGCTGGGCGCGCGTCCGGTCGAGATGCTGGCCTGGGAAAGCTTTGGCGCGGGCTGGGTCACGGATGTGGTCAAGCAACTCGGGCTCGATGCGGTGGTCAAGACCGCCGAGTACGGTGAGATCGTTGATCTGGCGGACGTCGATTTCGACAGGGATGTCTGTTTTACCTGGAACGGCACCACGTCCGGTGTCCGGGTTCCCGGTGGCAATGCGATCCCGGCGGATCGTGCCGGCCTGACCCTGTGCGACGCCACTTCGGCCGCCTTTGCAATGGATCTGCCCTGGGACAAGCTGGATGTGGCGACCTTCTCCTGGCAGAAGGTCCTCGGTGGCGAAGCGGCACATGGGATGCTGATCCTGAGTCCCCGCGCAGTGGAACGCCTCGAGAGCTATACGCCGGCATGGCCGCTGCCCAAGATTTTTCGCCTGACCAAGGGCGGCAAGCTGATCGAGGGCATCTTCAGCGGCGCGACGATCAACACGCCTTCGATGCTCTGTGTGGAAGATTACCTGCTGGCGCTCGACTGGGCACGTTCGGAAGGCGGCCTGAAGGGCATGATTGCCCGCGCGGACGCCAATACCGCCGCCGTGACCGATTTTGTTCAGGCGCATGACTGGATCGATTTCCTGGCAACCGACCCCGCGACACGCTCGAACACGTCTGTCTGCCTCAAGTTTACCGATGCCCGGATCACCGATGGCGCGGGCTTTGCCAAGGCCGTGGCCAAGCGTTTGGAGGTCGAGGGTATCGCGCTGGATATCGGTGCCTACCGGGATGCCCCTGCGGGCCTGCGCATCTGGTGCGGCAGCACGGTCGAAACGGCGGATATCGAGTCGATGCTGCCCTGGCTGGCATGGGCCTTCGAGGTCGAGATCGCGGCCCTGAGCCAGGCCGCCTGAGTCACGATATTCCGGCTCCGGACAGGTCCGGGGCCACCTTTCCCAATTCCCCAGTCAGGAGAATCCGGCTCTGTTCCGGAAAAATCAACAATGACCAAGCCCAAAGTACTCGTTTCCGACAAACTGTCCCCGACCGCCGTGCAGATTTTCCGTGATCGCGGCATCGATGTGGATTTCGAACCCGATCTTGGCAAGGACAAGGAAAAACTGGCCGAGGTGATCGGCCAGTATGACGGTCTTGCCATTCGCAGCGCCACCAAGGTGACGGAAACCATCCTGCGCAACGCCGACAGGCTGCGCGTCGTGGGACGCGCCGGAATCGGCACCGACAATGTCGACAAGGAAGCCGCCTCCAAGAAGGGCGTGATCGTGATGAACACGCCGTTCGGCAACATGATCACCACCGCCGAACACGCCATCGCGATGATGTTTGCCGTCGCGCGCCAGATCCCCGAAGCCTCGGCCAGCACCCATGCCGGCAAGTGGGAAAAATCCAAGTTCATGGGCGTCGAACTGACCGGCAAGACATTGGGCGTGATCGGGGCCGGCAATATCGGTGGCATCGTGTGCGACCGTGCGCGTGGACTAAAAATGAAAGTCATCGCCTATGACCCGTTCCTGAGCGAGGAAAAGGCGCAGAAGATGGGTGTCGAGAAAGTCGAGCTCGACGCACTTCTGGCCCGGGCCGATTTCATCACGCTGCATGTTCCGCTGACCGATCAGACCCGCAACATCCTGTCCGCCGAAAACCTCGCCAGGACCAAGAAGGGGGTGCGGATCATCAACTGCGCGCGCGGTGGGCTGGTGGACGAGGCCGCGCTGGCCGAACTGCTGAAGTCCGGACATGTCGCCGGGGCCGCGTTCGATGTATTTGCCGAGGAACCTGCCACGGAAAACCCGCTGTTCAACCTGCCCAATGTGGTCTGCACGCCGCATCTGGGCGCGGCGACGACCGAGGCACAGGAAAACGTCGCCCTGCAGGTTGCCGAGCAGATGTCGAACTACCTGCTGACCGGTGCGGTCGAAAACGCGCTGAACATGCCGAGCGTTACCGCCGAAGAGGCCAAGGTGATGGGCCCTTGGGTCAAGCTGGCGGGTCATCTCGGCGCATTCATCGGACAGATGACAGACGAGCCGATGAAGGCAATCAACATCCTTTATGACGGCGTTGTGTCCGAAATGAACCTCGAGGCGCTGAACTGTGCCGTGGTGGCAGGGATCATGAAACGTGCCAACCCCGAGGTCAACATGGTCAGCGCGCAGGTCATCGCCAAGGAGCGCGGCATCAAGATCAGCACCACCAATCAGGACAAGTCGGGCGCGTTTGACGGTTACATCAAGGTGACCGTGGTGACCGAAAAGCGCGAACGCTCGATCGCGGGCACGGTGTTTTCGGACGGCAAGCCCCGATTTATCCAGATCAAGGGTATCAATATCGATGCCGAGGTGGGCGCGCACATGCTCTATACCACCAACGACGACGTGCCGGGCATCATCGGCACGCTGGGCCAGACCATGGGCGAGAACGGCGTGAACATCGCCAATTTCACTTTGGGACGCTCTGACAAGGGGGGCGAGGCGATCGCGCTTCTCTATGTGGACGCCGAGGTACCCGCCCCGGTGCGCGAAAAGCTGGCCGGCACGGGCATGTTCCGCCAGATCAAGCCGCTGCAATTCGACGTGGCCTGATCGCGACCTGCGCGGGAAACCGCATTTTGCGCCGTCTGCCCGGCCGGGCGGACGGCGTTTTGGTTTGCGACGGACGCATCGCAACTCTGTGCTTTTCATCGGCGCCGCGCTGCGCTAGCCCACGCACATGACACAACCTGTTTACGCGATCGGCGACATTCACGGCCAGCTCGGCTTTCTCGAAACGGCTCTCGATCTTATCGCCGCCGACGGAGGCGATGACGCGGAGATCGTGTTTCTCGGTGATCTCGTGGATCGCGGCCCTCAATCGCGGGATGTGATCGAGCGTCTGATGCAGGGACAGGCGGCCGGAAAGAAATGGCACGTCATCAAGGGCAATCATGACCGGATGTTCCATCGTTTCGTGACCGAGGGGCACGAGCACGATGATCGCATCCTGTCCGGGATCGGCTGGCTGCACCCGCGATTGGGCGGACCTGCCACGCTTGCATCCTATGGGGTCGATGTCGAAACAGATCTCTCCCTGACGCGCCTTCATGCCGAAGCGCAGCACGCGGTGCCGCAGACGCATCTGGACTATCTGAAGCATCTGCCACTGTATCTCGAGCGCGATGACCTGCTGTTCGTACACGCGGGCATCGCACCGGGCGTTGCGTTGCAGGATCAGGCCGAAGATGACCTGATCTGGATCCGGGATCCGTTTCTCAAGAATACCGACAGCCACCCGTGGCTTGTGGTGCATGGCCATACGGCGCTGGATTTCCCGTTCCATTTCGGCAATCGCGTCGATCTGGATGGCGGTGCCGGCTATGGCCGCCCGATCATCCCGGCCGTGTTCGAAGGGCGCGATTGCTGGTTGCTGAGCAAGGGCGGGCGGGTGCGGTTGACGCCCTAATCTTCGTCCCAGAGATCGGTTGACAGGTACTTCAGACCGCTGTCGCAGATAATCACACCGATGCGGCCACCGGCCTCTGACCCGGCCAGCAGGTCAAGCGCCGCCGCCACGTTTGCGCCGGCAGAAAACCCTGCGAAAATGCCCTCTTCGCGCGCCAGTGCCCGTGCAGTCTCGCGCGCGGTGTCGCCGCTGATCGTGCAGAAACCGTGCACCAGCCTGGCATCCAGCAAGGACAGGTCCGGCATGGCGTAACCACCACCCTGGATCGGGTGGCCGGGACGGGTCACTTCCTGCCCGGCGAGCGCCGCCGCGCCCTCGGGTTCGACCACATAGCCGCGCAATGCGCCGTTGCGTTGCCGCAAGGCCCGCATCGTACCGCCAAAGGTGCCGCCGGAGCCTGCGAAATCTGCAAACGCGGTCAGGCTGCCATCGCTGTCCGCCCAGAGCTCGGGTCCGGTGGTGTCGAAATGGGCCTGCGCGTTGCCCGGATGCGCGAACTGGTTGGCGCGAAACGCCCCGCGCTCGGCGGTGATGCGTTGCGCCGCGTCCTCGACCAGCGCCAGATCGGCGCCGGATACCTCGCCGGCAATGCTGTTCTCGGCCTGATCGACCAGCACGACCTCGGCGCCAAGCGCGGCCATCATCCTTGCCCGCTCGGGGGAATTGCCCCGGCTCATCACCGCGACGAACGGATGGCCCACCACCGAGCAGACAATCGCCAGCCCGGTGCCCATGTTGCCGCTGGTCAACTCGACAACGGTCTGCCCCGGCGCAAGGGAACCGTCCGCGCGTGCCGCGTCGATAATGCCGCGTGCGGCGCGGTCTTTCTTGGAAAAGCCGGGATTGAGATAGTCCAGCTTGGCCAGGATGCGTCCCCTGAGCCCGCGGGATTCAACCATCCGGTCCAGCCAGACAGATGGCGTTCGCCCGATTGCCCCGAGTATCGAATCGCTCGCGCTCATGTCCAGTCGAGCACCACTTTGCCGCTCTGCCCGGATTTCATCGCCGCGAATCCTTCGGCGAAATTCTCGGCGGCAAAGCGGTGGGTGATCACGCCGCTTACATCCAGGCCGTTCTGCAACATCGCGATCATCTTGTACCATGTTTCAAAGATCTCGCGACCATAGACGCCCTTGATGGTGATCGCCTTGAACACGATACGCGACCAGTCCACCGGCGATTTGCCCGGCGGAATGCCCAGCATCGCAATGCGCCCGCCCATGGTCATTGCCTCGACCATCTGATCCAGCGCCCGCTGGTTGCCCGACATTTCCATGCCGACGTCAAAGCCCTGTTTCATGCCCAGCCGTCCGATCACGGCGTCGAGATCCTCGTTTGCCACATTGACCGGCACCACATCGGCGACCCTGGCCGCCAGATCAAGCCGCGCCTGATTGATGTCGGTGATCGCCACATGACGCGCGCCCACGTGGCGGGCAACGGCGGCGGCCATGATGCCGATCGGCCCGGCGCCCGTGATCAGGACGTCCTCACCCACCAGATCAAAGCTCAGCGCAGTGTGCACGGCGTTGCCAAGCGGGTCGAGAACGGCCCCGATATCGTCGCTGATTTCGTCCGGCAGGAGAACGACATTGAATGCCGGCAGCCGAAGGTATTGCGCAAACGCGCCCTGTTCATTGACCCCGATGCCACGGGTTTCGGGATCAAGGTGAAACTTGCCCGCGCGCACCTGTCGCGATTGGTGCCCGATCAGGTGGCCTTCGCCGCTGCACCGCTGGCCGATCTCGAGATCTTCGACATTCCGGCCGATCTCGACAATCTCGCCTGCGAACTCGTGGCCGGTGATCAGCGGGACAGGCACGGTTTTTTCCGCCCACTCGTCCCAGTTCCAGATGTGCACATCGGTGCCGCAGATGCCGGTCTTGTTGATCCTGATCAGCACGTCATCCGGGCCGATTTCGGGAACAGGGGCGTCGACCATCCACAGCCCTTCGGCGGATCGGGATTTTTCGAGCGCTTTCATCGTGTTCTTCATGAGATCACTCCGAGATCCCTGCCGACGGTGCCAAAGGCAGCCAGCGCCCGGTCGAGCTCGTCGCGCGTCAGCGCCGCGTTCATCTGTGTGCGGATGCGGGCCTGTCCACGCGGAACCACAGGAAAGAAAAAGCCTGAAACATAAACGCCTTCATCAAACAGGCGGGCGGCCATGTCCTGTGCCAAATGCGCCTCGCCCAACATCACGGGGACGATGGGATGCTCTCCCGGCAACAGGTCGAAACCCAGGTCTTCAAGCCCCGCGCGCCAATAACGCGCGTTGTCAAACAGCCGTGCGCGCAGATCGCCGCCGTTTTCCACCAGCCGGATCGCCTCGATGCCGGCGGCGACGATGGCCGGAGGCAGCGAGTTCGAGAACAGGTAGGGCCGTGCGCGCTGGCGCAACAGGTCGATCACCGGCTGCGGACCCGCCACATAGCCGCCAATGGCCCCGCCAAGCGCCTTGCCCAACGTGCCTGTCAGGATATCGGCCCGCACCCCGAAATGGTCCGGCGTACCCGCGCCGTTCGGGCCCATGAAACCGGTGGCGTGACAGTCATCGACCATCAGGATCGCATCATACTGATCGGCCAGAGCGCGGATCTCGGGCAGCCTGGCAAGATAGCCATCCATGCTGAATACGCCATCGGTGGCGATCATGACGTGACGCGCCCCCTCATCGCGCGCCGCCTTGAGCTTGGTTTCGAGATCGGCCATGTCCGAGTTGGCATAGCGGTAGCGCTTGGCCTTGCAGAGGCGAATGCCGTCGATGATCGACGCGTGGTTCAGCGCATCGGAAATCACCGCGTCTTCCGGGCCGAGCAGCGGTTCGAAAACCCCGCCATTGGCATCGAAGCAGGCGGCGAACAGGATCGAGTCGTCGGTTTCAAGGAAGCCGGCCAGACGTTTTTCGAGATCACGGTGCAAATCCTGTGTGCCACAGATGAACCGCACGCTCGCCATGCCGAAGCCGCGGGGTTCCATCGCGGCGCGGGCGGCGGAAATCAGGTTGGGATGGTCGGCCAGTCCAAGATAGTTGTTGGCACACAGGTTGATGACCTGGCGGTCACCGACTTCGATTTCGCCGCCTTGTGGCGAGGTGATCATGCGCTCGCGCTTGGTCATCCCTTCGGCATCGATCTGGGCGAGCGTTTCGGAAATATGTGACAGGAATGCTTGGGACATGATGGACCTCCGTTCGAGTCGGCTTCTACCATAGCGGATTAAATTCCGAAATAGGGGAATTTGTTATAATGGAAAAAAATCCGCCAAACCGGAATATCTCAATATCAGGGCCGTGGAGCCACCCGTGAAAGCGCCGAAATCAGGCTATCCGCACGCTCTACCTTCAAGCGCACGGGCACGGTGATGACCTTGCTGCGAAAGGTCGGGGGCAGACGGACGGCGTCCTTTTCCGTCGTGACCATCTGCGCCCCGAGCGCCCGCGCCTCGGCCTCCATGCGCGACATCAGCGCGCCTGTCAGCGGTTGATGATCGTCCAGCGGCTCGCAGCGGCGCAGGTCGGCACCCAGTTCGCGCAATGTGGCAAAGAATTTTTCCGGCGTGCCGATGCCTGCAAATGCCAGAACCGGCGTGTCCGTCCAGTCCATCCCGGTCTGCAACGGCTCGAGACTGCCCTCGTATCGCGGCACGGTCAGTGCCGCGCCCCAATCGCGGCTGAATTTGTTCTGTGCTTCCGGCTTGCCCAGCGACAGGACCATATCGGCACGCTGCAACCCGACCGCCACAGGTTCGCGCAGCGGACCAGCGGGCAAACACCGGCCATTGCCGAACCCCTGCTCGGCATCGACAACGATGATCGACAGATCCTTGGCGACGGCGGGGTTCTGGAACCCGTCATCGAGTACGATCACCGTCGCGCCGGCCAAGGTGGCGGCCTGAACACCCGCGGCGCGGTCATTGGCCACCCAGACCTGTGCAAACGCTGCCAGCAGCAGGGGTTCGTCCCCGGTATCCGCGGCGGTATGGGTCGACGGATCGACCGACACCGGCCCGGTCAGCCGCCCGCCATAACCGCGCGTGACGACAAAGGGTTCGTGCCCGGCATCGCGCAACCGTTCGACCAGCCAGATCACGGTGGGAGTCTTGCCGGTTCCGCCCGCGTTCAGGTTGCCCACGCAGATCACCGGGACATCCGGTCGTGCCACCGGCGCACGCGCAACCCGGCGTGCGGTTGCGGCGGCGTAGAGGTGACCAAGCGGCGAGAGCAGCCGCGCGCGCCAATCCGGTGCGTCGGCGCGGGTAAACCAGAAATCAGGCTGGCGCATGATCTGCGCCTCCGCCATCCAGCTGGTCGAGGATCATATCGACCAGCTCATCGGTCATATGGGCGCCCTCGGTCACGATTCTCCACCCGGCCAATGCCATGGTTGCCGCATGATCGGGGGCCGACAATTGCACCACCGCGCTGCCCAGTGACTCGCCGTCATGCACGACACGCGCGGCGCCTGCCGCCGCCAGCCGGGCGTAAATGTCCTTATGTCCCCCAACATGGCTGCCATAGAGTATCGCCGACCCAAGGGCCGCAGCATCCAGTGGCGAGCAGCCATTTGCACCGGACGGCAGCGAATTCGCCATGAAGGTCAGCGGGGCGAGGCGATACCAGAGCCCGAGATTGTCGGCGTCGCGCGACAGGATGAGTTGGGTGTTCTCGTCGATCATGTCGCCGGTGTCCCAATCGACGCTGCGCAGGTTTCTTGCCGCGATACCCCGCTTGAGCGCCCCGACATCCGCATCCGCATGGGTTACGAGCACCAATACAAGACGGTGCAAAAGCCGCAGCGCCGCCCGGTGCGCGTCGAGCACCGCGCCGAATTCGGCTTCGGTGACATGCGCGGCAAGCCAGACCGGCCTGCCGGAAAACTCGCTTGTGACACTGGCCAGTTCGTCGTCGGAACAGGGTGGCGGCGTGGCACAGCTGCGCAGGCGCGCGGCGACGCGGATCTGCGAATGCGGCACGCCGACATTGCGGATCATCTGCGCCGCGGCATCGGAATTGGCGAGAATGGTGGTGAAACAGGCCAGGCTTGGCCCGGTCAGGTCGGGAAACCAGCTGTATCTCCGGGCCGGGAAATCGGTTTCGCCAACATCGAGCAGGATCATCGGCACCTCGGCTTCCGACGCGGCGGCGATCAGGTTGGGCATGAGGTTGCCGCCGGTCCAGAGACAGAGGTCCGGCAGCCAGTGTTCGAGAAAGTACCGCGCACTGTCAGGATGATCGGACTCGAGCGGAACGATATGATCGCAGCCGTTCTGCGGTGCGGGCGGCGGATCGAAACGCGCGGCTTCGATGGTGATGAGCAAATGCAGCTCCGGTCGCATGATCCGCAACCGCAGGCTGAGATCACACAGCGCGGAATAGCGTTGTTCATTGGTGGCATGGGCCCAGATCAGCTCGCCCCGCGGGCGTGGTGGTTGTGGCGCGCTGCTGCCGACGGGTTGTCGCCGCGTCAGGGCGCGATACGCCGCGAGACCGAGAGACCGGCTCATGCGCTCAGACCGCTCTGCCGGACGGCATCATCGCCGGATGGCGTCGCAGGCGGCAAAGCGGTTGGACCATGTTCGATTTCCTTTGCGCAGCAGCTGGATCCGGAACCTGCGCAGCCTACGCGATGGGCAGGTCGCGTCAAGACGGGCGCAACGCCGCCCTCAGAAGGCGATGCATGACCCGGCCGCCGGCGATCAGCCCGTTGATTGTCGGATGCGGGTTGTTGAAACGTGGGGGCGCGCCGGTCTTGTCCGTACAGATCGCGCCCGCCTCTTGCAGGATCAACGTGCCGGCGGCCACGTCCCATTCCCAGCACGGGTGCAGCGTGATCATCGCGTCGAACCGGCCTTCCGCCACGGTCGCCAAGCGATAGGCCAGCGACGGGCGATAGGCGCGGGTGAACGCGGGGACGGTGCCGCCCTGCCAGTTGCCCTCTGCCATGCTGGGCCGGTTGGCCAGCACTTTCGAACCTTTCAGGGCGCTGGCAACGGACGGTGAAATGGGGGCGCCATTGAGCCGCGCACCCGCGCCTTTGGCCGCGACATACATCAGATCGCGCTGCGGCAAATAGATCACGCCCGCCGTCACGATGCCCCGTTCCGCCACGGCGATGGAATGCGCCCATGTCGTGCTGCCCTCGGCAAAGCTGCGGGTCCCGTCGATGGGGTCAACGATGAACACCCGCTCGCGCGACAATCGCTCGGCGCTGTCCTCGCTCTCTTCCGAGAGCCAGCCGTAATCGGGCCGCGCCCCGCGCAAGGTGTCGTGCAACTGGTCATTGACCGCGAGGTCGGCTTCGGTGACTGGCCCCGCGCCATCGGGCTTGTCCCAGCGGCGCGCGCTTGGTCCGGCAAAACCCGTCGCGATTTTGCCGGCCGCGCGGGCGGCATCGACAAGCAGATCGAGATCAGTCGCCGGCAAGGGTCATCCCTTCGATCAGCAGCGATGGGACCACGCGCGACAGCCAGGGGCGCGCATCATTGGCGGGAATGATCCGGCGCAACATGTCGCGCAGGTTCCCTGCGATCGTGCATTCATTGACCGGATAGGTGATCTCGCCGTTCTCGACCCAGAACCCCGACGCGCCGCGCGAATAATCACCGGTATTGGGGTTGATGGTGCTGCCGATCATCGACGTGACGAGCAGCCCGGTCCCCATCGCGGCGATCAGGTCGGCCCGGCTCTGCGCGCCCTGCGTCAGGGCGGTGTTCCACGTGGCGGGCGAAGGCGGTCCGGACACGCCACGCGCGGCGTTTCCGGTGGATGCCATGCCAAGCTTGCGGGCGCTGGCAAGATCCAGGGTCCAGCCAGTCAGCACCCCGTTCTCGACAATGGCGCGTCGGGCAGTGGGCAGGCCCTCGGCGTCGAACGGTCGAGACCCGGAAACCCGCGTGCGGCGGGGGTCTTCGACAAGGGAAAGATGCTCGGGCAGCACCTGTTCGCCCAGATACCCTTCCAGCCACGAGGACCCCCGCGCGATCGCGGCTCCGTTGGCGGCGGACAGCAAATGTCCGATCAGCGACGAGGATATCCGCTCGTCAAACAGCACCGGATACGTCCCGGTGGCAGGCTTGCGCGGGTTCAGCCGTTCGACCGCCCGCTCACCCGCGATCCGGCCGATGTCGGTTGCGCTGCGCAGGTCCGACTGGAACACTCTCGCGTCACCGTCATAATCGCGTTCCATATCGGTACCTGTGCCCGCAATGGCGACACAGCTGACCGAGCGGCTGGTGCGATCGAAGCCGCCGGAAAACCCGTTGGTTGCCGCCATATACATGCTTTGCGCACCGTAAGAGGCATTGGCCGACTGCACTTGCGACACGCCCGCCACGGCGCGCCCGGCGGCTTCGGCTTCGAGCGCGTCGCGCTCCAGCGCGGCGGGTTCCGGTTCCGGTGTCGCATCCGCGAGCTCCAGCACCGTCGCGTCCCGGTCGGTGGCGAGCTGATCCGGCTGCGCGAGCCCGGCATGAGGGTCCTCGGGCGCCTCGCGCGCCATTGCAACCGCGCGCTCGGCCATGGCCGCGATGGTTGTCGCGCTGCTGTCTGATGCAGAGCTGATGGCCGAGCGTTGGCCGACAAAGACCCGCAGGCCGAGATCGGTCGACTCTGACCGTTCCGCGATTTCGAGCTTGCCACTGCGCACGTCGATGGACAGCGACGTTCCCCGGAGCGTGAGTGCCTCGGCGGCGTCGGCCCCGGCGTCACGTGCTGCACGCAGAAGGGCGCCGGCGAGATCTGGCAATGAGTCGGACATGCGCTGTTACTCCGGGTTGGATCGCAGATGTTGCATGCAGCTATGCCAGACGATCTTGGCCTGCAAGGGGCACCGGGCGGTTGGTGACGCCGCCCGGCGAGATTCGCGTTACTTGATGCGCTGGCCGTTCGCTATGACATGGCCCTGATCGTTGATCTCGATCCTGGAGTTCAGCGTGTCGGGCGCATCGCCCGGAACCGCCAGAAGCCCCATCATCAAGCGCGCGCCCATTGCCTCTTCGTTGGCGACGAGCCCCATGCCGCTGAGCTTGTCCAAGAGCGCGTTGGCCCCGACCATCTCGAGATCGACATAGCCGGTCGGGCGCGGAAAGCCGTCCATCGTGGTGGTGTCGTCATTGTCAAAGGTGAAATCACCGGTGCCCGACAGACTGGCGCCGACGAGCGAGACCAGAAACTTGTTGATGGTCAGGGCGCTGATTTCGGCGGGCGGCGTCGCGCCGATCTGCATCATCGCGGCCTCTTCCGGGTCAAGAAGGTTGAAGAGCAACTTGCCCTTGCCCACCGCGTCCAGCACCAGGTTGGCCGGGTCGCGCGGCAATTGCGCGGCCGGGTCGAACATCGACCACAGCACGTCGGACATCGTGAAATCACCCAGGTTCAGGCCGATGGCGAAATCCTGATCCTCGTCGGACTCGCGAACGGGGATGCTGAGGTTGAAACCGGACACCGCGGCGGAAATCTCGACCGGAACCGGCAGCTCCTCGGCCTGCATCGAGATCCCGATCTGCCTTTGCTCCAGGTCATAGCCGAGATGGTCGGCATCCATCTTGAAGCTGAAACGGCCGCCTTGCGAGGTGCTCGCAAAGGCAAAGGACTCGCCGTCGCCCACGCCCTGCAGATCGGAGCTTCCGGATCCGTATGTCAGGGTACCGTCGAATGCCAAACCGTTTTCCAGCGCGGCATCGAAATCGTCCGGATCCATGTCCGGAGGCATCGCCCCGGTTCCCTCGGTCAGGACATCGACCATCGTGCCCTTGAAGCTGCCCGTGTCATCGGACTCGGGGTCGTCAAAAACGATGTCATAGCGCATGGCATCCGCCGTCAGCTGCTGACTGTAGGTCCGCAGGTCGCCCGTCAGCATGCGGGTGCTCGAATTGACGTTCTCGGCCGTCAACAGGACGCTGAGCATGTTCTCGGGCATCGGTTCGTCGGCGATCGACAGCGATGCCAGTTCCATTGTGGCCAGCGCGGAAGAATAGGCATATGTCACGTCACCCGGATCGCCCGAGGCTGTCATGCTGTCGTCGCGTTGCGAGAAATCCAGAACCCCCGTGACCGGCTTGCCCTTGTCGTCCACGGTCGTGAAATTCATCGGGATTTTGCCGGGCACTGCGATGTCAACCGTGCCATCGCCATTTTCGGAAAAGGTCAGAGAATCCATGACGACCGTTAACGTACCCTCGTTTTCGGCAAGGGGCATTTCGATCGACACGTCACGGACGGTCAGCACGCCGCCGGAGCCGCCCTCATCACCGGAGATCGAATAACCGGCGGATGCCAGGTATTCCTGCCAGTCCGCCCAGACATCTGCGGCTGTCAGGTCGGCATGGGCCGACTGAGTTGCGAGGACATAGACAAACGCGGCACCAAAGCCCCGTGCGAAACGAGCGGTCATGGGCTAACCCTTCCAGAACAATTTTCGGCGCATCGTCTGCGCTTGGCAATCGGGCGTCAAGGGGTGGACCCGATCAATTCGTGGCATTACCACCTGACGCAGGCGGCATTGTGAGGGAACGTGCACATGGACATGACGGGAAAGACGGTACTGATCACCGGGGCAAGCCGCGGGATCGGTGCGGAAGCGGCGCGGGTCTTTGCCCTTGCTGGAGCGAATGTGGGCCTGCTCGCGCGCAGTGAGGCACGGGTGGCCAGCCTTGCGGACGACCTGGGCGCGCGCGCCTTCGGCATGGCCTGCGACGTCAGCGATTACGCGCAGGTCGAGGCCGCGGTGCAGGCCTGTGTCGATCGCTTTGGCGGGCTGGATGTGCTCATCAACAACGCCGGCGTGATCGAACCGGTCTCGCATCTGGCCAGCGCCGATCCGGCAGCCTGGGGCCATGTCATCGACATCAACCTGAAAGGCGTCTTCTATGGCATGCGCGCGGCGCTGCCGGTGATGAGCAAGGCGGGCGGGGGCAGCATCCTGACAATCAGTTCGGGCGCGGCACATGCCCCGATCGAGGCGTGGAGCCATTACTGCGCGTCAAAGGCGGGAGCCGCGATGCTGACCCGCTCTGTCGATCAGGAAAACCGCGGCGCCGGCATCCGCGCGATGGGCCTGTCACCGGGAACCGTGGCCACCCAGATGCAGCGCGAAATCAAGGCCAGCGGCATCAACCCGGTAAGCCAGCTTGACTGGGAAGACCATATCCCCCCCGACTGGCCGGCACGGACATTGCTGTGGATGTGTTCGCCCGATGCGGATGAGTTCATCGGCTCCGAGATTTCGCTGCGCGACGAGGCCATTCTCAAACGCGTTGGCCTGACATGATCGACCTGCATCGGGATGGCGGATTGTGGACGGTCACGCTGAACCGGCCGGACAAGGCCAATTCGCTCACGGCGGCGATGCTGGACGAACTGGCGGGTATTGCCGAGGAAGCGACCGGGGCGCGGGCCCTGATCCTGACCGGGGCGGGCCGGGTCTTCAGCGCGGGCGCCGATCTTGACGAGGCGCGGGCCGGTCTGGCCACGTCGGATGTCTGGGAGCGCCTCTCGGGTGCCATCGCTCGCTTGCCGTGCCTGACGATCGCGGCGCTGAACGGAACCCTGGCGGGGGGAGCCATGGGCATGGCGCTGGCCTGTGACCTGCGCATCGCGGTGCCGGATGCCAGGTTCTTTTATCCGGTGATGAAGCTCGGCTTCCTGCCGCAACCATCCGATCCCGTTCGGCTCGCCGCGCTTGTCGGTCCCGCGCGGACCAGGCTGATCCTGATGGCGGGTCAGCGGATTACCGCGCAGGACGCCTTGCAATTCGGTCTGGTCGATCGGCTGGTGGAACCGGATGCCCTGCTGGCGACGGCACGTGATCTCGCGGCGGATTCATGCGCTGCCGCCCCCGACATCGCCGCGGGGATTGCGCGACTCTGCGGCAAGGCGGCGGGCTAGCGGCCGGCGCGTCGCCTGCCCGGTACAGGCGATCGGAAACCGGGCGGGCGTTTGCGGACCCAGGAGATGAATTTCGCCAGACGCGGATGTGCCTGCAACGCCGTGATGGTGCAGTAGCTGCGGGCCAGTTCGGTTTCCGACAGGGTTGCGTGTATCTCGCGATGGCAGATGTCATGCAGAAGCACTGTCGCCCCGCCCTTGCCGCCCCGCAGGCGCGGGACCAGGTGGTGCAGGCTCTGCGGCGCGTCCGCCGGGATCGGGCGACCGCACAGGGCGCAAATCGGGGGCGTTTCGTCAGACATCGTGCTTGATCCTCCCGCGCCGGACAGGCAAGGGTCTTGGCGCAATACGTGAAACGAGCATGGGCTATTGTGATGGATTTCGATCTGGAGAACCAACCCGAAATCGTGCGGCAGGCAGTTGATCTCGGGCTGCAGGGCTGGGAACTGGCGAAAGAGTGGTTGCTCAGCCCCGCGGCCTGGACACAGTTTGCCCTGCTGGTCGCGGCCTTTGTGCTGGCGCTGCTGGTTACCCGCAAGGTGCGGCCCGCGCTGACCCGGCTTCTGACGCCGGCCGAGGGCCAGGACGGCATGATCGCCACCGCACGGCGCACGGTTCTGGCCTTCCTGCCGCTGATCCTTCCGCTCATGGCATACCTGTTCACCGGCATCGGCGAAGGTGTCGTGCGCTCCATCTTTGACAGTGGCGAGGTCATCGCGTTTGGCAAGCGGGTGTTCCTGTTCCTTGCCGCCCGCATTCTGGTCAAGGAGGTCATCGACGAGCCGTTTCTCAACATGCTTGGGCGGCTGGTGGTGCTGCCCATTGCTGCGCTCTACGCGCTCGGGCTTCTGGACGAAGTCAACCTGTGGCTGGCCGAAACCACGGTGGGGCTGGGGAATATCCGCTTTTCCCTCATGGCGCTGGTGCGTGGTCTGATTGCGGGCAGTTTGCTGTTCTGGTTCGGACGGTGGTCGAATGACCAGTCGGCGGCGTTTCTCAAGAAACAGGAGCAAATGCGCCCTGCCACCCGCGAACTTGCGATCAAGGCAGCGGAAATCGCGATCTTCGGCCTCGCCTTCATCCTGCTGATGAACATCATGGGGGTGAACCTGTCGACCCTTGCGGTTCTGGGCGGTGCCATTGGCGTCGGCCTCGGTTTCGGCCTGCAAAAGATTGCCTCTAACTTCATCTCCGGGGTGATCCTGCTGCTGGAAGGGCAAGCCACGGTGGGCGACTACGTGGAACTCGACGGCGGCGAGGCGGGCACCATCGTCAAGATGACGGCGCGGGCGGCGATTCTGGAAACCTTTGACGGGCGCTGGATCGTCGTGCCGAACGAGGATTTCATCACGACCCGCGTCGTGAACTACTCCGACAGCGGATCGGCCAACCGCTACGAGGCACCGTTTTCCGTCAGCTACGACACCGATATCAACAAGGTGCCCGAAATCATCGAGACCGCCGTGGCCAAACTGCCCTTCGTGCTGGACAAGCCGGACGGGCCGGATTGCGAATTGCGCGGTTTCGGTGACAGCGGCATCGATTTTGCGGTGGAGTTCTGGGTGAACGGCATCGACGACGGGCGCAACAAGTTCACGCCGCAGGTGCTCTTTGCCGTATGGAACGCGCTGCGCGACAACGATATTCAAATTCCGTATCCCCATCGGGTTGTCGAGATCAAGGGCGGCGTGCCGGCTGCTACGGAATGAACCGGCCCCGCGCCCTTGTCATCGGAACAGGCCCTGCCGGGCTGATGGCCGCGCAGGAGCTGGCGCGGTCCGGTTGCCGGGTAACGGTGGCCGAGGCCAAGCCTTCGGTCGGGCGCAAATTCCTCATGGCCGGCAAATCGGGTCTGAACCTGACCAAGGATGAACCCGAGGCGGCATTTCTGGCGGCCTACGGTGCATCCGCAGTCTGGCTCGCCCCGATTCTGGCTGCGTTTGGCCCGTCTGCGGTGCAGGCCTGGGCGCGTGGGCTGGATCAGGACGTGTTCACCGGTAGCAGCGGACGGGTTTTCCCGGTCGCCATGAAAGCCAGCCCGCTGCTGCGCGCCTGGCTGGCCCGGCTGGACACGTTGGGTGTGGCGCGACACACCCGATGGCGCTGGACCGGATGGAGCGCCGAGGGCCTGGCGCGGTTTGAGACCCCGGATGGCCTTGAAGAGCAATTTGCGGATGTGACGGTCCTGGCCTTGGGCGGAGCAAGCTGGGCGCGATTGGGGTCGGACGGTGCCTGGGCGCAGCCTCTGGCCGAACGCGGCGTGGACATCGCCGCGTTCGCCCCCTCCAACGCCGCGCTGGACGTGAAATGGAGTCCGCATATGGCGCCGCATTTTGGCGCTGCGGTCAAATCCGTCCGCTGGCACGCCGGCAACCTGTCGTCGCGCGGAGAGGCGACGATTTCAGAGCGCGGGCTTGAAGGCGGCGGCATCTATTCCCTGACGCCCGCGCTGCGCGAGGGGGCGGACCTGCGCGTCGACCTGCTGCCCGACCTGACGCGTGACGCGCTGAACAGGCGGCTGTCATCCAAGGGGCGCAAGGCCCGGTTGTCGCACTGGCTCAGAAACGGGTTGCGGCTGCCACCGGCCAAGATCGCATTGTTCTTTGAAATGACACAGGGCGCGCAACCGCTGCCGCGCGAAACATGGGTCAGGACGTTGAAATCCCTGCCGCTGCGTCAGACCGGTCTGCGCCCGATCGACGAGGCGATCTCGACAGCGGGTGGCGTCAGGCAGGCAGCGCTGGATGACGGGTTGATGCTCCACGCATTGCCCGGGGTGTTCTGCGCCGGAGAAATGCTCGACTGGGATGCACCGACCGGCGGCTATCTGCTGACGGCCTGTCTGGCAACGGGGCGATGGGCGGGGCGGTCGGCCGCGCGGATGGCGCTGGCCGATCCTGCACGGCCCCGCGCTTAACCCTCGGCCAGCGCCTTGACGCGCTGGAAAGCGTCGCGGGCGCGCATCGATTTGGCATAGTCAAGGATGGCCTCGTTTTCGACGGGGAATTTGGCGGCATGCGCCCAGTTCAGACAATGGACCGCGATAATGTCGGCAATCGTCATCCTGTCGCCCATCAGGAACGGTCCCTCAAGCAGGCCGGCCAGGCGATCGACATTGTGCCCGAACTCCCAGACAAGGCTGGGTTTGACCTCGGGCACCCGCTTGTCTTCGGGCAAGACAAAGCTGTGACGCGCTGCGGTCCATAACACCGCGTCCAGTTCATCCAGGATCATGTTGCTGAGCGCATCCTGCCGGGCACGCTCGATACTGCCCGCCGGGAATGTGAGCTTGCCATGCCTGTCCGCGAGATATGTCATGATCGCGGTCGAGTCCGTGATCGTGGCATCGTCAACCTGAAACACCGGGATCTTGCCCAGCGGACTGAGCGCGGTCACGACCTCGCTGCGCGGCGGCGCCTGGGTCAACTCGTAGGGTTGGCCGAGTTCTTCCAGCATCCACAACACGCGAAACGTGCGGGTATTGATGCTGCCAAAGACCTTGTACATGACATTCTCCGGATGTTGTTCCTGCGGTATGGGACGGATTGAGTGGCGCAACGTCAAGGCCGGCTATCGCGGCCGCAGCCGCATCGCCAGCCATATCAGCGTGCGCTCCATGATCGCCATCGCCGGTGCGGTCTGACCGGCGGAGCGCAGTTGCAAATCGGTATCGGTGAGCCGGGTCAGCGCCTTTTCCAACTCGATCGGACCCCAGGCCTTGGCCTGCCGGATGATCCGGTCGCGACGCGGTCCGTAGACCGGCGGGCGCAGACGCCCGACACCGGAGGCCGGACCGCCCGGATCGGCGGCAGCGGTATAGAGCATGCGGAAATGTCGCGCCACCCCGACGCAGAGCGTCACCGCAGTGGTCCCCTGTGCCTGCAGACGGTTGAGCAATGGTCCGATCTCGGCATCCCGTTGTTCGGCGACCACGTTCAGGATGTCGTCCAGCGCCGCTTCGGTCGATTGCGGGGCGCAGGCGGCAATGTCGTCAAGGCTCAAATCCGTCTCGTCGCCATGCTTGTAGAGCGAGAGCTTTTCGACGGTGCGTGCAAAATCGCCGGGGCCGAGTGCCGCCGCGAGATCGGAGAGCGCCGTCATGCTGTCGGCGGGCACCTTGCGCAGGCCCGAGGCGCTCAGGATACGCTCGACCTCGGCCCGGCTGGGCGGATCGTCATAAAGACCGGCGGCAAGCGTGTTTCTGTGATTCTCAAACAGCTTTCGCAGCTTCGAACCGGCCTTGAGCTGATTGGCGGTCACGATGATCTGGGCATCGCCCGGCTGCCACTCCTGAACCGCGCTCTGGATCGCCGGCGTGGCCGCGTCGCTGGCAGCCTCGACGAATACGGCACGCGGACCGGGGAAAAACCCGACCGCCTTGACCGCATCCAGCAGCAACGCCGGATCGCCTCGCAGATCCGCGCCGGGCATCCGGGTCAGCCGCATCTCTTCCTCGGCACCCTCGCCGAGCAACGCGGCGATCACCTGTTGCCGCTTGAGCGCCACGCGCATGGCGTCCGCCCCGTAGATCAGCAATCCGGTCCGATCCGGATCTGGTTTGGCAAAGTAACTTTCCGCATCGCGCCCGGCGAGCTTCACGACGCAAGATCCACGGTCGCGTTCAGTTCGCGGGTGACCTGATCCGCCAGAATCACCATCAACCGTTCCCGTGCATCCCGCTGGGCCGCCAATGTTTCGGCGGTGTTGCCGGTTGCGGAATAACCGGTAAAGTTGGTCACGCTCCCGGTTTTGACAGAGCGCCCGCTGCCGATCTCGATGAGATCATAATTGATGCTCCCGATCACGCTGTAATAGGTTATGTCTCCGGAGGCCGTGATGGCCTGTCCCTGGATTGCAATTTCCAGTGACATCGCAAGGCGATAGACCGGATCAGCCGTACGCCCCAGCTGTTCTTCCAGCCTGCGAACCAGGAAATAGGTGTTTACACCATCGGGCGCATCGACGCGGACCTTGCCGTATAGCGCCTTGCCCCCGCCGCCCGGTCCATAGACCGGCTCAAAGCCGCAGGCGGCGAGCGCCAGCGGCATCAACAGCAGAGAGCGTCGGTCAAACAACGACATTCACGATCCGGCCGGGAACCACGATGATCTTTTTCGGCGCCGCCCCGTCCAACGCCCTTTGCACAGCGTCTACCGCCAGTGCGGTTTTTTCAACCTCATCCTTTGGCATGTCCTTGGGCACGCTGATTTCCGCACGGCGCTTGCCGTTGATCTGGATCGGCAGAACCACCGTGTCATCGATCAGCATGGCCGGATCCGCAACCGGCCACGGCGCGGTCGCGACGAGGCCCTCGCCTCCCAGACGGCTCCAGATCTCCTCGCTCAGATGCGGGGTCATGGGTGACATGAGCTGCGCCAGCGCCCTGGCGGCTTGCAGCCTGGCCGCCTTGCCGGCGCCGGATTTGGCCAGCGTGTTGGTAAAGGCGTAAAGACGGGCGATCGCGGCGTTGAACCCGAAGGACTCGACGCCAAGAGTCACGTCGTTGATTGCCTTGTGCATTTCGCGCAACAGGGTCTCGTCATCCGCTTGCGGGCCGGTGTCCGCGCCGACGATCTCATCGACGATGCGATAGACACGGGCAAGATGCCTGTGCGCGGCCTCGGCCCCGGCGGCGGTCCATTCCACGTCGCGTTCCGGCGGGCTGTCGGACAGAACAAACCAGCGTGCGGTATCGGCCCCGTAGGCCGAAATGATGCTGACCGGATCGACCACATTTTTCTTGGATTTCGACATCTTGGCCGAGGGGATGATCTCGACCTCGGTGCCGTCGGCGAGCCTGCCGTCGGTGACATCCTCGGGCAGGTGATAAACGGGTCGACCGCGCTCGTCGCGGGTCTGGTAGATCTCGTGTGTCACCATGCCCTGGGTGAACAGCGCGTCAAAGGGTTCGATCGCCTTTTTCGGCAGGTGGCCGGTGATCTGCATGGCACGCGCGAAAAAGCGGGAATAGAGCAGGTGCAGGATCGCGTGTTCGATGCCGCCGATATACTGATCGACGTTCATCCAGTACTCCGCCTCATCCATGTCGGTCGGTGTTTCCGCGCGGGGCGCGGTGAAGCGGGCAAAATACCATGACGAATCGACGAACGTATCCATCGTGTCGGTTTCACGCTTTGCGGGGGCCCCGCAGGACGGGCAGGCACAGTCGCGCCATGTCGGGTGCCGGTCGAGCGGGTTGCCCGGAATGTCAAAGCTGACATCGTCGGGCAGGCGCACAGGCAGGTTTTCCTTTTTCTCCGGCACCACGCCGCATGTCGCGCAATGCACCACCGGGATCGGGCAGCCCCAGTAACGCTGGCGCGACAGGCCCCAGTCGCGCAGGCGGAACTGCGTCTTTCCGGTTCCCAGCCCTTTGGTCTCTGCCCAGTCGATGGTGGCGTCAATGGCCTCCTGGCCGGTGGCGACGTCCAGGCCCGCCGGCTGGTCGATCCAGCGCACCTTTTCCGTCTTGGGCGGTACGAAAGCCGTGTTCTGAACCCGGGTGTCATCGTCCAGGGCCACAAAGGTGTCGATCACGTTCAAATCGTATTTGCGCGCGAAATCGAGATCCCGCTGATCGTGAGCCGGGCACCCGAAGATCGCACCGGTGCCGTAATCCATCAGCACGAAATTGGCGACCCAGACCGGCAATGTCTGATCCGGGTAAAGCGGGTGCCGGACGGTCAGTCCGGTGTCGAATCCGCGCTTCTCGGCTTTTTCAAGCTCGACCTCCGAGGTGCCCATCTTGCGGCAGGCGGCGTTGAACGCGGCAAGGTCGGGATTGTCTGCCTCGAGCGCCCGCGACAGCGGATGGTCGGTTGACAGCGCCATGAAGCTCGCGCCGGCCAGCGTGTCGGGGCGTGTGGTGTAAACCTCGATCCCGTCCTGCCCGTGCGCGGGTGCCGTCAGGTCGAATGTCATCTGAAGACCACGCGACTTGCCGATCCAGTTTTCCTGCATCAGCCGCACCTTGGCGGGCCAGTTTTCAAGCCCGTCCAGCGCCTCGAGCAGTTCCTCGGCCATGTCGGATATCCTGAAGAACCATTGCGTCAGTTCGCGGCGCTCCACATCCGCGCCCGAGCGCCAGCCCTTGCCGTCGATCACCTGTTCGTTGGCCAGCACCGTCATGTCGACGGGATCCCAGTTGACCACGGCATTCTTGCGATAGACCAGACCGGCCTGAAGCATGTCGAGAAACAGCGCCTGCTGCTGTCCGTAATATTCCGGATCGCAGGTGGCGAACTCGCGGGACCAGTCGATCGACAGGCCCAGCGGTTTCATCTGGCCACGCATGTCGGCGATATTGTCATAGGTCCATGTCTTGGGATGACCGCCGATGGCCATGGCGGCGTTTTCCGCAGGCATTCCAAAGGCATCCCACCCCATCGGGTGCAGCACGTTGTGGCCGGTCGAAATCTTGTAACGCGCGATCACGTCGCCCATCGTGTAGTTGCGCACATGCCCCATGTGGATCCGTCCGGAGGGATAGGGAAACATTTCCAGCACATAGTATTTGGGGCGGTCGGTCTTGTGGCTGGCAGTAAAGACACCGGCCTTGTTCCAGGCCTCTTGCCACCTTGATTCGATTTCTGCGGCGGAGTAGCGCGACATGAAAGCGGTCCTTTGACTGAAAACGCCGGGCATGAACCCGGCGCCCTGATGATTGTCTATGCGTGACGGTCAGATACGGCTGTCCTGCACGCGAAGCTGGCGCGCGCGGGACAGGATAGCATCCTCGACGGCGCGGGTTGTCGCGGCACTGACCGTTCCGCCACCCGACGTATGCAGCGATACCTTGAGCGAACGCGCATCCAGGGCCGGATCGTCGATCAGAACGGTGGCCCGGTAGGATCGGCCGCCGCCGGGCGGAACGCCATATCCGGTAACGATGACGCCGGTGAAAGGATCGACGTCGGTCACTGGCAGAAACGAGAGAACATCGAGCGAGGCGGCCCAGAGATACCTGTTCACGTTGACGGTCTGGTCGGTCTTGTTGGGGCCGAAGATATCCCAGATGGTCGACCCGTCAGAATCGGTGAAGCCAGCTGTCTCGGGGTTGTTGGACGTGTAGTCCGAGGGTGGAACCGTTGCCGGCACGGTCCGGTTGGCCGAGCGCCGGTTGCCGCATGCGGTCAGGCCCAGGCAAACCAGAATGATCAGCGTCGCCTTGAAGAATCCAGTAGCGTTCATCGTCAAATCCCGAACAGTGTTGGCAAGGTTCCTACCCAAGCAGGCAAGGTGGAGCAAGGCTTTACAGTGTACAGAGGCGTCAGAGCAGCGCAAATCGCGGACTTGTCGCGACAGGAGACGGGTTTTCACGCGCTGCCCCGCGTGCACGTATGATCAGAGTATCGCCGGATGTGATGCGGTGGGGCAAGGCAACTGTGGCAAAGCTGCACCATCCGCGACCGCTTTGATGCGCACCTGCTGCGAGCACTTGCCAAAACGACCCCGAAAGAGCGAAACCCCTTTGCATACCCACGCCGGATTCCCCGGTTTGGGCGTATGATTTGAAAACCGAGGGAAAAACGATGAAAAAGGT
The DNA here is from genome assembly GCA_030431825.1 of Alphaproteobacteria bacterium. Classification (GTDB taxonomy): domain Bacteria; phylum Pseudomonadota; class Alphaproteobacteria; order Rhodobacterales; family Rhodobacteraceae; genus Sedimentitalea. The sequence continues at coordinate 60,731 of JAUIIJ010000030.1, forward strand.
TCTCTTCGCAACGACTGCGCTGATCGCTCTTGGCAGCATGGCAGCAGCAGACGTTCGCCTGAGCGGTTACGGCCGTTTCGGTCTGGACTACAACGAAGCAAACTCCGACAACCCCACCGACGCCAACTACAATGGCATCAGTGAAACGACCATTACCTCGCGTCTGCGTCTGCAAGTTGACATGTCGACCGAAACCGACGGTGGCGTCGGCTTCAACGCACGTTTCCGCGCACAGGCCGAAAGCCGTGACAACAGCGCGGGTGGCGCAACATTTAATGGTGCACGTTTTGGCGTGACCTACGGCGGCCTGATCGTCAACGTCGGCAACATCATCGGTGCCATCGAAAACGCACCCGGCCTGTACACCACCGGCACCCGCTCTGCTGGCACAGGCATCGACGGCATGGGCTTCATGTCGGTGCCGCTCAAAGGCATCAACGTTGACCCGACTTCCGACAACTATCTGTCCGCTGGCACTAACTTTGCCTGGGATGCATATAGCTCGGGTGGTGTCGGTGCGAACGGTATCGAGGCAATTTACACCGTTGGTGGCTTCACAGGCCACATCTCATACAGCGATGACAACGATGCGACCGGCATTGATCCTGTAACTGGCGGCACCACATTCGTTTCCGACGGCCTGTCCCGCGGCGCGATCATGCTGACCTACAGCTTCGGCGATTACTATGTCACCGGCGCGTACCAAGCGGCTGACAATGCTGTAACCTACACCGACGTTAACGGTCGTGTATACGATCAGGAAGACGGTCAGTACTTCCTGGCAGTCGGCGGTCAGTGGGGTAACTTCGGTGCCAAGTTGGCCTACGGTTCTAACGACATCGCAGACTCGGTGACGATAGAGGGCAACATGGACATTGGTGCTGCCAGCAACCTCCTCGTTTGGATCAACAACACAAGCGTTGATGACGCCCTGTTGGATGTCGCCAACGAGAGCGCTGCCGGTATCGCCGCAGTTGCGGAACAACTGGATGGCACTGCCTTCGGCATCAACTACCAGTATGACCTCGGCGGTGGCGCAACCTTCGTTGCCGGTTACGCTCAGTCTGCTGCTGATGACAACAACAGCCAGTTCCAGGCCGGTGTTTACTTCAGCTTCTAAGCTGAACTCAGGTTTGACCTGAATTCTGGGCGGGCCCTCGCGGCTCGCCCTT
>JAUIIJ010000085.1 GCA_030431825.1 Alphaproteobacteria bacterium
AGCCAAGGCGCACGAGCGACAATCTCTCCTGTGGACTTGCTGTCGCGTGGCACGTCGTTCATCTCGGGGTCGACAACCCGGATCTGGACCATCGGCGCGGGTTTTCCCGTCGCAGTCCGCATCTCGATCGGCGTATTGGAGTCGCGCGTCGCCATCATGTCAGCGACGGTCAGGAAGGGACAGGTTTCCGACATTCCGTAAGCCGCGTGAACGTCGACGCCCCGCGCGAGTGCCTGGCTTGCCAGTCCTTCGGGCAGGGCCGAGCCGCCGATGATGACCTTCCAGCGGCTCAGGTCCGTGTTTGCCGTCTCCGGTGCATTCAACAACATCGCAAGGATCGTCGGCACACAATGCGAAAAGGTCACGCCATGCTCGGCAATCAATCCCAGAAGGCGCGCGGGCTCATAACGCCCCGGATAGACCTGCTTGAGCCCCATCAGCGTTGCGACGTAAGGAATGCCCCAACCGTGAACATGGAACAACGGCGTGATCGGCATGTAGACATCCCCACGGTTCAGCCCGCCGCCGGGGATCGGACCGAGGCCCGCCGCCACGGCGAGCGTGTGCAGAACAAGCTGTCGCTGCGAAAAGCTGACCCCTTTGGGATCACCCGTCGTGCCGGTGGTGTAAAACAGCGTCGCGCGGATATTCTCGTCGAAATCGGGGAAATCGCTGACCGGCGCGGCGGCGTCCAGAAGGGCCTCATACTCGTCTTCGGCTTTCACATCCGGGGGTGTCTGGCCGTCATCGCACATCACCACCAGGCGCCAGGGCCGTTCGATCCGGTCGGCGATCCCCATGAACATCGGCAGAAAATCGACATGGCACAGGATTAGGTCATCCTCGGCATGGTTGATCGTGTAGAGGATCTGTTCCGGCGACAGGCGGATGTTCACCGTGTGCAGGGTGGCTCCGATCATTGGCACGGCAAAGAAGCATTCCAGATAGCGGTGGCTGTCCCAGTCCAGCACCGCGACAGTGCTGCCTTCGCCCGCGCCAAGGGCACGCAACGCCCCTGCGGCTCGGCCGATCCGCTCTGCGAAGCTGCGGTAGTCGTACCGCATGGTGTCGGCATGAACGATCTCCTGCCGGGGCGCATGAGAAAGTGGCGCGGACAGGATCTGTTTGATCAACAAGGGGTAGGCATAGGCGGTCATGGGCTTCTCCGGTTTCGAAACTTGTGCCGCCTCAACTCGGCATCGGGCAAACAACAAAAAACCGGGCTTTGCCCTGATCCAGGGCAACCCATGCCCGACCCATAACGAAAACACACCCATCATGTCTTCTATGGTTGTTTGTCGAATACGACGCTTGCCGTGAAACTGCGATCAGCCTTGAGGGAGGAACGAGGTGTATCGCATAATACTGACGCGCCTGGCGCAGGGTTTGCTGACCTTGCTCCTGGCATCCATCATCATTTTCGGCGCGACCGAGATCCTTCCCGGCGATGTGGCCGAAGCGATTCTGGGACAAAGCCGCACGGACGAGGCGCTGGCCACCCTGCGTGAGGAGATGGGCCTGAACCGCCCGGCCATCGTGCGCTACTTCGACTGGCTGGGTGGGATGGTTCAGGGCGACCTGGGCACCTCGCTGGCCACCAAGCGGCCTGTGGCCGACATGATCGAAAGCCGGATGTGGAACACGCTTAGGCTGGCGCTGCTGGCGGCGGCGATCTCGGTTCCGCTGTCGCTTGCGCTTGGCCTCTGGTCGGCGATGCGCGCTGGCGGCAAGGTCGACAAGACGCTGGCCATGACCACGCTTGCGCTGATCGCGGTGCCCGAATTCTTTATCGGCCTTATCCTGATGAAGGTCTTCGCGGTCGAGCTGAAATGGTTGTCTGCCTCTGCCAATACCCGGCCCTATTTCGATTTCTGGCAGAATTTCCGAGCA
>JAUIIJ010000031.1 GCA_030431825.1 Alphaproteobacteria bacterium
GTTACGTGGACCAGGTCGCGAATGCGCTGGATATGGGGCGCGCCTGTGACCGGTTGCTGTTCATGCAGTCCAGTGGCGGGCTGACCGATGCACAGCTGTTTCAGGGCAAGGACGCGATCCTGTCCGGTCCGGCGGGCGGCATCGTCGGCATGGTCAAGACCGCGGCGGCGGCGGGCCATGACTACCTGATCGGATTCGACATGGGCGGCACGTCGACCGATGTCAGCCACTATGCGGGCACCTACGAGCGTTCGTTCGAGACCGAAGTCGCCGGGGTGCGCATGCGTGCGCCGATGATGGATATTCATACCGTTGCTGCCGGCGGCGGCTCGATCTGCAGTTTTGCGCAGGGTCGTTTTCAGGTCGGCCCGGAGAGCGCCGGCGCGGATCCCGGCCCTGCCTGCTATCGTCGCGGTGGTCCGCTGACGGTGACCGATTGCAACGTGATGCTTGGCAAGCTCAACCCCGATCATTTTCCCAGCGTGTTCGGACCGAATGGCGATCAGAAGCTGGATGCCGAAACCGTGCGCGACCGGTTCGCGGCGCTCGCACGCGATGTCGCCGAAGAAACAGGCGAAGCGCCGCGAGACCCGGAAGACATCGCCACCGGGTTCCTGCAGATCGCGGTCGACAACATGGCAAACGCGATCAAGAAGATCAGTGTACAGCGCGGCCATGACGTGACCGGCTATTCGTTGCAGTGCTTTGGCGGCGCGGGCGGCCAGCATGCCTGTCTCGTCGCCGACGCGCTTGGCATGTCGCGCGTGTTCATTCACCCCTATGCGGGTGTGTTGTCGGCCTATGGCATGGGGCTGGCCGAAATTCGCGCGCTGCGCGAGGTTCAGGTCGACGCGCCGCTCAGCGACATCGAAACCGCCCGTGCGGCGCTGGATACCATCCGGGCCGAGGCGACCGCCGAGGTCGGCAATCAGGGCGCCGCGCGAATCCGCACGGAATGCCGGGCGCACCTGCGGTATGACGGTTCGCATCAGGCGCTGGAAGTGCCGTTCGCCGACCCGGAAACGATGCAGAGCGCGTTCGAGGCGGCGCATCGCAGCCGCTTTGGATTTGTCTCTGCCGACCGGGCGATCCTGTTCGAGATGGTCGCGGCGGAAGCCATCGGCGACACCGGGCAGGCCCCCGGCTCCGTCCCCTTTGGCACCGACCCGGAGCCACGGGCACACATCCCGATGCATAGCGACGGCGCATGGCGGACCGTTCCGCTCTATCTGCGCGACACCCTGCCCCGCGACGTCAGTATCAGCGGCCCCGCCGTCATCACCGAAGCGACCGGCACCAATATCGTCGAACCCGGATGGGCCGCGCGGCTGGATGATCTGGGCAACCTGATCCTTGAACGAACCAGCGCCAAGACCCATGCCCGTGCCGCCGGAACCGAGGCCGATCCGGTTCTGCTCGAGGTCATGGGCAATCTCTTCATGTCGGTTGCCGACCAGATGGGCGCGACGCTGGCCAACACATCATGGTCGGTGAACATCAAGGAACGGCTCGATTTTTCCTGCGCCATCTTCGACGTGAACGGGGACCTGGTCGCCAACGCGCCGCATGTGCCGGTGCATCTCGGATCGATGTCCGAAAGCGTCAAGACCGTGATGCGGGAGAATGCGGGCGACATTCACGAGGGCGACGCGTTCATGCTGAACTCGCCCTATAATGGCGGCACGCACCTGCCCGACGTGACCGTGATCACCCCGGTCTTTGCCGATGGCGCGCCGGTATTCTGGCTTGGCAGCCGGGGGCATCATGCGGATATCGGCGGCCGCACCCCCGGAAGTGCGCCGCCCGACAGCAGTCACATCGACGAGGAAGGCGTCCTGATCGACAATGTCCGCCTGGTCTCGCGTGGCGAATTCCAACGCGAGACAGCGGAACAGGTCCTGGGCTCCGGTCGTTTTCCCTGCCGCAACATCGCGCAGAACATGGCCGACCTTCAGGCACAGGTGGCGGCCAACGAAACCGGGCGGCAGGCGTTGCTCAAGGTGGCAGAACGCTACGGGCTCGATGTGGTGACCGCCTATATGGGCCACGTGCAGGACAATGCCGAGGAAAGCGTGCGCCGCGTTCTTGGCAAGCTGCCCGGCGGCCGGTTCAGCTATCCGATGGATCACGGGGCCAGCATCGAAGTCTCGGTCACGGTCGATCAGGAGGCGCGCGAGGCCGTGATCGACTTTACCGGCACCTCCGCGCAACACGCCGGCAACTACAACGCGCCTTTCGCGATCTGCCGGGCGGTCGTGCTCTACGTGTTCCGCACGCTCGTGGGCGACAACATTCCGCTGAACGAAGGCTGCCTGCATCCGCTCAGGATCATCGCCCCCGAGGGCTCGATGCTGAACCCTGTCTACCCGGCGGCGGTGATCGCCGGCAATACCGAGGTCAGCCAGGCCATGTGCAACGCGCTCTACGGCGCGCTGCATGTGATCGCGGGCAGCCAGGCAACCATGAACAATTTCGTCTGGGGCAACGAGGAGTTCCAGAATTACGAAACCATTGCCGGCGGCACCGGGGCCGGCCCCGGCTTTGACGGCTGCGATGCGATCCAGACCCATATGACCAACACCCGCATGACCGACCCGGAAATCCTGGAAAAACGGTTTCCCGTGCGGCTCGAAACCTTTGGCATCCGCGACGGTTCCGGCGGCAGGGGTCGCTGGACCGGCGGCAACGGGGCCACGCGCCTTTTGCGGTTTCTGACTCCGGTCACGGTGACCACGCTGTGTTCGCATCGCGAGATTCCGCCCTTTGGGGTCGACGGCGGCGCGCCGGGGGCGGTCGGGGTCAACTGGGCAGAGATGCCGAACGGCAGCCGCGTCGACCTGAAGGGCAATGACGAGATCGACCTGCCGACGGGTGCGATCTTTGGCATGTTCACGCCCGGCGGCGGCGGCTGGGGCACATAGCCCTATACATTGCCCCGCCAAGGGTCTAGGTGGCAGCGCTTGATCCCCGCGCAGGATTGCGTGCACCCAAACCAGAGGCGGCCCCGTGAAACAACCTATCGCAGATGCCCTGCAACAGCAGGGCTATGACAGCCTGACCCAGGTTCAGGAGGCCGTGACCGACCCGGCTCTCGGCGATGCCGACCTGCTGGTGTCCGCCCAGACCGGGTCGGGCAAGACCGTCGGCTTTGGCCTTGCCATCGCCGATACCATCCTTGGCGCGGCGGACCGGTTCGAAGAGGCCGCGGCGCCGCTCGCCCTGATCATCGCTCCGACGCGCGAACTGGCATTGCAGGTCAAACGCGAACTGGCATGGCTCTATGGCAGGTCCGGCGCGCATCTGGCCTCTTGCGTGGGCGGGATGGACATGCGCGACGAACGGCGCGCCCTGGCGCGCGGCGCGCATATCGTGGTGGCGACACCGGGCCGCCTGCGCGATCACATCATGCGCGAAAGCATCGACCTGAGTGCCGTGCGCGCCGTGGTGCTGGACGAGGCCGATGAAATGCTCGATCTCGGCTTTCAGGAGGATCTCGAATTCATCCTCGCCAACACGCCCGAGACCCGCCGCACCCTGATGTTTTCGGCGACGGTGCCGCGTGGCATCGCCAACCTTGCCGGCAAATACCAGCGCGACGCGATGCGCATCACCACGGCTGCGGAAACCCGCCAGCACGCAGATATCGAATACCGTGCGCTGAGCGTGGCGGCGCGTGACACCGAGAATGCGATCATCAATGTCTTGCGCTATTACGAGGCACCCAACGCGCTGGTCTTTGCCAATACCCGCGCAATGGTGAACCGGCTGACCACTCGCCTGTCGAACCGGGGGTTCCCCGTGGTCGCGCTCTCGGGTGAACTGTCGCAAGCCGAACGCAGCCACGCGTTGCAAGCCATGCGCGACGGGCGCGCGCGGGTCTGCGTTGCCACCGATGTCGCGGCGCGCGGTATCGACCTGCCCAGCCTCAATCTGGTGGTGCATGCGGAATTGCCTACCAGCCACGAAACGCTGCTGCACCGGTCCGGGCGCACCGGGCGTGCCGGGCGCAAGGGGGTCAGTGCGCTGATCGTGCCACCCGCCGCACGCAAGAAATGCGAGCGCCTGCTGCGCTTTGCCAAGCTGACCGCCGAGTGGGGCGAGGCGCCCTCGGCCGAGGACGTGCGCCATCGTGACGGGGAGAGGATGCTCGCCGACCCGGTCTGGGCGGAACCCCTGGAGCCATCCGAAGCGGCAGCCGCGCTGGTGTCCCGCTTCAGCGTCGAGCAGATCGCAGCCGCCTATGTGGCACTTTACGAAAGCCGCCATTCCGCGCCCGAAGAGCTCTCGCCGCCCGACGCGACCGGAAAACCCGAAACACGCCCGCCATTCGGGCCCAGCGTCTGGTTCTCGGTCGCGGGCGGCAAGAAGGCGGGCATCGAAACCCGGCGTCTTTTACCGATCCTCTGCAAGGCCGGTGGCATCACCAAGGACGACATCGGCGCGATCCGCATCCAGTTCAGCGAGAGCTTTGTCGAAATCCGCGAGGCCAGCGCGGACCGTTTCGCGGCTGCACTCGGGCCGGAGATGACGGTCGAGGGCGGCGCCAAAGTAACCCGTCTGGAAAAGGCACCCGATCTGGGCGGCACGTCCCGGCCCGGCAGCGCGCCCGGCGCAGGCAAGCCACGTGGCGGCAAACCGGCGGGCCGCAAGTCCGGACCGCGTCAGGCATCCGGTCCCGCGGATCGCGTCGCCGAACCGGCACCCGCCTCGGCACCTGCTACGATCAAACCTGCCGCAAGCGCGGACTCGGCGCCGATCGACTGGAATGACGCTCCGTCGCCGCGTGTGCGCAAACCAAAGCCGGCCTCAAAGACCAAGGGGGCGGCGAAACCGGCGGGCAAGCCGCGCGATCCGAGGGCCAAGGATACCTCGCGCCCCTACAAACCCCACGGCAAACCGCCTGCGGGCAAGCGCAAATCGCGCGCGGGTGAACCGGGCAAGGCCCCACCGGTGGGCAAGCCGAACAGCAAGAAGAACAAGGCCCGCGCCGCGGCAGCAGCGGCAGCGGCCAAGGCAAGGGGCGGTGACAAACCGCCCCGGCGGCGCACGCCGAAATCCTGAGGCATCAGCCCTGCTGCGGCGCACCGTTGCGCGTGCGGCAGGGTCCGAACAGGGCGGCAAGCGCCAGGATCAGCCCGGACACCGTGGCGATCATCCCTGCCGCGCTGACCGCATCCTGCCCACCCAGCCAGAGCGGCCCGTAGCCGGCCAGAACATAGCCGATCACTGCGGAAGCGGTGGCAAAGAGCACGCTCCAGGCGATCTGGTGTTCGAGCCGGTTGGTCATCAGACGCGCCGCTGCCGGCGGGCAGATGAACATCGCGATCACGATGATGGAGCCCACTGCATCAAAGGCGGCAACCGCTGCCACGGCGGCGGTGATCACCAGCGCGAGCCCCAGCAGGTCGGTGCGAATGCCAAGGGTGCGCGCAAACCCTTCGTCAAAGGTCGAGAGTTTCAGTGGCCGCCAGAACACGGCGATGAAAATCGCCACCACCACCAGCGTGATCGCCATGCGCGGCAGTTCGGCCGGCAGGTTGCGCAACGCCTCGGCATCGACGAGCGAGGCCCAGCCGGTCGCGTCCAGCCAGATCAGGCTTTCCAGGTTGCCATAAAGCGCATGTTCCACATCCAGATGCACCGTCGACGTGTCCGACTGTTCCAGCAACAGAACGCCGGCCGCAAACATGCTGGTAAACACCACACCCATGGCCGCGCCGGGTTCTATCCGGCCCAGACGGCGGATCAGTTCGATCAGGACGACCGCAATCACCGCCGCCCCCGCCGCGCCCAGCATCATCGGCCATGTGGCAACGATACCGGTTACCAGAAACGCCACCACGATTCCCGGCAAGACCACGTGACTGATCGCGTCGCCGATCAGCGCCTGCCGCCGCAACACCAGAAAGTTGCCCGGCAAGGCGCAGGCGATGGCCGCGAAGATCCCGATCAGCAGGGGCGGAAGCGACAGGGGAACGAACTCGGCACCACTCATGCGGGCACCCCCTTTGGTCCGCCGATACCCCGATCCACCTCGGCGATCTGATCACGGGTCAGCACGGTTTCGATGTCACGCAATCCGTCATAGAGCGCCGCGGCGGCCTCGTGATCGCGGTCCGAGCGCACGGCCTGCCAGCGCCGCTCGTCGCGCAGCGCCTTGGCGGCGCGGGCGCGGCCAAGCTCTGTCGCCACGCCGTCCGGCCGCACGAGGCCCGCGCGGCGCAACAGGCGCAGCGTCAACGCTTCGTAGATGGGCTGGCCCTGGGCGAGCGCCAGCAACCCCTGCCGCAGATGCACGCGTTTCTGAAACCGCAAGTGCCGCAACAGCGCCGCCAGCGCCCCCCGTCCCGGCGCAAGCAACAGCGACATGACGAAACAGCCGAAGCTGACCAGCACGATGATCGGACCGGTCGGCAGATTGGGCGCCGATGCCGAGATCGCCGCACCGACAAAGCCCGAAAATCCGCCCACGAGACCGGCAAGAAGGACTACGACATCGCTGCGTTCTGTCCAGAAACGGGCCGTGACCGGCGGGATGATCAGCAGCGCGACAATCAGGATCAGGCCCACGATCTTCAGCCCCACGACCGTCACCGCCATCACCAGCCCCATCATGGCAAGATCGATGCGCGCCACGGGCAGCCCGCGCGCCAGCGCATAATCGGGATCGAAGGCAACCAGCGTCATGGGCCGGCGCAATAAGACAATCATTGCAACCGCGACCGCGCCGCCGACGGCGATGACCATCGCATCGGCCCAGAGCATGCCCGCCGTCGACCCGAGCAAAAAGCTCTCAAGGCCGGCCTGACGCCCCGATCCCATGGTCTGGATGACCGTCAGGAGCACAACGCCGAACCCGAAAAATACCGACAGGACCGCACCGATGGCCGCATCCTCGGCAAGGCGCGTGTGCTGCACCAGCCAGTTGAGACACAGCAGGCCGATCCAGGCCGAAATCGCCGATCCCAGAAGCAGCCCAACAAGGTTGCGCCCGTCCCCTCCGAGCCACACCATCACCATGAAGGCGAGGCAGACGCCCGGCAGGGTCGCGTGGCTTATCGCGTCGCTGACAAGCGCGCGTTTGCGCAGGAAAAGGAAGGTGCCGGTGCTCCCGGCTGCAATGCCCAGAAGGGTCGCCCCGATGGCGACCAGCGTGGCATTATATCCAAGTTGAAGCAGAAGCGCGTCGACGAACATGGATCACGCCAGTGCCGTCGCGGCCAGTTGATCGACCTGCACCGTGGCAAGCCGACCGCCATAGGTCGCCTGCAATGTCTCGGAGGTGAAGGCCGTCGAGACCGGTCCTTCGGCGACCTTGCTGGTATTGATCAGGAAAACGTTATCAAAATAATCCCGGACGGTTGCGAGGTCGTGATGCACGACAACAACGGTTTTTCCCTCGGCACGCAGCGATTTCAGCACGCCGATGATCGCCTTTTCGGTTGCCGCATCGACCCCTGCGAAAGGTTCGTCCAGCAGATACAGATCAGCGTCCTGCGCCAGTGCGCGGGCAAGGAATACCCGTTGTTGCTGCCCGCCGGAAAGCTGGCCGATCTGGCGATCGGCAAAGTCACGCATCCCCACCCGATCAAGACAGGTCAGCGCCCGGTCGCGATGGACGCCGCGAATACGGCGCAACAGACCCAGTTGCCGGTACAACCCCATCAGCACGACGTCGATCACGCGGGTCGGGAAATCCCAGTCGATGCTGGCGCGCTGGGGCACGTAGGCGATGCGCGCGCGTTGGCGTGCAAGCGGTGCGCCAAAGACCTGCACCTGCCCCGACAATGGCCGGACGATACCGAGCGCCGCCTTGAGCAAGGTCGACTTACCCGCGCCGTTCGGGCCGATGATCGCCGTCATCGCCCCCGGCTGAACGGTCATGTCGACCGAGAATACCGCCGGTTTCTGACCATAGGATACGGTCAGCCCGCGAATGGCCAGGGGACTGTCGGTCGGCCGGTCCGGGGTCGCAACCGTGCCCTGGGATGCGATCAGCTCGATACTCATCTCAGAACCCCGCCGACAGCTTGCCGGACATGCCCCGTTCCGGCACATCCGCGCCGAGGGCTCCGGCGATGACGGTCACGTTGTGATCGATCATACCGATATAGGTGCCTTCATAGGTGCCGTCGGCGCCCATGGCATCGCTATAGAGTTCACCACCGATCAGAACCTCATGCCCGCGCGCCGCCGCGCCTTCGACCAGCGCGCGCATGTTGCGATCAGACACCGAGCTTTCGACAAAGACGGCCGTGATCCGGCGCTCGACCAGAAGATCGACCAGCGCACTGATCCGGTTCAGCCCCGCTTCGCTTTCGGTCGAGATACCCTGTATCCCGAGCACCTCGATATCGAGACTGTCGCCAAAATAGCCAAAGGCGTCATGTGCCGTCAGCAAGACACGATTGTCCGGCGGAACCTGCGCCATGCTTTGCCTCGCATAGGCCGCGAGCGCGTCCAGGTCCGACAGATGACGCGCTGCATTCGCGGCAAATATCTCTGCCGACTCGGGCCGCGTGTCGGTCAGTGCGGCCTGCACCTGCTCTACGACAAGTTTCCACAGGTCCGGCGACATCCAGACATGCGGGTCGAACTTGTCCTGGTAACTGTCGTGACCGCGCAGCAGGTTCCGGGGCAACCCATCGGCAACGGCCACGACGTTGCGCTTGCGCGCGAGGTCGTGAAAGAAATCCTCCATCTGCGCTTCGAGGTAGAGGCCGTGCCACAAGACAAGATCGGCCCGCGTCATCGCCACGATGTCGGTCCGGGTCTGCCGATACGAATGCGGATCCACTCCCGGTCCCATAAGGGCCCGAACCTCGACCAGTTCGCCGCCGACCTGACGCGCCGCGTCCGCGATCATGCCGGTGGTCGCGACAACCTTGACCGGGGTTTCCGCCAGGGCACGCCCCGCCAGCGGCAGGAACAGCGACAAGACGGACGCAATCAGCAAGGAACGACGTAAAAGCATCGGGGCTTTCCCATTTGTAAGAGTCGGGCTGAATATGAGAGTCATTCGCAGGTAAGTCAATGATATTGCGAATTACTCGCAACTAAAAACGGCGCGTGGCTGTTTTTTTCCGGGTATTTTCAGCGCTGTCAGGGGGTTTCGGCCTGCTTGCCAAGCCGGCAGCCTCATGCCACGTTACGGTTTGAACATGACGGGGGCGACATGCAGACCGAAAACACGACGTCCGGAACGCTCCTGCCGCTGGCGACCGAACCGCGCAATCCCGGTATCGCGCTGGACATGCGATGGGTGCATTCGGCGCAGGCGAATACCTCGGCCATCGAGCGCCGGGCCGCGACCCTGCCGGGGCGACGCTCGGTCAAGAAAGCGCATCAGGCCGCCTGGCTGTTGCGCGCCATCAGCTGTATCGACCTGACGACGCTGTCGGGGGACGATACGGCCGGCCGCGTACAGAGGCTATGCGCCAAGGCACGTCAACCGGTGCGCGAAGACCTGCTTGCCGAGCTTGGCATGCAGGGCCTGACAACCGGCGCGGTCTGTGTATACCACGACATGATTGCGCCGGCGGTCCGGGCTCTCGATGGAAGCGGCATTCCCGTCGCGGCGGTCAGCACGGGATTTCCCGCCGGATTGTCGCCCTTTCACCTGCGCGTAGCGGAGATCGGGGAAAGTGTCGCCGCCGGCGCACGGGAGATCGACATCGTGATTTCCCGGCGCCACGTGCTGACCGGAGACTGGCAGTCGCTGCATGATGAGATGAGGACATTTCGCGACGCCTGTGGCGACGCCCATATCAAGGCGATCCTTGCCACCGGCGAACTGGGGACGTTGCGCAATGTGGCGCGGGCGAGCCTGGTTTGCATGATGGCCGGGGCCGATTTCATCAAGACCTCGACCGGCAAGGAGAGCGTGAATGCCACGCTGCCGGTGTCGCTGGTGATGATCCGCGCAATTCGCGATTTTTACCAGCGTACCGGGTATCGGGTGGGCTACAAGCCGGCCGGCGGAATCTCGAAGGCCAAAGATGCGCTGGTCTACCTGTCACTGATGAAGGAGGAACTGGGGGACCGCTGGCTCCGACCCGACCTGTTCCGTTTCGGGGCAAGCTCTCTGCTCGGTGATATCGAGCGCCAGCTGGAACATTACGTGATCGGCGCCTACTCGGCCGGATATCGCCATCCCCTCGGCTGAACCGCAGGTGGCGGGCGTCGTGCAGTGAGTATTTTGACAAAGGTGAAATGATGACCGTCAAGGAAATCTTCGAGACCATGGCTTATGGACCGGCCCCGGAGAGTGCCGACGAAGCGCGCAACTGGATCGACGGGCATGATGGCGCGTTCGGGCATTTCATCAACGGGGCGTTTACACCGGCACTCGCGGGTTTCGAGAGCCGCAATCCCGCCAGTGGCGCGCGTCTCGCCACCCTGAGCCAGGCCACGCAGGAGGATGTCGAGGCGGCCGTCACGGCAGCCCGCAAGGCACAGAAGGGATGGGCAAGGCTGGGCGGTCCGGCGCGCGCACGCCATCTCTATGCCATTGCGCGGTTGTTGCAGAAACATGGCCGGCTGTTCGCCGTGCTGGAGACGCTGGACAACGGCAAGCCGATCCGCGAAAGCCGCGACATCGACATCCCACTGGCGCAGCGTCATTTCCATTACCATGCGGGCATGGCGCAGGTGATGGAGGAGGCCCTTCCCGATGCCGAGCCGATGGGCGTCTGCGGCCAGATCATCCCGTGGAATTTCCCGTTGCTGATGCTGGCATGGAAGATTGCGCCCGCGCTGGCGATGGGCAACACGGTGGTCCTGAAGCCGGCCGAATATACCTCTCTGACGGCGCTGTTGTTCGCCGAGATCTGTCAACAGGCCGGATTGCCCGAAGGTGTCGTCAACATCGTGACCGGCGACGGGGCGGTGGGCGAAATGCTCGTGGCCGCAGAGGTCGACAAGATCGCCTTTACCGGATCGACCGCCGTCGGGCGGCGCATCCGCGAGGCAACGGCGGGGTCGGGCAAGGCATTGACGCTCGAACTGGGTGGCAAGAGCCCCTATATCGTGTTTGACGATGCCGATCTGGACAGTGCGATCGAGGGGCTGGTGGATGCGATATGGCTGAACCAGGGCCAGGTCTGCTGTGCCGGGTCGCGGCTGCTGGTTCAGGAGAATATCTCGGCGATGTTCCTTGAGCGGTTGCGCGCGCGGATGGACCGGCTGCGCGTCGGCGATCCGCTGGACAAGTGTATCGATATCGGCGCGGTGGTGGACCCGGTGCAGCACGCGGCGATTGCGCGCATGGTCGGCGCCAATACCGCAGGCCAGACGCATGTTGCCGCGGTCGAGATGCCGACAGATGGCTGCTTTTATCCTCCGACACTGATCTCGGGCCTCGCACCGTCGGACGGGCTGATGCAGGAAGAGATATTCGGGCCGGTGCTGGCGGCGACCACATTTCGCACTCCGGACGAGGCGGTCGGCATCGCCAACAACACGCGTTATGGGCTGGCGGCAACGGTCTGGACCGAGAATATCAATCTGGCGCTGGATATCGCACCGAAACTTGCATCGGGGGTGGTGTGGATCAACGCCACCAACCTTTTTGACGCCGCCGCGCCCTTTGGTGGCGTACGCGAGAGCGGGTTCGGTCGCGAAGGTGGCTGGGAAGGTCTGCGGGCCTATACCCGGCCACGGGGCAAGACGAGGGCCCTCGCCCCCGTCAGGCCGCATGACGGGGGCGGAGCGCCGACCGATGCCATCGATCGCACCGCCAAGATGTATATCGGCGGCAAGCAGGCGCGTCCCGACAGCGGATATTCGCAGCCGGTTTACGGGAAATCCGGTGCCCTGCTCGGTCATGTGGGGCTTGGCAGCCGCAAGGATGTGCGCAATGCGGTCGAGGCGGCGCAGGGCGCGGCGGGCTGGGCCGGATCCACGGCGCATCTGCGGGCGCAGATCCTGTATTATATCGGGGAAAACCTGTCGGCGCGGGCCGAGGAATTTGCCCGCCGCATCGATGCGATGACCGGAGCGCGGCAGGGCGCAAAGGAAGTGGAAGCCAGTATCCAGCGCCTGTTTTCGGCGGCGGCCTGGGCGGACAAGTTCGACGGACAAACGGCGGCGGTGCCGATGCGTGGCGTTGCGCTGGCGATGAAGGAGCCCGTGGGAGTGATTGCCGCGCTCTGCGCCGATGATGCGCCACTGCTCGGGCTGGTCTCGGTGATGGCGCCCGCCATTGCGATGTGCAATCGCGTGGTTCTCGGCGCAAGTGAACCCTTCCCGCTGGCGGCAACCGATTTCTATCAGGTTCTCGACACGTCCGATGTGCCCGGCGGCGTGGTCAACATCCTGACCGGGCGGCACGCCGATCTTGCGCCACATATGGCGTCGCATCTGAACGTGGACGCAATGTGGAGTTTTTCCTCGAGTGACCTGTCCGCCCGGATCGAACGCGAGAGCGCCGGAAACCTCAAGCGTACATGGGTCAACAATGCGCGCAGGACGGATTGGTTCCAGCCGCAAACCGGGCGTTTCCTGTCGGAAGCAACCGAGGTCAAGACGGTCTGGGTGCCTTACGGCGAATAGGGCGTTTCGCGGCAACGCCGAAGTATCCAAGGCCGCCCGAAATCAGCGGTCCCAATGCCTCGGGTGATGCCGGATGTTTCAAGTCGATCGCGAAACGCTTTAGTTTACCGTATCGGTCAGACCAACGGGTTGCCCCACCACCACGAATTGCAAACCCTCGGGGTCGAGCAGTTCGGCGGCAACCCGGTTCACATCCTCGACCGTGACGGCATTGATCTGGTCATTTCGGGTGGCGATGTAGTCGGCGGGCAGCCCCTCCATCTGCATGCCGGTCAGGATACGCGCGATCGGGCCATTGCCATCAAACCGCAACGGGTAGGCGCCCGTCAGATAGGTCTTGGCGTCTTCGACCTCTTGCGCGCTGATCCCTTCGCTGGCGACCTGTTCCCATTCCGCACGGATCACGTCGATCGCCTCGGCGATCCGATCATTGCCCGAGGCCACACTGCCCAGATAGACCGCCGCGAGGTCGCGCGGGGCGAGGTATGAATAGACACCATAGGTAAGGCCGCGTTTTTCACGCACCTCTTGCATCAGCCGGCTTTCGAACGAGCCGCTGCCCAGAACCTCGTTGAGCACATAGGCCGCGAAAAAATCCGGGGCCATGCGGTCGATGCCGTCCTGTGCAAACACGGCGACCGATTGAGGCGTGTCGAACTCGACCACCTTGACACCGCCGGGAATGGTGACATCCGCCGATCCGGGCAGCGGTGCGCCGGTTTCGGGAAGGTCGGCCAGCAGGCTGTCCAGCACCTCGCCCAGTTCTTCGGGAGTGATATCGCCCACGGCGGACACATAGAGGCGGTCCCGTGCGAACACCGCCGAATGGACGGCGACAATGTCGTCCCGGCTGAGCGCGGAAACCGACTCGACGGTGCCTTCGCCATCCGATCCATAGGGGTGATCGCCGTAGATCAGGGCGTTCAGCGTGGCGCGCGCGATGTCGTTCGGGTCCTTGGACGCGGATTCGCGGCCGGCAATGACCTGGGCCCGCACGCGCTCGATCGCCTCGGGGTCGAAACGCGGTTCATGGATGGCATCGCGCAGCAGCGCCAGCGCCTCGTCGCGGTTCTCGCTCAGGAAACGCGCCGAAACAGCGACCGCATCGTCGGTCGCTTCATAGCGGAACGACGCGGCCAGCGCCTCGATCGCGCGGGCATGCGCGCGCGCATCCAGCTCGCCCGCCCCTTCCTCGATCAATGCCGTCATCAGATAGACCGCGCCGCGCTTGTCCGGTGCGTCCAGCGACATGCCGCCGCGAAACCGCACCTCCAGCGCCGTGAAGGGGATGCTGTGATCCTCGACAAGCCAGGCGTTGATACCGGCAGGGCTGGTCACTTCCTGCACCTTGACTTCGGCCAGGGCCGGCAGGGCCAGAAACACCGCGAAAAGGGCTGCGAACGCGCGCATCATTGGGTTACCTCGTCATTCTGCATCAACCAGCCGGTCACCGAGGCCTCGGGGCGAAACACCTCGCGCGCCGCAGCCATGATCTCGTCCGGTGTCACCGCCTGCAGGATGCCGGGCCATGCCTGTATGTCTTGGATGGTCAACCCGCTGGTGAGACCGCGCCCATAGCGGTTGGCGATCCCGTCCACATTGTCACGCGCATAGATCTGCGAGGCGCGCAGCTGCATCTTGATCCGGTCAAGCTGCTCTTCATCCACTCCCGTGCGCATGAACTCGGCAATCGTCTCGTCCAGCGCCGCTTCTGCGTCCTGAAGCGAAACGCCACTGGCGGGCACGATCACCAGGTCGAAAGTGGTGTCGTCCAGCGACGTGCCACCATAATAAGCCCCGGTATAGACGGCCAGTTTCCGCTCGAACTGCAGCTTTTCAGCCAGGAACGAGGTCGTCCCGTTGCCCAGGATTTCGGACAGCAGCACCAGTGCCGCCGCCTTTTCCTGCCCACCGCTGTCACGTTCGGACGCAAGGTAGGATCGCGAGACATAGGGCTGGGCCACCCGCGCGTCCTTGAATGTCAGACGCCGTTCCGAAGTTTGCGGCGGTTCCTGCGATCTGACGCGTTCGGGCAGATCGGGGTTGGCGGGAAGAACGCCATAATATTTCTCGGCCAGTTTCCTGACCTCATCAGGATCGGCATCCCCCGACACCACGAGAATCGCGTTATTCGGCGCATAGTGGGTGCGATAGAAAGACAGGGCATCCTCAAGGCTCAGTTCTTCCATCTCGTGTTTCCAGCCGATGACGGGCACACCGTAACGATGGTTCAGATACTGCGCCGCTTGCATCTGTTCATTGAACAATGCGCCGGGATTGTTTTCGACCCGCATGTTGCGTTCTTCGAGAATGACATCACGCTCGGTCAGGATGTCCTGTTCGGCCAGTTGCAGGTTGACCATGCGATCGGCTTCCATCTGCATCATCAACTCGAGCCGGTCCGCCGCAACCCGTTGGAAATATGCGGTGTAGTCATTGCTGGTAAAAGCGTTGTCCTGACCACCATTGGCCGCAACCACTGCCGAGAATTCACCCGGTTTCAGGGTTTCCGTCCCCTTGAACAGCAAATGTTCCAGGAAATGGGCCACGCCCGAAGCGCCGACCGGTTCATCCGCCGACCCCGCCCTGTACCACACCATATGCTGCACGACCGGGGCCCGGTGATCCTCGATCACCACCACCTGCATGCCGTTGTCCAGTTCGAAACTGGTTACGGCATCCTCGATATCACCCGAGGCAACCGGAGCGGCGATCAGGCCGGTCAGCGCGACAAGAGCGGACAGAATGGATAGTCGACGCACCATGAGGCACCCTCCGAAATTTACCGCACTACCTACGGTCGGGGCGGCGCCGTTCAAGACGCCATTGCAAAAAAGTGAGCGGCCCACCCGGATCGCGTAAGGGGCGATCAGTCCGACGCCGGCGCCGTCGGCGTTTCACGACCGGAGCGGCGGAATGTTTCATTGATCGGGTAAGGGTCGATGGACTGTCGGCGATAGGCCTGGCTGTAACGGTCCACCGGGAACAGCTTGAACCCGCTCCAGCGCGCCTGTCGTTTCCGGAACTCCGCGTCCTGCTCCGCAAGCTCCTGGCGCGTGTTGGGCGGGACGCCATAGCGGCTGGCGCTGGCAACGAGGGCACCATCCGACGCCGGAATGCCGCCGGTCGGGTCAAGAGCGGACGGTCGCCCGCCGAGCGCCTCGACCGCGTCCGCGCGGGGATTCTGATCGACAAGATTGCCGCCCCCCGGCGTAGGTGCCGGCAACACGTCATAGTCCCGCGGCGCGGTAAGGGGTTTGACCGGGACCACCATGAATTCGTCCGGGCCTTCCGAATTGCTCCGGATGTCGTGAAGCGGCTTGTTGCTGCATCCCAGCACGCCGACACTCAATCCAACTAAAAGAACCTGCGCTATCCGCACCGGTCATCTCCTGCCTGTTTCACTGGTGTCTACCCCATTCATCCCCTGGGGTCACGCAATGATTTCTGTTGCCCGCGACCCTCGAACACGACCAGGCCGACAGCCCCGATGAAGATGAGCACATCCGCGAGATTGAAGACAAAGGGATTGTCAAGGCCACAACAGGACATGTTCAGGAAATCAAGCACATAGCCATAGACCAGCCGGTCGAACACATTGCCGAGCGCACCACCGATCAACAGGCCCGCGAAAATCTGCATGATCGCACTGCGCGGATGATATCGCCGCACCCACAGCCAGACCGCCGCGATCACCGCCACCGAGAATACGATCAGCAGCCAGCGCGCGAGTTCGGACTCTCCCTCGAACAGACCGAAATTGATGCCGGTGTTCTCGCCATAGCGAAAGTTCAGCACTGGCGGCAGAACGTCGATCGCCAACCGCCGCGACAGTTCCATGCCATGTACAACGACGTACTTGCTGACCTGATCTGTCGCAAAGGCCAGCAATGTGGCACCGATCAAAAAACGCTGTGTCATGCCTCAGTGCCGGAAATGGCGCATGCCGGTAAAGACCATCGCCAGCCCGGCCTCGTCCGCCGCGGAAATCACCTCGTCATCGCGCATCGAGCCACCGGGCTGGATCAGCGCCGTGGCACCGGCCTCGGCCGCCGTGATCAGCCCGTCGGCAAAGGGAAAGAACGCATCGGAGGCAACCACCGATCCACGGGTCAGCGGTGCGTCGAGCTTCAGCGCATCGGCCATGTCCTGCGCCTTGCGCGCCGCGATCCGCGTGCTGTCCACACGGCTCATCTGTCCGGCGCCGACACCGACGGTGGCGCCATCCTTCACATAGATGATGGCGTTGGATTTCACATGCTTGGCGACGACCCACGCGAACATCAGGTCGTTCAGTTCCTGTTCGCTCGGGGCGCGCTTGGTCACCACTTTCAGATCGTCGCGCGTGATATGGCCCGTGTCCTTGTCCTGCACCAGCATCCCGCCCGACACCTGCTTGTAGGCAAGCGCGGCCGCCCGCGGATCGGCCAGTGCTCCGGTGGTCAGCAGGCGCAGGTTCTTTTTCGCGGCAAAAACCTCCTTCGCGGCGTCATCGGCACCGGGGGCGATGACGACCTCGGTAAAGATATTGACGATCTCTTCCGCCGTCGCGCCATCAAGAGGCTGGTTGAGCGCGATGATGCCGCCGAATGCGCTGGTGCGGTCACAGTCGAACGCGCGCTGATAGGCCTGCTTCAATGTGTCCCCACGCGCCACGCCACAGGGGTTGGCATGCTTGATGATCGCACAGGCCGGCCCGTGTTCGGGCGCGAATTCGCTGACCAGTTCGAACGCCGCATCCGTATCGTTGATATTGTTATAGGACAGTTCCTTGCCCTGGTGCTGGGTCGCGCTGGCGACGCCGGGCCGGTCGGTGCCATCGGTGTAGAAGGCGGCTCTCTGGTGCGGGTTCTCGCCATAGCGCAGGGATTGCGCCAGCTCGCCCTTGATCACGCGGCGGCGCGGGGTTTCGATTCCGACGGCACCGGCCATCCAGGTGCTGACGGCGGCGTCATAGGCACCGGTTCGCGCATAGGCGATCTGCGCCAGCTGGCGGCGGAACGCATCGCTGGTGGCCCCGCCATTGGCGTCCATATCCGCCAGCAGCGCCTCGTAATCCGCGGTATCGACCACCACGGAAACGAACTTGTGGTTCTTGGCCGCGGCCCGGATCATCGCCGGGCCACCGATGTCGATATTCTCGATGCAGGTGTCATAGTCGGCGCCGCCGGCGACCGTGGCCTCGAAGGGGTAGAGGTTCACCACCAGCAGGTCGATCGGATTGATCACATGCTCTTCCATCGCCGCCACATGTGCCGGATTGTCCCGCAGCGCCAGCAAGCCACCATGCACCATCGGGTGCAGCGTCTTGACACGACCATCCATCATCTCGGGAAAGCCGGTGACCTCGGAAACGTCGAGCACTTCGAGCCCGGCGTTGCGCAACGTCTGGGCCGTGCCCCCGGTACTCAGCAATTCGACTCCGCGTTCAACCAGTGCCTTGCCCAGATCGACAAGCCCGGATTTGTCGGAAACAGAGAGCAAGGCGCGGCGGATTGGTCGAAGGTCGGTCATGACAGGTCCTGAATATGATGACTGTTAGGCGCGGCATAATCCAATTTCCTGCGGGATAGAACCGTGGATTTCAAACGCAACGGGATTCTGCCGTCCGGGCCGGCCACGGCGGCGGGAATGCCCGCCAGCCGCGCTCAGTCATCATCGCCCGGCTCGTCGTCCTGCTGCAGATCGCGTATCGCGATGGCGGTGTCCCGTGCCTTGGCCAGGCTCCAGCGGATCCGGGTTTCGGGGCCGACCGCGTGAGCGGACACCACGATCTGCCGCGATCTCTCCGGTTTCAGATGCGTATCGTCCAGATAGACGCCCGGCTGCAGCGAAAGATGCACCCCGTTGTCGGTCCGGAACTCCCAGGTTTCTCCGCTGCGCAGCGTCAACGACACGATGGCCGCCGCGGAGTCGAGTCGGGCCTTGACCTCGGGATGCAGGTGCCAGCGGATGTCAAAGCCGATCCCGGTCTGCGGACCTTGCTGCAACGCGCGATCAAAACGCCGCCTGTGTGCAGGCTCGATCGCCAGCAGCATATCCTCGCCAGACAGGCTCCGACCGTCAAAACTCAGGTCGAGCCGCCGCGCGTGTGTAAGACCGAATTGCCCCACATACCCGTCATGGCCGCCCCAGAACAGCAGGCCGACGGGGCGCTCGGTCATCTCGACGGGCACATTGCGCGGGCCGTCGATCAAGGCGCGGCGCCTTGTTTCATCCCCGCCCGTCGCCAGCCGGGCGCTGGAGTACCCGGTCAGCCCCAGCGTCGAATGCGACGGCGTCGCACGCCCCGCGCGCCGCCATTGATCGCCGAAAACGGCACCAGAGCCGCAATTCACGATCATGGGCCGTCGGCCCGATGTCAGTTCGAAGGCCAGCGTCGACGCATGCGCCGTAGATGCCGCCGCGCCGGCCGGTGGCGGCGCCGCATCCACGATCACACTTGTGCGGCCTGCGGCCAGCCGCGCATACCCCATCGCACGCGCGTCGGTAGGTCCGGGTTTCACCCCGCTTGCCGCCAGCGCATGATCCAGCCGGCCATTCAATCCGCGACCGCCACCATGAAACCGCGCCAGCCCTCCGTCGGCATGGCGCAATGCACGCAGCGTGGGGGCAATGCGCGCGATTGCCGCGCTGTGCCCCGCCGGCACCGCGCGACCGGCACGATGCAAGTCGGCAGCCGTCCAGGTCAGGAGCGTGAAGACCTTCAGCAACTCTTCGGGGTTGCGCGTCGGAAGGCTGCCTGTCGCGTCGATCCGCGCGTCGCACTCCTGCGCAAGAAGCCGAACCGCCGGATCTGCCAGCGCCGCGCGCCCTTCCATCGACAGGGCGGCGACGATCAATCCCGACAGTGCCTCGAACCGGGGAACACCCGGCGCGGCGCTCTGAGCGCGTCTGGACAGGAACCAGCATTGCCGCGACAGGGTGCGCAGGAACAGGTCCCGGTCGGACTCGTCCCGACCGTGCAGCAGAAACGCCGCGTGATTGACCCAGCGGATCGCCCGGCACCCTGTCAGGGCCGGGGTCCAGCCGGGCCCACGACCGCCCCCGAACCGACCGATCCAGTTCCACAGCCAGTCCTGCGCCGTTGACCGCGCCCGCGCATCCCCCGCTGCGGCGAGATCGTCAAGCCATCCGAACCCGTGCCGTGCCGCGTCAAGCCCCGGTTTCGTCGCAGGCACGTCCCACAGATCACGGCCACGGATCTCGACAGGCTGCCCGGCCAGCAGAAAACGACCCGCGAGAATCTGCCGTCCACGGGTGACAGAGCCGAAACCGCGCGGCTCGGGGTCAGAGACAAAATCGCGCGCGCCCCGATGACCGCGCGCCATCCAGGCATGGAGCCGATCGAGGCCCCGGGCTGCCAATCTGTGCGGGCCTGCCATGCTGCTTCGCCCCGACCGCTCTGCGGTGTCTTTATGCGTTTCGTCTCGTATCTCGCGGCAATAGTCGCAACCGGCGACGGGCGTTTGTCAACAGGCCTTGGTCAGGCGGCGGGTTCCTTGCGCAGCAGCGCCATGTAAAACCCGTCGATTCCGCCCCGGTCGGGCCAGTAATCCGGCCGCAGGCGCAGGCCACCCTCTTCGGTGATCCACGCCGGGTCGATGCCCGGACGCGAAAGCGCCGCGCGATCGATCCGCATGTCCGCAAACATGTCGAGCGCCTCTTCGACCTGCACCTCGCCCTCGTCAGGCAACAGGCTGCAGGTGCAGAACACCATCCGCCCGCCCGGCCGCAGCAAGCCCCAGGCGTGCGCCAGCATCCGGGTCTGCAACTCGATCAGCGCACCGAATTCCGATCCGTCCTTGGCATGGGGCAGGTCCGGGTGACGGCGGATCGTACCGGTTGCCGAACAGGGCGCATCCAGCAGGATCGCATCGTACTGACCCGTTTCTTCAAGCGCGTCGGCGACCCGCGTTTCGGCACGCAACCCGGTACGCGCGAGATTCTCCTGCAGCCGTTTCATCCGCTGCGCCGAACTGTCCACCGCGACCACATCCGCGCCGCTGGCGGCGAGCTGCAACGTCTTGCCGCCCGGAGCGGCACAGAGATCGAGCACACGCTCACCCGGCCCCACGGCCAATAGCGTCGCCGGCAAAGCAGCAGCGGCATCCTGAACCCACCAGTCGCCGACGCCATAGCCCGGCAATGCGGTGACCTGACCCGGTGCCGCCAGCCGCAGCGATCCGGTGGGCAATGCCACGCCGCCCAGCGCCGACAGGTCTGCCTCGGGCTTGCCAGTGATATCCAGTGGTGCGCCCGCGAAATGCGCGGCTTCCATCATCGCAACGGCTTCGGGACCCCAGGCCGATACCAGCGGCGCGCGCAGCCACTTGGGAAGGCGCGGGACGCGCAGCCTGGTCCACCCCTCCGGCCCATCCGCCGCGATCTTGCGCAGGACGGCGTTGACCATCCCCTTGAGCTGTCCGTGTCGTCTGTGCCCGCCGACGATCTGAACCATCGCGTTCACCACGCCATGCGCAGCCTCGCCCCTGCACAGCTCGACCGTTCCCAGACGCAGGGCATTGCGCACGGTCAACGGCGGAGTCTTGCGCAGATGCCGCTGCAACAGGCGGTCGGCGCGCTCCAGGCCCCGCAGCGTTTCGAGCGCAAGGCGCTGCGCCCGCGCCCGCTCTCCCGGGGCCAGCCGCTCCAGAGCGCCCGCGGACAGGCATTCCGCCATCAACCGACCCTCGCCGAGCACCTGATCGAGCAGGTAAATTGCGCTGCGCCTTGCACCCAGAGGACTATCGGCCATCCGTCCATCTCCGCAAATCCACCGCGTCCCTTGTCAGACACGGACCCGGGCGTATATCACGCATCAGGCATAAAGGAACCCGCGATGACCGAGACCCCGACCCCCGAGCTGCCGCCCGCCGCGCAACGCGCGCTTGCCGAGGCCGAAGAGCGCCGCAAGCGTGCCGCGCTCAAAGCGCCCCTGCCAAAGGAACTCGGAGGTCGCGACGGCCCGGAACCCGTTCGCTATGGCGATTGGGAGAAAAAGGGTCTCGCGGTCGACTTCTGAACGCGGCTGACAAGCGCCGGCGTCGCGTTTAATACTGCTCCAGATCGACCGGTGCAGCCGTTGTCGTGGCACTCGATTCCGATCCGCCATCCCCGACCAGAACTCCGACGATCACAACGGTCGCGACGAGCGCCGCTGCGGCTTCAGGCGTCAGCGCACCCGCAAGCGCCGTGGGAACCTGGCCTGCGGCCTGTGCCTCGCACGTGACCTTGATGGAGCCATCCGGCAGGGTCACGGCGCCCAGCACGACGCCCGTGCCACAGGCCAGACGCGCCTGGGCCTGCGTCAGCGGGGCTGTTGTCTGGGACTGCGCCTGCGCCGCAAGGCCTGCTGCAAATACACCGGCGATCATGATGCTAGAAAATTTGGCCATGCCCTCTCACTCGAATCCTGTTAGACTATGACCAACGATAGCGCGACGCGACGCAACCGGCAACGCAAGGCGCGAAAAACAACCTATTCATGCGCAGGAGACCGCTTCAACATGACCGCATTTCGGAAACTTGGAATTGCCGCCACTCTCGTCGCCGCAACGGGAACCGGGCTGCCCGCATTTGCTCAGGCGGTTCCGCCGCTGGTCTACACGGTCATTCTTCCCGCCGGTGGTTTCGGATCGAACAACTATACCGAGGTCGTCACCAGCGGCATCGCGGCGGCCCAGCAATTCTGCGCCGAACTCGACAATGAGTCCTACAGGGTCGATTGCCTTGCCGAACGGCTTGGTCAGATCGCGGACGGTATCCCGCGAGACACCGATTACGACGAGGTGCGCGATATCCTGCGGGACACCTCTGACCAGCTCGAGAACCTGGCCCGCCGCAACCGCGATACGTCGCAGGTGCGCGGACGCGCCAGCCGACAGGCCACCGACACCTCGCCCGCGGTTCGCACATCGCGCCCGCTCACGCCGGTGGCCCCGCAGGCCCAGGCACAGGTGAACCAGCAGGCAAGTGCCATCCTGAGCAATACCGAAACCCTGCTGCTGCGCAGCGCCTCCGGTTCCGAAAGCAAGAGCCAGCAATACAGCCGCATTGCCGCGGCCCTTGGTTCGAGCAAGGTCCTGCTCCGCTCGACCTGACCCGCTCGGGAGACCGGTGGCAATCGCGCTCCCCCGCGTGAGCTGTGCGTTGCGAATGCCGAATTGCCCGACCGGCCGAAAGGCGGCGCTCAGCAGGTCGCTGCGCGAAAATTCGCCGATCAGTCGCTCAGGCCAAGAACATCCATCATGTCATAGGCACCCGGAGCTTTCCCCTGCCCCCACAACGCGGCGCGCAGGGCGCCACGGGCGAACACGGCGCGGTCGGTGGCCACGTGGCGAAGCGTGATCCGCTCGCCGGGTGCGGCGAACAGCACGTCATGTTCGCCCACGATGTCACCGCCCCGAATCGCGGCAAAACCGATGTGACCGTGTTCGCGCGCGCCGGTGATACCGTCGCGACCGCGGTCCGCGACATCTGACAGGGCGACGCCGCGCCCCTCTGCCGCCGCCTCGCCCAGCATCAGGGCGGTGCCGGACGGTGCATCCACCTTGTGACGATGATGCGCTTCGATGATCTCGATATCGAAATCCTCGCCAAGCGCCGCCGCCACCTTTCGGGTCAATTGCGTCAACAGGTTGACGCCGACGCTCATGTTGCCGGCCCGCACGATCACCGCATGTCTCGATGCCGGCGTCAGCGCCGCGATCTGCGCATCCGTCATCCCGGTTGTCCCGATCACGTGTACAAGCCGCGCCTGCGCTGCGAGCACCGCAAAATCCAGCGTTGCCTGGGGCGCGGTAAAGTCGATCACCGCCTGTGCCCGGGCAAAGGCCTCGAGCGGATCATCGGTCACCGCGACTCCGAGCGCGCCGCCGCCCATGGCGGTTCCGATATCCTGCCCCACCCATGCGTGACCCTCGCGTTCGACAGCGCCGACCAGCTGTGCCTTGTCGCTTTCGGTGATGATCCGCACCAGCATCCGGCCCATGCGGCCCGATGCGCCCGTTACAACAATACCCGGCTTATGTGTCATTGCGCGTCACTCCATTGCGTCAGGTGCTGTTATCCGGTTGCGGCCCGCTTGGCAAAGCCTCTGCAACCACTTAGATCAGGATCATGGCAAAGAACAAATTTCACGATGGTCCCGGCCCGTCCCAGCGGCAGCTTCGCGTTGGCGAGCTGATCCGGCGCACCCTCTCCGAAGTGCTGGCCCGTGGCGATGTCCACGATCCCGACCTCAACCGCATGTCGATCACCGTGGGCGAGGTCCGGACCTCCCCTGACCTGCGGGTTGCAACCGCCTATGTGCTGCCCCTTGGCGGTGAGGGCCAGGACGAGGTTCTGAAGCTGCTTGCCCGCAACAAGGGGGAACTGCGTCGCGCGGTGTCCAAAAAACTGGCACTCAAGTTTGCGCCGGACCTGCGGTTCCAGCTGGATGACACGTTTGACCGCATGGACGATACACGCAGGATGCTGAATCAGGACGCGGTCCGCCGCGACATCGAAGGGTGAAGCGAATTGTCGCCTCCCTTCTGACCTTTCTGATGGCTCCGGTTCTGATGGCTCCGGTCGCCGCAGCGGCCCAGGATTGCCGCGATATCGAACATGGCGGCAACGGCTACACGGTCTGTGACATCGACATGACGCAGGCCGACTTGCGCCTGTTCCTCCAGGACGACACCGGCGCGTTGTACGGGCATTTTTCCAGCATCGACTCCGCGCTTGCCGGATCGGGCAAACGGCTCGCCTTTGCGATGAATGCGGGCATGTATCACGACGACCGCACGCCGGTGGGCCATTATCTCGAGAACGGTATCGAGACAAAACGCGTAATCACCAATGAGGGGCCCGGGAATTTCGGGCTTTTGCCGAATGGCGTATTCTGCATTCGCGAGGGTCGCGCGGATGTCTTCGAAACGCTGGCCTTTGTCGAGGCGCAGCCGGCATGCCAATATGCGACGCAATCCGGACCGATGCTGGTCATCGACGGAGAGTTGCACCCGAGGTTCCTCGTCGACAGCACGTCGCGCTATGTCCGCAATGGTGTCGGAACCAGCGCCGATGGCACCCGTGCCGTGTTCGTCATTTCACGGAACGCGGTGACATTCCATGAATTCGGCAGCATGTTTCGCGATGCTCTGAACCTGCCCAATGCCCTCTATTTCGACGGCAACATCTCGCGCCTGTATGCACCGTCCATCGGTCGCAATGACCTGGGTTTTCGGCTGGGGCCGATTGTCGGCCTGGTGGTGGACGCCGAATAGAGCGTATCGCAACCGGCTTGCATCGTCCGGTTTCAGGCGGCATCAGGCCCTTCAGGTTCATCCAGAAACGCCTGTGGTGTTCAGAGCAGTCCGAGCAAGATGCCGCCACCCCCGACAAGCACCACGATGATCCAGGGCGATACCTTCCAGACGGTGAGCAGCAGGAACCCTGCAAGCGCCAGCGCAAAATCGTGCGGAGAGAGGATGGCGCTGGTCCAGACCGGATCATAAAGCGCCGCGCCAAGAATCCCCACCACCGCCGCATTGGCCCCGCGCATCGCCGACTGCGCCGCAGGGCGCACGCGAAACACATTCCAGAAGGGCAGCGTGCCAATCAGCAGCAGAAACCCCGGCAGAAAGATCGCCACCAGCGCGACGGCCGCCCCGCCGATGCCGCCAGGCGGCGTTCCCATGATCGCGCCAAGATAGGCAGCAAAGGTGAAAAGCGGCCCCGGAACCGCCTGTGCTGCACCGTATCCGGCGAGAAAGGCATCGTTGGACACGCCGCCGACGCCCACCACTTCGGCCTGGAGCAGCGGCAGCACGACGTGTCCTCCGCCAAAGACCAGCGCCCCGGCGCGATAAAAGCCGTCGAACAGGGCCACGCCCGGCGCGCCTGAGGCCACGAGTGGCAAAAGAACCAGAAGCGCGGCGAAAAGGGCGAGCGACAGGATGCCCGCTTGCTTTGAAACGGCAAAGGCCAGATGCCCCTGCACAGCGGCCTGCACCTCGCGACACAAGACGAGACCCGCCGCGGCGCCGGCCAGTATTGCGGCGATCTGGCCCAGCGATCCCCCCACAAACACCCCGAGAAGCACGGCGGCAAGCGCGATCCCGGCCCGCGCGCAATCCGGCGCAAGGCTGCGCGCCATGCCCCAGACCGCCTGCGCGACCACCGCAACCGCAACCACCTTGAGACCATGGATCAACCCTGCCCCCACCGGTCCGTCGAATGCCGCAGCCCCCAACGCAAACAGCACCAGCATCAGCGCAGAGGGCAGCGTGAACGCCACCCACGCGGCCAGCGCCCCCAACGGTCCGCCACGCAACAGACCCAGCGCGAAACCGACCTGGCTGCTGGCCGGACCGGGCAGAAACTGACACAACGCCACGAGATCGGCATATCCCGCCTCGTCGATCCACTTGCGCCGCGTGACCAGTTCGTCGTGAAAGTAGCCAAGATGGGCCACCGGCCCCCCGAACGAGGTCAGGCCCAGCTTGAGAAACACTAGGAAAACCTCGCCCGGTGACCCGCTGGGCGCGGTCTGCCCGGTCACGGTGGTGGCAGGTTTCGTCATTTGCCCTGTCGCATCGGTTCGGATTTCTTCAGGTCTCTCCGGTGCCGGATCTAGAATTGCCTGGTCCCGGACGCAACCGGGCAGATGTGCCAAACGCTGGGTAAAGTCTGATCCGGGTCTTGCGCCGGCGGCCGGCGGGGTTTGACAGCCCTGCCCGTCTCGGCTACGCCGCCGCATCCTGAGAAACGCAGAGGCACCATGGGACGCAAACGCAAAGGCCGCGACATTTCGGGCTGGCTGGTCATCGACAAGCCCGCCGGGCCGACCTCAACCGCTATCGTGAACAAGGTCCGCTGGGCGATGAACGCGCAAAAGGCCGGGCACGCAGGGACGCTTGATCCGGCGGCGACCGGCGTGCTTGCCATTGCGCTTGGCGAGGCGACGAAAACGGTGCCCTACATAACCGATGCGCTCAAGGCGTATACATTTACCGTCCGGCTTGGACAGTCGACCAATACCGACGACGCCGAGGGCGAGATCATCGCACAAAGCGAGCTGCGGCCCACCGATGACGAG
This sequence comes from Alphaproteobacteria bacterium, assembly GCA_030431825.1. Classification (GTDB taxonomy): domain Bacteria; phylum Pseudomonadota; class Alphaproteobacteria; order Rhodobacterales; family Rhodobacteraceae; genus Sedimentitalea. The sequence goes on from JAUIIJ010000031.1 coordinate 26,636, forward strand.
ATCAAGGATGCGCTGAACGCGTTTGTCGGCGATATCCAGCAGGTGCCGCCGCAATTCTCGGCCGTCAAGATCGACGGGGAACGCGCCTACAAGCGTGCGAGGGACGGCGAAGACATGGAACTCGCGGCCCGCCCGCTCTGGGTCGAGCAGCTGATCCTGACGGACCGGCCCGATGCCGATCACGTGACCCTGGAAATGACCTGCGGCAAGGGCGGCTATGTGCGCAGCATTGCGCGCGATCTGGGCAAGGCCCTCGGGTGTCTGGGGCATGTCGTATCGCTGCGGCGCATCTGGTCGGGTCCGTTCAATGCCGGGGACGGCCTGTCACTGGAGCGGATCGAGGAACTGGCGCGGACGCCGGAACTCGACGCCCATCTGCAACCGCTCGAAGTCGGCCTCTCCGAACTGCCCGAACTGCGCTGCACCCCCGAAGGCGCGACGCGATTGCGCAACGGCAATCCCGGCATGGTCTTTGCCTCGGATGTGGAATACGGCGACGACGCCTGGGCCTCGCAGGATGGCAAGGCGCTGGCGGTGGGGGTCTACAAATCGGGCGAATTGCACCCTGCCCGCGTGTTCAACCAGTCATGAGATCCGACAGCAAGAGGCCGTCCGGGCTCTTTTCCCTTTGGGTCATACCGGCTAAACCCGCCGCATGATCACCCGATCCCACACCAAGGGCGACGCCCCCTCGACCGCCATCTATTCCGATTGCGAACGCTATCGCTATAGCCTCACGCGGGTCTGGGATGCGGGGGGCCAGCGGGCGCTGTTCGTGATGCTGAACCCGTCGACCGCCACCGAGGTTCAGAACGACCCCACCGTCGAACGCTGTGAAAGGCGGGCACGCGCGCTTGGCTTCGGTGCGTTTCAGGTGACCAACATCTTTGCCTGGCGCGACACCGATCCCCGCGCCATGCGCGCCGCCGAGGATCCGGTCGGGCCGGAAAACGACGCAGCGATCCTGGCCGGGGCCGCATGGGCCGATCAGGTGATCGCCGCCTGGGGAACGCACGGCGCACACCTGTCGCGTGGCGATACGGTGGCCACATTGTTGCGCGGTACGGGGCGCCCCCTGTTTCACCTCGGACTGAGCAAGGCAGGACACCCGAAACACCCGCTTTACATCGCCTACAGCCAGCAACCGGAACCGTGGATCTGATAACCCGCGCTTAACCCTGAGCTCAGCTTTGCTTTGACCCGGGCCCTGCAGGCATGTCCTAATTCACCGGACGTATTCTGTGGAGAGTCCCGATGTTGATGTTGGCTGGGTTGCTGGGGTTGCTTGCGGTCGGCGGCGCGGCGATGGTCGTTGATCTGTCTGCTGAACCCGATGACGATTCCGCGGATGACGTGGGGCCGGAAACCGAAGATGTCGCAACCGGTGAATCCACCGCTGAAATCGTGCCGATCGACCAGATCCTGTCGGGCGGCTCGGCGGCTGAACAGATCGCCGGCGACACCGGGAACGATCAGATCAACGGATATGGCGGGGCCGATTCGATCCATGGCGGGGCCGGAGATGACGACCTGCACGGTGCCGAGGGTGACGACGCCCTCTTTGGCGGTGACGGCAACGACACCCTGCATGGCGAGGACGGTCAGGATATGCTCAGCGGTGACATGGGTGCGGACATGCTCTTTGGCCATGGCGGTGATGACCTGATGCTGGGCGGCGAAGGTGCGGATGTCCTGCAGGGTGGTGACGGCAACGACATCCTGCAGGGCAACGGGGACGACGATGCGTTGCATGGCGGCATGGGCGATGACGTGTTGGTCGGCGGCGACGGGCAGGATACCCTGCTCGGCGGTTTTGGCGATGACCTTCTCATCGGGGCCGATGGGAAAGACGTCGCGGATGACGAAACCACCGATTACCTCAATGGCGGCGATGGCGACGACACGCTGATCGGATCTGACGGCGATGTGTTGTCCGGAGGGGAAGGCGCGGATCGCTTCGTCCTAGACGCGCATGACTCCACCGGGGACGGGCAGGAGTCCGAGGCAATCCGCGTGATGGATTATGAGGCCGACGACGACCAGATAATGGTGATGTCCGATCTCGAACAGAACCCCGAGCCGCGAATCGAGGTGGTCGCCGATGAAGAGACCGAGGGGCTCAGCCATATCTGGGTCGACGGCACCGAAGTTGCCAGCGTGATGGGCGGCACCACGCTGAGCGCCGATGACATTGTCATCGTGGATCGCGCAACGGGAGGCGCCCTGGGTCTGGGCAACGGCTGACCACGGATCGCATCGCAAAACCCTTTGCCTTTGGTTGAAAACGCGTCTATACGCCCCCATCCCTGACGACTCGCGTCCATCGTGACGGGCAGGGACAACTCTCCATGGGCCTGTGCTGGACGACATCCCGGCCTGCGCCATTCATTCCAACCTGCAAAGGAGACCCCGATGTCGATTACGCTGGAAGAAAAATCGCGGATCATGAAGGAATTCGCAACCAAGGAAGGCGATACCGGTTCGCCGGAAGTCCAGGTTGCCGTTCTAAGCTCGCGCATCGCGACCCTGACTGAACACTTCAAGACCCACAAGAAAGACAACCACGGCCGTCGCGGCCTGCTCAAGATGGTTGCTCAGCGCCGCAAGCTGCTCGACTACGTCAAGCGCAAGGACGAGGCCCGCTATCAGGACCTGATCAAACGTCTGGGCCTGCGCCGCTAACCTCTGACGTCCCGTCCGTGCGCCCGTTTCAGGGCATGCAGGCACGGGAGACCCTGAATAAAGACAAACACCCGCCAGATACCTGGCGGGTGTTTTGCATTCAAGCTTCATGGTGTTTTCATCCCGGTCAAGCTCAGCCGCTGCGCTCGGGAGCGACGACCGGCGACGTCACAAGGGAAAGGGCCCCGGTGCAATGCGCCGCGGCCCTCTTCGACAGGGGGTATAACTTCAGCCCTTGGAGAATTCCGGATACGCTTCCATGCCCAGTTCCGCCATGTCGAGGCCGTTGATCTCTTCCTCTTCTCCGACACGGATACCCAGGGCCGCCCTGAGGAACAGCCAGGCCAGCGTCGAGGTCACCACCACGAACACACCGACGACGAGGATCGCGTAGATCTGTGTGATCAGCGACGCATCGGGGTTGGTGAAGACAACCGCGATTGTCCCCCAGATACCTGCGAAAAGGTGGACCGGAATGGCACCGACCACATCGTCGATCCGGAGCCTGTCAAGGAATGGCACCGCAAAGACCACGATCACCCCGCCGACAGCGCCGATAAGTGTCGACGAAAACAGCGTCGGTGTCAGCGGTTCGGCGGTGATCGAAACCAGACCGGCGAGGGCACCGTTCAGGATCATCGTGAGGTCCGGCTTCCTGTAGAGCAGTTGGGTCAGGATCAGCGCAGCCACCGCACCCGCCGCCGCGGCAGCATTGGTATTGACCAGAATGCGGCTGATGTCGGCGACATTGCCCGCCGTGTCCATATAGAGCTGTGAACCACCGTTGAACCCGAACCAGCCCATCCACAGGATAAACGTGCCCAGGGTCGCCAGCGCCAGATTGGAGCCGGGAATCGGGATCACGCGGCCGTCCTTGCCGTATTTGCCGATGCGCGGACCGAGTATCAGAGCGCCGGTCAGCGCCGCCCAGCCGCCAACCGAATGAACCACTGTCGATCCGGCGAAATCGAGGAACCCGGCGTTGTCGAGGAAACCGCCACCCCATTTCCAGCTGGCCTGGATCGGGTAGATCAACGCCGTCAGGATCACCACGAAGATCAGGAACGGCCACAGCTTGATGCGCTCCGCCAGCGCGCCCGAGACGATCGACGCGGTCGCCGCACAGAACATCAACTGGAAGAAAAAGTCCGAGCCAACCGACGCATAGGTGAGATCCGGCTCCGCCCCGCTCAACCCGACCGGTTCAAGGCTGGCCATCGCAAACGCGCCAAGCATCCCCGGAATGGCCCACCCATCGCCCGGATACATCAGGTTGTAGCCGATCACGAAATAGAAGACCGCCGCCAGCGAAAAAAGCGCCATATTCTTGGTCAACTGCATGGTGACGTTCTTGGATCGCACCAGCCCGGCTTCGAGCATCGCGAATCCCGCCGCCATCCAGAACACCAGCACACCCATCACGATGAACATGAACGTGGTCAGGATAAAGCCCAGTTCGGCATTCGTCGGCGTTACATCCGCCTCTTGCGCCAGCCCCAGCGACGGCACCGCGACAAGCGCGGCTGCTGTGGCAATCGTTTTGGTCGATGTCATTGTGTCAATTCCCCTTTTCCGCCGCGTTTCACAGCGCGTCTTCGTCGATTTCGCCGGTGCGCACGCGCATGGCCTGCTCCACATCGAGAACAAATATCTTGCCGTCCCCGATCTTGCCGGTCTTGGCGGTTCTGGTGATGGTTTCGACCACCTGCTCCGCCATTGTCGCACTGACAACGAGTTCAAGTTTGATCTTGGGCACGAAATTCACCGCGTATTCCGCGCCGCGATAGATTTCGGTATGACCGGATTGCGATCCGAACCCCTTGATTTCAGTCACCATCATGCCGCGCACGCCGGATTCGGTCAGCGCCTCGCGGACCTCCTCCAGCTTGAACGGCTTGATTGTCGCTATGATGAGTTTCACCTCGATCCCTTTCCTTTGCAGGCTCCCTGCGTGCAGACACCCGGAGCAAAACGCCGCGATGCAGCGTTGCAAATGGCTCGGGCGCGAGAACCGGGCACCAAACGCGGAAAGATGCACAATTTTTGCACTAAATTTGGCGGTTGACTGTTTTTTGATCGTTTGGGAAATGGCATGTGCCGATCAATCGGAGGCTCAACAAACCGTCTCAGGCGATGTAGTGTCACCCCAAACACAAAGGCCGAGCAGGGCTGAGCATGACAAACAAGACACCACGCAAGCCGCCTTTGGTAGCCGACAAGCGGTATTCATCCGGGCAACGGAAAACCCGCACGACAACTGCGACCAAGACGCGGAAGACACCACAAAAGGCCAAACCGGCCCCGCGCAAGCGTCAGACGACCCGCCGCAAATCCAGTGGAGGTGGCGGTTTGTTCGGCTTTTTCCGACGGCTGATCGGATGGCTGCTGCGGCTGGTCTGGAGCGTGACGTGGCGCGTCGGGTCGGTCGTATGCCTCGTCATCGCGCTGTGGGTCGGCTATATCTACACGACCTTGCCAGACGTGACCGAACTGCTCGACGGGCGTGCGCGCGGGTCGGTGACCATGCTCGATCGCAACGGTGATGTGTTTGCCTGGCGCGGCGATCAATTCGGCGGAGTCATCACGACCGAGACCGTCTCTCCCAACATCCGCAACGCCATCGTGGCGACCGAGGACAAGCGGTTCTACCGGCATTTCGGCGTCAGCCCGCGCGGCATTGCAAGCGCCGTCCGGATTAACCTGAGCGAGGGGCGCGGCCCCTTGTCCGGTCACGGCGGTTCGACGATCACGCAGCAGACCGCCAAACTGCTGTGCCTTGGCGATCCCTATGATCCCGCATCCGGCATGAGCGAAGCCGAATACGAGGCCGATTGTCGCCGCGGCACGCTGCAGCGCAAGATCAAGGAAGCTGTTTTCGCCCTCGCAATGGAGGTCAAGTATTCCAAGGATGAAATCCTGACCATCTACATGAACCGGGCCTTTCTGGGCGCGGGAGCACGTGGTTTCGAGGCGGCGAGCCAGCGGTATTTCGGAAAATCCGCGTCCAACGTCACGCCCGCAGAGGCGGCAATGCTGGCCGGATTGCTGGTGGCCCCGACCCGGTATGCCCCCACCAACAGCCTGACCCGCTCGCAGAACCGCGCGACGGTCATCGTGGGGCTGATGGAGGATCAGGGATATCTCACTGCGGCAGAGGCCGAGCAGGCGCGCGACCATCCGGCACAGCTTTCGGAAGCGGCCGCCGAACGGGCCGGCGGGTATTTCGCCGACTGGGTCATGGCCGCCGGTCCCGAGTACTTTACCCGCAACACCACCGAAGACGTGATCATCCGCACGACGCTCGACCGACGGCTTCAGGCCGCGGCGGAAGAAGCCATGCAATACGTGTTCGAAAACAAGGTGCGCTCAGGCTCCAAGGCACAGGCGGCGATCGTGGTCATGTCGGCGGACGGCGCGGTGCGCGCGATTGTCGGCGGGCGCGAAGCCAAGGTCGCCGGCGCGTTCAACCGCGCGGTTCAGGCCAAGCGCCAGACCGGATCGGCGTTCAAGCCATTCGTCTACGGGGCCGCGCTGGATCTCGGCTATTCGCCGCTGGACACGGTGATCGACGAACCGTTCTGCATGGACATTCCGGGATCCGGACAGTGGTGTCCCCAGAACTATACCAAGAACTACAAGGGACGGGTGACGCTCGTGGACGCCCTGAAAGACTCGCTCAACATTCCGGCGGTCAAGGTGTCCGAGCGCGTCGGGCGTGAACTGGTGCGGCAGGTTGCCAGCCAATTCGGCCTCGAGAGCGATCTGGCGGCGGGGCCGGCCCTTGCGCTTGGCGCGTCCGAGAGCACGTTGATTGAAATGACCGGCGCTTATGCAGGCATCCTGAATGGCGGCTCAGCCGTGACGCCCTATGGGCTGACCGAACTGAAGCTGCTCGGCGAACGCGACGCGCTCATGGGAACCGAGGGCGGGATCGGCGAGCGCGTCATCCAGACCAAGGCCGCCGAAGAACTGATCTGGATGATGGAAAAGGTCGTTTCCGAAGGCTCGGGACGGCGCGCGAAATTGCCGAACTGGGAGGCTGCCGGAAAAACCGGAACCACTCAGGCCGCGCGCGATGCCTGGTTCATCGGATTTACGTCGCAATATGTTGCGGGCGTCTGGATGGGCTATGACGACAATACGCCGCTGAGCGGTGTGACCGGCGGCGGGCTTCCTGCCGAAATCTGGCACGAAACCATGATCCGGGTGCATCAGGGGCTGGCGCCGACGCCGCTACCGATGCGCGCCCCGGCAGGTCCGGTCGAAAACCGCGACGGCGGCATTCCCCGCCAGGGCGGCTCGGGTGGAACCGGCTTTGGCGGGGTCGTGGACAAGGTATTGCGCGACATTTTCGGTGGCGGCGGTGGCCGTGGCGGCAATCAAAGCCCGCAGAACTTCAATGACCGGTAGGCGCGAAGGCGCCTATCCGAGCTTGGAAAGGTCTGCTGTCAACTGATCGATGTTGCCCTTGCGCCGATCGAGCATCGCACCGATCTCGGTCCGCTCGGTCAGCAACAGGTTCACACCTTCGATGAACATGTTGAAGAACTTGTCGCGACCGGATTTGTCGGAGACGAGGAACGTTACCTCGAACGGTGCTTCACCGCGCAACTTGGCAATGCTGCGAATCTCGTAACCGCTCTTGATCCTGCGGGTCGACGTGACCTCGACCGTGCCACCGATGAACTCGCGAAAGCGTCGGCCGTATTTGCGCGCGATATATCCCTGAAACGCCTGGGTGAACGCGTTCAACTGGGCCTGGCTCGCGCTGCGCGCATCATTGCCAAGCGCATAGCGCGCCATGATCGACACATCGGCGAACTGGACGAAAATGCGCTCGAAATCGCGAATCATCGCACTTTCGGATTTGCCCGAAGCGATGACGCGATTGATTTCGCCAACAAGCTGATCGACCAGTTTCTTCGCTCCGGCCTCGGTCAGCGCAAGCGCCGGCATCGGCAATGCGGCAACGCCGGCGAAGGCAAGAGCCGATCCCAGAAAACTGCGGCGCATCAGAGGTTTATTCGGCATAGGGGTCTGCATAGGAATCCTCGTATGGGTCGGTGTCGGATGTTGCGTAGGGATCTACATAGGTATCCCCACTGTTGCCTTCCAGTTCAAAGCGGCGATTCTGCAGGTAGATCACGCGCGCCACGGCATAGCTGTCTTCGCTTTCATACAGGATCGAGTCGACAGTATCCGAATATCTGCCCCGCGCGCTCAGCCGCTCAACGGCATTGGCATAGAAACCAACATTTTCGATCGGCCGGGTGGGCGCAAACGTCAGGGGGTTGGTGAAGAAGTCCACCAGCACACCGACCGAATCGCGCTGCGTGGACGGGCCGAAGAACGGCAGTTCGATATAGGCGCCCTCTCCGACCCCCCAGGACGCGAGGGTCGCGCCGAAATCGGTCTCGGTTTCCGGAATGCCGAACTCGGATGCGGGATCCGCCAGACCGGCGAATCCGATGGTCGAATTCATCAGGAACCTGACGATGGAAACCCCCGCCTGCTTCAGATTTCCCTGAAGCAAATAGTTCGCGGCATCGCCCGGCTCGGACAGGTTTCTGGCGAAACTGTTGAAGCTGTCTTCGATCGGATCCGGAATGATATTCGTGTAACCCTTTGCAGCAGGACGAAAAAGCAGCTTGTCCACTCCGAGGTTGAAACGGTGGACCTGGCGATTGTTCTTCTCGTAGGGATCAAAAGGCACGGCGCTGTCGCGTTCGTCGGGATTGCGAACCGTGCAGGCCGACATCAGGGACAGGCAGAGACCGGCAATCATCAGGGTCTTTGCGCGCGGGGGCAGGTTCATGAAAATCGTGTCCGTTTTCGGTGTGAGGTAATCAAGTGGCAACTCACTAATGCAAACAGGGTAGGTTCACACTCGCTCCAACTTCACTTAATGAAATTGTGGCAGTTTGGAAACAGGCCATGTAAGCGCTCCGCATGAAGATGCCGCTTGCGGACCCAAAAAGAGATTAACAGGACAGGGCAGATTTCAGATGATGACGAAGCCGGGGCGCGACGAACTCCGAGAGGCACTCCGTCAGGGGCGCACGCTCTTCTGGGTTGTCGGCATATTCAGCTTTTTCGCGAACCTGCTGATGCTCACCGGACCGCTTTACATGCTGCAAGTCTATGACCGGGTATTGGGCAGCCGGTCGGAGGAAACGCTTGTGGCGCTGACGCTGCTGGTCGCGTTTCTCTACGGTGTCATGGGCGTACTCGATTACAGCAGAGGCCGCATCATGGCGCGGGTCGGGGCACGGTTTCAGTCGGCGCTCGATCAACGTGTCTTTGACGCGATGGTGCGCCGTTCCGCAGTCGCGCACGACCCCGCCGCGCAGACGGGTCTCGCCGACCTGGAAGCGGTGCAGCGGCTGATTTCCTCGCCGGTCCTCATGGCCGCATTCGACCTGCCGTGGACGCCGGTTTTCCTCGCCGGGATCATCCTTTTCCATCCCTGGCTCGGGATACTGGCCCTTTCCGGCGGCGCGGTACTGATCGTGATCACCCTGCTGAACCAGCTGTTTTCACGCGGTCCGCAGATGCAGGCCAATTCCGCGACCCACCGCGCGTCGATGCTGTCTGAAGAAATCCGCAACGAAGCCGAGATGATCCAGAGCATGGGGATGCGGGGCGCGGCTTTCGAACGGTGGAAATCGGCCCGCGACGCGTCGCTCGAGGAAAGCATCGGAGCCAACGATGTCGGCGGCACATTCACGTCGATGACCAAGACGCTGCGGCTGTTCCTGCAATCGGCGATGCTGGGTCTTGGCGCCTATCTGGTGTTGCAGAACGAGGTAACGGCGGGCGCAATGATCGCGTCTTCGATCCTGCTGGGCCGGGCTCTGGCTCCGATCGAGCTGGCCATCGGTCAATGGCCGCTGGTGCAGCGTGCGACGAAGGGCTGGAACACCCTTGCCGACCTGCTCGAGAAAGTTCCGCCGGAAACGCAGCGCACCGAATTGCCGGTACCCAAGGCCCGGCTGGATGTGCAGGCGCTTACAATCGTGCCACCGGGCGAAACCCGCGCCTCGCTCAAGACCGTGAGCTTTCGCGTCGAACCCGGTCAGGCCGTGGGCGTGATCGGCTCGTCCGGGGCGGGCAAATCGACGCTGGCGCGCGCCCTTACCGGCGTCTGGAGACCCGCCGGCGGTTCCATTCGCCTGGACGGGGCATCGCTCGACCAATATGCGCCCGACGATCTGGGGCGTTATATCGGCTACCTGCCCCAGAGGGTGCAGTTGTTCGACGGAACGATCGCGGCGAACATCGCGCGCCTCAGTGGCCAGCCCGACAGCAAGGCGGTTGTCGCAGCCGCCAAGAAGGCCGATGCCCATGACATGATCGTCAAGCTGCCCGATGGCTACGACACCCGCGTGTCGGCAGGCGGCGGGCGGCTGTCCGGTGGACAGATGCAACGGATCGCTCTGGCGCGCGCGCTTTATGGAGAGCCGGTCATCATCATCCTGGACGAGCCGAACTCGAACCTCGACAACGAAGGCTCGATGGCGCTGAACAAGGCGATCCGCGACCACAAGGCAGCGGGTGGGTCGGTTCTGATCATGGCGCACCGGCCCGCGGCAATTCAGGAATGTGACACCCTTCTGGTGATGGATAACGGCACCCGCGCCGCCTTTGGCCCCAAGGACAAGGTGCTGAAAGAGATGGTTGCCAATCACGAACAATTGAAGAAATCTTCCTCGATGGGAGGGGTCCAATGAGCGCGAACAAATGGTCGGCCCGCAAACCCGTTCTGTTTGGCCTTCTCGGACTTCTGCTGCTGGTGGGGGGATTCGGCACTTGGTCGGTGGTGTCCAACATCGCCGGCGCGATCATCGCGCCCGGGCGACTCGAAGTGGACCGCAACCGCCAGGTCGTTCAACATCCCGACGGCGGCGTGGTGGCGGAAATCCTCGTGGATGAGGGCGACAGCGTCACCGAGGGCGCGGTTCTGATCAGGCTGGACGCCAAGTTGCTGTCGTCCGACCTTCTGATTACCGAGGGCCAGCTGTTCGAACTCATGGCCCGCCGCGGACGTCTCGAAGCCGAGCGCGACGGCGCAGAGGACATCACCTTCGATCCGGAGTTGATCGAAGCCGCGCAACTCCGCCCCGAGATGCAAGGGCTCATCGACGGGCAGGAACGGTTGTTCAAGGCACGCAAGGATTCCATCGAAAAGGAATCGGAACAGCTCGAAAAACGCCGCGGACAAATCCAGGAGCAGATCAAGGGAATCCGTGCGCAGCAGGATTCCCTGAAACGCCAGATCAGCCTGATCAGCAAGGAACTCGCCAACCAGAAATCGCTTCTGGACCGTGGCCTTGCGCAAGCGGGCACGGTGCTGAACCTGGAACGCTCTGCCGCCGATCTTGACGGGACGCTGGGCGAACTTGTCGCCTCCGAGGCGCAGGCCGAGGGCCGGATCACCGAAATCGACATCGAGGTTCTCAAGCTCGTCACCAAGCAGCGTGAGGAAGCGATCACGCGCTTGCGCGACCTGCAATACCGCGAACTCGAACTTGCCGAACAGCGGCGCTCGCTGATCGAGCGACTGAACCGGCTGGACATCACCGCCCCGGTTTCGGGCATCGTCTATGGTCTCAAGGTTCAGACGCCGCGCTCGGTGATACGCCCCGCCGATCCGGTTCTGTATCTTGTGCCCCAGGACCGACCGCTGGTCATCGCTGCGCGCGTGGAGCCGATCCACATCGACAAGATTTTCGTCGGCCAGCCGGTCACGCTGCGGTTTTCCGCGCTGGATCAACGGCAAACACCGGAACTGTTCGGAACAGTCACCCATGTTTCGGCTGATGCGTTCGAGGACAGCAACACCAGCGCGACGTTTTATCGTGCCGAAATCATGCTGGAGGAAGGCCAGCAGAACAGGCTGCCCGAGGGCACGATCCTGATTCCCGGCATGCCGGTCGAGACCTTTATCCGCACCGATGCGCGCACACCGCTCGCCTATCTGGTCAAACCCCTGGCAGACTATTTCACCAAGGCGTTCCGCGAATCCTGACTTCGGGCTTTTCGCCGCCGCCGAACCCGGCTAGCGTCCGCGCGCAACACGACTTCAAAGGGGATCCGCCATGAGCATCGAAGACAAGCTTGCCAACCTTGGTGTGACATTGCCAGACGCACCGGCGCCGGCAGCCAATTATGTACCGTTCGTCACGATTGGCGACACCGTCTATGTATCAGGCCAGATCGCCAGCGACGCGAACGGTCTGATCGTCGGCAAGCTGGGCGACACGATGGATGTCGATGCAGGGGCCGTTGCAGCCAAATCCTGCGCGGTCAACCTGCTGGCGCAGGTCAAGGCGGCCTGCGACGGCGATCTCGACCGGTTGGTCCGGGTGATAAAGCTGACCGCCTTTGTCAATTCGACCCCCGACTTTACCGACCAGCCCAAGGTGGTGAACGGCGCTTCGGATTTCCTTGTGGAGGTGTTGGGCGATGCGGGCCGGCACGCTCGCGCCGCTGTCTCCGCTGCGGCGCTGCCCCTGGGGGTCGCGGTCGAGATCGACGGCATTTTCCAGATCAAATGACGCCACGCCTGCCCAGGGCGTTCATCGAAACCCCGATTGCCCATCGTGCATTGCACGACATCTCGGACGGGCGTCCGGAAAACAGCCGCGCCGCCATTCGGGCAGCCATCGCCGCGGGGTATGGCATCGAGATCGACCTGCAGTTGACCGCCGATGCGCAGGCGCTGGTGTTTCATGACTATGAACTGTCCCGCCTGACCGAACATTCCGGCCCGGTGCGCAAACTGACGATGGACGAGGCATGCCGGGTGCCGCTCCGTCATGGCGACGGGGAAGCAATACCGACCCTGCCCGAGATCATCGCGCTGGTGGACGGCCGGGTTCCGCTGCTGATCGAAATAAAGGATCAGGATGGCGCAATGGGCACAGGGATCGGGCCGCTGGAACGGGCCACGGCTGCGGCATTGCGGGGTTACGCCGGCCCCGTTGCCGTGATGTCGTTCAACCCGCACAGCGTCGCTAAAATGGCTGAGCTGGCACCCGATCTGCCACGCGGTCTGGTGACCAGCGGCTATGACCCCGCAGAATGGCCGTTGCCGGTTGCAACCTGCGAACGGCTGCGGAACATCCCGGACTTTGACGGCTCGGGGGCCGGCTTCATCAGCCATGACAAGGCGGATCTGACCAGTCGTCGCGTTGCAGAACTGCGCGCGGCGGGAACCCCGGTGCTGTGCTGGACCGTGCGCTCGCGCGGCGAGGAGGCAGAGGCCCGCCGATACGCCGACAATGTGACCTTCGAAAGGTATCTGGCGCCGCTTGCGGGTTGATCCGGCGTCTGCCGTGACCAGATATAGGTCACGCGCGAGGAACAGATGGACCAGGCACAGATCGAAATAGAAGTGATCGGCTCGCTGTCGCAGATTGCGCCAGACGACTGGGACAGTTGCGCCTGCCCGGAAGCCGCGGATGGCGGTCGCCCGATCGACCCGTTCACCACCCACCGCTTTCTGTCCGCACTCGAAGACTCCGGATCTGTCGGACGCGGAACCGGTTGGCAGCCGCAGTACCTGACCGCCTATCTCGACGGAATGCTGATTGCCTGTGCCCCGCTCTATGCCAAATCGCATTCTCAGGGCGAGTACATCTTTGATCACAACTGGGCGCATGCCTATGAACGTGCGGGCGGGCGATACTATCCCAAGCTCCAGATCGCGGTGCCGCACACCCCCGCGACGGGGAGGCGGTTCCTGGTGCGGCCGGGCTATGACGAGATCGGGCAGTCGGCGCTGGTGCAGGGTGCGGTTCAACTGACGGCAGACAATCAACTGTCATCCCTGCACGTGACCTTTTGCACAGAGCAGGAGGCCGCCGCCGGTGAAAAGATGGGGCTTATGGCCCGCGCCAGCCAACAGTTTCACTGGCTGAACGAGGGCTATGCCGATTTCAACGCTTTCCTCGCAAGCCTGTCGTCGCGCAAACGCAAGAACATTCGCAAGGAGCGCACGCAGGCCAACGGGTTTGGTGGCGATATCCACATCCTGACCGGCGATCGGATCGAACCCGGTCACTGGGACGCCTTCTGGGAGTTCTATCAGGACACCGGAGCGCGCAAATGGGGCTCTCCCTACCTGACACGACAGTTTTTCGACCAGGCGCAAGCGCACCTGCGCGACGATCTGGCGCTGGTTCTGGCAGAGCGCAATGGCCGCTGGGTCGCGGGCGCCTTGAACGTGATCGGGCGGCATACGCTCTTCGGGCGCTATTGGGGTTGCATCGAGCATCACCCCTGCCTGCATTTCGAACTGTGCTATTATCGGGCCATCGACTTTGCCATCGCGCAAGGCATGAGGCGGGTCGAGGCCGGGGCACAGGGGGAACACAAGCTGGCGCGCGGCTATTTGCCAACCCAGACGCACAGTCTGCACTGGGTTGCGGATCCGGGTTTTGCCGGGGCGATTGCCAACTATCTCAGGGCCGAGCGCGAAGCCGTTGCAGACGAGATCGAAATATTGACCGAATACGGCCCTTTCAGAAAACCACAGGTGGAGGAACAGCAATGACCGAGAAACTGTCTGACGAAGCACGCGGCCCTCTGCTGGGACCATTGCTCAAGACCGGCTGGTCCATGTGCGAAGGCCGGGACGCCATAGAAAAGAAATTCGTGTTCGATAATTTCATAGATGCGTTCGGATGGATGACCCGGGTCGCGATCTGGGCGGAAAAATGGGATCACCATCCGGAATGGAGCAATGTCTACAAGACCGTGAACGTGGTTCTGACCACCCACGACGTTGGCGGACTGAGTGCGCAGGACGCCAAGCTCGCCCGCAAGATGGACAGCCTGGTCTAGGCGCGGCGACGCACTGGCCGCGCGCGATTTCGGGCGAGGCGAATGAAAGCTGCGGTCATCGGGAAGCGACCCCCGATGACCGAGGTGTCACTACATCGACTCAAGCAGCGCTTCGCCGCCCGACACGTCGCAGACACCGGGGTTTTCCTCGACCTGCAACAGCGAAACGGTGCCATCCTCGACCAGCATGGCATATCGGCGCGAACGGGCGATCAGCCCGGCTGGCGGCGCGTCGAAATCCATGCCGATCGCCTTGGTGAACGCGCTTTCCGGATCGGACAGCAACGTCAGTCCGGCCTCTTCCGCGCCGGTTGAGTCGCCCCAGGCCTTCATCACGAAAGGGTCGTTGACGGATACACAGATGATCTCGTCGACGCCCTTGTCGTCGAACTGCGACTTGGTGCGGATGAAGCTGGGCATATGCGAGGAATGGCAGGTGGGCGTAAAGGCTCCGGGAACCGCGAAAATCACGACTTTGCGTCCCTTGGTCTTGTCCGCGAGCGAGACCGCTTCGGGTCCATCCGCCCCCAATGCGACCAACGTTGCCTCGGGCAGTTTCTCTCCGGTGGAAATCGTCATGCTGAGTTCCTTTCTGAAATTTCGTTTGCGCCAGTGTCACATTTAGGATTTGTGAGCAACGGAGCAACCACTTGCAAGGGGCGATGTAGACGGATGAGCCATATCGTTGTGATCGGGGCCGGTCAGGCCGGGGCTTCGCTGGTGGCGAAACTGCGCAATAGCGGATTTGAGGGCGAGCTGACGCTTATCGGAGCCGAACCCGTCCCGCCCTATCAGCGACCCCCACTCAGCAAGGCGTATCTGCTCGGCGACATGGAACTGGAGCGTCTCTACCTGCGACCCGAGAGCTTTTACGCGGATCAGAACATAACACTGCGCACCGGTGCCAGGGTGACGGCAATCGACCCGGCGGCCAGAACGGTGGCAATCGGGGACGAGGTGATGTCCTACGACCAGCTTGCGCTGACCACGGGGTCGGAACCGCGCCGGTTGCCAGCCGCGATCGGAGGCGACCTGGATGGCGTTCACGTGGTGCGCACCCTGTCGGATGTCGACGCCATGGCGCCTGCCGTCACCGAAGGCGCCCGCGCGCTGATCGTCGGTGGCGGGTATATCGGACTCGAGGCGGCGGCGGTTGCCGCCAGGCGCGGGGTCAAGGTGACGCTTGTCGAAATGGCAGATCGCATCCTGCAACGGGTCGCGGCGCCCGAGACCAGCAGTTATTTCCGCGCACTGCACAGCGGTCATGGTGTAGAGATCCGCGAAGGGATCGGGCTGGATCGCCTGACGGGACGCGATGGCAGGGTCGCGGGCGCGGTCCTGAGCGATGGCAGTGAAATCGACCTTGATTTCGTGATCGTCGGCGTTGGCATCGCGCCGTCTGGCGCGCTCGCCGAACGGGCCGGGCTGACCATCGACAACGGCATCGCGGTTGACGAGCTGGGCCGCACCTCTGATCCGTCGATCTGGGCGGCGGGCGATTGCGCGTCCTTTCCCCATGCGGGCGGCCGCATCCGTCTCGAAAGCGTCCCAAACGCCATCGATCAGGCGGAATGTGTCGCGGAAAACATGCTTGGTGCGGCGCGGCCATATATTCCGAGGCCCTGGTTCTGGTCGGATCAATATGACGTGAAATTACAGATCGCGGGGCTCAACTCGGGCTACGATCGCGTTGTGACGCGGCACGGCGACAAGGGCTCGGTTTCGTTCTGGTACTATGCCGGCGACACGTTGCGCGCGGTTGACGCGATGAACGATCCCCGAGGTTACATGATTGGCAAACGTCTGATCGAGGCGGGAAAATCCCCCGCCCCGGACGACATTGCGAACCCTGAAACCGACCTGAAATCGCTGCTGCGCCCGTGAGGATCATCGCCGGACGGTTTCGCGGACGGGCTCTGGCCCCGGTCGGCAAGGGCGATTCCGCCGCGCATTTGCGTCCGACGACGGACAGGGTGCGCGAGAGCCTGTTCAATGTGCTGGCGCACCGCCATGATCTTGAGGGCGCGCGGGTGCTCGATCTTTTTGCGGGCACGGGTGCGCTTGGTCTCGAGGCGCTGTCGCGCGGCGCAGCACATGTCACATTCGTCGATGACGGACGCGCTGCCGGGCAATTGATCCGCAGGAATATCGAACTGACCCGCAGCGAGGATCAAACCGATCTGTTGCGCCGCGACGCGACGCGGCTCGGCTCCTGCCCCGGCGCAAACTTAGGCTGCGATCTCGTGTTCCTCGATCCGCCCTACGGCAAATCGCTTGGGCAAAAGGCGCTTGCCGCCGCACTTGAAGGTGGCTGGATCACGCCCGAAGCACTGATTGTCTGGGAAGAAAGCGCCGCGATGCCGGCACCCTCGGGTTTCACTCTGATCGACACCCGGAAATACGGCGACACGCATGTGACGTTGCTACAGGCACCCGGCGACGCGGCCTGAGCCCCACGCCGTTCCGTTGAAACCGGTCAGTTCTCGTAGGTGGGATGAAAGCGTCCGGACGGTGACAGCGTGAAGATTTCGAACCCGTCCGACGTCACGCCGATCGAATGCTCGAACTGGGCGGACAGGGATTTGTCGCGCGTTACCGCCGTCCAGTCATCGGCAAGCGTCTTGGTTTCCGGGCGGCCCAGGTTCACCATCGGCTCGATGGTAAAGAACATGCCCTCTTCCAGCGTCGCGCCGGTTCCCGGACGACCATAGTGCAGCACGTTGGGCGGCGCATGAAACACCCGCCCCAGACCATGTCCGCAGAAATCACGTACCACGCTCATGCGATGCGCCTCGACATAGGATTGTATCGCATGGCCGATATCACCGAACGTGTTGCCCGGTTTCACGATCTCGATTCCCTTCATCAGCGCATCATGCGTGACCTGGATCAGCCGCTCGGCCTTGCGCGGCAGTTTGCCCGCGACATACATCCGGCTGGTATCACCAAACCACCCATCGACGATCACCGTGACGTCGATGTTCAGGATGTCGCCATCCTTGAGTTTCTTGTCGCCGGGAATACCGTGGCAGACCACATGGTTCACCGAGATACAGCTCGCATGCTCGTACCCCTTGTAACCGATGGTGGCGGATTTCGCGCCCGCCTCTTCGACCATCCTGGTGATGGCCGCGTCAATCGCTCCGGTGGTTTGCCCGACGAACACATGGTCACGAATATCATCAAGAATGCGCGCCGCCAGTGCGCCGGCGGCATGCATTCCATCGAAATCGGAGCGATCGTAGATTCGGATGCCATCCTTGGTCAGACGGCCGCGCAGCTCGTTGTTCACCGTTGACTCCATGTCTCTTGACTTACCATATAGTTAATGCCCCACACGCAAAAGTGCCAGTGGAGGTCAAATCACGACCGCGACAGGCAACCCCAGGTCAATGCCCTGCGGCGAAATCCTGGTTCCAAAGCACAGGGTTTCAACGCCCCGGTCGCGGGCGGCGTCATAGGCCGCGGCATATTCCGGGTCAATGTCGCGTGCGAGGGTGAATCTCGTGCAATCGGTGCGCTGAACCAGATACAACATCACGGCGCGATGCCCCTGTTCGGCCACATGGGCCAATTCTGCAAGGTGTTTTGCGCCGCGCTTGGTCACGGAATCCGGGAATTCGGCCAGCCCCGGCTGGCGACACAATGTCACGCTCTTGACCTCGACATAGGCATCGGGGCGACCGTCGTGGCGCAGCAGAAAGTCGATGCGGCTCGACTCACCATACCTGACCTCGGGGCGCACGGTGCCATAGCCCGCCAGTCCCTCGACCTGTCCGGCGATCAACGCGGAGCGGAGCGCGCGATTGGGAACCGAGGTATCAACACCGGTGAAATGCCCGTTTTCATGATCGACCAGGCGCCAGCCGAATTTCAGCTTTCTGCGCGGATCGTCGTTCGGTTCCAGCCAGACCTTCTGGCCCGGCTCCGCAAGCCCCATCATCGATCCGGGGTTGGCGCAATGGGCGGTGATTTCGCGCCCGTCCTCCAACCTGCAATCGGCCAGAAAGCGTTTGTAGCGGCGGATCAGCCGGGCGGGAACAAGAGGGGTTTCAAAGCGCATGGGCAAGGGCCTATACCTGCAGGCGCAACCATTCAAGCGAGGCATGTCATGGCAAATCCTACCGCCGCGATGCTGGTGATCGGTGACGAAATCCTGTCAGGGCGCACGCGCGACTCGAACATGCACTACCTGGCCGGCGAATTGACCAAGAACGGCATCGATCTGAAACAGGTGCGCGTCGTCAGCGACGATCGTGATGCGATCATTGACGCCACCCGCGCCTTGTCCGAAAGCCACGATGTCGTTTTCACCAGTGGCGGAATCGGGCCGACCCATGACGACATCACCGCGGAGTGCATTGCCGCCGCGTTCGGCGTGACGATCGATGTCCGCGATGATGCCCGCAAGATACTCGAGGACCATTACGAGAAAAGCGGGCTGGAATTGAACGCCCCGCGCCTGCGCATGGCGCGCATTCCCGAGGGCGCCAGCCTGATCGACAACCCGGTATCCCGCGCGCCGGGCTTCACACTGGGTAATGTGCATGTCATGGCCGGCGTTCCCCAGGTGTTTCAGGCAATGGTCGCCAGCGTTCTGCCGACGCTGACCGGCGGTGCCCCCCTGCTGAGCCAAAGCCTGCAGGTGTTTCGCGGCGAAGGAGATATTGCCGAAACCCTTTCGGAATTTGCAGAGCGCTATTCCGACCTGTCGATCGGGTGCTACCCCTTTCAGAAAGACGGCGCGTTCGGTGCGAATATCGTAATTCGCGGACAGGACGGCACGCGGGTGGATACCGCGATGACACAATTGTCCAGGGTGCTGCTCGGATGAGCGAAATGTCATCATCGTGGTACGACGTGATCGACGGCACCTGGCCCGCCGCGCGGGTCATGGAGCATGGCGTCTGGACGCTGCGCGAGGGAGAGGGCGGCGGCAGCCGCGTCTCGGCAGCCACGCTGACCGGCCTGGACGCGGATTTTATTCAAGCCGACCTCGACGATGCACAGGCGGCCATGCGCGACATGCAGCAGCCGGTGATGTTCATGATCCGTCAAGGCGAGACCGCACTGGACCAGAGCCTTGCCGAACGCGGTTATGTCATCAAGGACCCGGTCACGATCTATGCCTGCCCCCCTGCGCAACTGATGGATGAACCGATCCCGCGCGTCACCGTGTTCTCGCTTTGGGAGCCGCTGGCGATCATGCGAGAAATCTGGGCCGCTGGCGGGATCGGCCCCGCGCGCCTTGCGATCATGGAGCGCGCCGCCGGACCGAAGACCGGTTTTCTCGGCCGTCACCGCGACAAGCCCGCCGGAACCGCCTTTGCCGCAATGCATGATCAGGTCGCGATGGTACATGCGGTCGAAGTGCTCCCGCATCAAAGGCGCTGTGGCATGGCGCGCTGGATGATGCGCGCAGCCGCGTTCTGGGCCGCCGGGCAGGATGCGCACACCCTTTCGGTGATGTGCACGGTCGACAACACGGCCGCCAACGCGCTCTACACTTCCCTGGGGATGCAGCCTGTGGGACAGTATCATTACCGACACCTCCCAGATGGAGCCTGAAGCCAAGTGACAACCGAGACATCGCCGACCGCCCTTGATCTTCCGATGGTTGATCCGTTGCCCGAGGAAACGCAGAAGTATTTTGACATCTGCGTCGAGAAACTCGGCATGATCCCCAATGTTCTCAAGGCAAACGCCTTTGATATCGCCAAGCTCAACGCGTTTACCGGCATGTATAATGACCTGATGCTGGCCGAGAGCGGGCTGAGCAAGCTCGAGCGCGAGATGATCGCGGTCGTGGTATCGTCGATCAACCGCTGTTTTTATTGCCTGGTCGCGCATGGCGCCGCGGTCCGGCAATTGTCCGGCAATCCGCAATTGGGCGAGATGCTGGTGATGAACTATCATGTTGCACCGCTCGACGCCCGTCAGCGCGGCATGCTCGATTTCGCAGCCAAGATGACCACCGCCAGCGCGACCATCGAGGAGGCAGACCGGCAGGCGCTGCGCGATGTCGGTTTCAGCGACCGCGATATCTGGGACATCGCCAATGTGGCCGGGTTCTTCAACATGTCCAACCGTGTCGCCAGCGCCACCGCCATGCAGCCCAATGACGAGTATCACGCGCAGTTCAGATGACAATGTGCCGCCTCGTATCCTGCGCCCTGATCGCTCTGTTGCCGGTTCCGGGGCAGGCCCAGGATCTGGTTTTGCCAACCGCCGCGCGGCAGTTGTCGGAACGGACCAGCCCGCTTGCCAGCTACGATTTGCCAACCGGCGGCTTCGCCGACGGCGCAGTTCCTGCTCGTCGCCTCGAAGGGCGCGTGGAGCGCCGGACCTTTCGCATCAACGGCGCGTCGTCAACGACGTTGCAACTGATGGCCCCCATGCGGGCGCAACTCGAAGAGGCGGGCTATGACCTCGTGTTCCAATGCGAGGATCGTGGCTGCGGTGGTTTCGATTTTCGCTTTGAAACCGAGGTCGTCCCGGCACCGGACATGCATGTCGATATTCGGAATTACCGGTTTCTCTCGGCCGCGCGCTCAGCCGAGGATGCCATCAGCATTCTGGTCAGCCGCAGCGGCAACGCGGCCTATATCCAGACCATCCGCGTGTCGCCCCAAACCACGGAGCCCGCTGATGCCCCCACGCAAACCGCGCAAACTGGCGAGGCAACGGCAGATCTTGGCCAGAAGCTGCTGCGCGACGGGCACGTGGTGCTGCGCGATCTGGAATTTGACAGCGGTGCGGGAACCCTGTTGCCGGGGCCACATGCGTCGCTGGAGCAGCTTGCCACCTATCTGCAAGATCATCCGGAACACCGCATCGCACTGGTCGGGCACACGGACAGCACCGGTGCGCTGGCGACGAATATCGAGCTGTCCAGACAACGTGCAGGCGCCGTCAGGGACAGGCTTGTCAGTCAATTCGATGTAGACCCGGACCGGGTGGACGCCGAGGGAATGGGATATCTTGCGCCGATTGCATCCAACCTGACGCCCGAAGGGCGCGATACGAACCGGCGCGTCGAAGCCATTTTGCTGTCGACGCGCTGAACGCCACCTCGGACTGCGCCGAGCCGTTTCTTTACCAGTCGGCTGGCCCTTTTTCGGCAAAGGCGTGTACCAGAAAGTCAATGAATGCCCGCACCTTGGGTTGGGTGAACCGCCCCGGAGGATAGACCGCATATATGCCCTGGGTCTCCGCCGGCAGTGACGGCATCGCGTCTTCGACCAACCCCGCCTGAAGCGCCTCGGAGTAAAGGAAGCTCGGCAGATAGGCGATCCCCAGCCCCGAAATCGCGGCGTTCAACAGCGATTG
The DNA here is from genome assembly GCA_030431825.1 of Alphaproteobacteria bacterium. Taxonomy (GTDB): domain Bacteria; phylum Pseudomonadota; class Alphaproteobacteria; order Rhodobacterales; family Rhodobacteraceae; genus Sedimentitalea. The sequence goes on from JAUIIJ010000031.1 coordinate 48,494, forward strand.
ACCATCATTGACGCTCAGCCAGCCGGCGGTGCGCACCTGACGCTTTTCGCCCGAGGGCGCGGTCAGGCGCCAGACATTGCCGCTCGACTGGTTCGAGTAATGCAGCAGCTTGTGCTCGTTCAGATCGTCAATCTTTTGCGGACGTCCGTATTTCTCAAAATAGGACGGCGATGCGATCATCCGCTTGGTGGTCTCCGTCAACTTGCGCGCCCGAAGTGTGCTGTCTTCGAGCTCGCCGATCCGGACCGCCATGTCGAACCCTTCGGAAATCAGTTCGACATATCGGTTGTTCAGAACCATGTTGACCGTAATGTCCGGAAAATCCGACAGGAACTTGGACAGGACAGGCGACAGATGGTTGACCCCGAAATCGGTCGCCACGCTGATCCGCAACAGGCCGGATGGCGCGGATTGCATGGATGTCACCAGAGCGTCCGCTTCGCCGGCATCGTTCAGCACACGGCGCGCGCGGTCGTAATAGGCCAATCCGATTTCGGTCGGGCTGACCCGGCGTGTGGTACGGTTCAGCAAGCGCGCGCCCAATCGCGCCTCAAGGCTCGATACGTGTTTGGACACAGCGGATTTCGATATTCCCATCTTCTTGGCGGCATCGGTAAAACCACCCTGATCCACCACGTTGGCGAAGGCTTCCATTTCTGTCAAACGATCCATACGCAGCACCTCAAGAACTATCGGACGATGCAGATCGTATCGTCCCGAAACTGGGCGAGATCGGGGCGGGCGTGGGATAATATCGGGGTTTCACCATGGACCGTTCTCGCTATGGAAACGGCTTCAGCACCATTTCTCAGGCAAGAAATCCGATCTATTGAATTGAATTGAATAGATTTTTTCCAGGCGCGCGAAATTGTGGCAATTCCGTGTGCTCAAGTGCATGTAATTCTCGGTAAATTCGAAGAACTCAAAAGGCGCGCAAGCTGGTGCCGCGCGGCTGAGCGCCGATCCGCTTGGAGGGGCAAACTATGAATTTGCCCGGCGGGAACGGTTTCTGTTGCGTGGAGACCGGACTTGGCTGACGCTGGCACCGACCCCGCACGGAGAACAACAATGATCGCCATCATCTTCGAAGTTGAACCCGCAGAAGGCATGCAGGACAGCTATCTCGACATTGCCGCCGACATGCGCCCGCTCGCGGAACAGGTCGACGGATTCATCTCGGTCGAACGGTTTCAGAGCCTGACGAACCCCGGCAAGCTGTTGTCATTGTCGCTGTTTCGCGATGAAGAGGCCGTTCAGGAATGGCGCAGGCTGGATCAGCACCGGCGCGCCCAGGCCAGGGGGCGCGCCGGTGTCTTTGCCGACTATCGCCTGCGCGTTGCGCATGTCATCCGCGACTATGGCATGACCGACCGCGACCAGGCCCCGCAGGACAGCATCGCGGCGCATGGCGGTTAGAGCGCGGCCGCCAGGCGGGTGCCCTGATCGATTGCGCGCTTGGCGTCCAGCTCGGCGGCAACATCCGCACCGCCGATCACATGCGGTTTGGCCCCGCGTGCAATCAGCGCATCCGCCAGACCCCGCTCGGGCAACTGCCCTGCACACATCACGATCGTGTCCGCCTCGATCAGCGTCGGGTTCTCTCTTGCCTCGCCAAAGGATACATGCAGGCCCTTGTCGTCGATGGATTCATAATTCACGCCCCCGACGAACTGCACCCCCTTCATCTTGAGTGTCGCACGGTGAATCCATCCGGTCGTCTTGCCCAACCCCTTGCCATGCTTGCTGGCCTTGCGCTGCAACAGCGTGATTTGCCGCGCCGCCGGGTGCGGCCGGGGCCCCTCAGGCGCAAGGCCACTGCGATTCTCCGCCGGGTCGGTCACGCCCCATTCCTGCATCCACAGGGGCAGGTCCTCTGTGGGGCTGGTGCCCTCATGCGCGAGATATTCGGACACGTCAAAGCCGATGCCACCGGCACCAATGACCGCCACGCGCTCGCCGACCTCGGCCTTGTCGCGCAAGACATCGATATAGCTGACCACGTTTGGTGCATCCTGACCGGGGATCCCGGGATCGCGCGGCGTCACCCCGGTGGCGATGATGATTTCGTCGAACCCGTCCAGATCGGCCGCCGCAACCTCGTGGCCCAGTTTTGTCTTGACGCCCAGATCGGAGACCATCGTGCGATACCAATCGACCAGCCCCCAGAATTCCTCCTTGCCGGGGATCTGCTTGGCCATGTTCAATTGGCCGCCGATTTCCGATGCGCGGTCGAACAGGGTCACGTCATGTCCGCGCTCCGCCGCCGTGATCGCCGTGGACAGGCCCGCCGGACCCGCCCCGACGATGGCAATGCGCTTGGCAGCATCGGTCTTTTCGATCACCAGTTCGGTTTCGTTGCAGGCGCGCGGGTTCACAAGACAACTGGTCAGTTTGCCGCCGAACGTGTGATCCAGACAGGCCTGATTGCAGGCAATGCAGGGCGCGATGCGATCCCCCTCGCCCTCTGCCGCCTTGGCCACAAAATGAGCATCCGCCAGCATCGGACGCGCCATCGACACCATGTCGGCACAGCCCGTTGCAAGGACTTCCTCGGCGACCTCGGGCGTGTTGATACGGTTGCTGGTGACCACCGGGATACCGACCTTGCCCATCAGCTTCTTCGTGACCCATGCAAAAGCCGCGCGGGGCACCGAGGTCGCGATTGTCGGAATCCGTGCCTCGTGCCAGCCGATACCGGTGTTGATGATCGTGGCGCCGGCCTTTTCGATTTCCTGCGCCAGTTGCACAACCTCTTCATGGGTCGAACCATTCGGCACCAGGTCGATCATCGACAGGCGATAAATGATGATGAAATCGGGGCCACACACTTCGCGCGTGCGCCGGACGATCTCGATCGCCAGCCGCATCCGGTTCTCGTAAGATCCGCCCCAGCGATCCGTTCGCTTGTTGGTGTGGGTGACAAGGAACTGGTTGATGAAATATCCTTCCGAGCCCATGATCTCGACGCCGTCATAGCCGGCCTCGCGCGCCTTGCGCGCAGCTTCGACGATATCGGCGATCTGTTTCTCGATCCCTTCTTCGTCCAGTTCCGTCGGAGGAAACGGTGAAATAGGTGACTTGACCGGGCTGGGTGCCACGCATTTCGGGCCATAGGCATAGCGGCCGGCGTGGAGGATCTGCATGCAGATCTTGCCGCCTGCCGCATGAACACGCTCGGTCACAACCGAATGGTTGTCGATATCATCCTGCGTCGTCATCATGGACGCCCCGGGCAAGACCGAGCCTTCGATGTTGGGGCCGATCCCGCCGGTCACCATCAGCGCAACGCCGCCACGGGCACGCTCTGCATAAAACTCGGCCACCCGGTTCCAGTCGCGCGTCTCTTCGAGACCGGTATGCATGGATCCCATCAGAACGCGGTTCTTCAGGGTGGTAAAACCAAGGTCGAGCGGTGCCAGCAGGTTCGGATAATCAGCCATCGGAGTCTCCTTTTTCGCGTGCAACATGGGCTCGCACAGCCGACGTGTCACGTAAAACGCCGCGTCATGCCCTTGCACCAGCGCGTGTTGACGCTAGACAGGGAGCACCATCGCAGGAGCAAGAAAATGACGCCGGACGAGATCGCAGAGTTGCCCTATCGAAAATGTGTCGGCATCATGTTGATCAATGGCGATGGCGATGTCTTTGTCGGCCAGCGCAATGACCGCCATACCGAAGCATGGCAAATGCCGCAGGGCGGCGTGGACAAGGGCGAATCGCCAAAGGAGGCTGCCCTTCGCGAGCTGTGGGAAGAGACCGGGGTCACCTCGGATCTGGTCGAGATCATCGGCGAAACCGAAAACTGGCTGCCCTATGATCTGCCGCATGATATCGTGCCCCACATCTGGAAGGGGCGCTATCGCGGACAGGAACAGAAATGGTTCCTGATGCGTTTTCTGGGCCGCGACGATCAGGTCGACATCGCGACCCGACATCCAGAATTCACCGTCTGGCGCTGGCAGCCTTCGGATCAACTGGTCCAGGCCATCGTTCCGTTCAAGCGCGCCGTCTATGAGCAGGTTCTCGCGGAATTCGGCCCGCGCCTCTGACACCAGTCAACATCGTCGTTCCGGCCCGTTCCACTGCTCGTCGGAATGGTGATCGCCATGCGCCCCGCCGACGGGAAGAACCGCCTCTATGTGCGCCCGGTCACTATCGCTCAGCGTCAGCGGCGGGCGGTGAAATCTGGGCTATGGAAGGGGATAAATCGGCACATGCGCGCCCGCATCAAGCGGCAATTGTCCGTTCAGGCGCGGATCGTTCGCGATCTCGACCTGCTGGCGGTATGCGACGAAACCGCAGTTTTGATAAAAGCCGAGCGCCTGTGGCGAGTCGAGCGTGCAGGTATGCACATGAAAGCGGGAAATCGGGCGCGCGAACGCTGTGGTGATCGCATGGTTCATCATGTACCGACCGGCGCCCTGCCCGATCAGCTCGGAGGTGACGCCGAAAAATGCCAGTTCACACTCATCCGGCTGGCGGAAATCGAGTTCGACCATCCCATGCGCGGTGCCATCGCGCATCAGCGCATAAAGGTCGACCTGCGGATCATGCAGGATTTCACCAAGCGCAGCATCGTCCAGTCCCAGCCGCGAAAACCAGAGCCAATCCAACCCGCCGATCCGCATGAACAGATCGCGATACCAATCGGGCGCGGGCTGCGTCACCTGCTCCAGCTTCAGCCCCTCCGGCACGCGCGCCGGACGTGTTGCAACCCGTTCACACATTTCCAGATGCGTGACGATCGACGCGACCTTGCCCGCCGGGATGTCATGATACCCATCGGTCAGCATGGCGTCACAACAGCCCGTTGTCGCGCAGCAGTTTCGGCATGTCAGCTTCCGGACGCGGACCAATATGCGAAATCACCTCGCTGGCGCAGACGCAGCCGATCCGCGCACAGGTCTCAAGATCGCGCCCCTGCGCCATGCCAAACAGGAAACCGGCAGCGAACTGATCTCCTGCGCCCGTTGCATCAACCGGTTTGACACGTTCAACCGGAACATCCAGCCGCGTGGTGCCCTCCATCACCGTCACGCCATCGCCCGATCTTGTGCAAACCACAAGGGGACACAACGCGGCGGTCATCATCAACGCATCGCCCAGATGGTCGGTCTCGAAGAGCGATTGGATCTCCGCTTCGTTGCCGATGACGAAATCCAGATCATGCTGGATCAGAGACAGGAAATCCGCGCGATGCCGGTCCACGCAAAAGGCGTCGGAAATGGAAATCCCGGTCTTGCCACCGCCCGCACGCGTCGCGCGCGCCGCCTCGCGAAACGCGCTCTTGCCGGCATCATGGTCGAAGAGATACCCCTCCAGAAACATGATCTTTGCCTTGTCCGTAACCTCGCGCGGCACATCTTCGGAGGACAGGCCGGTGGAGATCCCGAGATAGGTGTTCATCGAGCGCTCGCCGTCCGGCGACACGAAGATCATGGAGCGAGACGTGGGCAATTCGCCGCCGGATACCGGCGGATTGACGAAGTCGATTCCGTTCTCGTTCATCGCGTCGGCATAGAAACGGCCAAGCGCATCGTCGCGGACCCGACCGATAAACGCCGTTTCCAACCCCAGCGCACCGGCGCCAGCAATCGTGTTTGCAACCGAACCGCCCGGCGTTTGCACCCGCCCGTCCATGGCACCGTACAGCAATTCTGCACGGTCCTGTTCGATCAATTGCATGATTCCCTTCTCGATCCCCATGTGATCGAGAAAGCTGTCATCGGCTTGGGTGATGACATCGACAACGGCATTGCCGATGCCGACCAGGTCGTAATTGTTCATACGGTCTTGTCCTCGTACTGACATAGGTCGCGGATCAGGCATGTGGGGCACATCGGTTTGCGTGCCTTGCAGTGATAGCGCCCGTGCAGGATCATCCAATGATGGGCATGTTGCTGAAAATCAACCGGGATATTGTCTTCGATGGCGCGTTCGACGGCATCCACATCCTTGCCCGGCGCCACGCCGCTGCGATTTCCGAAACGGAAAATATGGGTGTCGACGGCCTGTGCCGGGTAGTGCCACCACATGTTGAGCACGACATTCGCCGTCTTGCGCCCGACACCGGGCAACGACTGCAGCGCAGCGCGGGAGTTCGGCACCTCTCCTCCGTACTGCTCGACAAGAATCCGGGACAGCTTCATCACGTTCCGCGCCTTGTTGCGGTACAGACCAATCGTTTTAATATGCTCGATCAGGCGTTCTTCTCCCAATTCGAGCATCTGCTGGGGGGTTGTCACGATCTGGAACAACTTGCGCGTCGCCTTGTTGACGCCGGCATCCGTCGCCTGGGCCGACAACGCCACCGCAACGACCAGCGTGTAGGCATTCACGTGATCGAGTTCACCCTTGGGTTCCGGTTCCGCCGCGTGAAAGCGGGTGAAGATCTCGTGGATCGTATGATAATCGAGCTGCTTTGCCATCCGGGCCTTAATGCCTGCGGCACACGCGCGAGGCAACGGGCAATCGGGTGCCATGCGTCACAAAGGGTCTGACATCGTCGCTCGGTCTGCGTCGGGATTCACCGTACGGTCGTACCCGTCCCGAGGTCGCGAGACTGGCGCGTTTCAGTCCCCCTGGCGAAGTGCGGATACGTCATTTGCCGCAATCACCGGTCCCCCATCGAGCACCAACATCACGTCGTTACCCTCGAACTGCGCTTCGGTGATGCGTCCGTACACCTCGGTAACGCCGGGTTCGATCTTGTCTCCGTTGCGGAAACTGTCCACCGAGAACGTATAGACGCCGCTGGCAAATGGCGCTCCGCTGCTATCGACACCCGCCCACTCGACCGGCTCGGCAGACAAGCCTATTTCGGTCCGCTGAACCTCGCGCCCATCGGGGGCGGTCACCACCAGATAGGCGGCATCCGCAGTTGCAGCGACGCCGGGAGATACGGTTACAGGCTGCCCGTCAAAGTAAACAGGGGTGTCGGCCCGGACCTCCATCCCGACCCATCCCGCGAGAGACGCCATGTTGGACGAATCCATCCGGGCGAACAGCGCGCTCAGGGTATCGTTTGTCTGAACCTGCTGCTCGACCATCGAGAACTGGGCCAGCTGCGCGGCGTATTCGGTCGAATCGATTGGCTCCAACGGGTCCTGATAGCGGGCCTGTGCCGTCAACATCTTGAGAAATGTCTCGAAATCCGAGGTCAGCCCGGTGCTGCCGGTCGCGCCGGATGTCGCGGAAGTTGCGCCCGACGCGGTGGCCGCGGTCGCGGCGGCGGGAGAAGTCGTGATCTCGGTCATGTTCAGAGCCTCAGGTCTAGCCCGGTCTGCACCAGGCGGGTTGGGGTCGCGGTCTGCATTTCATCGGTCGCATAGGCACGGTCAGAACCCGCAAGCTCTTGTCCAGCGGCACTTCCATCACCATTCGAAGCTTCGCCACTGAACTCGAAACTTGCCTGCTGATAACCAAGTCTCTGAAATTCCTGGGAAAGCTGGTCGATATGACGGCGCATCAGGTCAAGCGTCTCGGGCCGCTCCGACACGATTGACACTGTCATTCCGGATTCGCTCGTCGACAGTGAAAGCCGGACCCGCCCAAGTTCCTCGGGATTGAGAGCGATTTCCACGGTCTTGCCGGGTTCTTTCGCAAGAATTTCAACAGCCTGTGCAGCAGCGTGTCGCACGACTTCCGGGCGGGCCACGATGGCATCCGTCGTTGCCTGCAATGCGGCGCCGGACGTTGCGCTGGATCGCAAAATCTGCGCGTCGGCCACGTCGCCTGCATGAACCCCTGCATCGATCATCAGGTCGATCTCGGCAGGAGTGAACAAAGACGCCGGAGCGGGCGGCACCGCGGGACTGCTCGCAATCGCATTGGCAACGGACTCGGTGGTCGGAGGCAACACCGTTTGCGTATCTGCGCGTAACGGCACTCCGATAGAGGCAGCGCGATCAAGACCGACTTCGCCTTCCGTCTCTTGTGGAGTTGCGAAGTGCAACATTTTCCCCTGCGACCTGCGAACGAGAGCCTGCATGTCGCCAGGGAAAACTGCATGGTGCGTGTTCTCCGGGCGGTAGCTCCCGCTCGCCAGAAACGGCTGATTGGTTTCTGGTACCGGAGCAGCCGTATCGGCGTTTTCGTTGACAGAAAAGACCACTTCAGCTGTTCCAAGTCCGTGAGAGACCGTCTCTCCGATCGACTTTCTGACTGATTTCACCGCCACATTTTCGCCCCGTGATGCCGGCCCAAGCGGCGGCTCTTCGCTCGCACCGGACCTGCCGGTGGGTTCGATGGCCTGCTCATCTCGGATCGGTTGATCCATAGCCTCGTGGTCCAACCGCTTTGGCAGCGTGATTGCGTCGGGATCGCCCAGAACCGCGCGCTCGGATGTTGGTTCGGTTTCGGTCCGTTCTTCTGCGTGGCGTAGTCCCTGGGGTTCCATGACCACCGGAATCTCGGCATCGGTTTCGACGGAAACCCGTTTCACGGCTACCTCATTTTCCACTTCATTTTTCACTTCACGCCCCGATTCGGTGTCATCGGACCGCGTGTCAGCCTCCAGGTCAGTGTGCGCGCATTCTTCATCTGCATGCATGCTGTCGCCCGGATCACAGGGTTCCAAGACATCGTCCGCTTCCACCATTTCCGCTTCACCCTCGCCTTCAGACACCTCAACGGTTCCGGACAGAACAGGATGCGCACCGGCAACAGACGTCTGAAAGAACGCAGCCTCGAACGTGACTTTCCGATGAGGCTCTGCAGTCTCCAGGCCGGCCCCTGAAACAGGATCCGCCAACGTTTTGACGGCATCGGAGGTAAGAAGGGATGTTAACTGCATATGTCACCAGAATTCTTTCTTGATGACGCGACGATCAGGCAAATCGGTTACCGATATTTTAACCCGATGGGCCTCAGTCTTGAAAAAATTCCGCCAATTCGAGGTATCCCATGACTCCAGTTTCCCTTTCCACGACAATCGCCCCAAGGACCGGGCCCGACGCAGCACTGCGGCAGGCGGCAACCGAGCTCGAGGCCGCGTTTCTGACCGAAATGCTGAAATCTGCGGGACTTGGAAAATCACGTGATGCCATGGGCGGCGGAGCCGGCGAAGATCAATATTCATCGCTGCTCGTTCGGGCCCAGGCGGAACAGATCGCGCAATCAGGCGGCGTCGGACTTGCTGAATCACTGTTCAATGCACTGAAGGACTCGCAACATGACGGATGAAAGCCACCAGAAACTTATCGATTCTCTCGATGAACTCCTGGACCGCGAGCGCGAAGCATTGCTCGCAGGACAATTGGATCAGCTTGGAGTCCTGATGACGACCAAAGAGCAATTGATCGACAGGATCAACAAGCTGCAAGTCGAAGATCGCACTCCTCTCGAGTCGATTCATCAGAAGGTGACCCGTAATCAGGCCCTGCTGAACAGCGCACTGGAAGGCATTCGGGCAGTTGCGGACCGCATGGCAGAGTTGCGGCGCGTGCGTTCCGGGTTTGAAACCTACGACCGCCGGGGCAAACGACAGACCTTCGGCAACTCCGTCAATTCGAACCTCGAGAAACGCGCGTGACACTCATTTTGAGTTAAATGCAATGCGTCTTGACCGACCCGTTTAGGATTCCATTAGGACATCGCACGCATGTTGATGGGGCATCTGAAACAAAGGTGGCGCGAAGCCGAAAGAAAGGCCTTCGCAATCGTCAGAAAGACATTTGGGCCACCCGAAAGGGCGGCATGAAACCGGGTAAAACTTGCCCAATGACCAAAGGAACAATGCCATGTCGAGCATTCTGACAAACAACAGTGCTATGGTTGCACTGCAGACCCTGAAATCCATCAACTCCAACCTCGCCAAGACCCAGGACCAGATTTCCACCGGCAAGGATGTCGGCTCGGCCAAGGACAACTCGGCCATCTGGGCGATCTCGAAAGTGATGGAATCTGACGTGAGCGGCTTTCAGGCCGTGTCCGATTCGCTGGCGCTTGGTGAATCGACCGTCGCCGTCGCCTCCGCAGGCGCCGAACAGATCGTGAATGTGCTGAGTGACATGAAAGAAAAGGTCGTCGCAGCCACCGGCGAAAACGTCGACTACACCAAGCTGACTGCCGATATCACTGAATCGATTGCACAGGTGACCTCGATCATCAACGCATCGCAGTTCAACGGCATGAACCTCTTGAATGATGACGGCGTGGACCTGACGGTGACCTCGTCGATCGATCGCGACAATACCGGCGCGATCACGGTTTCCGAGATCACTGTGGCGGCGGTAGATTTCACCTCAAACCTCGACCTGAGCGACATCGACGTAAGTGATTCCACAAACGCGGCGGCTTCGATCACGGCACTTGAAGCGCACATCCAGACCGCCGTGGATGGCGCGGCGGCGCTCGGTGCGTCTGCCAAGCGCATCTCCGATCAGAATGTCTTTGTAGGCAAGGTGATGGACGCCATGAAATCCGGCATCGGCAGCCTTGTGGATGCCGATATGGAAGCCGCATCGGCCCGCCTGCAAGCGCTTCAGACACAGCAACAGCTCGGCGTACAGGCCCTGTCGATTGCCAACCAGGCGCCGCAGACCATCCTGTCGCTCTTCCGTTAACGCAGCCACGGTACCGGTCGGGGCGTCACGCGCCCCGACTTCTCTTCTGAAGCACTCGGATATGTGAGGTCCTGATTTGAACGCCCTGTCCCAGGCGCATCGCGCCTATTCCGCCGCATCGGCCCCGACACGCACAACAAGAGGCACCGAGTACGAGGCGATCGCCCGTATCACGACGCGCATTCGCGCGGCAGAAGCCAAGGGAACAGCCGGGTTCGCGGCACTCGCCGAAGCGCTCAACGACAATCGCAAAATCTGGACGATATTTGCCATTGACGTTGCCGACAAGGGGAACGCCCTGCCTTCGGAACTCAAGGCCCGGATCCTCTATCTTGCCGAGTTCACAAATCACCACACCAGCAAGGTTCTGGCCCGGCAAGCAAACAGCGAACCGCTGCTCGAGATCAACACGGCCATTCTGCGTGGCTTGAGAGGCGGAACATGAGATCATGAGCGGACTGATCCTGAAACTCGCCCCGAAGGAACGCGTACTCGTCAACGGTGCTGTCATCGAAAACGGTGACCGGCGCAGTCGGCTATCGATCGTGACGCCCGATGCCAACATACTCCGGCTGCGTGATGCGATCCATCCGGACGAAGCGACCACACCGGTAAGACGGGTCTGCTATGCCGCACAGTTGATATTAACCGGCGACAGCGACCCGGAAACCGCGCGGCATGGCCTTTTGCGCCGCATCGAGGAACTTAGCCAGGTTTTTACAGATGCAGACAGCCGCGCCTCCCTGACCGAGGCCACAGATGCCCTCATAGCACAACACCACTACCGGTGCCTCAAAGCGCTGCGCAGCCTCATGCCGCGCGAGGACCGGCTTATGGCGGCACGTCCATCATGACCTTCCAGCCCGTCATAGTCGGTTCGGGAATCGCGGGCTGGAACTTTCTTCAACGCACCTACGAACCTCAGTTCGAAACCTTTTCGAAGAGCGCCCAGATTTCACGGGATGTCGACTACTTCCAGAAGAACATCGGCGAGATCGAAAGCGCCGAGGCTCTAGTCAGCGATCGACGCCTTCTCTCCGTCGCTCTCGGCGCCTTCGGGCTTCACGACGATCTGAACAACACATATTTCATCCGGAAAATACTTGAAGACGGCACGGTCAGTGATGATGCCCTAGCGAACAGATTGACCGATGATCGCTACAAACGGTTCAGTGCCGCATTCGGGTTCGGGCCGGCAGAACTGAATACAACATCCGATTCACGGAAAATGTCGACAATCGCTGACGACTACAAGATTCAGTCTTTCGAGGTATCGGTCGGAGAACAGAACGACACGATGCGAATAGCACTGTTCGCGCAGCGCGAACTGACAAGTCTCGCAGCTGAAAACATGAGCGACGAAGCCAAGTGGTTCACCCTCATGGGATTACCGCCGCTCAGGACGATGTTCGAAACCGCCTTGGGGCTGCCTGCGTCTTTCGGCCAGATCGACATAGACCAACAACACGAAATCCTGCGCGAAAAGACCCGTTCGGTAACCGGAGACGATACGATCACGCAATTCTCCATCCCAGCGAATGTTGAACGAGTGACACAATTATTCCTTGCCAGGTCTCAAATCGCAGCTTCAGGAAACGGCGCATCCGCCAACGCCAATGCACTGACTTTGCTCCAATCTGCATCGGCGCGATGAATGGCGCTGTTGCAGAACTCTCCCGGTGAAGGGTTCTGAACCGCTCCGGTATTTCCGGAGGCTCCAAATCAAGGAAGGATTGGAGCCATGGAAAAAGACAACATGTATAAGCGCCCCTTGCGCAAGAAGTAATTTTGAAGCTGTTTCTGACGCGTCACCGGGTGCTGACATGTATCCGGCCTCTGTTGCGGCCTTGGCCATGCCGCGGGCCCGTATGGTGTTCGC
>JAUIIJ010000058.1 GCA_030431825.1 Alphaproteobacteria bacterium
CAACCGCATCGGTCCACCAAATGCTGCCGGAAACCCGTAGCCGGTCACATAGGTCATATCGATGTCCGAAGCCCGCGCGGCGCGGCCCTCCGCCAACATCGCGTGACCCTCGATGATCAGGGCGGTCAGACAGCGCCCGACGATCTCGCTCTCCGGGATCCAGCGCCGGGTGATCCCCAACTCACCGGAACTCCTGTGGATCAGCGCATTCACATCCTCGTAGGCGCGCCCTCTTGGGGTTTCGCCGTCATACAGATACCAGCCGCGCCCGGTTTTCTGGCCGAACAACCCGGCCTCGCAGAGCGCATCGCCCACACGCGGCTGGCAGGGCGGATCGGCACGCTCCGCACGTAGCTTGCGCACACCCCAGGGAATGTCATTGCCGACCAGATCCAGCGCCCGGAACGGCCCGACCGCCATGCCCCAGTGTTCCAGCGCTCCATCTACCTCCGCGGGCAGGGCGCCTTCTTCGAGCAGGTACATGGCCTCTTGGTGAAAACGGTCAAACAGGCGATTGCCGATGAACCCGTCGCCATTGGCTGCGATCACCGCCTGTTTGCGCAAATCCAGCGCCAGAGCCATGCAGGTTGCCAGGGTTTCTCCTGATGTGGCTTCCGCCGGGATGACTTCGAGCAACGGGTTGACCTGCGCCGGAATGAAGAAATGGGTGCCGATAAATCGGCTTGCATCGCTCAAACCCGCGCCGATCCCGTCAATGTCCAGCGTTGATGTATTGGTGGCGATCAGCGCCTGTTTACCAACCACGGCCTCGATCTGCCCCATGACTTGCTGTTTCAGGCCCATGATCTCCGGCACGGCTTCGACCACCATGTCGGCCCCGGCAAAGGCGTCGATCCGGGTCGAGAACGAGATCCTCGCAAGACGCGCATCCCGTTGCGCCTGCGTCAATCGGCCCTTGGCCAATTGTCGGTCGGCAAGACCGGTCAAATGGGACCGGGCAGAACCCAGGGCATCCTGCGACGGATCGACCAATGCGACCGCCCGGCCAGTTTGGGCAAACGCCATTGCGATGCCGCGCCCCATTGCGCCGGCCCCCAGAACACCAACCATCTGGATCGTGGCCGGGTCGGCGGCGCCCTTGGGCACCTCCCCGGCCAGTCGCACCGCTTCCGCCAGATAGGCTTTGGCGTCCGTCAGCGGCGCCAGTTTCATTATGCGGGCCTCGATCGTCATTCGGCGGCCACCGGGCGGGTTTCGCGCAGATCACGCTCTTTGTCGCGGTCCGGCGGGGTCATGAACCTATAGCTGTCACGGGGTCCGTTTTTCGCTTCCTTGACGGCCGTACGGGCGATGGTTTGCATATGGACCTCGTCCGGACCGTCCGCGATCCGCAAGCAACGCGCCATGGTCCAGATGTCCATCAAGGGCAGGTCGGGCGTGACACCCATGCCGCCAAAAACCTGGATTGCCCGGTCGATCACGTTGCACTGCATTTCGGGGATGGCGACCTTGATCAGCCCCACCTCGTTGCGCGCGGCCCTGGTCCCGTATTTGTCGATCAACCACGCAGCCTTAAGCACCAGCAGGCGCGCTTGCTCAATCTCGATGCGGCTGCGGGCGATCTTTTCCTGAACCATGCCGTGCTCGTGCAGGAACTTCCCGAACGTCTTGCGCTCCAACGTGCGTTCCACCATCAGCTTGAACGCCAGTTCGGCCTGGCCAATCGAACGCATGCAGTGATGGATACGGCCCGGCCCCAACCGCGCCTGGGCGATGGCAAAGCCTGCGTTCTCTTCACCCAGAAGGTTCGTAACCGGAACACGGACGTTCCTGTAGACGATCTCGCAATGGCTTTCATAGCTTTCGTGATTGATCACCGGAATGTTCCGGGTGATCATCACGCCGGGCGTGTCCAGCGGCACGATGACCATGCTCTGCTGCTCGTGCCGGTTGGGGTTATCGGGGGCGGTCTTTCCCATCACGATGGCGAACTTGCAGTTTGGCGATGCGGCACCGGTGGAGAACCACTTGCGCCCGTTGATCACATAGTCGTCGCCGTCGCGCCGGATCACCGTTTCGATGTTCGTCGCGTCGGCCGAGGCCGTGTCCGGCTCGGTCATGGAAAAGGCCGAACGGATCTGGCCGTTCAACAATGGCTTGAGCCACTGTTCTTTCTGCACCTCTGTGCCGAACATATGAAGGATTTCCATATTGCCGGTATCGGGCGCCGAGCAGTTGAACACCTCCGATGCCCAGGGAAGCGTACCCATGATCTCGGCCAACGGGGCGTAGTCGAGATTTGACAGCCGGGTGCCCGGCTCAACCTCTTCGAGGGCCGGCAGGAACATGTTCCACAACCCCTCAGCCCGAGCCAGCGCCTTGAGATCGTTCATGAAACTGATCACATGCGTCCCATTCCCGGCTTCTTCTACAAATTGCGCATGGCGGGGAATGACATGATCATCCATGAACGCCCTTAACTTGGCCTGCAACGCCAGGCTCTTTTCCGAATAGGCGAAATCCATTTTATACTCCTGCCAATGAAAGTCCGTGCCGGGCCCAGACCCGGCCAAGGTGTTCGACGTCTTCGGCCGAACCAGAAACCTGATTGCCCTGCGCCGCGCGGGACACGATGCCCTCGAAGATCACCGCCAACCGGAAAAAGGCGAAAGCGGTGTAGAAGGGGTCATATGCATCCGGCAGGCCCCGCATCGCGAAGTACCGGGCCGCGTGGGTGCGCAAATCGGGTATGCCGGACGCGGCGAGATCGCGCCCGGCCAGCCCATGGAACTCGCTTTGCAACATCGTCCAGGGCATCAGGTTGTATCCAAGATCCGAGAGCGGATGCCCCAGCGTCGACAATTCCCAGTCCAGAACCCCGATCACCCGCGGTTTTTCGGGATGAACAATCAGGTTTCCCAGCCGGAAATCACCGTGAACAAGCGACGTTTCGTCACCGTCCGGGACATTCGCGGCCAGCCAGTCCGCAAGGCGCGGAATTTCCTGCACTTCACGTGTCTTGCTCGCCTCGTACTGCTTGCTCCAGCGCGCGATCTGCCGCTCGAAGAAACCGCCATGGCGCCCGAAATCCGACAGCCCCACGCTGTCGACGTCAATCTCGTGCAATGCCGCCAGTGTTGCGGCCATTTCTTCGAACAGCGCACCACGCTCCGAAGCGGTCAATTCCGGCAGGCCATTGTCGTGAAAGACGCGGCCATGGAGCCGCTCCATGATATAGAATGGCGTTCCGATGATCTCCGGATCGTTGCAAAAATATGGTGCCGCGGGAACCGGAACCGGGGTGTTGGCCAGCCCGTTGATCACGCGAAACTCGCGGTCGATGGCGTGTGCAGAGGGCAGCAACGGTCCGGGCGGCTGTTTGCGCAGCACGTATTCCTCGCCACCGAACTCCATGAAATAGGTCGGGTTCGACATGCCCCCCGGGATCTTTTCCAACCGCACAGGGCCAGTTCCGGGCAGCACGCCACCCAGGTGATCTGACAGTACATTCACGTCGAATTCGTTTGGCTTGGGCATGGTCAATCCGCTTGTTTCTGCAATCGTCTTGCCACATCGCAGGATATTTTGTTAATGAATAATCCAGGCAAGGAAACATAGATATGATGCATATTAACCGTACCGACCTGAATCTCTTCATCGTGTTCGAAGCAGTCTATTCGCAGGGCGGTGTGACGCGGGCGGCGGAAACCCTGAACCTGTCGCAACCGACCATCAGCCACGCCCTGTCCCGGCTTCGAGAACGGCTGGGCGATCCGCTTTTCATCCGCCAGGGCCAAAAGCTCGCCCCGACGCCGATGGCGCAAAAGATCATCGCGCCTGTGCGCGATGCGCTGAAGATATTCGAACGAACCCTGGTCGAACTGGACGGATTTGATCCCGCGAACGCGGCCATGAAGTTCAACATCGGTATGCGATCGCTGATGGAGAGCACATATCTCTTGCCGCTGGTCCTCCTGGTCAACGAATCCGCGCCGAGGGTTTCGGTATCGGCCTGCCCGTTCGATCGCAGGCGTCTGGAGCCCACGCTCGCTTCGGGCGAATTGAATGCCGTGATCGATGTGTTCATGCCCACCTCGACCGAGGTGCGACACGAACACCTGGGCCGGGCGCCTTCGGTCGTGGTCGCGCGACGCGGCCACCCGATCATTGACGGCAACCTGTCTCTCGATACCTATTTGTCGGCGGAACATGTTCTGGTGACGTCGCGCCCGGACGGGCTCGGGCCAGAAGACCAGGTCCTGGCGCGCAACGGGCACACGCGCAGCATTCGCGCGCGCTGCCAGCAGATCAACACGGCGATGCGCATCGTGGTCTCGTCCAATCTGCTTTTGACCATGTCCAGAACCTTCGCCACACGGGCCAATACCTGGTTCGATCATCAGATTCTGAACACGCCATTTGATACGGACGGGATCGACACGTTTTTGTATTGGCACAACAACACCGATGCCGATCCGGCCAACCGATGGTTGCGCTCGCTGATCAAGGCAACCGTTTCCGAGACGCAACCGGAGAACTGACATCTCAGAACAGCGCATGGCTCGCCAGCATTGCGACCACCAGCACCAGATCGGCGGCCAGGAACGGCAGGACGCCTGCGAAAATCTGCTCCAGCCGGACGAAATCCTTGGCGACCGAATGGATGACAAACACGTTCAGCCCCACCGGCGGGGTGATCATGCCGATCTCAAGCAGCTTGGCCAGCAGGATGCCAAACCAGATCACATCGATCCCCTGCGCTTCGATCAGCGGCAGGAACAGAGGCAGCGTCAGCAGCATCGCTCCGATCGGTTCCAGAAACATGCCCAGGGCGAGATAAATCAGCGTGATCAGGATCAGTATTCCGAGCACACCCAGATCCAGCGCCTCGATTCCATTGCCGATCCAGCGCGACAGGCCCGAGAGCGACACCAGTCGCGTGAACAGGTTGGCACCGACGGCGATCATGAAAAGCGAACCGGAGGACAGCAGCGTATCCACGGCGCTTTCCTTAAACGCGTCCCAGTTCAGCGATTTGCGCGCCAGGCCGACCACCACCGCGATCAGCGCCCCGACCGCGCCCGCTTCGGTCGCGGTAAAGAGACCCGAAAACAACCCGCCAAACACCACGAGAATCATCACGAGAACCGGCCAGACTTCCCGAACGCCGGCCCAACGTTCTTCCCAGCTCCCGACCTGCGCACGCGGCAAGCGATCCGGCGCGGCAAAATAGGTGACCAGCACGGCGACAACGTAGAGCGCCAGCGAAATCAAACCCACGATCAACCCGCCGACAAACAGCTTGGTGATCGACACCTCTGCCTGGATGCCAAATAGGATCAAAAGGATCGAAGGCGGGATCAATGCACCAATGGTTCCGCCCGCCGCGACAGAGCCCGTGGCAATGCGGATGTCATAGCCTTGTCGGTGCATCTCGGGCACCGCAATACGTCCGATCGCGGCCGAGCAGGCGATAGACGACCCTGTGACGGCAGCAAACCCGCCTGCGCCCGCCAGCGAAGCAATCGCCAGTCCGCCGGGCAGCCAGCCCAGCCAGGCCCGCGCGCCGTCGAACATTCCCCGCGTCAGCCCCGAGTGATAGGCCACATAGCCCATGAAGAGGAACATCGGCACAGATGACAGTGTCCAACTCGCGGCGAACTTGTAGGGAACCGACGAAAGCATCGACATGGCCGGGCGTTCCCCGATAATCGCCCAGATGCCAACGAACGATACGAAGATCAGCGCGACGGCAATCGGCACCCGCAGCATGATCAGGGCGAGGACAGCCACAACGGCAATGGTTCCGATGGTCATTGGGTCCATGTTCATTCCGCCTGATTGGGAGGTTCGGCGATCAACGCCTGATCTGCCGGAACATCGGCAAACACGTTCCGCAGGACCTGCACGAGCCGCAATGCCAGCACCAAGGTCATCAGCGAGAAGCTCACCGGCAGAATCCAGTATCCGGGCCATGTCGGAAAATCGATCATCCCGGCTTCGACATACGCTCCGCGCTCGGTCTGCTTGAGCGCTTCACTGAACGTGCCCCAGGCGAGCAGGGCATAGACCACAAAGGACAGGGCGAACCCCAGGAGATAGATCCAGCGACGGGCGGCCTTGTGCATCATGTCGGTGAACACCGACGCTTCCACATGACGCCTTTGCAATTCGGCATAGGCGACGGGCAGAAAGCTCACCAGGACCATGTAGTATTTGGAAACAAGGTCGGCGGTGGCCGGAAACCCGGCCCCCACCACATTACGCATGAACACGTCGACCACGATCTGCAGTGCCATCAGCACCAGGACGGCACCGCCGATTATCTTGGTCGTCGCGCCGGTGATCCGGTTCAACGTGTTCATCGATTACAGGCCGTAGTTCGCGTAGTCGATCTTGGACCAGATTTCCTTGAAGCGTAGCTCCGCCAGTTCTTCCGGCGTCGACACATCGACCACGAGCCCTTCCCACTTGGTCAGAAGCTCTTGATAACGGGCGATCTTGGCTTCGGCATCGGTGACGCCGCGCTCGGTCAGGGTCCCGGCAACGCTCGCAAGGTGCATGGCGCGGAACTCGGCCGCCTTGTCCTGCAACGCCTGGTCAGGCGTGATGAACTCGATACCGCGCTCTTTGCCTGTGGCGGTTGCGCCCTCGGTCTTGGAGATCCAGGATTGCACGCCGATCGCCTGGGCGTATTGCGATGCATGGGCCAGCGCCTGGCGGTCCTCGGGGCTCATCCGATCCCACAGAAGCAGCGATACGTTGGTCATCGCCGCTGCGTTGAACACACCCTGGTCAATCAGCGTGACACTCTTCACCACATCGTAAAGCTGTGCGTTTTGCAGGTCGGCGGCCGAGGAATAGGTCGCATCGATCACACCTGAGCTCAACCCTTCGAAAAGCTCCGATGAGGGCATCTGAACCGGCTCACCGCCCAGAAACTCGACCAGACGCGTGAACACCGAGCCGGCCGTCCGAATGCGGACGCCTGCCATGTCATCGACAGTGCGGATCGGTTTGGTCGACAGGAACTGGTAGTTGGTTGTTGCGTCCGAGCCAAGGAACACCTGCCCGTTGGCCGCGAATTCCGCGATGCATTCATCGCATGTCGCAAGGTACTCGGTCACCGCAGACGAAATTGCCCGGTTGTCGGTGCCCAGGATCGACAATTCGCCAACTAGCCCGCTCTCCGGATAGTCCGCAGCGAAGTAAGGCAGGATGATCGGGCCCATCTCGGAAACACCGTCGCGAAGACCTGCGTTCATCTCGTTCGGCGCCAAAAGGCCAGAAGGTGTGTCGTTGCCGGTCCAGCGGCCATCGGTCAGCTCGAACAGCTTGGCAAACAGCGCCGGATATCCGTCGGTGGCCAGAACGTGCTTTGGACCAAACGACGAGGTCGCGCGAATTTCATCCGGCAAAACGGCCGAGGCCGAGAATGTGGCTGACGCTACGAAAGCAGCAAGAATTGTGATCTTCATGTGTTCCTCCCTGGTGGTGAATGGAACGGCCCTTTCACCTTAGTTGCGCGCCCAGGCGTACCCTTTGTTCTCCCGGCACACCCCGACGATTTGGCTCTGCCACGACTGGTAGATCGAACCGAATACCGAAGAGGTACATTCAAAAACTTTTGATAGATACTGGTTCCGACATGAAGTTTGTGCATGAATCTTATTTAAGATTCGGATGGACGAAGGCTTCTACCAGATGAGCGATCACGCCTTGTCGGCGATCGGATTCCAAGCGAGGCGGGCGTATTGCTGCGTCGATATGTGCAAACGTTCGTGAAACCGGTCAGGCCAAAAATATTCCGAGCCGACTATCAGCGGTTCCTCCATCCTTCGCGGGAACGGCTTGCTTGTGCCCTCCGTGATCTCGAAACGCACCGGCCGCTGCGTGCTGCTTTGGATGATCGAGGCACGCTCGTTCCGGACCGCACACTCGGTCTCTAGAAGCGCGGGGCAAGAGCAGTTTTGCGCGGCTTTGCGCCGATGAACTCGCCGCGGCTCTTCAAACAGCTGAGACGTACGAAGCGTTTGAGGTTGAGGCGATCTCTTCGTCGTTACCGCTGGACACGAGGCTCTTGCGCGCCCGATACTCCGACGGCGACGTACCGGATTGCGCGGCGAAGGCGCGGGCGAAGTTGGCGGGTGTCGAAAATGACAGCTCGTTGGCGACGCGAGTTACGGTCATCTCTGGCAGCGCCAGCAATTCGCGCGCGCGGTCAATTTTCACGCTGGTCGCAAGGTCTCTGAAAGAAATACCCTGTTTGGCGAGGTGGCGTTGCAGGCTCCTCGGTCCGATATTCAGCGCGCGCGCGACCTCTTCTAGGCCCGGTTGTCCATCGCCAAGGCGCATGCGGATCTGTTCGCGTACAACATCGGCCAAGGTTCGCGGCGGTTGCCGGACACGCTCCCTCAGGACGTCGCCGATTGTGGTCGTCACGTCTGGCGAAACATGCAGACGCGCCTTGGAAAACAGATCTTGCGGGATCGGAAAGGCCACGCAGCCCCGACCGAGGTGTACATCGCAGCCGAATGTCTGCTCGATACGCCATCGGTCGCGCCTGGGTCCGATGTCGAGCGCCAACCAGTCGGGGACCCAGTGCTGACCCAGATAGTACCGAGGGAGGCTGAGCATCACCGCAGCCGCGACAAAGGCGATGTCTTCATAGCCAGGACCGCCTGCTTCTGCGAAACGATAGGCGAAGAGCATATCCGATTTGCGCGGCACCGCGGCGAGCCAGTCCCCGCTGGCGTGCAAATGCACAGACTTCAGCGCGCGATCCATCCCGTCCTTCAGTGTTGGACCGCCAAGCACATAGTCGCCCCAGGTACCGTAGTCGCGTACCGAAAGATGTGGCGCTGCCAAGAGGCCGATATCCTGGCTGCCAAGCGCATGACTGGCCCCGGCAACGAAGGATTTCAGTGCCGCCTGAGGAATATAGTAATCCCTGTCATCAATAAGGTGCAGCGGGAGGCCGGCGTCGCTGAACACCCGGTGGAGAACGTCTTCGCCTCGCTCCTGCTCGACCAAGGCGGGCATGGCGCCCAGAGTTCTGGCGGTGATGGTGGGTTTCGTCATTTCGAATCGCTCCGCCCCCAGTGTCGCAAAATGAGTGGCACGCGTCATCTGCTCGCGGCTATCCGGTGAAAGACACCAGTTCGAGGATTGCCCATGCGACGTCTGGACCGGCTGTTCGCCGCGACCCTGATTTCATCCCTTGCCGCGCTGGCAGCCGCCGCCGAGGAGGCGCCGGGGTTCGCCGCCGATATCCCGCCCGGCCTTTTGACGCCGGACAGGGTGGAGACCAGGACGTTGGGGACGCTGGAGTTCTTCGACGGCATGCCGCTGCCCGAAACCGCCGGGCGTCTCTACGACTATCTCGATTTCCACCGCGGAGTGGAGACCTTTCACACCGGGATCCCCGCCGCCTCGGTCTATGCCATCATCGAAGGGCTGCGGGCCGAGGGCGTGGCGCCGGGTGATCTCGGCATCTTCGAGAACCTGCTCGATGCACGGTCGCTGTTCCTGACGCCGAACACCACCTCGTTGTATGCATGGGGGTCTATCGACCTGACTGGCGGGCCGGTGGTGATGGAGCTGCCGCCGGGTGTGCTGGGCATGGTGAACGATGCCTATTTCCGTTACGTGGTCGATCTGGGCAAGGCGGGGCCGGACGCGGGCGAGGGTGGCGCCTATCTGTTCTTACCGCCGGGTCATGCGGGCGAGGTGCCTGAGGGTTTTCATGTGGTCGAGACCCGGACGAATTTCCACGAGTTCTTCTTTCGCGGTACCGTGACCGATGGCGATACGACCGCTGCGGCGCAAGCGATCAAGGACGGGTTCCGCCAGTATCCGCTGGCCGAAGCCGGTAATCCAGGCGTGCAGAAATTCGTCAACCTGTCGGGACGGCGGATGAATTCGATCCACGCCAACGACATGAGTTTCTTCGACGAGTTGCACGCCACCGTCCAGCGCAAGCCCGAGGGTGCCTTCCCAGCCGA